>CALJMO010000017.1 GCA_937982065.1 uncultured Collinsella sp.
CAAAGCCTTCTCTGGAGACGCGTTTTACGTAGCAGAGTACGACACGACCTACCGTGAGCTTCGCTACAATGTTAGCGTCGGATTATTTTAGCCAAATATAGTCGGCCGAGATTGACCAATCCCGGCCGACCCATTTTAGCCAACACGCCCGCATCTATGACTTTCCTATCGCATTCCTACATCCCCTCGGGCTGGATCCCCCTCACCTTCACCGCCTGGGGGACGGCCTCCACCGAGTAGGTGTCAAGCTCCCTGCCGCGGTAGCTCGGGCCCCGCATCACGAACACCGACGCCTTGTCGAACAGCCTGTCGAGGGCGCAGAGGAGCGTGTCGTCGCCCGTGAAGAACTCATCCCACCCGCTCGGGGCGATGTTGCTCGTGAGGACCATCGCGTTCGGCCCCTCCTTCTCGTAGCGCCTGTCGACGACATCGAAGAACAGGTCGGTGCACGGCCTGTCGTAGACGCATCTCCCCACCTCGTCAACGATGAGGCACGACGGCTTGACGAGCGAGGAGACGACCCGCGAGGTGTTTCCCCGCTGGACGGCCTTCTGGAACCTGTCCCTGAGCTCGGTCGCCTTTATGTAGTAGGTCTTGAGCCCCCGCATGCAGCACTCGCGCCCGTAGGCCTGCGCGAGGTGCGTCTTCCCTATGCCGCCGGGCCCGACGAAGGCGACGTTGCGGTGCGCGTAGAGGTCGGCCAGCGACGGGAGCTTGCCCAGCGCGGCCGCGTCCCGGCCCTGGATCCTGGAGAAGTCGAAGCCCTCGAAGGTCTTGGGCTCGCGCCTGGGCAGCCTGCTCAGCCTCAGCAGCGTCTCGATGGAGGCGAGCCTCCTCTTCTCCGCAAGGTAGGAGAAGGTGGCTGCCACGGCGGCCATCTCCCCGTCGCCGAGGTCGAGGTCCGAGGCGAGGGTCGCGAGCTCCTCCGCCCCGACGGCGATCCCGAGCCTCGACGCGGCGTCGCTCGCGAGCTCGTAGGGGCTCGCCCCCGCGCCCGCCATCATTCGGCCCTCCCGAAGTCGAACCTCTCGAAACCGGGTTTCGTCCTGGGCGGGGCGATCTGCTCGACCACGGTCCCCACCGGCTGGGTCGGCAGCTCCTCGGGCTGCGCCGGCGATGTCTCCCACTGCCCCTCGCACCAGCTGTCGGCGCCGGTGCCGACGGCGTGGGCGACGAGCTCGCGGGAGAGGTCGTCGCTGTATATGTGCACCACGCGCCCCTCCCGGCTCACCCTGCACTCGCGGCGGACGTACCAGTAGGGCACGCCGTAGCGGTGCCCCTCGAAGCTCACGAAGCCGTCGAAGGAGATCTTCCGGCGCGGGCACAGGTACCGCTCGACCTCGGCCGTGACCTCGAGCGGCCTGGTGTTCGCCGAGCACGCCGCCTCGTGCTCGCGCATCGGGACGCATGCCGCCGCGCGGCGCCAGCGGCCTCCCTGCTCGGCGCACCAGAGGGCGGCCTCCCGGTTGAGGGCGTCAAGGTCGGTGAAGGACCTTCCCGCGAGGAAGTTCCCCTTCACGAAGCGGACGAGCCTCTCCACCTTGCCCTTCGTATAGGGGTGGCGCGGCCTGCACAGCCTGGTGCGGAAGCCGACGACGCCCATGAACTCGGCGTAGTCGGCCTGCCAGACGGGCCGGCCGTCGGCATCGCGGCGGACGACCACGCTCTTCATGTTGTCGGTGAGCACGGTCGCGGGCACGCCCAGCGCCGAGAACGCGTGCAGCATCCCGATGAGGAGGTTCTCCTGGCGCGCGTTCGGGAAGAACTCGACGTGGGCGCCCCCGCAATGGTGGCAGACCATGGCGAAGCAGGCGATCCGCGCCCGCTCCCCGCCGGGGCGCTCGACCGCGACGAAGCCCCAGTCCATCTGGTAGGCCTCTCCGGGCGCCGTCCTGAAGCGCTGGCCGCGGCAGCCCTGCGGGGCCGCCTGCCGCCTCTTCGCGGGCACGAGGTCCCGGTGCGCGGCGATGTAGGTCTTCACCGTTGTGAGGCCGCCGGCGTAGCCCTGGCCGAGCAGCCGCTCGAATATCACCTGCGAGTTGGTGACGCCCTTCCGCAGGAGGTCGTCCACCAGGCCGGTGTGGCCGGCGAGCACGCCCGGCGCGGCCCTCCTCCCGCTGTTCCCGTGGGGCAGGGCCCTGAACCCGTGGGCCCTGACCGTCCTCGCGCGGGAGCGGGTGAGCCCCGTCCTCCTGCAGAACTCAGCGAGGTTGCATGCCTGCGGGTCGAACCCGTCGCCCTCCTCCGCGGCCATCTCCCGGAGCGCCGCGTCTATAATCTCCTGTAGGTCATCGTGTCTCTCGTTCACCTCAATGGTCCTCCTAACGCCGGCGTGTTGGCACCACCAGCGTAGTGGCGGCGGGGAGGCACGGTGGCCATTATTCGGTGACCGGGATTGGTCAAAATAGTTTGACTATTAGCGGCTAAAATCGCCCGGCGCTAACAACAACAAGAGATACGAATATCTAGGCGCAAAAGCAATCAGCTATACATCGGGTTGGTACGGCTCCCACTATGGACACATAACCCAGTTCAAGTGTAACTACCGCGTGTACAACTAAAGCAACCCGGCCGGGACGAGGGGCGACGCAAAAGCGTCGCCCCCGTTTTTAACCATGCCAGCTGAACCTGGTTCAGGCTTCAATGCAAGAAGAAGCAGGCCGAGGTCCAGATTTCGGACAAGAAGAGGGCGCTCGCGCGCGAGGCGCGCAAGGCACGCAACCACGCGCTCATGGTCGCCGGCGGGCTCATCGTGAACCACGCGCCGGGCGGCAACTGGAAACGCATCGACTGGGACAGGCTTGCGGCGTGAATCGACCGCCACGGATACAAAATCACCGGCTCCACGCAGCACGGAATCTGGACCCGTAACCTTTCGTAGCCCAGATCAAAATACCGGTTGTTTCCAGAAATCCTCTAGGAGGCGTCTAGATAGAGGATTTCTGGAAATGCAAATAACAATAATTTAGATTCCGAGCGTATCGACCGGAGCAACAACGATGCCTTCGCTAGTTACGTGAGCCGGCATACCAAACCCGATGACGATGAGTTTCGCCGCAGGCGGCCTCTCCCCGCGATCGACCAGCTTTCGCTCAAGTCGAAGCAGATTTTCCACTGCCTCTGGGACTTGGGGGCTCCCGAGCTTAACCTCAACGGCAACCCACGAGCCGTCACGACGATGGACAATCGCGTCGACCTCTAGGTCGTCAGCGTCGTGGTAGTGAGATACGGTCGCATCGCTGGCCGCCGCGTAAACCTTGAGATCGTGCAGCACAAGGGATTCGAAGAGCAAGCCAAGGGTCTTCGGATCGGATGACAACGACTCCGGATCCGCACCGATGAGGGCGACGGCGAGCGATGAGTCCGCAAGGTGCCGCTTCGCGCCCTGCCGCAACTTCACCGGCGACCTGAGAGCCGGATGCCACGCGGGGACATCGTCGACGATATTGATACGGCGCAGCGCGTCCATGTAGCCGGTAATCGTATTCTTTGAGACGTCAACACCCAAATCCCTTTCGATGGACCTCATGCCGGCAAGAGTCGATTCATTGCGTGCAAGCGACGAGAGCAAAGCCCTTACCTTAACCGGGTCGCGTTTCACTCCATCCGCCCTCGAAACGTCAGACTCGCAAACACCGTCAATATAGGCGGCGGCTATCCGCATTGCGTCGGCAGTTGTCTTACCGACCGCTTGGGGCCAACCGCCGCGGCAGAGCAAATCCGCGATACCGGCGATACCGGCGATGGATCCGAGTGACGCCGCAACGGAATCTCCATCGAGCAGCGCACCAAGCGAGACCGCTCCCGACGAAATACCGAGCTCGAAAAGCGTCATGGTATCCATCCGCAAACGGGCGATTCGACCCACACCGCTGTGCATCGGCTGGTTCTCGGCTCGCGGCGTCGCAGATCCGGTGAGAATGAACTGTCCTGGCTCCCCTCCCCTGACATCGCATTCGAATCGCACGGCATCCCATAGCTTCGGTTCTTCCTGCCATTCGTCGACAAGCCTCGGGGTCGGTCCGACAATTGCTTGGGCCGGATCGAGACGAGCGAGCTGGAGGGCCGCAAAACCGCCAGATGGGTCGGAGAGAGATAACGATGACTCGGCAAATCTCTGAGCTGTCGTTGTCTTTCCACACCATTTCGGCCCCTGAATGAGCACTGCACCAAAAATGCCAAGGTCGCGCTCGACCAAGCAGTCAACACAACGTCCTATATACCTATCCATCGGCTTTCCCTCCAATCATTCATTTGAAATTATAGCGTCTATCTGCGTCGTTGGGACAAATAACGATTACTTATTGGGACGATTGACGGTAATTTATTGGGACGATTTCCATTTTCTTAAGGCACTAATCAACGAGACCCACTGTGAACTATGAGACGGATAAATTTAGCTGACGCCTCTCATGAGTTCAGCAATGCTGATTTGAAATCCGTCGGCAATCTTCTTGAGATTTGAGAGGCTGACATTACGCCGCCCGACTTCAATGCTCGCGTAGTAGGAACGATCCATTTCAATCAAATTGGCGAACTGCTCCTGGCTGCACCCGAGTCCAGCGCGAAGCTCTTTGCATCTCATGCCGAATGATTTCTGAAGCGTCTTCGTATCCATGACAAAAAGAGTCATGGATTGTTGTATAAAAGCCAACGGACTATATACAACAATCCCAGTTAAGGCGCATAATTATCTCTATTGGAAAGCGCTCTGATGCCCAGTCGGATAGGGCACGGAAAAGGAATGGAACAGCACAATGACTCAGGGAAAGCACTTCGCTGCCGGTGGCGATCACTTCGCCGCACTGCCAAACAAAAAGATTCACACTCCGAAGGGGATCGCGCGTCTGACCGTCACCGCGGCGACCATGGCCGCCATGACCGGATCGAGCCTCATCTCACCGTTCACGGCATTCGCCCAGACCGGTGACGGGGGCACACAGCACCCCGCCGTGATGTCGCCGATCGCCACCCACGCCGGCGCGGCATCCGGTACCGGCGCGAAATCCGCCGCACAGACCATCGCGGACCTGCAGAAGGCAGTCGACGAGGCGAAGGCGAAGGAGGACGCCGCCAAGGCATCCTACGATGAGGCCGCCGGTCCCTACAACGAGGCGGCTTCCGCCCGCGACCAGGCCAAGGCATCCTACGATTCGGCAGTCAGCGCCGGCACGGCAGCCGACCGAGCGGCAATGGACGAGTACGCCCGTCAGGTCGCAGAGGGCAAGGACGCCGCCGATGCCGCCGGCAAGGACCTCGAGCAGGCGAAGGCGGGTCTCGCAGACGCCAAGGCGGATGCGTCCGAGAAGGACGAAGCGTACCAGTCCGCCATCAAGGCGGCCCAGGACGCTCAGGACGCCCTCGATAAAGCCAAGGCCGATGCCGTAGGCGCCACCCCGGAGGCTATCCGTGCCGCCGAGCAGGCCGTGCGCGACGCCACGGATGCCGTGAGCAGGGCACAGGCCGAACTCGACAACGCCAACGCGACGCTTGCCGATGCCCAGTCCAAGCTGGTTGCGGCCCAGTCTGCAAAGGATTCCGCCGATTCCGTTCTCGCCGCAGCCCAGCAGAACAAGGACACGGCGGATGCGAAGGCCGCAGCCGCCAGCGCCGCCTACGAGAAGGCGAAAGCAGACCTCGCCGCAGCGGAGGCCGGTGCGAGCGGTCCAGAGTATGATGCGGCAAAACAGAAGGTCGCGGACGCAGAGGCAGCCCTCGCTGCCGCACGAGCGGTGCAGTCCCAGTGCGAGTCCGAGCTCGAGCAGGTACAGTCCGCTGCGGCAACGGCACAGGCCGACCTGAATGATGCCCAGGTGGCCCTCTCCGTAAAGCAGCAGGCCGCGGCCGATGCCGAATCCGGCGTGACCGCCGCCCAGTCCGCTCTCGATGCCGCGAACGCCGACCTCGATGCGGCCAAGCAGGCGAATGCCGACGCCGTCGCCAAGCTGGATGCCGCGAAGCAGGCTGTCAAGGACGCAGAGTCCGCCAAGGCAACCGCAGACGTAGAGCTCGCGAACGCCAGGGCCGCAAAGGATACCGCAGACGCCGCCGTAACCGCCGCGCAGCAGAAGGTCGACGAGGCCAAGGCGAAACTCGACTCCGCCGACGCACAACTCAAGCAGGGAGCCATCGGCTTCTTCAAGGCCATGGGTGCCGATTCAGCCATCGAGATCATCCAGAACTGTACACACAAGGACTACACCGAGGTCGGAAACAGCCTCGATGCGACCAGTCTCGACAACATGCTCGCGGCAATCCCGTACATGAAGTCCATCAACGAGTATCGCAAGTCCGTCGGTCTCTCCGAACTCCAGGTCACCTATAAGCTCATTGCAGCGGCGATAGCCAACGCAAACTATTCCGATGTCAAGTTTGGACATTCCATGCAGTTCGATACGACCGAAAACCTCGCATGGAATTATGGAACCGATCCGAAACCGCAGTGGGTGGACCAAGAAAAGGCTTTCTTCGATCAGGCGGTTCAGGAGCTCTATGGCGTCACCGGTCTAATCGGTAAGGATGCCGTAGACTTCTACAAGTCGCATAGTGGGATTGAATCCTATGTCAACCAGCATTTTAAGGTTGCCGGATATCCCGCAACTGTCGGTCACTACCTGCATGTCATCAGCCCTGAAATCGGCTATATGGGCATGGCGGTCTGCAGCAAGGGAACCATGAACGGCTGGAAGACCGACAGCTTCGATACCGCAAACCTGGGTTGGGCAGGCTCCGGTTGGAACATGAACCCCATGTCCGTCGACGAGTACGAGCAGAAGCTGACCTCCTATATCAACGGCCTCAAGAACGCCAAGAGCGCACTCAACGCAGCCAAGGCCGATCTCGCATCCAAGAAGCAGGCAGCCGCCGGCGCCGCCACAACCGTCCAGCAGAAACAGGTCGCGGTGGATGCCGCACAGGCAGGTGTCGATGCCGCAAAGCAGGGTGTTGCCGATGCCCAGCGTGCCGTCGATGCCGCCAAGGCTGATGTCGCCGCCAAGCAGCAGGCCGTCACGGATGCCCAGACCGAGCTTAATGCGGCGAAATCGGACCTCGATGCCGCCAACGCGGCAGTCGATACGGCAAAGTCGACCGTCCAGCAGAAGCAGGTCACCTTTGATGCCGCCAACGCAGCCGTAACGACCGCACAGTCAAAGTTGGATTCCGCCAAGGCGGACACCGCCGCCAAGCAGCAGGGCGTGGACGATGCGAACGCCGACCTCGCGAAGTTCTTCCAAGACGTCGCCGACGCCAAGAAGGCGCTCGATACAGCAAAGAGCGTCCATGACGCGGCGGCAGCCGATCAGGTCGAGAAGGCGACCGTCCTCGCCGCCGCCGAGCAAAAGGCGGACGCCACCGCACGCGCCCTCGCGGATGCCCAGCGTGCCGTCGATGCCGCAAAGACCGACGCCGGCGTTGCCGCCGACAGGCTTACCGGCTCCCAGACCGATCTCGATGACGCACAGTCGAACCTCGACATCCTCACCGGCCTTGCCGCGAAGCTCGCAGAGGCACAGCAGCGCGAGCAGGATGCAGTAAAGGCCGTCAATGACACCAAGGCCGCCCTCGATGCCGCGAAGGCGGATACCATCGCCGCCGAGTCCCTGGTCTCCGCCGCCGAGCAGGCGAAGGCGCAGGCAGACGCCAAGCTGTCGAAGCTGAACTCCATCGATGCCGGCGCGGCGATCGCTTCCGGCCATGATGTGAACGCGGATGACGCCCTCAACGCGCTTTTCGCCGCAGCAGTCGAGGCACGCGCCAAGATCGCGCCCGCCAAGGCCATCTTGGACGAGAAGCAGGTCGCGGTGGACGAGCTCCAGCCCGGCTGCGATGCGGCACTCGCCGCCTACGAGCAGGCGAAGTCTGACCGCATCGCAGCGGAGCAGAAGCTTTCCGATGAGATCGCACGACAGGAGGCAGAGGAGGTCGCAAAGCAGCAGGCGGCATACACCCCGAAGCACCTCGCCGGCACGGATACCGCCCAGCCCGGCAGCCTCGCCCAGACCGGTGACCGCGCGGGACTCATCGGCGAGACGTTCGCCATCGGCGGTACCGTCCTCGTGGCGGCCGGCGTCTTCCTCGATCAAAAGAAGCGCCGCGAGCAGATGTAGTGCAAATCGAATAACGACTCGGAAAAGGGGAGTTCCACAAAAAGGAACTCCCCTTTTTTCGTCTCGCCAACCACGGTTCGTTGAGGCAGCTTCAGCTTAAGGGCCACAGATTAAACCGATCTATAACTGTGACCATATGACTGTGCGCACATATTAGCATGGTCATATGGTCACCTATTTACAGCTGCGATTATGCTGCAATAACTCAACCGTTAGTGCTTATTAAACAGCCAATCGAAGCCAGACTTGCCCAGTGTTTGGCGCATCTGCCCCACCTGAATCTCCGTCTCCACGCCATCCTTGCCGATGACGGCGGCCATGTTCTCAGCGGTCAGCAGCCAAGATAACAGACGGGCGGATCCAGCTCAGCATATAACGTTCGGTAATACATGACCATGTTAATGTAGTCATATGTTCACGCATTACAAGCTGGGACCTCATGTATTAGAGCTCGAGCTGCGCCCGTGCGTCCTTGGCGTCTCGCGTCCGACCGTCATCAAATGGCTCAAGCCGGGCTGGCGCGATAAGCGGAATGAGGTCGTGAGGCGGATGGACGCCGGCAGCGTCACACCCATCCGCCTCACGGACGATGAAATCGCGTGGACGCCGGAGGCCGTGACCGTCAGGGCGTCCGGCGGGGAAATCATCGGGCTCGATACGTGGGGCATGGCGAAGGTTCTTACCGGAGCCTATGGCCCCGACTCTCCCGGTCGTATTCCTACGATATCGCCCCTAAATCACCAATGTGTCAGATAAAGAATGATGCAATGGTTATGATCAAGCATACGGCGGATGCGGCGACTGCGCCTTTTTTCCTCTCCTTTAGTCCGATGATTAGGGTTGCCGTAAAGTAAAGGGCGGAAATGCAGTCTATGGCAAGCAAAACGAGTTCCTTGGGCGGTTTCAGCAAAAGGTCGCTAGCAAAGAGTAATGCGAGCAGGGTAAAGCCGATTGTGACCAAGTATCTCGATTGATTTTGCGACAGCATGGCAACTGCCTTTTAGAACAGGCAAGTGAAAAGTCGGTACGATGCCCTTGCGGTTGCAAACAAGGCGCCGCCAGGACCTCTTGTCACGAGACCGGCAATAACGCATTTTCTCGGTTTCCAGCTCATGACAGACCCCCCTCTCTCATGGTGAAACGCATACATTATGCGATATGCACATTATCTCGCTAATTAATTTCAATATCCATCATCTAACTAAAGAATACTGACTCGCTGGTTCAGCGACGATGCGTTTTTACCCTTGCGTTCCCACTCGCCGCGTCGGCGGTCGGAAGGGTCTCCGTCTCGCAATCAGCGACCTTGTAACCGTATCTGATGACTGTAGGTTAAACCAACCCACAGCCATGAGCACGTTAACGTAGTACTATACTAATTACTTAACATGCTCATATATTTCTAACTGCGACTTAGAATTACTTAATATAGTCACATGTTAATGTGCTAATATATGACTATGCTATTTCAGAAAGGGGAGGACATGACGACGAACATCCTGCTAGTCAATCAGAAGGGCGGCGTCGGCAAGACGACGTTCGCCGACGAGATCGCCTGGGGTCTCGAGCGCCGCGGCCACAAAGTCGGATTCGGCAATCTCGACCCTCAGGGCGGCGCGAACCACGAGAAGAACCTGCTCGACGACGAGGACGCCGTGAATGTCATCGACACGCCGGGTTTCCTGAGCGACGACACCGCCGAGTATGCCAAGAATGCGGATATCGCAATCATCCCGGTGCAGCCCGGCACGCTGGGCCTGAAGCCCATGAAACGCACGATCAAGGTCATCACCGAGGCCAATCCTGACTTGTCGTTCGCAATCATCGTCAACAACTTCGCGGCGAACCAGACCGTGGACAGACAATTCCTCGAGCTTCTTGAGGCCGATGACCTTCCCGTGCTGGGCACTGTTCCGACCGCGGCGGCATTCAAACAGGGCGCGGCCCTGGGCAAGCCCGTATACGAGATCGCGAAAAACGGCAAGGCCGCCCAGGCGATTGAAAACATCCTGAACGAGCTGGAAGAGGTGCTGTAAATGGCAAAGTTCAAAAAGGCGACCTCATACTTCGACGTCGCAGCGGAGAAGGCCGAGGAGAGGCAGCAGAAAATCGTTGAAAGCGCATCTGAGCCCCAGAAACCGGCTCCTCAGGTGCGGAAAGCCGGGCGCCCCAAAAAGGGCGCTGAAGGGGCATCTGAGAGGCTTGTTCAGCTGTCCGTGTACGTTCCGGAGAGTTACCGAAAACGTTTGAAGCAAGTGGCGCTCGAGGAGGACAAGTCCGTATCGGATATCGCTCGGGAGCTTTTCGATCGCTATCTGGCCGAAAAAGAGTTCTAGTTGAGTTAACGGGCACCGAAAGGTGCCCGTTTTTCTTTTACCTTGGCCACTGAGAGCCGATTTAAGACCCCGTTTTATCTATCAGTGAGAAAACGGTCGAACCTCACCGATAGGACGTCTTATTTTCGATTCTGTAGCTCCCTGCCGGTAATTGAAGTGAGGTTGTTCAAATGTCGGTATCCAGATCAACCGGAAAACGGATTCGGCGTCATTGCCGAATTGTAGGGCTTGCAACTAAGTGGGATTAGTTCGCCCGGGGAGCCGAAGGCGACGCCGGCGCTGAGGGCTGACAGCGACGTAGTCGGGGAGCTGGGGCGTTAGCCCCCACACTTTTGGCCGAAGGCCATGCCAAGGAGCCGAAGGCGACGCGGAGTGAGGCATAGCCGAACGGAGGGCAAGGAGGCGCAGCCGACGCGCAGGGAGCCGTAGGCGACCGGAGGGCGAGCGTAGCGAGCGCCAATGAGCGGTAGTGACGCGGAGCGAACGCAGTGAGCGGAGGGCAAGGACGATGGCTTTTCTTGTTTGTATATCGTTCGATTATTAAATGCTTTCTGGTGGATTTCTCTGTTTCCCTCTTGAGCTCAGACTAAGTGAATCTAATTCACTCTAGTCAGACTTGGTGGGTTGTATGAACCCATAGTTGTGGTTATTTCAACCCATAGTTGTGGTTATTTCAACCCATAGTGCATGGGTTAACTGAACCCATAGTTGGCATGGGTTATTTCAACCCATAGTCTCGTGAGACAACCCATAGTTGATAAGTTGGCCCAGGTTAACACAGGCTCAAACTATGGGTTGAAATAACTATTTCGGTACTTTTTGGCGTTTTCCGATCGCTTTCTATGGGTTGAATTAACCCATAGCCGGAAAAGTGGCTTAAATTTTCTATGGGTTCTTTCAACCCATAGCTCTACCGTCACAGAAAAGCATCCGCGATCCCTGTGAGCAAGTCTATGGGTTGTCCTAACCGATAGACTTGCTGAAGAACCGTTATTTAACCCCCTATCAATAAAATTATTTTTCGTCTAGCTATGGGTTAAACCAACCCATAGCTAGACTGTAGGTTGGTTTAACCCATAGTTTGTAAGGAAAAGAAATAGGGCTATGGGTTGTATGAACCCATAGCCCTTCAAACTAGGCAGAATGCTTTGCGTCCCACTGAGCTTTGCGTTTCGCCGAATTCTCAGCACGTTGCTTTTTCTTACCCTCCTCGACTTCGAGTCTGCGCTTAGCGATCGCCGTCATATCGAGCCGGTACTCAACCGATTTGTTATTCCCGCGCGGCGACTTAATCAAAAGACCGAGTTCGACAAGCTTGTCGATTCTCTTTTTAACATTCGAGCGATCCGACTTGACGTCAGCCGCCATGGTGGCAAGGCTGATGTAGCAGGTTGATTTGTAGACGTCCTTGCGCTGGAACGACCAAATCCGCCCCATAATATCGGTGTCGAGCCTAGGCAGACCGAGCTCGAGCATCCATGGCGGCTTGATGATCGCGACCTTCTCGCTGACCATATCCTGCACCATGTGGGCGACACGGGACGATTCATCCGATGCCCGGCGAAGTACCTCGCGGTGACTCTCACTATTGGCCATGGCGGCATCTGTGACGGCCTGATTCGCGAAATCGGACGCCGTCCCCATTCCAGACGGGTTTGCGGGACCGGACGGGTGGCTATCCGTGTCCCACGGATAGCCACCGCCCACATCCGGTTTTAAATTTTTGGTATCCATAAACTAGCCTCTCGTTGAGGCTATCTAGCCATCAGCCGAAGTGATGCCATAGTATTTTGGTAGTACTTCAACATAGGGGCCCAAATCGAAGCATACGTGTGCTAGGATTGCAGGTAACAGGCCAGAAAGCCACATTTGAACATGAAAGAAGCCCTTCTTACTTGGCGGTTAGGGGGCTTTTTTCATATCTATTTTTGCTCTTTAACACGCTCCAAAAACTCGGCGATAGCGATCGCCGCCATAGACGACTTAGCTACACCGCGACTCTTCGCGTAGTCATCGAGATCACGCCAAATTTCGAGAGGCAGAGTAACCTGGATTCTTTTCTTCTCCTCGGCCACTGCCATAGACAATTACCTCCTTCGTTGAACAAGCGAAATCGTACCACTACTGATTGAAACAAAGCGTATCACAAATACTGTCTAAAATACAAACTAACACAAAGTGGTACACCTAAATTCGCTAAATCTTTTCGCCGGCCAGATAGGCACTCGAGTTTCCAAAAGGGGTACAGGAAATTGCCGAAAAGGGCACAGGGGCGGCGAGTGATTCACCAAGAGTGAAGGTGGGCCCTCTTAACCAAGCGTTACTCGTTGCTTTGAATGGCAACGCACTAGGGCGATGGGAGTACTCGGGAGACCTGCCTGTATATTATGCAGCTGATTGAATGGCAACAGGGCCGGCGACGCTGCCGGCCCTGTAACTGTCCACGCGGGGCAGGCCGCGCATGTTGAGTTTAACGCATCTCGTGACTGTTCAGATTCCGTGCACCGGGCGATTTGTTTTGGTCGTTTAGCTGGGCTAATGGTGGTTATTGGCTGGTGGGCTGGATGATTTGGACTAATAGTTGTTAATAGTGGCCGAACGAAGATCTGTTCAGGCTATTAGAAGCAATAGCAAGTACGGTCTTGGCTGGAAAACAGGTCGCGAGCAGGGGGGCCGAGCATGTACGGACCGGTGAGCAAGAACAGGCCGGCGTTGGAATTTGGGGAGATCGGCGAGGAAGTTAAGGAGGAGGTTCGGCGGCAAGTGATTGGCAAGATCGTCGAGAGGGCCAGGGGCAAGCTCAAGGTCCGTGACGAGCGCGAATACGATTCGTTTTGGGGTCGCGGGAATCAAGAACACCTTCGTCGAGCTGCGGAAAGACTGGATTCCGGCGAGGGAGTGGAGCACGGATTGATCGAAGAAGAATGACGCTCTGCTAGAATCAGCAGCGCTGTCGGCAGCCCTTGTGCCGGGCAGAGCCCTCCATCCGATGGGAGGTGATGCCCATGACCGATTTCACCGAGTTCGTGAAGTTCCTGACCGCCCTGGTCTCGCTCCTCACGGCCCTTGTCGGCCTTTCCAAGGCACTCAAGCAGGGCTCGAAGCCCAAAAAGAAAGGCCACCGTCGCTAAGACGATGACCTAACTTTCTAACGCAACGGCTCTGCCCAGCTCTCTACAACTTGGGCTGCCGTCGGCACCATTCTACCCGCTTGACATTGCTGTTGTCGATGCGCCGTATCAAGAATCCACGGCAGCGTTCGCGGTTGCAAAACAGCCCAACAAATAGCGGCTATTAGTCAGCTCGGCTGTCCAAAAGGCCTAATAGTTGCTAATAGCGGCCAGTTGGCAACGGATTTGGGCTATTAGTTCTAACAGTGCCTATACTATGACCCCACAAACGGGACAAGGTTTTCTATCCGCACGAGGTTTTAAAGTTTTAGCTGGAACAATCCGGCAGATTGGAGCACAGAACATGAGGTTCGAACGCCTCATGTCGCTCAAAATACGTCTCCTCAACTGCGCAAAGGAGAACGGTTTTTAGCGACAGGGAGACAATGGAATGATCTGGTTCACCAGTGACACGCACTTCGGGCACGAGAACGTCCTGAAGTTCACCGACCGCCCGTGGGAGACGATTTGGCAGATGAACGACGCCATCGTCGACAGCATCAACGGTAGGGTCGCCATGGACGACGAGCTCTACATCCTGGGAGATTTCTCATTCAAGATGACCGCCCAGGACGCCTATGGGCTGCGCAAGCGAATCGCCTGCAGGCGTATCCACCTCGTCCCGGGAAACCACGACAAGGACTGGACCCGGCCGGCGGTCGCGGGTGCATTCACCGTGGAGCCGCCGATCTGCGTGCTCAAGATCGACGGGCAGAAGATTGTCCTGAGCCATTACCCCATGGCCGACTGGCAGGGCATGAACCATGGATCGTGGCACCTCCACGGGCATATCCACAGCAGCGGCGGCGCGTACAACGAGTTCAACCGCAAGCAGGGCCTTCTGCGCTACGACGTCGGTTGCGATGCCAACGGGCATTCCCCGGTGAGCCTCGACGGGCTGAGGGAATGGTTCGCGGGAGTCGACGAGCCGTGCGGCCGGGTGAAGTGGCCCTGGTGGGTCAACGAGACCGGCGACAGGCAGGTCGAGCGCGAGCTGGCGGCGTACAAGAGGGAAGAGGCGATCCGATGACGGTCTATGTGACAGGCGACATCCACGGTGGGCTCGACATGCAAAAGCTCCGCGACTGGGAGCTTGGCGACAGTCTTACCAGCGACGACTATCTCATCGTTGCCGGTGACTTTGGCTTTCCGTGGAACTTTTCCGCTGAGGAATGCGCCGACATCGTTTGGCTGGAGTCGCGCCCCTACACGGTGCTGTTCGTCGACGGCAACCACGAGCGCTTCGATCACTGGGCGGAGCGCCCCGTGGAGTTATGGCATGGCGGGCTGACGCAGCGCCTGTCGGACACCTCGCCCATTCGGCGCCTGACGCGCGGCGAGGTCTTCGAGCTCGACGGATCGACGGTCTTCACCATGGGCGGTGCCACGAGCGTGGACAGGGAATACCGCGTGCCGTATTCCAGCTGGTGGCCTCAGGAGCTCCCGGACGAGCGCGATTTCGATACCGCGCGGGCAAAGCTCGACGAGGTCGGCTGGAAGGTCGACTGCGTCATCACCCATACCTGCCCGACGCGCATGCTCTCGCCGACGCTCTACCCGGACCCGGGCTGGGAACGCCCCGATGTGGACCGGCTGACCGAATTCCTTGACGAGCTCGAGGACCGCCTGGACTACAAGCGCTGGTATTACGGCCATTTTCACCGAGACGGCAATCCGGACGAACGGCACACGGTGCTGTATGACCGGATCGTGAGGCTCGGGGACAAACTCCTGCCGTGGGGTGCGTACTGATGACGGTCTATGCGACAGGTGACGTGCACGGCAGGGCCGAGTACGGGTCCAGCCGGTTTGCCTTCACGAATTGGCCGCTGGGCCGGACCCTGACGCGCGATGACGTGGTGATCGTGGCCGGCGACTTCGGCTTTGTCTGGGATGGGTCCAACGCCGAGAAATACTGGCTCGACTGGTTCGAGTCGAAGCCATGGACCACGTGCTTCGTAGACGGAAACCACGAGAACCACCGGATGCTGGCAGAACTGCCGGTGCGGGAGTGGAACAGCGGCCTCGTTCATGAGGCGCGACCGCACGTGCTGCACCTGATGCGCGGAGAGGTGTTCGATATCGACGGGCTCACAGTCCTTGCCATGGGCGGCGCCGCGAGCAACGACAGGCAGTATCGCAGGGAGGGGAGGAGCTGGTGGCCCGAGGAGATGCCGAGCGAGGAGGAGATGGGCCAATGCCGCGCCGCACTCGCCCGCGTGGGCTGGAGGGTCGACTACGTGGTGAGTCACGAGGCGCCGGCCGTCCTTGCTGAGGGACTGTGCCGCGAGTGCGGACGCGAGTATCGGGGCGACCGGCTGCAACGATTCCTTGGCGAGCTCGACGGACGGCTCGGCTACCGAACCTGGTTCTTCGGCCACTACCACGGCGACGAGTGGCGTGACGCCAGGCATCGCCTTATCTACCGAGACATCGTGCCGGTCGAAGATGCTGCGCCCGCTTCTAGAAACCTTCTAGAAGCGCTCTAGAAGGTTTCTAGAAATTAGGCGCCATATGGACTATTCCGATCGCGTCGAAAATGTTGGTGTAAGGGTGACGCCCTAGCGCCCGTTTAACGAAGAACGGCCTTCGTCCTAGAATCTGAAATCACCACAACAACAGGTTCTAGGAAAGGACGAAGACCGCTATGGAAATCTTATCAGACCCGACGCCGGACATGCTCGCCATGCCCCGTTTCGACGACGGCGCCATCGACATGCAGGAGCTGCTCAGGCGTCTCGCCGAGCAGGTCGTGAACGCCGTGATGGACGCCGAGGCCGACCAGCTCTGCGGTGGCGGGGGGAACAGCCGAAACGGCTACCGCGAGAGGTCGCTCGCCACCTGCGTCGGCACGCTGACGCTGCGCATCCCCAAGCTGCGCTCCGGCAGCTTCTTCCCCGAGGACGTGCTCGAGCGCTACCAGCGCGTCGACCGCGCCCTCGTGGCCGCCGTGGCCGAGATGTACGCCACGGGCACCAGCACCCGCAAGGTGCAGAGGGTGGCCGAGAAGATGGGCGTCTCCAGACTCTCGAAGGACCAGGTGAGCGCCATCGCCTCGAGCCTGGACGCAGACATCGAGGACCTGTGCGCAAGGCCGCTCGGCGGCTCGCCGGTGCCCTACGTCTGGCTCGACGCGACCTACGTCAAGTGCCGCCGCGAGGGGCGCGTCGCCTCCACCGCCGTGGTCACCGCCATCGGCTGCGATGCGGGCGGCTGGAGGCGCGTCCTGGGCGTCGACGTGGTCGACACCGAGTCCTACGACTCGTGGCTCGCCTTCCTGCGGGCTATCCGCTCGCGCGGGGCGGCGGGCGTGCGGCTCGTCGTCTCGGACGCCCACCCGGGGCTCGTCCGGGCGCTCGGCGAGGTCTTCCAGGGCGCCGCGTGGCAGCGCTGCGCGGTCCACCTCATGCGCGACTGCATGCGCGAGGCCGGCTCCTGGCAGCTCAGGCGCCGCGTGGGCAGGATCGTGTCGCAGGTGTTCCGCGGGCGCGACGCCGCCACCGTGACGGCCATGTACCACGCGGCGTGCGACATGCTGGAGGGGTGCTGCCCCAGGGCGGCGGCGGTGCTGGAGGAGGCCGAGCCCGACGCGCTGGCCTACCTCGACTTCCCGCCGACCCACTGGAAGCGCCTGCGCACCAACAACGTGCAGGAGAGGACCAACCGGGAGATAAAGCGCAGGTCGCGCGTCGTGCAGGTGTTCCCCTCCACGG
The DNA here is from genome assembly GCA_937982065.1 of uncultured Collinsella sp. GTDB lineage: Bacteria > Actinomycetota > Coriobacteriia > Coriobacteriales > Coriobacteriaceae > Collinsella. The sequence goes on from CALJMO010000017.1 coordinate 17,328, forward strand.
GCTCGCTGGTGCGGCTCGCGGGCGCGGTCATGTGCGAGCAGGACGAGATATGGCAGGAGTCCAGGTACTTCTCGGAGGTGAGGATGAACGAGCTCTACGATGACGGTCGCACTCGGGGAATCGACGGTCCCGTCGATTGGGCGCGGCTTGAGGCGGAGGCCAGGAAGATGCTCGAGTCCGGCCTCGAGCTTGCGGACAGGGTCGAGGCGGCATAGGATATCAACCGTATTCCAGATTCTAGGACGCCGGGCCGACTCGCTTCGGATGGGGCTCTACACCAACTTTCTCGACACTACCACTATTCCAATTCAAAAGTCTGGTCGAGGGAGTTCGACCCGGCACCCACCCCGTCGACTTTCACTTCGATGGGAGACATGTCGTTGAGGTCAAAAATCGACACACCGTCGCATTCGCCTCCCGGCGCAAGCCCTTGCGAAGAGAAGTGATCTTCCTGCAAATCGGCGGCAAACCCGCGAGATAGCATCTGCTTATTTTGATAAGCCGTGATGTAGCTACCAACAGCGCATGAATCTGCCGATCGGTTGTTAATGGCGTGCCAGCGAACAACGGCAACCTTCCCGCCATCGCCAGTCGGGGAATCATGCACCTCGACGCCGGTGACTGAATACTTCATCTTGCCGTAAACCCCGTCTTCCTGCGCGTTATCAGAATCGGCGACCCGAACTGCCGTCTGATGATCGTCTGCCTGGCTGCACCCAGAGGTCATAACTAGGGCGGCTGCCAGAACACCCGCAGCCCCAAAGTTCCGAGCTAGGTTGATTGCCTTTTTAACAGAGAGATGCTCCATCGATTACTCCAAACTTAATTGTTTTTGAATGCCATCAGCCAAACAGCCAAGCCCCAATGAGCATGACCACTGAAACTGCCGTAAGCGAAGCCCAGACGGCATTTTGACGGGTGATGACACCGCTGATGGTGAGCGGATTTGCGCCGGCACCATCAATGACAGTCCATACGAGTGCCGTGACCAAAAAGACGACTAGCCCTGCCGTTATCAACTCACGGCGAGACGGCCTTAGCTTGTCGGACATATCTACACGCCCCTCGTCTGGGTCATGACCTCGACCTTGGCCTCGGCCACGGCCGCCCGCTGCTCGGAGGCGGCGAGGCGGTCCTTGAGGGCGGCGACCTCGGCCATCAGGTCACGCTGGGCGAGGAGGGAGACGTTGAGATCGGCCTGAGCCTTGGCCGCGGCGTCGACCGCACCCCTCATGCTTTCAATTCGATCGTCTTTTGCGGCTGATTCTGCCAAGAGCTGATTGTTCTCGGAATCGAGCTTCTTGAGCTGCGAGAGGTAATCGGCGACGGTGGCGTGGAGCTCATCGTTCTCAATCTCCAAGCTCGCAGTATCCAGCTCGAATTTCTCTTTGATGGCGGCGACCTGCTCGACGCAATTAGATTTGATGCTCTGAATCTGTTCCGTTGCACTTTTCTTGGCGGCGTCGGCGTCCTCGCAGGCAGCACGAGCCTCCATCGCGGCGGCTTCGGCAGCGCCCACGATGATGCGCTTGACCCGCTCGACCGCCTCATCGAGGACGGCCGATGCGTCGAGCGCAGCCTTCACGCCGGAAGTGGCGTTAGGGTGGTAGCCGTCGACCAAGCGGGCGACGGTATCGGCCTGCGAGAGGCCAAGGCTCGTGCTGATGTCCTTTATGGCGTCACGGGTCTCCGATGAGACATTCAGACTGGTCATTTTCTTTTCGGACTGGACTTGGTTTTCGGCCATGATGCGGCACTCCAATCAACAACGGGCATGGCTCCGCCACGCCGTACGGCTGGGAAGAAATACGCGGCCGCTGTTGAGTTGTGTTCGTCCTGCGATCGGTGAGTTCTAAAAAGGCGTCTCAAGTCATGCGTTCACGCAGGGTTTCAGTTGGAGAAATACCGCACTCTTATATAGTAGCGCACTCGGATTTATCTTCTGACGCCCACTAACCCGCGCTCGCGGAGCACGCGGTACAGGGTCGATTTCGAGATACCTGTTGCGGCGCAGATGTCGGGAATTGGCGTCTCACGGGCGAGGTAGAGCTTCACAGCAGCGTCGGCCTTGACGTCCGCGATACGCGGGCGGCCCCCGACGTTGCCACCGCGGCTCCGTTTGACGGCGATACCCTCGGCCTGGCGCTGCCTGATCAGGTCGCGCTCGAGCTCGGCGGTGCAGGCATGGGTGCCCAGCACGAAACGGCCGAATGCAGTATCGAGGTCAACGGGCTGCTTCAGTGATATGAGCTTCACTCCTAAGTTCCTGAACATCAGGTCATAGTTCAGTAGCTGCCTCGTCGATCTGGTCAGGCGCTCCCAGGACTCGACCACCACTTCATCGCCGCGCTTCATCTTTTTGAACAACTTTTTCTGTTGCGTGCGGTCGCCCTCGCGTGCGCCAGTCTCTTTGTCTTTGAAGATGCGCTCATAGGCCACGCCAGCGTTGACCAATGCCTCGATTTGACGGTCGAGCTTCTGGTCCTTTGTGCTCACGCGGGCATATCCATATCGTGTCATTTTTAGCCTCCTGCCTCGTAGTTTGATTTTCCCATGGGAATCAAAGGCGAGGTTTTGGCACTGGGTTTTGGCACTCGACATTCATGGCATCGAGGGTTCGATTTTCGAGTGCCCAGAGGCATACCTTTTGAGACTGTTTAATTTGAACAATAACAGAGGTGTACCAGTTAACCGGGGTAGTCGCAGATTCGGTTAGAATTGATGTCACGGCGCATTCCGTGCGCGGGCGGCCGACGATTTGATCGGAGGTCACCATATGCTGAAATTCCTTAACGCGCTGGCCGCTCTTGCAACGGTCGGCACGTTCATCATCGCGTTTTTAAACTCGTATGAGGTTCGGATTAAGGTCCGTAGGCGTACGCGCGGTGCGGACAGTGGACGGCATTTGCGCCACAAGCGCAAATAAGAATGCCCGGGGGTCGGAGCCCGGGCATTTAACAAAGACTGAAAACTAGGCCGCCCGCGCTCCATGTTGCTTACACGGGATGCGTCGTTTTCTGTTGTCATTCTACCCTCTTTGGGCAGATAAAACCACCGTACGCTTGAGTTCTCATGCGAGTTCACCCATCGTCCATGCGGCGTGATCGCAACAGTGGGAGCCGTCCAGGACAGCTCATCTTACAATCGAATGAATTGCAGCTGCCGAATTGATCTCCATAAACATGACGCGGCTGTAGAATGAAGCAGGGTCGAAACGAAGCAGTTCCCGGACAATTGGCGTCCGGCCAGACACTTCGGTTCGGCCCTTTCTCATGCGCATTTCTAGAAACGCCTAGTACGGATACAGGTCTGGACTAGGTCCACTCATCGCCAGCGACATGTATTCCGAAATGATTGCGAATCGCTTTTGATGCGGTGCCTGACGGCACCTATGATCCGCTCGCGAAGCTCGCTGACTTATATATCTCTTATTTACATCGCCCGGGGAGCGAAGCGACGCCGGCGCTGAGGGCTGGCACGCCTCGCGCTGATGACTTGCTGATTGTAATAACTGGTCGCGAGGTCTAATTAGCTTGGTGGTTGAATTGTTAGGCGGTGGAGCATCCACAGAGTCCGGGCACAATCGTGGACCCTCCCTAAATCTTCGAAACCAGCATTGCAGCTGGGAAAGCCTCACCCGCCCCTTGGCCTTTTGCTCGACGATCTCGCGGGACTCCGCATGGCTACGCCCATGCATCCGGACCGTTCGTTTTAACGCGCCGGCCGTCCTCACCGGCACCCCCGTACATGGCGAAACCCGGGGTTTGGCTCAGAATCCGTCACGGCTGCATGCTCATCGTGATCCTCTTTGCTTGACGTTGCGGCTTATCACCGCGACACGTGTGTTGCCACACGGCTATCCAACCAACTCCTGATCTTCGGCTGTTCGCCTACTTTCCTGCAGTTTTCCAGCAGGACAATCGCTCTGAATCCGGCACGCCGTCTCCGCCCAGAAGGGCCGAGGCGGCGCAGGGGTCACATGGAGGGCACTACCCCCGTCGAAGTCTCCGTAGAGACGGGACAATGAACCTGTACAGCTCAGTCTCCGATTATTCGAGCCCTTGGCTACCTTTTTGAACGGGTCTTAAACCCGTGCCGACCGGGAACGGCATATGTCCGCTCCCATAAAAAATGGGAGCCGTGCGAGCCGGCTCCCATTTGCGTTTTCTAACTGTCATCCATAGCGTGACCTGCGGGTCCCTGCTATCATTGGATGTGTCAGGAGTGCTGTTTGCGTTTTTAGCACAACTGGCAAGTAGAAACGCGAGTTGGTAGCTCGCCTCTACACCGTGCGGAGGTGTTGGTAGCACCCGAGCACAATCTTGATGGTATCACGCCCGCCCGTCTTTTCGGCGGGCGGGTTGCCATTTTTTTATGCCTCTACCTGCGGAAACTATAGTATACCTCAGTAACTCATGCCTCACCGCTCTACCGGGGCATGAGTGCTTTACTCCGCCCCGACAGGCAGTTCGAGGCTAGCGAGGCGTGTCGCCGCGAGCGTAATCGCCGCGATCGACGACGCGATCGTCCATCTGTCGCGACACGGCGCTACCGCTGTGCGCCTGGCCGGCGGCGCGAACGCGGTCGTCGCCGGCATCGACAACGCCGCCGGCGTAACGGTTGCGAATCTCCCTTGCGTAACCGCGACGCGCAAGAAGCTCATCGCGTACGGCGGGGTCTTCGAGCAGGTCTTCGTCACACTTCGGGGCAACGAATTTAGGGAATGTGTTATAGGCCACGCCCTTGCTCGCTTTCGCCTGCTCGACCCACGCCGAGTATGCTTTCTTGAGACGCTTGATGTAAATCTCACAGCGTTTCTCGTACGGCAACGCTCGCTCGGCTTCCAGCACATTTTTTTCGAACGCCGTCTGCAACGACTTCAACGCGAAGCGCCCGTCGAGACGGGTCAGGTTGAAAGTGCACTTCGGATTGCCGGCCTCTTTGATATCGAGATCTGTCGCATAGACTCGATTGTTCTTGATGAAAATGTCTACGCCCCATGAGGCAAGTAATTTCTTGAACTGCTCCATATTCTTTACGCGACCTTCGTCAATCGCAATATGGATCAGCTCGCGCAGATTGTTTTTATAACTGTACTCTCCCCGATCGACAATCTCCTTTTCAATATCGCGCGGCTGACGATCTCGAATCTTTGAATTTCTCTTACCTTTTTCAAGTTGAGTAAGATTCCAGTCCTTGTCCATTTCACGAACCCATGAAGCGCGTTCGAATTTTCCGCGACGCCCACCAGTCTCGCAACGTTTGCCGGTCAGCAAATCGGTACGGTTGATCGCCATATGGACCGCGTAGCGTTTTCCCGCCTTATCGCTTTCCTCATGCAACGCGAGAATCACTTGTTGATGCGGATAGTGCTTCGCAAGCCATTGCTCCGCGTAGGCCAAACATGCATCGGGGGTCATCTTGCCTCCGTTGCAGCTGCACTCCTCGGGCAGAAACGCGAGAATCTGATGAAGCATGATTACGTTTTTGACTCCGGCTCTCGACGGTTTGTCGTGATGGAAAACCTTTCTGGTTCTATCCATTTTCGAAAACCAGTGGTCGCTCCATTCGATGTTCCAGCCACCACGCACAATCGCATCTTTTCCGTTGATGTATTTACGAACATTCTTTGCATAGCGCTCACTCGACACTCTTTTCTGTTTGATAACAGTCACTTCACATCACCACCGACGAAATAGCGCTTTTCAAGCTCGTCGATGAAACGGTCTAGCTTACGCCCAACTTGATAAACCTTCTCAAGTGTTCGAAAAACAGCTTTCTCGTTGTACGCGGGAAGCCCTTGGGCGTTCAAAAAATACATGAGCTGATTGAGATTCGTTCCTTCCTTCAAAAGCTCGTGATAAATTTTGTCGATCGACGCCCGATCGACATCGATTTTCTCGACTCTCCCGACAAGAGCAGTGCGACGCATGAAGGCCGACATCGACACGCCGAGTTCAGAAGCGCGATTCTCAATGGATTTTTTCTCACTTGGCGAAACCCGGATGCGAATCATCTCAGTTCGCTCTTCGTCTTCAGTCAGATCGACCCCGCGAGTCACCGCGTCATCGGGACGCAGGAAATACCTAATCAGTTCGGCCTCAGACATTTGGGCCTTTTTGGAAAACGCAACAAGCGTTTTCTTTTCTTCTTCACTCAGCGTTGCCTTGACTGTGAACGGACGTTTCGTACTCACGGACAGCTCCTCGAAAATGAACCGCACACCGGAGAGGCCTCCGGTGCAAAACCAGCTATTCGATTCGCTTTCCTTTTCGAGTGCTTAAAAATCGCCGACGCGATTTGAAAACGTCTCGCGAAAACTTTACCGCCGTGAGAGGTGGTAAAGCAAGATGTGTGGGAAAACAAATGGCCCGTATGGGCCCATTTGTTGCCACCCACACCCATCTTGCAATCTCCGGAACGGTGATTGGGCGGAACGCAGTGTAGACGTGGAATGAGAGGCCTCATTCCAAGCGAGAGGCCTCGCGGCGTTGTAACTGCGTGAAGACCGTGAGCGGAAGCGAATTTTTAACGCGAAGGATGCTGAGTGTTAGAAATTCGCTGTAGCGAGAGCGAAGCGGTGATGCGAATGCGAGGGATGCCGAGTATTTGCATCGCCGCGCAGCGGGTTTGCGCCGCGGGCGGCGCAAACATTCGACTTGTCGAATCGTTTTTCGCAACGCCGGCGGAAAAGTTGAGGCAGCTTTCGACAATTTCAATGGCGCGGAGAGTCATTAGCGTGACTCGCAGCGCTGTTGGATTTGTCGAAAGGTGACGCGGCTCGCATTGCGATTCGGATTAGCGAGTCGGTTTTCATGCGGCGGTCAAGCCGCCTATGATCGCGACCTTCGGTCGCTATCGATTTTCAAATTTTGTTTTGACGCGAGTTGAGATGCGAAACGAAAAACCGAAACGCCCGCGCGAGCCGTTTCGACTTTTGCGCGGGCGTTTCGAATCAAATGAAAATCAATACGATGAGTTTTTGAGTTTCACGCTTCATAACAGATTTAAAAACTACGGCGTCGATTCCAACTGCCATCAATCAACCGATGCAGTCGCAGTCAACTTACCGACCCAGGTCCAAGGGCGGAGCCCTGGCAAGAGCCAACGGCTGCGAACTTGTGGCTACATTTACGATGGAGGTACAAGTTCGCGTCTCTTGCGAGATTTTTCATCTCACAGCACATTTCACGGCAAACCATCGCCGCGCTTAGATCGCTTCGGTGTCCGGTGGCTGTCCGGTAGCGAACCTTTTACCGAGACGCACCGGAGACATTGCGTAACTGTGTCATGCCGCAACAATGTAAAAGTGTGACTGCCGAACTGTGTAATAACGACATTACGTAAATACGGCATTGCTGAAAAAGTGAATACCGTTGACACTCCCCGTAGTTGAAACCAGGGGTTTTACGACGGTTTTGATAATCTATGTGGTCGATATAATACCGTTGAACCCGCATATCGATACCGCTCAGCCATTCGCCTCGCCCCCGTCGCACGTATCTTCATCCGGT
>CALJMO010000018.1 GCA_937982065.1 uncultured Collinsella sp.
ATATGTCCCGGAATCCCCACGGTGTGGCCGTCATCTGGTGAGCCTCCTCATGCTGTGTTTCGTATGGAACAGAAGACCGGCATAGCTCCGCCGGTTTTCTGGGTACTTTAGCATACTAGAGTGTTTGCGGGGAGAATCGTCCTCCTCGGCTCACACCGTATTCATTTGGAAACATAGGAGCGGATTGTCGCAACCCAACCCCACCTAGACGCCAATCGCACGACGATACTCTGCCATTACCTGCGCATCGGCAGCTGCGGGGTCGGCAAAATAGCGCCAGTCATAGGTCTCGGCCGAAACAACTCCGCGATAGCCGCGCGCCACCAGCCTATCCAGGTCGGCGCGCATATCGCGGTCGCCGTCACCCCAGGCAAGATGCGTCGTGCCATCTGCCGCAACATCGACAAAATGCACGTGGGCGACATCATCGCCAAGCAGATCGAAATAATCGTCGATGGTATCCCCTGCCACCGCCATAGCGCCCAAATCCAGACACGCCTTAAGTGCCGGATGATCAACTGCCTCGATCATGCGCTTCGTATCGGCCGCCGAGTTCACGATCATCGACTCAACCGGCTGTAGGGCCTCGAGCACCAGTCGCACACCGCACTCTCCCGCATGCTCGGCAATCGCACGCAGCATCGAGGCGCTGCGACCCCACGCGTCCTCGATCGGCTCGTTCAAAAATGCCCAGCCGCTCGAGACCATGACCTGCTCGGCTCCAAGTTCCGCCGCGATATCTACAACGTTCTTAAAGTACGCGAGCGTGCGGGCACGCGCCTCATTCCCGCGCGCCGCGATATTCCACGGCTTGGGGTTGTTCTGTTCGGGACAAAGTCCCACAATCCGAACCCCATACCGCTGCGACAGCTCCCGTACCCGCTCGAGCGAATCGTATCCATGGCAATCGACATACAGATGCATCGCCCCGGTCCAAAGCTCGCAACACGTGTAGCCCGAAGCCGACGCCGAAGAAAAGAACTCCTCAAGATCAAAGTAGCGATGGCTGATATTCATAACGGCAAGCTGCGGATACTCCATCTTGTCCACCTTTCGGCAAAAGGGCGCCGCAGCACAGTGTGCGCGACGCCCCCTCTTACATTGTTCTCATTATGACGGATACTCTACTGGACACCAAGCACTCCAAAGAACGCGCCAGCGATACTCACGAGCAGGATCACGAGCATGATGACCAGCGGATTCATCTTCTTTTTGAGCATGAGATAGACGATTCCAAACAGCCCCATCGTGACAAAGCCCGGGAAGATTCCGTTGAGCAGCTCGGCCAGCGTCTGAGCACCATCGCCCGCACCGACCATGAGCGGAATGTCCACGGTGACCATCTCCATGGTCATAGCGCCGATCACCATGGCGCCCATGATAGAGGCCATCTTGACGATCGTGTCCATAATGCCCGATTCCTGGACCTTGCTGATCATGTCCGAGCCAAAGCGATACCCCACAAACGTCAGCAGGTAACGGATGATGTAGTGAGGGACATTGAACACGAGCAGGAACAAAATCGGGCCAAGAATAGAGCCCTGTAGCGCCAGCGACGTGCCGACACCCGTTGCCAAAATTCGCAGCGTGCCCCAGTAGAAGGCATCGCCCACGCCGGACAGCGGCCCCATCAAAGCAAGCTTGACATTAGAGATCGCGCTCGTGTCAAAGCTATCGTCAGTAGCGTTGACCTCCTCCATTGCAGCGGCGATGGACATGGGGAGCGTCGAGATGTACGGCGTGACGTTATAGAGCTCCATATGGCGCTTGAGGGCGGCCTTAAAGTCCGCATCCTGCGGATACAGCTTGCGAAGGATCGGCATAAGGGCCCACATAAAGCCGATATGGCCCATACGCTCGTAGTTCCAGGAATGCTCATAGGGAATCGAGCGCCAGAACAGCTTCTTAAGGTCTGCGCGGGAAATCAGCCCGTCGTAAGAAGACTCAAACTTAAAACTCATCGAACCCACTCCCAATCGCAGGATTATCGGTTGCCACTGCGGGCTGCTCCGCCTTTTTCTTGTCACCCAAAACCGTCATCGCGACGACGATGATCGCGGCAAAGATCGCCACGCCCGTCGTGCTAATGCCAAAGTAGGCGACGAGGAAGAAGCCAGCGAAGAAGAACGGCGCCACCGTCTTGTTCATAATCATCTGAGCCAGCATTGCAAAACCGAGTGCGGGCAAGAAGGCGGCGGCGACATCCATACCGGTCTGAACGAAATCAGGGATGATGTTGAGCAGGCTGGCAACAGCATCGGCGCCAAAGAAGAATGCCAGGGGAATAATCAGCAGGCCGCACCAGCTCTGCGCGTAGCCGGCGATGAGCATGTTGCGCGTGATGGCCTTGGTGTCTCCGTCCTCGACGTTTTTGTCGATACGGTGCACCAGCAGCAGCATCACCGGCTGGCCCAGGGCAGTATCGAGCGCCAGGACGATCGTTGCGATGGGAATGCCCAGGGTCAGGGCCGCCGAAGCGTCCGCGCCGGCCTGCATGGCAAGAGATACGCCCAGGATAGTGCCGGAAATCGTATCGGGCGGGTTATAGGCGCCGACCGAGATGGCGCCGACCATGGCAAGCTCCATCGTGGCGCCCATGATCGTACCGGTCACCATGTCGCCCATGACAAGGCCAACCAGAGGTCCGAGCACGATCGGGCGCTGGAGGTAGCTCGTGCCCGTCAGCCACTCGGAATAGCCCAAAAGGGCAATCAGGAAAATCAGGATTGTCTTGATAACCATGACAGCCCCTAACCGATAACCTTCGCGGCGTCAGTCTTCGCATCTGCCGGAATCATCTGAATGAACAGTTCATAGCCCTCGCCGAGCAGCTCTTTGACGTATGCCTCGTTTTCGGGCGTAAGGAACACGCTCGTCGAGACCTGGCGGGCATTCTCGCTAAAGGCAACGTTGCCGAGGTTGATCTTCTTGACTCCCATCGCCTTGGCGACGGCACCGGCCTGCTGGATCGTCTCGCAAACCACGAAGAGCTTGTACTTGTCGGTCACTCCGCTCTGGAGCGCCTTGACGGCATCCTCGGTGTTTTTGACAACGACCTTGCAGCCCTCCGGCTTTGCAAGGGACAGGGCCTGCAGACGAAGCTTGTCATTGAGGACCGTGTCGCTCACCAACAAGATGCAGTCGGCACCCAGAGCCGAGGTCCAGCTAACGGCAACCTGGCCGTGAAGCAGTCGATAGTCCACGCGAATCATCTGAATCATGATGTGCTCCCTAGTGGTTAAAACTCATCGAGTTCGGCCTGCCCCAGCAGGTCGTTGACGTACTTGACCTTGGTGTCGTCCGCCTCGACGATCTGGCGAATGGCCTCATCGATCGGGGTGGATTCGGGCACGAACAGCAGCTGAATAAGGAGCGGCAGGTTCATGTTGGTCACGAGGTGCGTGTTAGGACGCGTCTGGACGATCTTGGTGAACTCGTTGTTGACGCTGCCGCCAAAGAGGTCGGTGCACACGACGACCTCATCGTCCGCGGCAAAGCCGTCCAGAATCGCTGCGGCCTCCTTGGTCAGGTCCTCGTTTCCGTCGACATACATAGAGAGCGCATGGACGTTTTCGCGCTCGCCGGAAAGCAGGCCGATGCTCTCGACGATTCCAGACGCAAAATGAGCATGGGACGCCACGATAAACTGCCTCATTCGATTCCCCTTCCTTGCGAATTTCGGCATAAAAATGCCCGGACGCATGCGCCCGGGCAGGGTGCTTCTTAAATGAGTGGTCAACTATTAGTAGTCGAACTGGTGATAGTAACGACGGTAGTTGAGGTTGTGCTTGGTGACCGTCTCGTAGTAAGCGGCAAGGCGATCGGTGATCAGCGAGGAGAGAATCCACGGAGACACGATGACGCGGAACTCGTCGTCAAGGCCGGGGATCGCGAACTCGGCGGTGTCGATGATGTTGATGTCGGTGTCGCCGGTCACGCCGCGGGTCAGGAAGGCGCGGACGCGCTCGTCGAGCTTGCGGTTCTCGTCCTCGCCCATGAACAGGAAGACCGGGACGCCGGGCTCCACGAGCTCGAGGGTGCCGTGGAAGAAGTCGGCCGAGGTGATGTAGCGGGTGCGCTTCCACTGCATCTCCTCCAGGATGCACATCGAGAACAGGATGGTCTCGCCCCACAGGGCGCCGGAGCCGATGAACATGGTGTAGGGGGCCAGGGCGTACTTCTTGGCGAGCTCCTCGGCGCGCGGCTCGAAGCTCTTGCGGATGTCGACCAGGTGGGTCCAAACGTCCTTGGTCTGCTCGATGAACTTATCGAACTGCGGGAAGCAGCCACGGCGGTTGAGCAGGCGCAGGCCGAAGCAGTCGGCGAGGTAGTAGCCCATCTCGCAGCCGCCGTTACCATGATCGGAAGCCATCTTGACGCAATTCTCGGCGCCGACAGCCTGGCCGATGGGGCCCTCGGGCTTGGTCATGGCGTAGA
>CALJMO010000019.1 GCA_937982065.1 uncultured Collinsella sp.
CGCCGGGCCGACTCGCTTCGGATGGGGCTCTACACCAACTTTCTCGACACTACCGGAGCCATGAATACTGGCTGGTTCCTCGATGATGATGGAACGTGGTACTACCTTATGTCTTCTGGACAAATGGTAAATGGCTGGAACAGAATTGGAGACTCCGAGTATTTCTTTAATGCCTCAGGTGCTTGGGTGGAGCCTGAGCACTCCGCGCGCGCCTCCTTGCAGTCCCAGATCGTTAATCGTTGCCATAGCGTTCCTTCTCCTGGGGCGGGACTGTGCTCGGAGTGGGTTAGCCATGTGTTTTACCCCGTGCTGGGGTCATATCCCAACGGCGACGCATGCGACATGTTCTGGAATTGGTGTTACAGCCGAGATATATCTCAGCTTAAAGTTGGAATGATCGTTGCGGTCCCTACGCATACTCATACAAGTGCTGGTGCCCGCTGGGGCCATATTGCTATTTATATCGGAAACGGTATGGTTATGGATAACATCGGTTACATCAGGACAACATCACTTGCTTGGTGGCTGAACTACTACCACACTACCGCTATACCACAGTGGGGCTGGGTTTTAAATACGCCTTTGGAATGATGCGGATTCTGGCCAGCATGCGGAATCAACGCCTGCTTGTGTATCGAATCACAAACGCTTCTTAACTGTATATCATGTATGGAATGCAATTATTCATAGTAAGGGAATCGAGGGTTGACCCTCGATTCCCTTATCTATTAGTCGCATTTTAATAAGGCTAAAATTAGAAAGCGCAGAATTAAGCTAACACTTTATAAATGATAGTAGCGATTTCCGGGTTCTCCCACGCTGAAATTTGGGTTAATGTACGGATCGCCTTCGACATAGTATTTTGCCCAGCGATAATTCATGTATGCGACTTCTTTGTGGAACCGAATCTGCTTTTCCGTATTGTTTTCAACGCCTCTAGAAATCGACTCGTAGTGATAGAGCTCGACTTCGGGCGTGTATACGATCAGGTCGTTAATCTCGCGTAGCTTTAAGCAAAAGTCAACATCATTAAATGCAACTTGAAGCTCTTCGGTGAAACCTCCGACTTTCTCATATTCGCTACGCTTGGTCATTATGCAAGCTGCAGTGACAGCGCTGAAGTCTTGTTGCGCATCGTTGAGTGCAAAGTAGCCCCAATTATTCCTTGGCATGCTCTGGCAAAGATGTCCCGCCACGCCGCCAGTGACGCATAGGCCCGCGTGCTGAATGGTGTTGTCGGGATAGTAGAGTTTTGCACCGACTGCGCCAACATCCTCACGTGCGCAGATGCCAAGCATGGTCTCGATCCAATTGGGCGTAATTACCTCAGTATCGTTATTCAATAGCAAGAGATAGTCGCCCTTGGCGTGAGCAACGCCAAAGTTCATGAGCTTGGAGAAATTGAATTCGTGTTCCCAAGTTGCAAGACGAACGATGTCAGGATATTTTGCTTGCAACTTATCGTAATAATCGAACGTTGCCTTTTCTATGCTGTTGTTTTCGATTATGACAAGCTCATAATTGTCATATGTTGATTTCTCAACAATTGACGTGATGCAGTTGTCCAGAATGTCGGCGTGGTCTTTAGTTGGAATGATAATTGACACGAGTGGATGGGAATCTGGCACAGCGTAGGTTACTTTATATGTAAAGGGACGACGCGCTTGTTCGACCTTCGCATTGAGCCCAAGCCTGTCCAAATGACTCTGGACCGCTTTGATACCTGCGATAGTGGCATACGGCTTGCTATCGGCATTTGCTGCGGTGGAGGTCTCGCTTAGGCGCCAGTGATATAGAACCTTTGCAACATGATGAACTTTCCTTGCCTTTTCCACGGCGCGGAGAGTCAGATTATGATCCTGTGCTCCATCGAACTCTTTCGTGTTCGGTTCTAGAGTGTCAAGCAGGGACTTACGGATAGTAAGCATGTGGCAGATATAGTTGTTATTTCTGAGCAGATCGATATTGAAATCCGGTTTAAAGAACGGCTGCGCTAGTTTCCCATCGGGCATGATTTTGTCTTCGTCGCAATAAAGAAGATCGACGTTATCATCGTTTTCTATTGCCTCGGCATATGAGAACAACAAGTCCGGTTCAAGAATATCGTCATGGTCAAAGAAGCTAACGAAATCACCCGAAGCGATGGCAACGCCGGCGTTTGTGTTTTCGGAAATGCCCTTATTCTCGGTAAGGTTAATTGATTTAATTCTGTTGTCGTGGGCCGTCTCCTGCTCAACGCGAGCCTTTAGTTCCTGATTGTCAGGACTTGCATTAACTAGGATGAGCTCCCAGTTTGCATAAGACTGGTTTTTTACGGATTCGGCCATATCGTTAAAGAACGAAATGGGTGTGTTGTATAGAGGGACAATAATGCTGAACTTCGGAGCGCTGTTGAAGACGATTTTTCTCTGTTTCTCCAGAGCGCCGATGGTTGCCTTATGTTCCGTGAACCATTCGGGGTATTCAGGGTCAAACTGCGCATGGGTAAAGAGAAAGTTGGTCTCCTCAAGAAGCAAGCCTAATTTATCGGGCGTTAAGCAGTCGAATGCACTGAATGATGGGTGATTTTGATCGTCAATAACAAAATAGTAACGATCGAACGCTTTTGGCATACGAACCGAGAGCTGCGTTTCAAGTTGCTTTTTCTCAGATGTAAATCCAACGCTTGTTACATTCGAACCGAAATTGACGATGCTCAAATCAACTTCATTGAGGGCTCGATCGAAACAACGAAGTTTGATTTGCGAGTCGCTACGATAAGGAGTTCTCACCGTGCACCTAAGGATATAGTCGCTTGAATCTTCGATGCACTGCCAGAAATCAATCGTTGCCATGTCAAACTCTGAAACGTCATCGTAGTTTCGGAGTTTGCTGCACATGTCAGGTTTAATTTTGTAGTTAAGGCGCGACTCCCATTTGATGTTCTTGCAATTTAGCGAAAGGGAGTCGCTGCTCAGGGTGCGACCGTCTTGGCCGATTTCGCTAAACTCAATTTTGATGGTGCGAGCATCGGGATCGGGGACTACAAGGACGTATGAGTTCGAGTCACAACTATTGTCCCGGAATTTTAGGAGGGATAAAGGTGAGCGGCGGTTATCGTCTGTAGCCGCCTGGGCTGTTACGCTGGAGCCTTTATGGAT
This sequence comes from uncultured Collinsella sp., assembly GCA_937982065.1. Lineage (GTDB taxonomy): Bacteria > Actinomycetota > Coriobacteriia > Coriobacteriales > Coriobacteriaceae > Collinsella. The sequence continues at coordinate 3,141 of CALJMO010000019.1, forward strand.
GCCTTCAATCTTAAGCTGCTGGTAGATTTTCCAGTTTCCTCTGCATACTCCGGTTGTTTCGACTCGCATTGTTTGCCTTTCGTTTGTTGGACACTGCTCATTGTACTTTTTCATTTGTTGCCTCGCTAGAAATGCAGAAAGAGTTGCGTGTTTCTGCTGTCCGATTTAAATAAGAAGACGGGGAGGTTGCTGCCGGTGCGTATAATTTAATTAACTATGCATCTGTAATCAGCGGCTTTTGCTCAACGATTGTCAATCGAGAGGATTTTTATGAAAGGCATCATCCTCGCCGGCGGGTCCGGCACCCGCCTGTACCCGCTCACGCTCGTGACCTCCAAGCAGCTGCTGCCGGTCTACGACAAGCCCATGATCTACTACCCGCTTAGCACCCTCATGCTGGCGGGCATCCGGGACATCCTGGTCATCTCCACGCCGACCGACCTGCCCAACTTCGAGCGCCTGCTCGGGGACGGCTCGCGCTACGGCGTGAACCTCTCCTACGCCGAGCAGCCGAGCCCCGACGGCCTGGCGCAGGCCTTCACCATCGGCGAGGAGTTCATTAACGGTGAGCCGTGCGCCCTCGTGCTCGGCGACAACATCTTCTACGGCAACGGCCTGTCGCGCCACCTGACGCGCGCCGTCCAGAACGCCGAGTCGGGCCGCGCCACGGTCTTCGGCTACCACGTGGACGACCCCGAGCGATTCGGCGTCGTGGAGTTCGACCGCGAGGGGAGGGCCGTCTCCATCGAGGAGAAGCCCGAGTGCCCCAAGAGCTCCTACGCCGTCACCGGCCTGTACTTCTACCCGGGCGACGTGGCCGCCAAGGCGCACAGGGTGGAGCCGTCGGCCCGCGGCGAGCTCGAGATCACCACGCTCAACCAGATGTACCTGGAGGAGGGGACGCTGTCCGTCGTGACGCTGGGCCGCGGGTACGCGTGGCTGGACACCGGCACCATGGAGAGCCTGCACGAGGCCGCGGAGTTCGTCCGCGCCGTGGAGCACTCCCAGGACCTGCCCGTGTCCGTGCCCGAGGAGATCGCCTGGGAGAACGGCTGGATCACCACTGCCGAGCTCGAGGAGGCCGCCAGGGCCTACGGCAAGTCGGTCTACGGGCAGCACCTGAAGAAGGTCGCCGCCGGCGAGATCGTCAACAGCCCGCGCGAGTACTAGCGCAAGCTTGTTTTCTTTTAGGGGTCACCGTTTATCTGGTGGCCCCTTTCGTTATGATTACGTTGACCATAAAGACAATATGATTGGGAGTGGATGTGTTAAGCGTCTACTTTGGCGATATGCCAGAAGCGATTTACAACACAGCGACATATTTCAAAAACTCTTACCGGTCTTCTTGGATTACGGATCCCTATGCAGTCTCGATAATTAAAGATGTTGATCGATCGGATGTTGTCTCCGAAAACGTCATCGAAAGCCCTGTGCTTGGATCCATCTCCCCACTCCAGCTTTCTGGTGGCGTGAAAACGCTGCTGCTTATGAGATTTGATCGTAAGCAAATTTTTAACGCTTCTACCTGTGGTGACAACTGTGCCAAGTGGATTCTCGACATGGCGAAAGACCGCAAGCTTGTTGTGAATCTCTATCATGTGATGGACTTTGGTCGCGAGGATTTTAAAATTAAAGTCGTGAATAGCGGCCGAATCGTTCACAACATGGCCGAATTGATTCACGAGTCGATTCCGTATCTGTAGGTACTGCTTATGAACGGTTCGCATCTCGTTAAGATTTCCCGCCGCAGGGGAACTAAGTACACATTTACCATCAAGCGGAACATCACTATTGTGCGTGGCGATAGTGGCACGGGTAAGACGACACTGTTTGACATGGTCGCAGACTACATGCGAACGGGCGAGCAGTCGGGCGTTTCCTTGCAATGCGATTGTCCCTGTGTCGCCCTGACCGATTATGATTGGCGAAACCAGCTTTCGTCCGTTCATGACTCGATTGTATTTGTCGATGAGGGCTTAAAAGAGATCCATTCTGATGAGTTTGCCCATCATGTGCTGTATTCCTCGAATTATTTCGTGCTGATCTCAAGGGCTGATTTCCCCAATCTTCCGTATAGTGTGGATGAGATTTACAAGATTAAGACGAGCGGAAAATACCATTCTTTCGTCCCTGTTTATCAAGATCGCGGGAATCATCGTTATACTATTTCCCGGTCGGCGCCAAAACAGGACTTTTCTATCCTTCTATGCGAGGACAGTAAGTCTGGTTTCCAGTTCTTTGAACGGCATTTCGCCGACAGTGAGCTTACCTGCGCTTCGGCCATGACGAACAGCGCGATTTTGGGCTGGTTGGATCAGCATTTCGACGATCGCGTGTTTGTTGTCGCGGACGGAGCGGCATTTGGGTGCTATGCGGACCGCGTCCTTAAGCTGCAAGACATTCACCGCGATACTGTTACGGTTTGTCTTCCCGAGTCATTCGAGTGGCTTCTGCTGAGCTCCGGCGTAATTTCAGGGTTAGATGTTAAGGCGGTTTTGGAAACCCCAGAAGCCTTTATAAACAGTGAGAAGTTTAAAAGCTGGGAGGACTTCTTCTATAAGTACTTACGCGATAAAACTGGGAATTCGGTCTTCCGTTACGACAAAGACTGCATTCCGGAGGCGTTTTGTAGGGGAAGTAATTCTGCGAAGGTTATGGCTCTTATCGCATGCCGAAATGTCCGATAGTTTTGTTGAATAGTGTCGCGGCGTCACTTCCTGCGGCATACTAAAGAAGCTGTACATGCTTCAGATTGGATTTTCATGTCTGAGATTTTTGAACCTAAGAACATCATCGTCACGGGCGGCTGCGGCTTCATCGGCAGCAACTTCGTGCACTATGTCGTGAACAACCATCCGGACGTCCACGTCACCGTCCTGGACAAGCTGACCTACGCCGGCAACCCCGAGAACATCGCCGGGCTGCCGTCGGACCGCGTGGAGCTCGTCGTGGGCGACATCTGCGACGCGGAGCTGCTGGACCGCATCGTCCCCGGCCACGACGCCATCGTGCACTACGCCGCCGAGAGCCACAACGACAACTCCATCGCGGACCCGGAGCCCTTCCTGCGCACCAACGTCGAGGGCACCTTCCGACTTCTGGAGGCCGTCCGCAAATACGGCGTCCGCTACCACCACGTCTCCACCGACGAGGTCTACGGCGACCTTGCGCTCGACGACCCCGCCAAGTTCACCGAGGAGACGCCTTACCACCCGTCCTCGCCGTACAGCTCGACCAAGGCCAGCTCCGACATGCTCGTGCGCGCATGGACCCGCACCTACGGCCTGCGCACCACGATCTCCAACTGCTCCAACAACTACGGACCCTACCAGCACGTGGAGAAGTTCATCCCCAGGCAGATCACCAACATCGTCGACGGCGTCCGCCCCAAGCTCTACGGCCGCGGCGAGAACGTCCGCGACTGGATCCACACCGAGGACCACTCCTCGGCCGTCTGGGACATCCTCACGAAGGGCCGCATGGGGGAGACCTACCTCATCGGAGCCGACGGGGAGAAGAACAACATCACGGTCCTGCGCATGATCCTCGAGGCGATGGGAAAGGACCCCGAGGACTTCGACTGGGTCGCCGACCGCCCCGGCCACGACCGCCGCTACGCCATCGACAGCACGAAGCTCCAGCGCGAGCTGGGCTGGAGGCCGGCGCACACCGACTTCGCCGAGGGCCTGAAGCAGACGATCGACTGGTACGTCGAGAACGAGTCCTGGTGGCGCCCGGCCAAGGAGGCCACCGAGGCCCGCTACCGCGCACAGGGCCAGTAAGACCGCATCCCGGCGAACCGCACCGCGAGGCGCCCGC
>CALJMO010000020.1 GCA_937982065.1 uncultured Collinsella sp.
TGCGGAAACGCGGGGTCCGTTCAGGCTGTTGCGTTGAGATTGAAAATCAACCTTGATACGACGAGGCTTTGGGCGGCGTCTTGCCCTTTAGTACCTTGTGATAGTAGTCGTACGTCAGTGGCGTCTCGTCGCTCAGGCGCTCGGCATCCTCGACCTCGCCAATAAACAGCAGATGCGTGCCCACATCCACAGTGTCGATCAAATGGCAGCTAAACAGCGCCGCCGCGTGCTCGGGCACATAGGGCATGCCCAGAGTGGTCTCGTGGGTCTCATACTTGGCAAACTTGTCGTAATCGCTGCTGGTGCGGAAGCCAAAATTGCCGATATAGAGCATGTCGGCGGTCTGGTCAATCACGGTCAGCGCAAAAGCCTTAGCCGATGCGATTACGCCGGACGTGACATTTTCCTTGTTCACGGCAATCGAGATGCGCGGCGGGGCGGATGTCACCTGCACCGCTGTGTTGATGACGCAGCCGGCACGCAGCCCGTCCGCCGCGGCGCTCACCACGTACAGGCCACTCGGCATGGTAAAGAACGCAGTTTTGTCCATAACGATCACTCCCCTAGCTCGGGTTGGAACCTCATGGATGTATGTACCCACAAAAAAGGCGACGCCCATAACGGACGCCGCCTTTGAGACATATGTGTCAGAACAGTAAGAAAGATGAGACGCCCGCAGTTGCGGTGAAATAGGGACTGAATAGTCCCTCAATCAGGCAAAACAGTCCGTATTCCACCGCAACTTATGAAGGGTGGTCAGCGATTGCGCTCTTTGAGGGCGCGGTCGATCTCGCGTTGGACATCACGCTTGGCCAAGTCCTCGCGCTTGTCGTAGAGCTTCTTGCCGCGACCCAGACCCAGCAGCAGCTTTACGCGGCCGTCGGTATTAAAGTAGAGTTCCAACGGAACCAGCGCATAACCACGGTTGCGAAGTTTGCCGTCAAGAAAGTCGATCTCCTTGCGGTGCAGCAGCAGACGACGCCGACGATCGGGATCGCGATTCCACACGCCACCATGGCTATAAGGGTGGATATGCAGTCCGACGAGCCAGCACTCGCCGCCACGAATCAGCGCAAAAGTGTCAGTGATCTGACAGGCGCGCTCGCGAATCGACTTGACCTCGGTGCCGCTCAGCTCAATACCGCACTCAAACGTCTCATCGATAAAGTACTCGTGATGTGCCGAGCGATTCTTGGAAATGAGTTTGCGCTCGCGCTTACTGGGCATCGCCGGCCTCCTTGGCTCCATCGGCGTTTGAGCCCGCAGCCTCACGCTTTGCCTTGCGCTCGGCATTGAGCTCGGCATCGCTCTCGCGCACCAGTTTGATAATCGCCGCGCAGGCCTCCTCGCCCACCAAGTCGCGAGCACGCACCGTCAGGCGCGTCGCCTCCTGCTTGTCGCCGTCGCTTGCAGCATCGGTCGCGCACATAATCAGGCAGATGGCAATCTCGGCCGAAGGCGAGGTCGGCACGCCTTGCAGGGCCAGTTCACCCATCACGTGGTCGTCGCTCTCATCAGCGGCATCCGGATAGGTGGTATGGATCTTGTTGAGCAGGCGCGTCGTATGCGCATCGTTGGGCGCCAGGCGCAGCGCCAGACGCGCGCAGCCCACGGCAGCCGAAACGTTCTCGGTCTCGGGCTCCAAGAAGTACTGACCTAGATTGGCGTAAGCGCGGGCGGCGCACTTGCCATCGCTTGCACGCTCCAGCACCGAGAACGAGAGCGATGCCCATTCCTGCTTGTCCTCGAGTGCGCGGAACAGCTCGGCCAAATCCAAGCGATAGTTGCAGTTCATGGGGTCCCAACGCACAGCCTGCATCAGGGCATTACGAGCGCTCACATAATCCTGCTGGCGAATGTAGGCAAACGCCATGTCAGAGTACAGGCGGTCAAACGGCACCTCGACCTGCACGAGCTCGCGCGGATCCTTCTCCACGCGGCGATAGGCCAAGCGCTCAAACTTGCTATCGAAGCTAAAGTATTGACGCTTCTCCTCCGTCTTGCACTCAGCATCAATATACTCCTCGGCGAGCTCCACCAGACGCTCCAGCAGCGGCGTCGCCGTAGCCAAGTCGCCCTGCGCCAGATAGTTCTCGGCATACGTGATGTCTTGCAAGCTGATGGGCAGATCCATGGCTACTCCTCGATCTGAGCGAAACACGGCAGGCGCCGTATATACGGTCAATACACAAAACCCGGGTCTCTTACGAGGCCCGGGCGTTCAATTTTGGTAGCCCGTACCAGATTCGAACTGGTGATCTCCGCCTTGAGAGGGCGGCGTCCTAAACCGCTAGACGAACGGGCCATATGTAGCAAATGCAATGGCTGGGATGGAGGGAGTCGAACCCCCATTGACGGAACCAGAATCCGCTGTCCTGCCATTAGACGACATCCCAATGACTGCATCGCTGCGCTCGGCTGTGCCTTTGCGCAAGAAAGAAATATACGGGAAGTCTCGCCGTGACGCAAGCCCCAATTTTGACTTTTTTGAAATTCAGTCAAATTGGCCTAATTTAGTCCAACCCGTGAAGGACCTGTGAAGCCGACCGCTGTACACGAAGGGCAAAACGCCGCGAGCGGTAGCCGTCAACCGTTGGCAGATTCTACCGCGAAAACGATAGCACCAGGCAACACAATCGAAGTATCAATGATCGCGTAGATATCGAGGCGCCATGGACGAAGAGCTTGATTACCTATGGGAGACCCTGGGCCTCGAGATCACTGCTGACCTTTGGCCCGAACGGGACAAAATCCATCCCACACTGCGCCCCGCCATCACGGTGATGCAGGCAAAATACCGCCGTGCATCCTTTTTGATCATGCGGATGTCATGGCACGCGGGACTCCCCGACCTTAAACGAATCCAGGCAAGCCTCGTCGAGCTGTCCGGTATGCCGACCGTCATATCCGAGGCACACCTGGAGCAGCGCCAGCGTGAGCGACTGCAACAGCAGCGGATTCCCTTTATCTGCCCCGGTATTCAGGCATATCTGCCCTTTATGGACGAGGAGTACTGGAGCGGCAAGCCCAACAAACACGTAAAGGTCTACGATCCGCACGAATGGGCACAGCTGGCGGACTGACTGGGGCAGGCCCGCCGGCGGAAAGTGCGTCCCAGATTTCAAGCTCAAACTGGTCCCTACTTTCCCGTCGAGCCCTCAACCGGAAACCGTGTCCCACAATCGAAGCTCAGAATGGGACGTGCTTTCCGCAACCGGCCACTTTGGGAAAGCGCATCCCATTCTGGAAGCGAATTCCGGGTCGCACTTTCCGCAGCCGCTACAGCAACGCCTCGGCCCAAGCCGATTCCCTAAAGCCGGGAATCGCAAAGTCGTCGCCCACCAGCAGCGGACGCTTGACCAGCATGCCGTCGGTCGCCAGCAGCTCGTAGCACTCCCGATCCGTCATGCCCGCATCCAGACGCGCCTTCAGGCCCAGCTCTCGATATTTCATGCCCGACGAATTAAAGAAACGCCGCACCGGCAGCCCCGAACGAGCAACCCAGGTCGCAAGCTCATCAGCCGTGGGATTGTCCAAAACGATATCGCGATCGATATACTCTACCCCATGTTCGTCCAGCCATGCCTTGGCCTTCTTACAGGTCGAGCACTTGGGATATTCAACAAACAATACCGCCATGGGATTTCCTTTCTTAGAGAAAACAGGTGTCTGGAAAACTGCACATCGACGACCACTCGCGATTGCAGCCGTTATTGTAGTCAATGTCGAAGCATAGGCAGTCGCGATGTCTCGTCTTAAGGCTAGAGCCTCGCATGGGCGCCGATCGGCCGAGTCGCATGGCGCACCAACGCCGCTGCCAGCAATACCAACAGCATGGCGATGACATAGCCCGCAGCATCGAATCCTAAATCGATAACGTCAAAATGACGGCCAGGAACAAAAATCTTATGCACCTGATCGCCGACGGAGCAGGCGGCGCAAAAGAGCAATACGGGCACGCAACGGGAGCATACGCTCCACGGACGCCTGGAAAAGCAAGCCACGACCACCGAGGCGAACAATCCGACGAAGAAAAACTCTACGGTATGGGCAACGCGACGGACGTTCGTGCCCACCCACATGCGAATGGAAGCAAGTCGGCCAGACCGGACATTCGAGGCAGCCGAATCGGTGCCCCCGGTCATTCCGTTCTCCGCCTGAGCTTCACCCGTGGCATCGACAGCCTGAACGCCCGTAGCCTGACCCTCCACCACACGCGCGGTGGACTCGCTCAGCAACGACGTCTCCACCGCATTTTGCTCCGTCAGCACCCAGATGCCCGCCAGCGTTGCAGCGAACAGAACGATCGCGGTCCATCCGATTATTTGTTTTACGCGCGCCAAGGGTCAACCTCCTTTTTTGAATATCAGCGAGTGTAGCCCCAAATGGCATCGTCACCGTATCAAAAATTGAATCGCAACAGGAAGCGACAAAGCGACGCAAAACCCTACCCCGCCTCGCGCATCCAGCGATCGAACGTCCCCACGCACACGCCCAGGCACTTTGCTGCCTGGCTGCGGGTAATATCGCCCGCCTCATAGCTATCGCGCACCAGCTCAAACTGAGGAGGGCATGGCTTGCGAGGTCGACCGAAACGGACCCCTCGCGCCCGCGCCGCTGCAATCCCCTCCGCCTGGCGCCGATGGATATTCTCGCGCTCCACCTGCGCCACGTAGCTCAGCAGCTGCAGCACAATATCAGCAATCAGGGTGTTAGTCACATCCGGCGCGCCGCTGGCCCTGGCGCGCGTGTCAAGCAATGGCATATCCAACACCACAATGGCAACCCCGAGCACCTTGGTAATGCGTCGCCATTCCTCAAGAATCTCGGAGTAATTACGGCCAAGTCGGTCGATAGAAAGAACCACCAGCACGTCCCCGTCTCCCAGGACGTGCAGCAGCTCGCGATAACGCGGTCGATCGAAGTCCTTGCCGCTCGCATGGTCGGCATAAATATTCGCCGAGCCCACGCCATAGGCGCCCAGCGCATCCAGCTGCCGATTAAGGTTCTGATCGCGCGAACTCACCCGCGCATAACCGTACACCGTCGCCATCTCATCCCCGCTTTCTTGTAAACCTGCCAAAAGGGACAGGTTTATTTTGGTAGGTTTTACCTCTCAAATAGCAGGTAAGCGGGCGGCCGAGCAGACGGCAAGGTAGCCACGATTCAAATGCGGAGGGCGGTCCCGAAAGGCCGCCCTCCGCTCCCCCACCATCAGTCGGGATTTGGCTAATGGATAAGCTTGAAGTCCAAGTGCCCACGCGTGGTATTGACGCGCGAGACCTCGATGATCACGCGCTGCCCCAGCTCGTAACGGGTGCCCGTGTCGGCACCCGTGAGCGTTAGCGCGTCCTCGTCGAACTCGAACCACTCGTTGCCCAGGCTCTTGATCGAAACCAAGCCTTCGACCTGCGTTAGATCCAAGCGCACAAAGAGGCCCATGCTGCTAACCCACGAGACGGTTCCGGCATAGCGCTCGCCTAGACGGTCCTCATAGTACTGGGCAATCTTGATCTTTTGCGTCGCATGGCTGGCGGCATCTGCCGCGCGCTCGGCATCGCTGCATGCGCGGCAGATCTGCGGCAGAATGCGCGGCAGCGACTCGCGTCCCTTGCCGATCAGCCGCGACGTACGGACCAAGGCGTCCTTGCCGCCGAGCTGCTCATAGGCCAACTGCAGCTTGAGTACGCGGTGCACCACCAGATCGGGGTAGCGACGGATGGGACTCGTAAAGTGGCAGTAGCACGGCGCGGCGAGCGCAAAGTGGCCCTCGTTGCGCGGCTTGTACAGCGCGCGCTGCATGCTGCGCAGAAGCAGCGTGTTGACGAGCGGTGCGTTTGCCGTACCGGCGGCAGCATCGACTGCAGCCTGCAGCTCATCGGGACTCCCCAGGGCAATACCGGCAGCACGGCGATCGTCGATGATGCCTAGCTGCGCCAGCGCAACGGCGGCACCGTGCAGGCTATCGGGGCTCGGATCCTCATGCACGCGATAGCAGGCCTCGATATCACGGTCTGCCAGCCACTCTGCAACGCACTCGTTGGCGAGCAGCATGGCTTCCTCGATAAGCGACGTGGCACACGAACGCTCACGCGCCACAATCTGCACGGGCACTCCGTCCTCATCCAATAGAGCGCGAATCTCGGCCGTGTCAAAATCGACTGAGCCTCGGGCGCGACGAATACGACGGCGAAGTTCGGCGAGTTCGTTAGCGGCGACAAGGAAATCGCCGAGGTCGATGTTGTAGCCGCGGGCAGTCTCCTCACACGCAAGACCGCGCTCAAGCGCTTCCTCGCGCGAGGCCTCGGCAGCCGCAACATCCTCGGCCGCACCCTCCAGCACCGAATACTCAACCGCACCGGCACGCACCAGCAGCGCCTCGGCGCCGTCATAGTCCATACGCACACGCGAGCGAATCACACTGGGGTACGGATCGTAATGCCGCACGCGACCCTGTGCATCGAGCTCGATATCGACAGTAAACGCAAGACGGTCCTCGTCAGGGCGAAGCGAGCACAGGTCACAGGACAGGCGTTCGGGCAGCATGGGAAGCACGCGATCGGCCAGATACACCGATGTCGTACGATGGCGAGCCTCAAGATCGATATGCCCGTCCCAAGCCACATAGTGTGAAACGTCGGCGATGTGCACACCCAGCTTGTAGCCACCCTCGGGCGTGCGCTCCAGCGAAATGGCATCGTCAAAGTCGCGCGCGTCGACCGGGTCGATCGTGATGACAAAGCAGTCGCGCAGATCGCGGCGGAGCGGGTCCTTAAGCGCCGCGGACACATCGAGCGAAAGCCCCTCGGCCTCGTCTAGCGCGGCCTCGGGATAGCTATCGGTATAGCCGTAACGCGCCATCACATATTGAACGCCCAAATCGGGCGCGTCATCTCCGCCAATGCGGTGTTCGATCGTCACGGTGCCCGATTCCAGGCGCGTCGGATAGGTCAAAATGCGCGCGACAACGGCATCACCCGGGTGGACACCCAGACGATCCGCCGAGGTATCCTCGGGCAAAATGAAGAAGTCGGCCTTCAGGCGCGAATCGAGCGGCTCAATCACACCGAGCGGACCGGCGGTCTGGTACGTGCCCACCACACTTATGGCTGCGCGCTCAACCACGCCTTCGATCACGGCGCGCCGCTCACCGTGCGGGCTGTTCTTAATGCTCACGGCAACGGTATCGCCGTCCATGATCTCACGCTTGCCGCGACCCATGACCTTGTAGTCGCCATTCTCGGTTATGACATAGGCACTGTGCTCATGGAGCTGCACGCGCCCGGTCAGGCTCGGACGACGTTCGCTGCGCACCGGCCCGCGCTTATTGCGAGCTCCACGCTTATGCTTGTTATTGCGCCCCATGGCGCCTCCTAACTATCGATTGCGAACTCCAAAGAGTCTACCCAAATGATTCGCCATCCTGCCGTCCCCTAGGGATCAAAAAACGGGCCGCCCCATAAGAGACGACCCGTTGCAAGGGATGAATTCCAGGCATGCCTACACGCGCAGGTAGCGGCGCATGGCAATGGCAGAACCAAAGAGACCGATAATCACGCCGACCAGAATCAGCGCAGCATAGGTCACCAGGTAGTACTGCGTCGGCAGGGCAAACGACATCCAGCCGATGCTCTCCTGCAGACGCGGAATCATCAGATTGCGCAGCAGCTCCAGAACGCCGATGGAAAGCAGCGAGCCCAAAATGGCCTGCAGTACGCCCTCGGTGATAAACGGGCCGCGAATGAAGCCGTTGCTGGCGCCGACCAGACGCATAATCGCAATCTCACGACGACGCGCCGTGATGGACAGGCGAATCGTGTTGTTGATGAAGATGAATGCGATAAAGGTCAGAAGGCCAACGAGCACCACGGCGGCAATGCGGATGTAGTTGGTCACCTGGAACAGGCGGCTCACTTCCTCCTGGCCGTACAGCACGCTCGCGTTGACGTCGCCGTCATCCGCGATCTTCTGGAAATCGTCATCCTTCTTGAGCTTCTCTGCCGTGCTCTCGACCTTGGACGGATCGTCCATCTCAATAGCAAAGGAAGCCGGCAGCGGGTTCTGGCCATCGAGCGCGCTCATGGTGGCGTCGGCGTTGCCCGACATCTTGCTCGTATACTCGGCCAGCGCGTCGTCCTTGTCCTTATAGGTCACGGACTTGACGTTATTCCACGTCTTAAGTTCGGCCTCAAAAGCCTGAACATCGGCCTGATCGGCGTCATCACTAATGAACGCGTTGATGACAACCTGATCCTCGACGGTGCCGATCACGGAGTTCAGCATCGCGGAGCCCATGATGAACAGGCCGATGATAAACAGCGAAAGGAAGATCGTGATGACGGCGCCGAGCGAGGTAGTCCAGTTACGGAAGAAGTGGCTGATTGCCTCTTTGAAGGAGTAGCCCACGTTAGTTGGTGCCATAGTTTCCGTAACCTCCCCTCTCCTGGTCGCGGATAACGTGACCGCCCTCGAGGGCGATCACGCGACGGTGCATGCTATCGACCATCTCGCGGTCGTGCGTGGCGACGATCACGGTGGTGCCGGTGCGGTTAATACGCTCGAGCAGCTTCATGATGCCCAGCGAGATCGCCGGGTCGAGGTTGCCCGTGGGCTCGTCGCAGATCAGCAGCGGCGGACGGTTGACCATAGCACGGGCGACGGCAACGCGCTGCTGCTCGCCACCGGAAAGCTGGTCGGGCAGCGAGTCCATCTGATCGGCCAGACCGACCAGACGCAGCACCTCGGGCACCTGGCTGCGAATGACGCCCTTGGGCTTGCCGATGCACTGCAGGGCAAACGCCACGTTTTCGTAGGCGGTCTTTTGCGGCAGAAGCTTAAAGTCCTGGAACACGGCGCCAATCTGGCGGCGCAGGAACGGAACCTTACGGTTCTTGATCTTCATGAGGTCCTGACCGGCAACCAGGATGCGGCCGCTCGTCGGCTTGACGTCGCGGTTGAGCGTCGACAGCAGCGTGGTCTTACCCGAGCCGGAGTGACCGACCAGGAAGACGAACTCGCCCGGATAGATCTCGATGTTGATGTCGTCGAGTGCAGGCTTGTTGGGCTGTGCCGGATAGATCTTGGTGACATGCTCCATAAGGATGACGGGCTCGACACCGGCCTGCTTGGCCATCTTCTTGCGGCTGGCCTGCGGATCGATGGGCGCAAACACCGACGTAAAATCGGGGTTGTTGAGCGCGTTATCGAGGCTTGCGACCTCGGCTGCCTGATCGCTCTCGACCACCGGGGCAGCAGGCTGCGTGGGGTCGGGAATAGCGGCAAAGAGACCGGACTGCGCAGGCTGAGGAGCCGGCGTCGCAGGGACCAAGGGGTCGGGAATGCCGGCCATGGTAGGCTGCGGCGTGGCGGCACCAGCCTGAGGCTGTTCCACGCGAGCGGTCACGGCCTGAACGGGCTCAAAACCCGCCGTGCCGGAAAGCGCGACATCGCTGGTTGGATTGTAGGCAAAGGGATCGGATGCCGGCTGTGCCTGATCTGCCGGCTGAGCGGGGGCCTGAGCAACAGGCTGGCCCTCTGAATCCGGAGTGGCGAAACGACTGCCCTGGACGCCTGCCTGCGTCTTGGGGGCATCATCGCCCGCACCGGAGGTACGGAAGTGGTTACCCACTGGTGCTCCTTATCGTCGTGCGTTTAAACTACATGAGCGCTTAATATTTTAGCAGCATTAGCTTTGCTGCACATAAGAAGCATGGCCGTGTTTGGGTCCCTCCGGCCGGACACAGGGTTGCTTTCCAAATCGTCCTCGGACATGTCGGAGCCTCCGCTGCGCACTACGTGCGGCGGGGGCTCCTCCGTCCTGCGGAAAGATTTGGAGAGTAGCCCTGTGCCCGGCCTGCGGTAACTAAGGGGTCGCCGCGTTTATCTTGGAGTGCTGCATATACAAAGTTGGAAGGGTCTGAATTGCACTTTGTCGATATGTGCCCTTTTCCCTGATGGAACCGTGCTTGAGGGGCGTCTTCATGAGTTGCGGTGAAATAGGGACTGTTTTACCAGTTAAAAGGTCTAATCAGTCCCTATTTCACCGCGACTTCAATTAAGGCTAATTGTTGCGCAACTCGAATTTGAATAATCGCTTTACATTGGCCTCGATTGGAACGTCTATGGTTGTGGGGGCTGGTATGAATTGTCCTTATTGTGGTACTGAGTTGCGCAATGGCGTGAGGTATTGCACAACATGTGGGGTTACCATCCATGGCATGTCGACTCATTCTGCAATTCGGGTAAAGCCTCGAAATCACATTGCAGTTGTTCTTACCTGCATGTTGGCAATTGCCATTGTCGGCGGCAGTTGTTTGGGTCTTTATCTGCGGCAGATTTTTTCCCACTTTATATCGGCTCATTCGGAGCATGCTATTGTGCTCAACATCTCTGCCGCAGGTTGGGATACCGATAGCGGGGCCTCACGTGTCCCGATACACATTACGGGCAAGACTGTCGACGGGATAACGGTCGACAAGGTTGAGTTCGTCGCCTCCGACGGTTCCGGTATCAGCCTCATTCAAGGTGTGTACACGCTCGAGGCGGCAGGTTCCCCCATTGCCACCGATGGCAAGATTTATCAAATTCCCTGTACGAGCGCGACGCTCGTCCTCGACGATGTCTTTGCCGCAGGCGAAACGATCAATCTCGCCGAGCTCGCTGAGCAGGATTCGATACTCACCTTCTGCCCCATCGATGCCGGCGATATGACCAACGACGAAATCTATGATGCCGCCCTACTCGCCATGGCATATAAAGGCGCCGACGCCCCCGATGTTGCCGCACTGTGCCAAGCGGCAATCGACCGACGTGACGGCACCAGCACAAGCGGGAACGCCTTCGAAAGTTGCGGTGAAATACAGATTAATTGAGCCTTTAAGGGGGTGCGGACAGAAAGTTGGACCGCGGGGCGGTCCGGACTTGGAGTGGGAAGGATAAACTGGACTTTCTTTTAAGGATCCTCAAGCGTATTGCCGCTCGTATTCCACTGGAGACATGTAGCCCAGGGTGGAATGCATGCGCACCCTATTGTAATAGAGCTCTATGTACTTGAAGATGTCCTGCTTGGCCTCGTCCCTCGTCCCATAGTCCCTCTCTTTCACCAATTCCCTTTTCAGCGTCTTGAAGAACGACTCGGCCACCGCGTTGTCCAGCGGCGTGCCGGGCCTTGATACCGACTGGACTATGCCATGCGAGTCCAGACACCGCTGGAAGGAACGGGAGGTGTACTGCGCGCCCTGATCGTCATGGAAGACGAGGCTGCCGTCATCTGGCGGACCCTCCCTGCCGACCGCCTGCTCCATCGCGTCGATCGCGACCTTCTCGGTGATGCGCTCGGACATTGACCAGCCCACGACCTTGCGGGAGAAGGCGTCTATCACGGCTGCGAGATAGAGCCACCCTTCTCTTGTGGGTATGTAGGTGATGTCGCCCACCCAAAGCCTGTTGCGCTCGCCCACGGTGAAAGCGCGCTCTACCAGGTTCAACCGAGGGTCTCCCGGCTCGACCTTCTTCTGGATGCGGTGTTTTCGGGTCGCGCCCTTTCCGGCAAGTCCGAGCTTCTGCATGATGCGGAGCACGCGCTTCTCGCTCACGACGATGCCGCTTTTTCGCAGTTCGCGGTTGATGCGCCGGTAGCCGTAACGGCCCTTGTGCCGCTCGAAGGCCTCGACGACGAAACCTTCGATCGCCTCCCGCTCTATCTGGGCGTCGGACTTCTTCCGGCCGAGATACTCGTAGAAACCGGATTTCGAGACTTTCATCAGCCCGCATGCCTTCTTGATGGGGCCGATCTCGCCCCTATGCTCTTTGAGGAACTCGAACCTCACGCATGGTCTTGACTCAAGAAAGCCCGGAAATTTTTTAGTATCTCGTTCTCGCGCTCGAGCTCCTCGACCTTCTTCTTGAGCTTCACGATCTCGTAGTCCTTGTTGATCTTCGGGGAGCCGTTTCCGGGGAACGCGCCGTCTCCCATCTCCTCGTATTCGCGGGCCCACCTTCTCAGCGTCGAATCCTTTATGCCGAGTTCCTCCGATAGGCCTTTGACCGTCATTTCCCCGGACAGGACCACCTTTGCCGCCGAGACCTTGAACTGCCTGTCGTATCGCTTTCTTCTTTGGGTCATCTTGAACACCTTTCGCTCTTAACTAGGTGTCCAATTCATCATACCCACTCCATGGATACGCCTAGGCGCGGTCCAAGAAATCGTCCGCACCCCCTAAGCTGGCAAAACAGTCCTTATTTCACCGCAACTGAAACAGGGGCGCTCTCCAAGAGAGCGCCCCTGCCGGGTTTCCATAGTACTGGCGAAACAGTTTTATAGTTCTGGCGAAGCAGTCCTTGAGATCCGTCTTGCCTTATGCCAAGAACTCTTTGGTGGTCGCCACGATGTTGGCGGCGTCCAGGCCATACTTGTGCAAGAGTTCGGCACCCGGGCCAGACTCACCGAAGGTGTCGTTGACGCCGATCTTCTTGAGCGGCGTCGGGCACTGCTCGCACAGGACGTCGGCAACGGCGCTGCCCAGGCCACCGATTACAGAATGCTCCTCGACGGTCACGACGTGGCCGGTCTTGGTGGCGCTCTTGACGATCAGGTCGGCATCGATGGGCTTGATGGTGTGCATGTTGATGACCTCGGCGTCGATGCCCTCGGCAGCGAGCTGCTCGGCGGCCTCGAGAGCCTCGCCGACCATCAGGCCGCAGGCGATGATGGTCACATCGGCGCCCTCGCGCATGACAATGCCCTTACCCAACTCGAACTTGTAGGTCTCGGGGTCGTTGATAACCGGCGAGGCCAAACGGGCGAAGCGCATGTACACCGGACCGTCGCACTCGTAGGCGGCGCGCGTCACGGCGCGGGCCTCCACGTCGTCGGCGGGAACAATCACGGTCATGCCGGGGATGACGCGCATCAGGGCGATATCCTCGCAGCACTGGTGCGTGGCGCCATCCTCGCCCACCGAGATACCGGCGTGCGTGGCACCGATCTTAACGTTAAGGTGCGGGTAGCCGATGGAGTTGCGGACCTGCTCAAAGGCGCGACCGGCAGCGAACATGGCAAAGGTGCTCGCGAAGGCAACACGACCGGTGGTCGCGATACCGGCGGCAACACCCATCAGGTTGCTCTCGGCGATACCCACGTCGAAGAAGCGGTCGGGGCAAGCGGCCTTAAATTTGCCGGTCTGCGTGGCGGCGGCCAGGTCGGCGTCGAGGACCACAAAGTCATCGTGCTCGTTGGCGAGCTCGACGAGGGCCTCGCCGTAGCTTACGCGCGTGGCGATTTTCTTGACGTCTGCCATCCTAGAGCTCCTCTCCGGCGGCCGTGAGCTCTGCCATGGCCTGCTCAAACTGTTCATCGTTGGGGGCCTTACCGTGCCAGCCAACCTGGTTCTCCATAAAGGAGACGCCCTTGCCCTTCATGGTCTCGGCGATGATGGCGGTCGGCTGACCCTTGGTGGCGCGGGCCTCGGCAAAGGCGGCGCGGATCTGGTCGAAGTCGTTGCCGTCGGCGAGCTCCACCACATGGAACTTGAAGGCGCGGAACTTGTCGGCGAGCGGCATGGGGTCGTTGACCTCCTCGACGGGGCCGTCGATCTGCAGGCCGTTATGGTCGACGATCACGCAGAGGTTGTCGAGCTGCTGGTTGCCGGCAAACATGGCGGCCTCCCAGACCTGGCCCTCCTCGCTCTCGCCGTCGCCTAGCAGGGCGTAGGTGCGATAGTCGTCGCCCCAGTGCTTGGCAGCAACGGCCATGCCCACGGCGGCGGAGATGCCCTGGCCGAGCGAGCCGGTGGACATGTCGACGCCCGGGGTGTCGTTCATGTTGGGATGGCCCTGCAGGTGGCTGCCGATGTGGCGCAGCGTCTCGAGATCCTCCTTGGGGAAGAATCCGCGCTCGGCGAGCACGGCGTACAGACCAGGCGCGCAGTGACCCTTGGAAAGCACAAAACGATCGCGGTCGGCCTTGCGGGGGTCGGCCGGGTCGACGTTCATTTCCTCAAAGTACAGATAGGTCATGATGTCGGCAGCGCCGAGCGAACCGCCCGGATGGCCGGACTTGGCAGCGTGCACGCCGGTGACGATGCCCTTCCTTACCTCGTTGGCAACCTTTTTGAGCTCTTCGTCGCTCATTGTGCCTTCCTTTCATCCTCATTAGACAAAATGCGCACGGCACCGAAGGTAATCCCAACACAGCCGCAATGCACGTACGTCATTCATTATGCTGGAAACTGATGGCTTTACCAGAGTTTTTATCATTATTTGAACAATTTAGCAGGCAGAACCGCTGATGAAACGGTTTATCAATGTGAACGTCTTTTGGATAGAACGCGGTCAACCCTACGCGCTAATGTCCTTGAATCCCTCGCCGAAGGCTTCCGTAACGTCAGCGACCGTCACAATGGCGTGAGGATCGCGCTCGCGCACGATCGTCTTGAGGGTATTGAGCTCTCGACGGCTCACGATGACCATAATCACCGGCTTCTCGGCACCCGAATACATGCCAGTCGCCTTAAACTTGGTACAACCACGACCCAGGCCATACATGATATCGGCAGCGATATCAGGGAACTTGTCCGAGATGATGAGTACCATACGGCGTTTGTTGCCACCATCGACCACGGCATCGATCACGTAGCCGCTAATGACCATCGAAAGGCCTGCATACAGTGCGTTTTCGATTGAAAAGACCGGAGCCGATAACGCGCATACGGCAACATCGATCGCCATGACGGTCGAGCCCACCGGCAGCGAGGTGTTACGCGATATGATTTGGCCAATCGTGTCCGAGCCGCCGGTGTTGGCGCCGGCGCGCAACACCATGCCGTAACCGATGCCCGTAATAATGCCGCCCCACATGGCAGGGAGCATCAGGTCCGCATCCGCCAGAGGTGCTACAAACGGGGCGAACAGATCGGTAAAGAAGCCCAGCAGCACAAAGCCCGTCGCGGTCTGCACCACGTAGAACATGCCACCCTCGCGCATAACGACCAACAACAGCAAGGCGTTCATCACGATCGTCTGAATACCAACGGGAAGCGACACGCCTCGCGCCGCGCCGACCGCCTGGATAATGGTGGCAAGGCCCGTAACGCCACCGGCAGCAAGGCCGTTGGGAATCAAAAACAGGTCGGTCGCAATAGCGGCCAGAGCGCACCCCAACATGATCTGGGGCAGATCGTGAAAGAAGTTCATCGAAAGAATGCGCTTGATGTCCAGACGATATGCCATGCTGCCTCCCTCAAAAAAGCGCACCCAAACGGATGCGCTTTGAACTTCTTCTTGTATTCGATTCTAACGATTCGCCGAACAAAAACCACCCCTGCGCAGGGTTTATTCTGGATACAAACCCGTCCAACCGTTGGGCTTGGCATCGGCTTGAAGCCGCCCGATGTTTTAGACCTCCGAGCCTTCTGCATCGGCGTTGCCGGTGGCCCAGCGATGGTAGCCAATAACAAACGGGTCCAGGTCGCCATCGTCAAGGACGGCCTCGACATTGCTGGTCTCCACGCCCGTGCGTAGGTCTTTGACCATCTGGTACGGGTAGAGCACGTAGCTGCGGATCTGGTTGCCAAAACCAATCGTGGTCTTGGGTCCGCGGATCTCATCGAGCGCCTCGGCGCGCTTCTCGAGCTCAATCTCGTACAAGCGAGCCTTGAGGATCTGCATGCACGCGGCCTTGTTCTGGATCTGGCTGCGCTCGTTTTGGCAGGTGACCACAATGCCGCTGGGGAAATGCGTCACGCGCACGGCGGAGTCGGTGGTGTTGACGCCCTGACCGCCCGGGCCGCTCGCGTGGTACACGTCCACGCGGATGTCATCGGGACTGATCTCGATGTCGATATCATCGGGTAGCACGGGGATGACCTCGACGCCGGCAAACGTGGTCTGGCGGCGCTTCTTGTCGTCGGTGGGGCTAATGCGAACCAAGCGGTGGACGCCGGCCTCGGCGCGCAGCATGCCAAATGCGTCCTTGCCCTCGACGGTAAAGGTCGCGCGGTCGATGCCGATGACCTCGGCCGCGGGACAGTCGTTGATGGTGACCTTCCAGCCGCGACGCTGGCAGTACTTCATGTACATCTTAAAGAGCATGAAGGTCCAGTCCTGGGCCTCCAGACCACCCTGTCCGGGCTTGATGGTCACGATGGCATCGCCGTGATCGAACTCACCGGTAAACCAGCTCGAAAGCTCAAGCTCATCGATGGCACGGGCCAGGCGCTCAGCCGTGGCTGCAGCCTCCTCGCGAAGGGCGGCGGCGTCGGGGTCATCCCCCATCTCCTCGGCAAGCTCCAGCGCGGCGCGGGCATCGGAAAGCTCGCCGCGCGCGGTGTCCACGGCAGCGATATCTTCCTTGGTGCGCGCAATCTCCTCCATGGTGGCACGGGCGGCGTCGGCGTCATCCCAAAAGCCAGGGGCAACACTTTTGGCCTCGAGCTCGGACACGCGGGTACGCTTCTCGTCCAGGTGGAGATATGACTCGACCTCACCGAGCCGGTCCGCAAACGCGTCCAGCTCGGCGGGCGTTACCTCTAAAGCCTCAGCCATTAACGATTCCTGCCGTGGCAGTACTTAAACTTCTTGCCGCTACCGCAGGGGCACGGGTCGTTGCGGCCCACGTTGACGTACGGATCGTCGCTCTCGGACTTGCGATAGGTGGTCACCTTGCCACCGTTGTTGACGGCAGCCGGACCACCCTGGACAGCCGTGCGGGCCTGCACCTGCGCCTGCTTGCGCAGCACCGAGTCGCCGTTGTCACCATCGACCTCGGCAGGGCCGGAGAAGCGCGCGCCCTCGAGCGCGGGCTCCTCCTTGTGCTCCACGGCACGCGGGGCAGCCTTGATCTCGATGCGCAGAACCGTGCGCAGGTAATCCTCATACATGGTATCGACGAGTATCTGGAACGCGCCGTAGGCCTCGGTCTTGTACTCAACCAGCGGGTCGCGCTGGCCAAAGCCGCGCAGGCCGATGCCGGTCTTGAGGTAGTCCATCTCCTGCAGGTAGTTCATCCAGCGGGTGTCGATGACGCGCAGCATGACCTGGGTATTGAGCTCGCGCATCAGGTCCTCGCCCAGACGCTCGGCCTTCATGTTGTAGCACTTCTCAACATAGGCCAAGACATCGGCAGCCAGGGCTTCAAAGTCCTCGTCGGGGAACTTCGGCGTATCGATGTGGCCGGTGAGCTCCACAACCCACTTGCGCAGGCCCTCCAGGTCGCGCTCGCCCTCGTGGCTGTCCTTGGTGCAGAACTCCTGCACGCAGCGGTACACGGTATCGTGCATGACCTCGGTGATGTGGTCGGTCAGGTCCTTGCCGTCCAGAATCTTGTTGCGCTCGGCGTAGATGACCTGGCGCTGCTTGTTCATGACGTCGTCGTACTCAAGGACGCTCTTACGCATGGAGAAGTTGATGCTCTCGACCTTGTGCTGGGCGCTCTCGACGGCCTTGGAGATGATCTTGTGCTGGATGGGCATGTCGTCGCCCATGTCGGCCGTGACCATCATCTTGGAGACGCGGTCCATCTTGTCGCCGCCGAACAGGCGCATGAGGTCGTCCTCGAGCGACAGGTAGAACTGGGTCTCGCCCGGATCGCCCTGACGACCGGAGCGGCCGCGCAGCTGGTTGTCGATACGACGGGACTCGTGGCGCTCGGTTCCGATAACGGTCAGGCCGCCGGCGGCAAGCACGCGCTCGCGCTCGGCCTTGCAGGTCTCCTTGGCCTCGGCGTTAAACTGCTCGAGCTGCTCGGGCGTCACGTCCTCCATGGTCAGGCCCTCGTACTCAAGGCGCTCGCGCACCAGCTCGTCGGGGTTGCCGCCCAGCAGGATGTCGGTACCACGACCGGCCATGTTGGTGGCGATGGTCACGGCGCCGTAGCGTCCGGCCTGGGCAACGATGTGGGCCTCGCGTTCATGGTGCTTGGCGTTGAGGACCTCGTGTGCGATGCCGCGCTTGGTAAGGGCGGCGGACAGCTTCTCGGAGCTCTCGATGGAGACGGTGCCCACCAGGACCGGTTGGCCCTTGGCGTGACGACGCTCAACGTCGTCGGCAACGGCGTTGTATTTAGCCTGAATGGTGCGGTACACCAGGTCCTCGTGGTCCACGCGCTGCACGGGCTTGTTGGAGGGGATGACCTCGACGGGCAGCTTGTAGATCTCGCGGAACTCAGCATCCTCGGTAAGTGCCGTGCCGGTCATGCCGGAGAGCTTGTCATACAGACGGAAGTAGTTCTGCAGGGTGATGGTGGCCAGGGTCTGGTTCTCCTCGCGTACGAGCACGCCCTCTTTGGCCTCAATGGCCTGGTGCAGGCCCTCGGAGTAACGGCGGCCTTCCATAATGCGGCCGGTGAACTCGTCGACGATCTTGACCTCGCCGTTGGTGACCACGTACTGCTTATCACGGTGGAACATGTACTGGGCCTTCAGCGCCTGCTGCAGGTGGTTGACCAGCTGGCCGGAGAGATCGGCATAGATGTCATCGATACCCAGGCGGCGCTCGATCTTCTTAAGACCGCGCTCGGTGGCGGCGATGGTGTGCTTGGCCTCGTCCATGACGTAGTCGCCCGTGGGTTCAACGTCCTCGGTGGCGGTGAGCATGTCGTGCGACACGTCCTCACCGCGCTCCAGGCCGCGCACGGCGCGCGCGAAGTCCTTGTAGGTGCTGGCGGACTTAGTGCCGGCGCCCGAGATAATGAGCGGCGTCCTGGCCTCATCGATCAGGATGGAGTCGACCTCGTCGACGATGGCGTAGTTGTGACCGCGCTGCACGCGCTGCTCGGGACGGGTGACCATGTTGTCGCGCAGGTAGTCGAAACCGAACTCGGAGTTGGTGCCATAGGTGACGTCTGCCTGGTAGGCCGGACGCTTGAGCTCGAGCGGCATGTTGTTCTGGAGCAGACCGACGGTCATGCCCAGGTACTTGTAGATGCGGCCCATCCACTCGGAGTCGCGCTTTGCCAGGTAATCGTTGACGGTAACGACATGCACGCCCTTGCCGGCGATAGCGTTGAGGTAGCCGGACAAGGTGGAGACGAGCGTCTTACCCTCGCCGGTCTTCATCTCGGCAATATGACCCTCATGAAGCGCCATGGCGCCGATGAGCTGTACGTCAAAGTGGCGCATGCCCGTGATGCGCTTGGAAGCCTCGCGCACGGTGGCAAAGGCCTCGGGAAGCATGTCGTCGAGCGACTCGCCGTTGGCGTAACGCTCGCGAAACTTATCGGTCTGGGCGCGGAGTTCCTCCTCGGTCATCTTCTCAAACTGGGGCTCAAGACCGTTGATCTGGTCGACGATCTTGTAGTAGCGCTTAAGGTCCTTATCGGATCCAAAGGACAGCAGCTTTGACATGAATCCCATGTGGTTTTCCTTTTTGGCCATCGCCCACGCCGTGCAGCTGCGGGCGAGTTAAACACAGATGATTGTACTTTAGCCAAACAAGGCGCGGCCTATACGGTCGACCTCGACCGCCACGTAATAACTACGACCCGACCGACCTGCCAAAAAGGGACTGGTTTATTTTGGCAGGTTTTATCTGGGAAAACGCCGTCAGTCTGCCATTTGGTGCAAACCAACCCGTCCCCTTCGCACCAATCTGGTGCAATGGGAACGGGTTAGCCTGCACCAATAAAAAGAAAAGGGCCGCGCACCCAAATGGATGCACGGCCCTCATGCCATGAATGCGAGTGATTCCGCGGCGAGCTATTTACTCAGCAGCCTCGGTAGTCTCGGCCTCGGCAGCGGCCTCCTCGACGGGAGCCTCTGCGGGAGCCTCGGCGGCCTGCTTGGCAGCCTCCTCGGCAAACTTAGCGGCACGCTTAGCCTTCTCGGCGGCCTTAGCCTCAGCGGCGGCCTTGCGAGCGGCCTCGGCCTCAGCAGCCTTGGCGGCCTTGGCAGCCTTGGCCTCCTCAGCCTTCTTGAGCTGGGCGGCAGCGGCGCCACCGAACTTGTCGGCGAAGCGCTGGACGCGTCCACCGGTGTCGACGAACTTCTGCTGGCCAGTGTAGAACGGGTGGCACTCGTTGCAAAGCTCGACCTTCATCTCGGACACGGTAGCGTGCGTCTTGAAGGTGTTGCCGCAGGAGCACGTCACCGTGCACTCGACATACTGGGGATGGATACCCTGCTTCATGGTAGGACTCCTTATTAGTCAGGCGCTGGTTACCGATCAGCGCATAAGGCGTCTTGGTTTCCGACCAAGACAATAAACTCGGCTATGGTACCACGGCGCCGCGTGTCCCACAAAAGGTTCACGGTCTTTTCGGAACGACACGAATCTGACCCATCGAAACACATCTCCACCGTTCCTTCAACTGGGAAAATGCCGTCCCCGGGGCCTGAGAAGGGCCCCGGGGACGTTCGACTGACTGCGGGAACGGCCTTTCCGCTCAATGTGTTCGGCTGAGATCGGAAATCAACCAAACTGAACTAGGTTCAGTTGACATGGTTAAAAACGGGGGCGACGCTTTTGCGTCACCCCTCGTCCCGGCCGGTTGCTTTAGTTGTACACGCGGTAGTTACACTTGAACTGGGTTATGTGTCCATAGTTGGAGCGGTACCAACCCGACGTATAGCTGATTGCCTCTGCGCCTAGATAGTCGTAGCCCTTGTTGTAGCGAAGCTAACGGTAGGTCGTGTCGTACTCTGCTACGTAAAACGCGTCTCCAGAGAAGGCTTTGTACCGGTCCTTGACCGTCGAAGCCATGTACGCGGGTTCGACATCGCCTTTCTCCCCGTTGAGCGCATAGACGGGTGCCGCGATTCCGCATAAAGCCGTTGCCACGAGGATGGCGTAGACAGCCATGCGCGACGCATTGGTCTTCAGCTGTTCAAATAGTTTCATGTCATTCACCTCCTTCGTATGTATCGAGGTATTCCTGCTTGAGTGTTTGCGAGGACGACTCGATCTTTTCCACGATCGTGCCGTCTTCGATGAAGTAGAACGAGTCGGTGAGGTCTGCCAGGTCGTCGAGCAGGTGGCTTG
>CALJMO010000021.1 GCA_937982065.1 uncultured Collinsella sp.
CGGGATTGGTCAAAATAGTTTGACTATTAGCGGCTAAAATCGCCCGGCGCTAACATATATAAACGGTGGCAGTCAGGAGACCACGTGCGAAATATCGCATCGCGGGACGAGTATGTGCCGCAGCATGGCAGCAGATATAAGACGAAGGGCACGTCTTTGCGTGGCCTTGCCAGCGCTCGCATCCGCGTGAGGAAGATTGCCGCCATTGGGATGCTAACGTCGGCGGTTATTATCCTCGGAATTACCGTTAAAACCTACGCCTCGGAGCGAACGGTGCGCCCAGATGCGTCAACGGTACAGCTGCAAAACGAGAAGGTTTCAAAGTCCAAAGCGTCGGCAGATCAAGCTCTGTCGACGGCAGATCTCAAGACGAGACTTTCGAAGGCGGACTTCAACGATATCCCTTCGGGTGATACCGTTCGGACCTTCTCGTTGGTGGATAACAAGACTCCTGCCTTGGAGGATGAGAGCCTTGCCTCGCTCCAGGATGCCCTGTGTCGGGCGCAGGAGCTGGGCGATGTGGGTGTAGTGTTCTACGACCTATCGAGCGGTAGGGGCGTGACGTATAACGCCGATGTCGAGGTGTATGGAGCGAGCAGCTACAAAGCGCTGTATGCGCTCTATATTTGCGAGACGTTGGTCGAATCGGGGCAGGTGTCGCTCGATGGGCCTTTAGCCACGTATGGTGGTTACAGCATGGGCTGGCAGACGGTGCGCAACCTTATCGAGAATGTCGTCGTCAACTCAGACAACGATTCGTTTATCGCGTTACGCGCGGCGTTTGACCATGATGGCTATGAGGATTGGATTGCCAATCTGGGTGTTGATGACGAAACGGCACTGAATCCGATGAGTGATTTTCCGACCTACTGCCCGCGCACTTCTGCGAGGTTATGGCGTGAGATGAGCGAGTATCTGAGCATGGATACCGAGACTTCACAGTGGTTGTCGGGCCTTCTGGCATCAACATCGCGCTCGTTTATTCGCGATGGCATTGCGGACGAGCAGGTTTTGGTGCGCAACAAGGCAGGCTGGATTAGCGAGGATGGTTACTACTCGACATGCGATGCGGGCCTTATCGACATCGATGGCTGTACCTATGTCATGGGTATCATGACATCGATGCCGTGGAGCGACCGCTCGAGCGAGGTTACGGCCGCGATTGCAAAGGCTCTGTTTGATACGCGAGCTGCACTGGCTTAGCGTGTTCGTTTGACGAGGTCAAACAAAATGCTGGTACCATACCGTGGTTGAGAATTTCGAATAGGTTTGGGGAATGGCATGGCTACCATTGCGATTATCGGTGCGCTCGAAAAAGAGATCATGCAGATTAAGGAAGAGCTGAGCGACGTTTGCGAGGCACGGGAGGCAGGCTTGACCGTTGTGAGCGGTGAGCTCGACGGCCTGACAGTTGTCGCCACAACGGCGGGCATGGGCACGGTGAACGCCGCCGCTGCAACACAGCACCTCATTAGCAAGTATGCTCCGCAGGCTGTTGTGTTTTCGGGCATTGCGGGCGGTTTGAACCCCAAGCTCCATATCGACGACGTGGTCATTGGCAAACGCCTACGCTATCTGGATACCGATACCGCGCTTATCGCCGAGTCCGCACCGGGGCTCGAGGAGTTTGGCTCGACGCTCGCGCTGGTCGATATTGCCGCCGACGTGCTTGCTGAGCGTGGGTTTGTTGACGCTTCGAAAAATGCAGTCGCTTCGAACGAGGGCACCAAGCAGTTCCTGGTCGGCACGATTGCCACGGGTAACCGCTTTGTGACGGGCGCTACCATGCGCAACGACGCTATCGAGGCGACGCATGCCGATTGTGTCGGCATGGAGGGCGCGGCAATTGCCCATGTCGCAACCAAAAATGGTGTCGATTGCCTGGTGTTGCGCGCTATCAGCGATAATTGTGACGAGGCGTACGATGCAATTTGCGAGCGCGAGTTCGATCTGTTCGAGTACGCGCGTGTCGCAAGTGACATCACGCTCGATATCGTCCGCCGCATTGCCGCTGCGCAATAGCGCGTCTATTTGTAAGAACCTACGACCAAGGAGTGTCCATGGCCGATTCCATTAACTATCAGCTTGCCAAGTTCGTCGCCAGCTACGGCAAGGTTTCGCAGATCCCCGAGTCCACCTGCCCCGAGGTGAGCTTTGTCGGCCGCTCCAACGTGGGCAAGTCGTCCATCATGAACAAGCTCTTTGGCCGCAAGAACCTGGTGAAGGTTTCGAGTACGCCGGGCAAGACGAGCAACATCAACTTCTTCGAGGCCGACGACGTGCACTTTGTGGACCTGCCAGGCTACGGTTTCGCCCGCCGTTCCAAGGCCGAGCGCGACCGTTGGGCCGAGCTCATTGGCGACTTCTTCGACTCCGAGCGCAGCTTTAACCTGGTTGTGTCGCTGGTGGACATTCGCCACGACCCCAGTAAACTCGACCATGACATGATCGACTACCTGCAGGGCAACGAGTTCAACTTTATCGTCTGCCTCACCAAGGCCGACAAACTCAGCCGCACCCAGCAGGCCCGCCAAGCAGCAGCCATCAAAAAGCAGCTCAACGTCCCGGCCGAGAATGTAATCATCACGAGCTCCCAGACCGGCGTGGGTATCGACGAACTAAAAAAGCGCATCGCCGAGGCCTGCCTCTAGTCAGGGTTAAACCGTCAAAAGCCCCCGTTCATATCACCCCAGTGATAGTTATTGGTAAACTATCACTGGGGTGATATTTTTTAGGAGGTCGATATGGAGCTTTGGCACGGGTCGGAGGTTGTTGTCGAGCATCCATCGTTGGATAAATGCAGGCAATTCAATGACTATGGGCGCGGGTTTTATTGCACACCGCATGAGGAAATGGCAATGGAGTGGGCATGTCGGACCGAGTCTGATGGCATTGCCAATCGATATGAGCTTGATTTAGATGGCCTTGCGATTTTGGATTTGGAATCAGGTGAGTTCTCGATTCTCAACTGGCTTGCAATTCTGGCGAATAACAGAGAGTTCAATGTTTCAACGCCAGTAGCACGCGAGGGGCTTCGTTATCTGCTGGATAACTGCCTGATTGATATTTCTCCCTATGACGTTATTCGAGGCTATCGTGCAGACGATTCCTATTTCTCGTTTGCAAGACAGTTTGTCAACGGCATGATCTCGCTCAGGCAATTGCAGCGCATTATGTTTTTGGGGGATTTGGGCATTCAATATGCGCTTATGAGTGAGCGTGCGTTCTCGGCGATTAAGTTCCGCGATTGGAAGCAGGCTTCGGGAGCTGAGTTTTATCCCAAACGATTTGAGCGAGAACAGAACGCTCGACGAAAGTACCTGGATACGGTAAACGGATTTGACTCTGATGGTGTCGACATTAGGGATTTGATGGCAGGGAGGGTTGATTTAAATGATCCAAGAGTTAACGGATCGTGGGCCGAGTAGGACATATCCCGTCTATTACCTTGAGGACGCAATGAACAACCTCGGGGATTGCTTCGACTATGCCGTTAACGATTACGGAGCAGAAGGATCGGAAGTTGCTGAACTCTTTTGCCTGAGCGGCGTAGCTCGCGAGTTCGAACGCGGCAACGCATGGGTAGTGTCGGGAAAGTCGGGCGTTGAACTATTTGCGCTCATCTCCGAAAGATCTGGTTACCAAACAGGGTCGATGCCAGATCGGACCTACCGATTTGAGAAGACACCAGAATATTGGACGGGCTGGATACTGGCATATTTGCAGTGGCGCCTAGGGGGATCGTTCGAAGATCTGTTTCATGTTGTTCCATTTGATGCGCTGCGAAACCTGTACTACCCCTGGCATGAGGCCTCGGAGGAGCGCGTGGCGCGCCTTGTCTGTGATATGGCGAAGAAGGCGCCGCGTCAGACTAAACTGGCGCTAGCAAGAAAGAGGATTAAAAAAACCCAACAAGACCTGGCATACGAATCGGGTGTATCGCTCCGTTCAATCCAAATGTACGAACAGCGCCAGCGAAACATCAACGAAGCCTCGGTAACGACAGTGAGGGATATTGCAAAAGTCCTACACTGCAACATCGAAGACCTCCTAGAACCAGTCTTCGAATACAAAGAAACAAGCGCAGCGTAAACCAAGCGCACAGGCGAAGCCTGTCACTAGTAAGTGCCCCTACCTAGCAAGAGCCCCTACCAATAAAAAGCAACTATCAGCCCGGCGCTTTTACAAAGCGTAGGTCCCTGTAGCCGCCGTCAGCGAAGCTAACGTAGGGGAGGCCAGGGGCTTTGCCCCCAAATCTTTCCGCAGGACGGCAGGACCCCCGCCGCACGAAGTGCGCAGCGGGGGTCCTGCCATGTCCGAGGACGATTTGGGGGCAAAGCCCCTGGCCTCCCCGGCGAGTATACGGGACGGCGACTACAGGTATTCGATCTGGGCGCCTTCCGTGTCGCACGTCAGAATATGCGTATCGCACTTGGGGAACTGCTCGCGCAGCTTGACCTGCAGGAACTTTGCCACGATGGTGTCGTCGGTCACAGCCATGAGGGTCGAGCCCGAGCCGCTAATCCAGATGGTCTTAGCGCCGCCGTTAAGGCAGGTGTCGCGCACGGCGTTGTAGTCGGGAATCAGACGGCGACGATAGGGCTCCTGGATGCGGTCGTCGTTGGCGGCGGCAATCAGGTCGAGGTCACCAGTCTCCAAGCCGCGCGTCATGCCGGCGATGCGGCCCATCTGCCACACGGCGGTGGAGAGCGGAATCTCCTGCGGCACGACCTTGCGCGCCTCGCTCGTGTGTACCTCGTAGGGCGGAATCACGGTAATAAAACGCAGGCGATCGCTCACCTCGTAGCGCAGGCACTGGGGGAGCGAATCGGTCGGCGTAAAGGAGCAGACGGCGCCGCCCAGGATAGCAGGGGCGACGTTATCGGGATGGCCCTCGACCTCGGTGGCAATGCGGACGAGCTCAGCGCGGTCGACGGTGTGGCCCGTCAGCGCGGCGGCAGCCATGATGCCGGCGACGACGCAGGTGGAGCTGGAACCCAGGCCACGGGCGACGGGCACGTCGGTCTGAATGTCGATGGCGACGGGGAAGGCCGGCTCGCCCCATGCGGCCAGCGCATCGACAAAGCTCACGTAGACCAGGTTGTTCTCGTTTTGGAATTCCTCGGGGCAGCCCGTGATGGTGAGCTTGTCGGCGCGCTCAAAGGTAAAGTGCGAGTAGAGGCTGACGGCCATGCCGAGGGTATCGTAGCCAATGCCCAAGTTGGCGCTTGTCGCTGGGACGGTGATCTTGATCATGTGGGTCCTCCTGGCGTGCCTGGCTGTTTAGTTCGCTGCTCGGACAGTCCTGCGCAAGACGGAAAGCACATTAAGTGCTTTCCTTTGCGTGCGGAACTCACGACGAACTAAACAGCCAGGCACGCTGTGCGCGTTCGTCATCATCCCGAGGGTTATCTGATGAAAGAAGGTGCGCCGGCTTTCGCCGGCGCTTAATAAGGGATCTAGTTGGTGCTCATTCGTTTTGCTGCGGACTCGACGTAGCTGGCCATTTCGTCGACGTCGCAGACGTCTTCGAAACGGACGGGTTTGGATTCGAGTTCGGCGAGCTGGGCTGGGGCGACCGTGTTGGTTGTCTGCTCGAGCACGCGCATGGCCTCAAAGTCGTCCTCGGGAACGTCGAGGCCCAGGGCGTCGCAGCAGGCGCGCGGGAACTTGTAGGGGCTGGCGGTCGAAAGCAGCACGCGGGCCTTGGCGCCCTCGGCGGGAGCGGCCTGCTCAAAGACGTGATAACCACAAGCGGTGTGCGGGTCGATTACGTAGCCGTTCGTATCCCAGCAGCTCTTGATGGCAGTGCGGACCTCGTCCTCGCTGGCCCAGCCGCAGGCAAAGACGCTCTGAATCTTGGCCAGCAGCTCGGCGGGCACCTCGTAGCGACCAGTCTGCGCCAGCTGCTCCATAAGGCCGGCAACGAGCTCACAGTCGCCATCGGACAGGAAGTACAGCATGCGCTCCAGGTTGGAGCTGATGAGGATGTCCATCGACGGCGAGATGGTCGTGAAGAACGGGCGGTTACGGTCGTAAACGCCGGTGGTCAGGAAGTCGGCAAGCACGTTGTTCTTGTCGCTCGCCACGACGAGCTTGGCGACGGGCAGACCCATGCGCTTGGCGTAGTAGCCGGCCAGAATATCGCCAAAGTTGCCGGTCGGCACGCAGAACTCCACGGCGTCGCCGGCCTCGATGGCGCCGGCGCGCAGCAGCTGCGCATAGGCGGCAAAGTAGTAGACGACCTGCGGCACCAGGCGGCCGACGTTGATGGAGTTGGCGCTCGAAAGCACCGTGCCGGCGGCCTCAAGACGCTCGGCCAGCTCCTTATCGGCAAAGATGCGCTTGACGGCACTCTGGGCGTCGTCGAAGTTGCCGCGGATGCCGCAGACGGCGACGTTACCGCCCTCCTGGGTGGACATCTGCAGGTTCTGGACGCGGCTGACCTTGCCCTCGGGATAAAAGACGGTGATGCCCGTGCCCGGAGCGTCGGCAAAACCGGCGAGCGCGGCCTTGCCCGTGTCGCCCGACGTGGCGGTGACAATCATGATGCGCTCGGCGCCGCCGTCCTTGGCGGAAGTGCGGGCCATCAGACGGGGGAGCATCTGCAGGGCGACATCCTTGAAGGCGCTTGTGGGGCCGCCAAAGAGCTCCATCACATAGGTCTGAGGGGCGTCAGCGCCCGGCGCTGCGTCGAGTTTGACGAGCGGCGTAACCTCTTCACTCGCGAACGTGCCGCGGTATGCCTCGTCGACACACGCCGAAATTTCTTCGGCCGTGTAATCATTCAGTAACATTCCCAACACATCTTGAGCGATTTCAAAGTACGATTTAGCTGCAAGCGAGCTGATATCGACCTGCTGGGTGCCGAGCTCGTCCGAGACAAACAAACCCCCGTCGGGAGCGATGCCGGTGCGGATTGCCACCTTACTTGAGCACGATAAAGTGCGTCCTCGTGTACTATGATAAGTTCCCATATAACACTGCTCCTCGGATGCCTTGGTCCCAATCGGTGAAACCATGGTATCAGAGCGCGCAAAATAGGTTCGCAGAGGCTTTTTAGAAAGGTAACCTCCAGCCCATGATTAAGATTGCCAAGTTTGGCGGCTCGTCGGTCGCCGACGCCGAACACTTCAAGAAGATCAAGGCCATCGTCGATGCCGATCCGGCTCGCCGTTTTGTGGTGGTTTCCGCCTGCGGTCGCCGTTTTAAGGGTGACACCAAGGTGACCGACCTGCTCTATCTGGTTAACGCGCACGTTAAGTACCACGTGTCGTGTGAGGAGCTGCTTGAGGACATTGGCCAGCGCTATTTTGATATCGCTGACGAGCTGGAGCTCACCTATCCCATCCGTGAGGAGTTCGCGGCCTTTGCCGAGCGCGCCCGCTCGGGCGGCTACTCCACCGAGGAGCTTGTGAGCCGTGGCGAGTACTTTACCGCCCGCCTGATGGCCGAGTACCTGGGCCTACCGTTCTTGGACGCCGCGACGGTTGTGGCGTTCCATCACGACGGTACGCTCAGCATGAATCGCACCTCCGAGCTGGTGCAGGAGTACGGCCAGCAGGGCGGCTTTGTTATGCCCGGTTTCTACGGCGCGACGCGTGAGGGCCAGATCAAGCTGCTCGACCGTGGCGGCGGCGATATTTCCGGCTCAATCCTGGCCAAGTGCCTGGGCGCCGACCTGTACGAGAACTGGACCGACGTTTCTGGCTTCTATTCTGCCGATCCTCGCATTGTTCCCGAGGCTCAGCCCATTGCGCGCGTTACCTACGAGGAGCTGCGCGAGCTTTCGTACATGGGTGCGAGCGTTCTGCACGAGGAAGCTGTGTTTCCCGTGCGCGAGGCTGGTATTCCGCTGGTCATCAAGAACACCAATGCGCCGCAGGACCCCGGCACTATCATTAGCGAGACGGCTGATGAGGGCGAGGCGGAGCCCATCATTACCGGCGTGACCGGCAAGCGCGGCTTTGTCGCCATCAACGTGGCCCGCGACCGCACCAAGCCCCGCGTTGGCTTTATGCGCCGTGCGCTTTCGGTCTTCGAGCGCTATGACGTTTCCGTCGAGCATATGCCCACCGGCGTCGACCGCTTTGGCGCCGTGGTGCAGGAGCAGGATGTGCACGATTCGCTGTACTCACTCGTGGGCGACATCCAGCAGGAGGTCGAGCCGCTCGAGATCGAGGTTGTCGAGGGCTTGGCGCTCATCGCTACCGTCGGCCGCAACCTGCGCGGTCGTGCAGGTATCTCGGGCCATCTGTTTGGCATGCTCGGCCAGGCCGGCGTGAGCGTGCGTATGATTTCGCAGAGCTGCGACGAGATCAACATCATTATCGGTGTCGAGGAGAAGGACTTCGACCTGGCGATTCGGACCATTTACCGTGCCTTTTCCGATAAAAACGGCATTGTGAAGGTCTCCGACTTGGAGGCTTCCGCGCCGGTCGAGCCCGCCCTGGACGTGCTCCGCAAGTAGCTACCATCCCGGTGATTTTTGGGACATGTCTCATAAATCTACGGCGGGGCGTTTCGTTTCGGTTTCGTTTCGACGGGGCGGGTTTCGTGTCCGCCCCGTTCTTGTATACACTGGCAACAATAATCAGCCTGCTCGGCGTGCGGGCAAAAGCCACAACCTTTAAAGGGGGAAGCATGAAACAGTACACGGTTGCTATTTTGGGCGCGACGGGAGCCGTGGGCACCCAGATGCTCGAGTGCCTCAACGAGCAGGAGTTCCCGATCGGCAAGCTCAAGTTGTTGGCAAGTGCACGCTCCGCGGGCAAGACCGTTGAGTTCCGCGGCGAGCAGATCGTGATCGAAGAGGCTTGCCCCGAGGCCTTTGAGGGCTGTGATATTGTGCTCGGAGCCGCCGGCGACGATATCGCGAAGGAGCTACTGCCCGAGGCCGTCAAGCGCGGCGCCGTCGTGGTCGACAACAGCCATGCCTTCCGCATGGATCCCGAGGTGCCGTTGGTCGTGCCCGAGATCAATGCCGACGACATCAAGTGGCATCACGGCCTTATCGCCAACCCCAACTGCGCGACCATCATCGGCCTGGTTCCCACGTGGCCGCTGCATCAGCTTGCCGGCGTGAAGCGCATGATCGTCTCGACGTATCAGGCGGCTTCGGGTGCCGGTGCTCCCGGTATGGCCGAGCTCGAAGCGCAGCTTGCCGCCCTGGGCCGTGGCGAGGAGATTCCCGAGCCGCGCGCGTTTGCCGCCCAGCTGGCGAGCAACCTGATTCCGCAGATTGGCGGCGTCAAGGAGGAGGGCTTTACCTCCGAGGAGATGAAACTGCAGAACGAGGGCCGTAAGATCATGCATCTGCCCGAGCTGCGCGTGAACTGCACCTGCGTGCGCGTGCCCGTGCTGCGTTCGCACTCCGAGAGCATTACGCTCGAGTTTGAGCGCGACATCACGGTGGAAGAGGCCCGTGCTGCGCTGGCTGCCGCTCCGGGCGTGAAGCTGGTTGACGACATGGGCGCCGAGGATGCGCATGATCGCTTCCCCATGCCGATGGATACGTCCGATCAGGATCTGATCTGGGTCGGTCGCGTGCGTCGCGACATCTCGAACCCCGAGGCCACGCGCGGTATTACCTTCTGGTGCTGCGGCGACCAAATCCGTAAGGGCGCGGCAACCAACGCCGTCCAGATCGCTAAGCTGCTCTGCGAGTAGTGCGACCTGTCCGGCGGGGGCCGGGCTTAGTTTTCAGAACGTCCTCGACCATGTGTGGCGCCTTGTCCTGCTCCTTCGGAGCCGCGGACAAGGCGCCACATTGGTCTGCGGAGTGTTCTGAAAACTAAGCCCGGCCCCCGCCTGCGGTGACTCGGCTGCGAGCGGCCAGCGATGGGGCCGTTGTTGGTTGGGGCCGCTGGGCTGATGTGAGGGCACGTGGCCGCTGCGGGCCCTGGTCCCGGCGGCGGCCTCGGCGCTGTGCGCCTGCTGCCTTGGGTAACTTTGGGGTCGATTGAAGTTGTCTACACAATTCGCGGTATTATGGTGCGGAGTTTTGAAAGGAGCCGCTGGTGGTCACGACGACGTTTGCTTCGCCTTTGGGCGAAATCTTGCTTGCCGCTGATGGCCGCGGTCTGACGGGGCTTTGGTTTGAGGGACAGGAGCATTTTGGCTCCACGCTTCTCAAAGAAGATCCCGAACATGTTGAAGGCGCCGATGCAGTTTCTGGTGCTGGCGGCATGTCGTCGGTGAGTCCGGCAAATGGTGCGGCGTCTTCGGTGCTTGAGCGTTCCTGGGCTTGGCTGAATGCTTATTTTGCGGGGCAGGAGCCTCGGTTTACGCCGCCGTTGCATATGATTGGCACGGCATTTCAGCGTGAGGTTTGGTTTGAGCTGCTCTCTATCCCGCGTGGCGAGGTCGCTACGTATGGCGAGATCGCTCAGCGCGTTGCGGCTCGACATCGTGTGCCGGGAAACGAGGCACCTGTTGTGTCTCCTCGTGCGGTGGGGGCCGCGGTCGCTCGCAACCCTGTTTCGATTATTGTGCCATGCCATCGCGTGGTGGCGGCCGACGGCTCGCTTAACGGATATGCCGGCGGGCTTGATCGCAAGGAGTGGCTGCTTCGGCTTGAGGGCGCGTACGAGGAGTAACACTCGAGCGCTTTGCATAGCCAAGATGCCGTGAAAGAACGGGACATGCTTTCCGAATGGAGGCTCAGACGGAAACTACGTCCCGGAATTCCGTTTTAAAGCGGGATGCGCTTTCCGAATGGCGTTCCAAGCGGAAACCGTGTCCCGGAATACAGCCTCAGAGTGGGACACCGTTTCCGGCTGAGACCACCTGCCTGGACATCGATCTACGCCCGCTCCTGCAGGGCGTAGATGGACTTATCCATGTTGAACAGGTAAGCCACAACGCAGACAATAATGAACATCGGCAAGTTACCAAAGCCGAAGACTTCGCAGCCAATAAGGATGGGTGCGAGCAGCGTATTGGTGGCGCTGCCAAAGACGGCTGCGTAGCCCAGTGCGGCGCAGAGCTCGACGGGCATGCCGAGTTGAGCCTCGTTATGGCGACATCTGGGTAACAGAAAGGCCCGCGTTCCTCAGAGGCAAGATAGGCAATTCTGCTTCTGAGGTAGATCTCAATTCTGCCGACCGCACTGCCGACCGCATCAAACATTAACTGCCGGAGGGCTCGGTCAAATTCATACGTGTAGATGATGGTTTCGAATGTTGTGCCTTCGCGAAAGATGGTAATCCCGGACTTGCATTTGGTTTTGTAGGGAAACCAGTAGGCCGACAGTCTGTAGTGGTTGGCTTCGACCAAAGCTCGCTCGAGTTCGCTTTGATCAGAGCACTTAAGACCCTTGTTTTCTGTCAATAGTGCTATTTGTTCGTTGATGGATATCCGCGACTTCTGGGATTTCATTAAGCCTCTTGATAGAAAAAGAGCTGGAGTTGCGCATCGTTGAGAGGCTTTCCAGCTTTAGCAAAACAAACTTATAAGATGCGACGGGCCGCGTCAAGATAATTGCTTGACAGCCTAGGAGGCGGCTGGTTGGCTGGCTTAAAACCCAGCGCGTGAAATGACGCTCCACGCTATTCAGCGCGCTTGATAGGATGACGAACCACAGTCTTAAGTTTCTCCGGCGCACACTTGCGTGGATCGGAAAGATAGATTTCGTGATGTAAACGGGTGTCTGAGAAGTCGGGGACATAGCCCTGCTCGGTCGCATATTCATGCATGGCGTCTACGGTTGCCGGCTCGCTGTCGTAGGGTCCGGTATGCATGCATTGAACGCAGAGACCCTCGTCAACTTTAAGCAGCTCGACGGCAGAAAAGTCCAGTTTCTTTTTGGCCGTGGCTTCCGCGACCGCCCAGTCAAAGTCATCCTGAGTGACGAAATCGGGCAGGCGGATGCACGAGATAAAGTTGAAATCGTCCTTGCGTACATAATCGATGTCGCCGCTCGGGGAGTCTTGCCACCAGAAGCCCTCGAGCGGCGGTACCACAAAGTCGAAATAGCCCTCGATACTCCTTGAGCCTTTCTTTGACATCTTGACGGTATAGGCGATGCCGTAAAGCAGCGGCAGGGCATTTTGATACTCGCCACCTTCGGTATTTGGGTCGCCCTTTCCGCGAACGGCAACGTAGCTCATAGGCGGGACAGTTATGATACTCGGCTTGCTTGCAGGTCTGTAGAGCTCCTTGCATTCCTTCTTAAAGTCGAACGCCATGTTGGCCGCCTTTCTGCGTATTGGCCTGCTTAGATAGCGGAATCATATCATAGAAACGAACAGTTGTTCGAATGATTTGGCTGACAGATTGAGATGCGTGCGTTGTGTTTGGCGGTCGGCCTGACCCCATCGATGATTTCTCTGCCTCCCCGGCGCCTCATCTATAGCTGCCGTTTCCCCATATAGAACCTGCCAAAATAAACCCGTCCCTTTTTAGTCGGTGCGAAATGGGTAATACTAAAGAGTTATCCGACCAGATGGGAACCGATCGATGGCTTATATCGAATTCAAAGACGTCATCAAGGCATACGGCGAGGGCGACGCCCGCATTCACGCACTCGACGGCGCGAGCTTTACGGTCGAGCGCGGCGAGCTCGCCATCATTCTGGGTGCTTCGGGTGCCGGCAAGACCACGGCGCTCAACATTCTGGGCGGCATGGATACGGCGACCTCCGGCACCGTGACGGTGGACGGGCGCGACGTGAGCTCCGCCAACGAGGCTCAGCTCGTGGAATACCGCCGCGCCGATGTCGGCTTTGTCTTCCAGTTCTACAATCTGGTCCCCAACCTGACGGCGCTCGAAAATGTTGAGCTTGCGGCGCAAATCTGCCCCGATTCGCTCGATGCCGAGCAAACGCTTTGCCAGGTTGGCTTGGGTGAGCGCCTCGCCAACTTCCCCGCGCAGCTTTCGGGCGGCGAGCAGCAGCGCGTGTCCATTGCCCGCGCGCTGGCAAAGAACCCCAAGCTGCTTTTGTGCGACGAGCCCACGGGCGCACTTGACTACAAAACCGGCAAGCAGATCTTGCAGCTGCTACAGGACACCTGTCGCAAGCAGGGCATCACGGTCATCATCATCACCCATAACTCCGCGCTGGCGCCCATGGCCGATCGCCTGATCCGCTTTAAGAGCGGCCGCGTGGAGAGCGAGACGGTCCAGCAAAATCCCGTGCCTATCGAGACGATCGAGTGGTAGCGCCCATGGACCAAGATCGCCAAAACAGCCAAAACCACGATACGGAGCACGCAGACCGCGACTGGGAGTTCGCGACCTACCGCACTGCTCAAAGCTCAAACGATATGGTCCCGACGGTTTTTCGCCGTGGCATCTACCGCACAATCCGGGGCAGTCTTAAGCGCTTCTTGTCAATCGTGGTCATCACCGCGCTTGGCGTGAGCGTGATGTGCGGCCTTAAGGCAGGCTGCGAGGATTTGTGCGATTCGGTCGACGCCTATTTTGACCAGCAGAATGTCTATGACATTAACGTGCAGTCGACCTATGGCCTTACGCGCGACGATCTTGCGGCTATCCAAGAGGTCGACGGCGTCGAGACGGCCGAGGGCATTTACACCGAGACCGCCTACACCGCCGTGGGCACAACGCGCGAGCGCGTGGTTGTGCAAAGTCTTTCCAAGGAGAACATCGATCAGCCAGTGCTCGTGAACGGCGATTTGCCCGAGAGCGCCGATGAGGTCGCGGTAACTTCGAAGTTCTTGAAGGCTTCGGGCAAAAAGCTCGGCGATACCGTGAGTTTTGCCGCCAATGACGCAAGCTCGTCGAACCAAAGTGCCAAGGATCAGTTTGCCGCGGGCGATTACACCATTACGGCCGAGGTCCTCGACCCCACCGACGTGAGCTCCGACTCGACCGTCAACGCCTTTCGCGCTGCTTCGGCGGCGGACTATAAGTTCTATGTGAGCGAGGACGCCGCGACATCTTCTTCCTACTCTGCGGTCCACGTGATCGTCGAGGGAGCCAAGAGTCTTAACTCCTATTCAGATGCCTACACGACAAAGATCAACGAGGTTAAAGGCAATATCGAGAAGATCCGCGAGGAGCGTGAGAAGGCGCGCGCTCAGGAGCTGACGGTCGACACGCCGGCGAGCCTTGACGCGGCCGAGCGCCAGGCGGAGATGCTCTTTGGGGTTGAGCAGAGAAACATCGATCGCATGGCCGAAGGCAGCGAAGAGCGCGCCCAGGCGCAGGCCGATTTGGACCAGCGTCGCGCCGCTGCCGACCAGCAGTTCGCCGATGCCCGCGCCGAGCTCTCTGACTTGGGCGAATGCACCTGGTACATCCAGGATCGCGGCAACATCGCAAGCTACTCGAGCGTGGAAAGCGATAGCTCGTCAATTGAGGCCATCGCCACGGTGTTCCCGTTTATCTTCTTTATCGTCGCCGTGCTCATCAGCCTTACCACCGCTACGCGCATGGTCGAGGAGGAGCGCACTCTTATTGGCCTGTACAAGGCGCTCGGCTATTCACGTGGGCGTATTCTGTCCAAATACGTGGACTACTCGCTGTGGGCGTGTCTGATCGGCGGCGTGCTCGGCAACATCATCGGATTTGTGGGCCTGCCGCTGTTCCTGTTTACGGTGTTCGACGACATGTACTCGCTGCCCCAGATGCTGCTTTCGTACGACATCGTGTCGTCGCTCGTGTCGGTGGCGCTGTTTGCCGTGGGCGTGGTGGGCGCTACGATTATCGCCTGCCGCCACGAGATGTCCGAGACCCCAGCCTCGCTTATGCGTCCCAAGGCCCCGCGTGCCGGCTCGCGCATCTTGCTTGAGCGCATCGGCTTTATCTGGCGCCGCATGGGCTTCTTAAACAAGGTGGCGGCGCGTAACCTGTTCCGCTACAAAAAGCGCGCCTTTATGACCATCTTCGGTATCGCCGGTTGCACGGCGCTCGTGATCTGCGGGATGGGCATTCGTGATACGTCGGTGGCGCTTTCGCCCAAGCAGTACGGGCATATCACGCGCTATGACCTGCTGGCGGTTGCCAATCCCGACGATTTTTCGC
Organism: uncultured Collinsella sp.; assembly: GCA_937982065.1. Taxonomy (GTDB): domain Bacteria; phylum Actinomycetota; class Coriobacteriia; order Coriobacteriales; family Coriobacteriaceae; genus Collinsella. The sequence goes on from CALJMO010000021.1 coordinate 14,989, forward strand.
AGACGTGCGCGGCGCTCGACGAGCGAAGCGCGGCCAATGATTCCAACGTGACGGTGACCTCGACCCTGCCGATTATGACCGACAACGTCACCTTTACGTTTGGCGGCAAGAGCGAGACCGTGCAGCTCATCGTGATTCCCGATGACCGCGCGGGTGACTTGGGCGATTACGTGCGCCTGGAGGATGAGTCCAAAGAACCTCTGTCTTTGCGTGACGGAGACGTGTATCTGAGCAAAAGTTCACAGCTGGTGTTGGGGATTCAGCCGGGCGATACGGCTCACGTCCAGGATTCGTCGCTCAACGTCGCCAAGGTCAAGGTTAGCGACATTTCGCTCAACTATCTGGGCAACACGCTTTACATGACGCAGAGTACCTATGAGCAAGTTTTTGGTCGCAGTGCTCGACTCAACGGCGTCTTTGTGCTGCTTAAGGGTTCGTCGGCCGACCAGATTGCGTTTAGCAAGAAGCTTAAGAGCGACGGTTGGCTCACCATCTCGAGCACGGCCGAACATTGGCAGAACTACGAGGCGAACTTTGCGATTATCAATTCCGTGGTGGTGCTCGTGACCTTTATGGCGGCGTGCCTGTCGTTTGTGGTGGTGTTTACGCTGTCCAACACCAACATTTCGGAGCGCGAGCGCGAACTGGCAACCATTAAGGTGCTGGGCTTCCGTCGCGGCGAGGTGCACCACTACGTCAACAAGGAGACGTTGATCCTCACGGCGATTGGTGCCGCGCTGGGTGTTCCGCTGGGCGGTGCACTGGCCGAGAGTTTTACGTACATTTTGCAGATGCCGTCGCTGTACTTTGACGTCGAAGTCGAGCCGCTGAGCTACGTGCTTGCCGTGGTGCTTTCCTTCGGCTTTACGTTTATCGTTAACCTCGCTACCAATCATACCCTCAACAAGATCGACATGGTCGGCGCCCTCAAGAGCGCCGAGTAACCTGCCAAAAAGGGACAGGTTTATTTTGGCAGGTTTTATCGGGGCAAACGCCGGACAACCATTAGGTGGTCCGGCGTTTGCCCCGTTTTGCTGGGGATGTTTGTCGTTCGGTGCTCTTACTGGCCAATCCAGTGTTGCGCATAGCTCTTAATGTCCTCGGTAAAACCGTCAAGGTCGTCGAGGGCGATCACGCTGTCGATAAGCAAATTGGCTATCTCGCGGTGCATTGTGCTGCGGCGAATGTCGTTTGCAATTACGCCTGAGGACAGCTTGTCTCTATTGAGGCGCTCTTCTAGTGCCCAAAATCTACTGGACGCTTCACTGTCGCCGTTCAGCATCTCAACGTACTGGCCGATGAGCTTTTCCATATAACGTTCTTGCCATTGAGGAAGCATTTTCTTAAACAGCTTCCAGTCGCTTTCGGCTACGTCCCGCATATGTCCTCCGCTCGTCAAACGGGCTTTCCATTTGCCTTTCATTCTATTTGGTTTTCGCTCGCAAGCGTGGATGAGAGGCTCTCTTTAGCCTTCGAGATTGGGCTTGAATGGGCCGTATGCCACAAAACGGGCCTATCTACTACGTTTAATTGGATGTCCTCAACCATGCCGGGGAAACGAAAAATAAAACCGCAGGTAGAAGACCTGTCGATTTTCGAAAAAGGCGGTCATGGTTGGCCCCTTCGGGCTAAACGTAGTAGATGGCCCCATTTCGTGGCGGACCATCAAACGAACACCGATGCTTGTGCTGTAGCCGCTCCGATCATACGTAAGTTGCGGTGGAATAGTTCCTAGATTCAGCCATTTGCGGGCTAAGCAGGAACTATTTCACCGCAACTGAATTTCAGGCCAGGCACCCGCAGCAAGAAGACGAATAACCTCGGCGAGTATGTAAACGCAGGGCCCTCCGACCCCGCCCGACGATTTCGATTGGCGACCTTTGACGGAGTCAAGGGAGGAGCCAAATCGAAATACGTCGGGCGTGGTCGGAGGGCCCGATGGGATGAATTTCGGCTGAGGCTATTCGTCGCCGAAGCTGATGCCCAACGCCTTGGCCTCGCGCACCAGATCGCTCTGGGGGTCGACAAACTTGAGCTTGCCGGCGACATCCTCGAGCGGCATGTGGCACATCTTGCCGTCGCGCAGGGCAATCATGTAGCCAAACTCGCCGCGTAAGCAGCCCAGTGCCGCCTCGACGCCGCACTGGGTCGCAAAGATGCGGTCCTGGGCGTCGGGCTGACCGCCGCGCTGCGTGTGGCCGGGGATGGCGACGCGGGTCTCGCGACCGGTCTTGGCCTCGATCTCCTTGGCGATGTCGTAGACGATCGACGGGCTCGTGCGCTCGGCGAGCTTCTTCTTGTACTCCTTCTTGGACAGCGCCGCGTCCTCCTTGGAGATAGCACCCTCGGCGACGGCCACGATGGTAAAGCGGCTGCCGGTTTCCATGCGATGCTCGATGGTCTTGATGACGTTATCCATGTCGTAGGGGATCTCGGGAATCAAGATGACATCCGCGCCGCCCGCGACGCCGGCGTACAGCGGAATCCAGCCAACCTTGTGGCCCATGATCTCGATAACGAACACGCGGCCGTGGCTCGAAGCGGTGGTGTGGATGTCGTCGATGCACTTGGTGGCGACGTCGATGGCGCTCGTAAAGCCAAACGTCAGCTCGGTGCCCCAGGTGTCGTTATCGATGGTCTTGGGCAGGGCGATAACGTTGAGGCCCTCTTCGCGCAGGCGGTTGGCGGTCTTGGTGGAGCCGTTGCCGCCCAGCATAAACAGGCAGTCGAGCTGCAGCTTATGATAGGTGTGGACCATCGCCGGCACCTTCTCGACACCATCGGCCTCGGGGGTATCCAGACGCTTGAACGGCGTGCGGCTCGTGCCCAGGATGGTGCCGCCGCGGGTGAGGATACCGCTAAAATCGGCGGGCGTCATGACGCGGAACCTGCTGTAGATAAGGCCCTGGTAGCCGTCCTCAAAACCGTAGATCTCGATAGGTTCTTCGCTATTGGTCATAAGCGTTTTGACGATGCCGCGCATGGTGGCGTTGAGCGCCTGGCAGTCGCCGCCACTGGTAAGAAGACCGATCCTGAGCATGATGAATCCTTCCGGGCAAGTTATAACATGCGCATAAGTTTACCCCCGCACACTGTTGATACGGGGGTAAAACGTGTTAGCTCAAGCGTATGGAAATGTAAGCAACGTCAGGGAACGTAAGGTCGACGGGCCTGGCTCCTTACAGTGCGAAGGCATCGACGTTGCCCCAGTGGCGGCGCAGCGTGATGGCGGCAGCGGGCTCGGTATTGTCAAAGACGACCGACCACTGCGTGTTGCTGGTGATGTCTTCCGGATTGGGCTTTTGCGCCGCAGCGCGTAGGGCCTTCCAAGCGACTGCCTCGTCTTGGGCGCCGACATGGGCGTCAAGGACATCGGCGATTGCGACGGCGCGCTCTTTACCATGGCCCAGCTCGCCATTCTTTTGGTTGGGCAGCACTTCGTCGCCATAGCAGGCGTAGAAGTTCGTGACCTGGCGAACAGGGGTCGCTTTGAAAGCACGGTCCGGATCGCGCGGATCCCACTCTACTACGCGCGCGTCACCGGCGGCGTCGTTGATAAAGAAGTGGTAATCGCGTCCTGCCATGGCGTGCATGTCGTAGGCGGAAAGCAGGTCGACAGCTTCTTGCGTGGTGGCGGCACGGTCGAGCACCAGACGGATGGCGAGTGAGGTATTGATGACGGGGCGTTGCGCGTCCTGGTCACAGGGCTTGGAATCCAGAGTGAGTACGGCAATGGACACGCCGCATTCGTTAACACCGTCGAGCTGGGCAAACGGGCCCATGAGTGCGGCGGCACGTCCGGCGACGGAGTCAAGCGGAGTGTTATCGCCCAGGTTGTTAAGGGCGGCAAACCCGATGGAGGCATAGCCGTCGCGTGGGTGATTGCGCACCAGCAGTGCCGAGGTGTCGTCCTTAAAGTCGTAATTGCGACCGGTGCGCACGCGGCCTTCGGCATCTACGGCGACAAAAGCGCTGCAGGCAAACTGGGGCGCCTGGACATGTACCGGCACACCGGGCAGCACCTGCGCCACCACGGCATCGATGTAGGCCTGGTCGTCGCGCACGCCAGCGGCGATGATGCGATCAAGATCGTAGTCGTAGGCGATGTCGATTGCGTACAGGTCATAGCTATCCGCGTAGCCGGTCAAGCGTTTGAGCGACGCGGCGGACTTGATTTGCTTGCGGTAAACGATACCGGTGGCAGCGGCAAGGCCGACGGCGACTCCCGCGACACCGCAGGTGATGGCAATGTTACGTGGCTTCATGACGGCTCCTCTCGTCCTGTTAGCGTAATTGTCGCAAAAGGAGCGCGGGCATGATGGCTCAACTTGGTGAGCGGCGCGGGATTAAACATGGAATGAAGAGTGCGGTGCTGGCGTGGCGGGGTATGCTGGAGGGGACCATCAACCCAGCGAAAGGGGAGAGCATGACGGATCAGGAAACGCCCGAGCGCGCGCACGTGACGGCCGACGATATCGAGGCCGCCAACGACCTTATCGACTTTATCGAGGCGTGCCCCAGCATGTTCCATACGGCGGCGACCATTATGGCCGAGCTCGACGAGGCGGGCTTTACCTACCTGCCCGAGAACGCGGCGTGGGACATCGAGCCGGGCGGGCGTTATTACACGCAGCGCAATACCTCGAGCGTTATTGCCTTTAAGGTGGGCGAGGACCTGACCGCGACGTGGGGCGAGGACGGCGTTGCCGGTGACTATCATTTTCAGCTCACGGCGTCGCACAGCGACTCGCCGACGTTTAAGGTTAAGGCCGTGCCCGAGCTCGACGGCGCGGGCGAGACGCTGCGCCTGAACACCGAGGCCTACGGCGGCATGATCGACTACACCTGGTTCGACCGTCCGCTGGCACTCGCGGGCCGCGTGCTGGTACGCGAGGGCGACCGTATTGAGAGCCGCCTGCTTGCCACCGAGCGCGAGGTCGCTATTATCCCGAGCCTTGCCATCCACATGAACCGCGGCGTTAACGAGGGCTTTGCGCCTAATCGTGCTGTCGACCTGTGCCCGCTCATCAGCGCCGGTGACCTTAAGCAGGGCGACTTTGATGCTCTGATCGCCGACGAGCTGGATGTTGAGCCCGAGCAAATTCTGGGCCGCGATCTGTTCCTGGTCAACCGCCAGGATGCGCGCATTTGGGGCTGGGCCGACGAGTTTATCTCGACGCCCAAGCTCGACGACCTGGCCTGCGCCTACACCTCGCTGCAGGCATTTTTGGGTGCTGAGAACGCGCACGATGTTTCGGTCTTTTGCTGCTTTGATAACGAGGAGGTTGGCTCCGAGACCAAGCAGGGCGCCATGTCGACGTTCTTGGCCGACGCGCTGCGCCGCATTAACGGATCGCTGGGCTTTGACGACGAATCGTACCACCGCGCACTTGCCGCCTCGATGCTCGTGAGCTGCGACAACGCACATGCCGTGCATCCCAATCATGCCGAGAAGTGTGACGCCCGCAACCAGGTGGTGCTCAACGGTGGCATCGTCATCAAGGAAGCAGCCAACCAGCACTATTGCACCGATGCCTTTAGCCGCGCGGTGTTCCAAGCCATCTGTGATGATGCCGACGTGCCCACGCAGGCCTTCGCCAACAAGAGCGATATGGCCGGCGGTTCCACCCTCGGCAACCTGTCTAATATGCAGGCGAGCATGCATGCCGTGGACGTGGGCCTGCCGCAGCTGGCCATGCACTCAAGCTACGAGACCGGCGGCGTGCGCGACGTGATGTACGCCATCCGCGCCCTCACCGCCTTCTACGAGCGCGACCTAACCATCAACGGAGCCGAAAGCGTGGAGCTGTAAATGCGAGCCGAAGAAATGAAGGCCGAGCGTGGGGCTCAGCTTATTGATCGGGGTTTACAGCTGCTCGTCGCCGCTTGCCATGAGTCAGGGGTCGACGTTTCCAAGGCGCGACCAACGAGTGCTGAAGAACTCAAGCGTAACGCCTATTCGGACCGCTATGACGAGGAGACGGACTGGCTCTAATAAGCGAAGTGTCGAAAACGCTAGATGTATGTTTGATATCACTTTGGCGAGAGTGTCGCAGACAGAACTACCGGTATGGCGCAAGCCAACCTGACCCCATTGCACCAAACCTACCAAAAAGGGACAGGTTCATTTTGGCAGGCTTTATCTGGGAAAATGCCGCAATGCCAACAGCTGGACGGAATTGTTAAGACACCGCGGGTTGAGCAAACGTCAGCGAGCGACGTCCAGAACGAACAAGTTGGCATGAAAAAGGCGAGGCATTGACCTTCTGGTCATGCCTCGCCTTTTGAATGACAAATTGTCGCTCTGGGCGGCGCGCAGCGTCGACCGGTCCGCCGTTCGTTAGAACGGCGGAACCCTAATGTTCGATCCAGCAGCGCAGGGTCTCGCCGGCTTGCAGGTGACGCAGATTCTCTGCGGCAATGTCGACCACATTGTTGAGCGTGGCTGCCAGGTGAAACCAACCGGAGATATGCGGCGTGATGAGCATGTTGGGCGCGTCCCACAGCGGGCTTGTCGCGGGCAGGGGCTCGGGGTCGGTGACGTCGACCGCGGCGCCGGCGAGATGTCCCGACTCCAGAGCGGCAACCAAATCGTCAGCAACCACGAGGTCGCCGCGGCCGCCGTTGGCAAAGAAGGCGCCCGGTTTCATCGTGGCGAAGAACTCGGCGTTCGCCAGACCGCGGGTCTCGGGTGTGCTGGGCATAAAGGATGCGACGACGTCTGCCTCCGCCAAGCGCTCAGACAGGGCATCCATGCCGTCCATATCCTCAAACACAATGGGATAGACGAGCGGATGGCGCTTGATGCCGCGGACGTGCGCACCCATGTTGCGGCAGAGCGTGGCGAAGTGGCCACCGATATCGCCCGCGCCCAGCACCAGCACATTGGCGTTTTTGAGCGAGGTGACCGGCCCCAAATCCTCCCAGCGATGCTCGCGCTGCAAGTTGTGATAGCCGGGCAGGCGCTTCATCATGGAAAGGACCATGGCAAACATGTGCTCGCTTACGGCCTGGCCGTAGGCGCCCACCGAGCAAGACAATTTGGCGTCGGCCGGCACGGTGCCGGCGGCCAAGTAATCGTCATAGCCAGCGGTCTGCAATTGCAACAGCTGGAGATGTTCGCATGCCGTGAGCATGTCAGGGTCGATGTTGCCCAAGATCACGTCAGCATCGGCGACCTGCTCGCGCGTGGCGGCGTCGGCGCTCGTGTAGATAAAGTCCTCGCCCGGAGCGCTCGACTCAAGAATTGCACGATGACGGTCGTTGACGGGCGGCAAAACCAGGATGTTCACAAGCAGTCCTCTCCGCTCGACCTACCAAAAGGGGCAGGTTTATTTTGGCAGGTTTTATCAGGCAAAACGCTATAAAACGCCGGGCTTTGCGATGGTTAACATATCCATCGCGAAGCCCGGCGCATCCACGGCTACCAGCTCAGCAGCTCGTAGCCGTCCTCGGTCACCACGAGCTGTACCTCGCACTGGGCCGAATCGCTACCGTCCTTGGTGCGCACACACCAGCCGTCGCCCTTGCTGATCTTGATGTCGGGCGCTCCGGCATTGACCATGGGCTCGATGGTAAAGACCATGCCCGGAGCCATGATGGTGTCCACATCGGGCGCCTCGGTGGTAAAGCCCACAAACGGGTCCTCGTGGAACTCCTTACCGATGCCGTGTCCGCCGTACTCGCGCACCACGCTAAAGCCGGCGTCCTCGACCGTCTTTTGCACGGCCTCGGCCATAACGGACAGTGGTAGCCATGGCTTGACGGCCGCCAGGCCCGCCTCCACGCTGGCACGGGTGACTTCGACCAGGCGCTGGCGCTCGGCCGAGACCTCGCCGATGCAGAACATACGGCTCGAATCACTAAAGTAACCGTCCAGGATCGTGGAGCAGTCCACGTTGATGATGTCGCCCTCGTGCAGCACGTCCGTGTCGCAAGGAATGCCGTGGCAGACCACATCATTGATCGATGTGCACACGCTTTTGGGGTAGCCCTCGTAGTTGAGGTCGGCCGGCGTGCCGCCGTGCTCGACGGTGTAGTCGTAGATCATCTGGTCGATCTGGTTGGTGGTCATGCCCGCGGCGATGTGTTCGCCTACGTAATCGAGCACGCCCACGTTGATAGCGGCCGAGCGTTTGATGCCTTCGATATCGGTGGGCGTCTTGTAGAGCGTGCGGGGCAGAACCTCCCAGCCCTCTTCCCACAAGCGCTCGAGGCGCTCATCAAAGGCGCTATGGCATTTCTTATATTTTTTGCCGCTGCCGCACCAGCAGGCGTCGTTGCGGCCGGGCACGGGTCCATTGTCAAACATGGCTAACTTCCTTTCATTCGCAGCTAGTATAGCCCACTCACGCGTCCATAAGAGTTGCGGTGATATAGTTCCTGTTTAAGCTGTTTAACAGCATAAACAGGAACTATATCACCGCAACTGATGGGGCGGGATGGCTGACACTAGCTGCTGCGTGGTTTTGCTAGTAGCTCACTTGGCAGGGAATGCCGAGGGCGCGCACGCGTGCGGCAATCTTGTCGAGCACCTCAGGCGCTGCTTTGGCAAGGCCGGCGACCGGCGTCTCGCGCGCCACCGTGTAGATGGTCGCTTCTTGTGGGCGAATGCGCTCAAGTGCCGCGAGCCAGGGGGCAACGTACTCCTCGCCGGTGTTGTCGATGAGCTTGCCCTGATACTCGCCGGTCAAAAAGATCGTCTGGATAATAACGTGACCGTCAAAGCTTGCGAACGTCTCGATCTGGTGCTCGACGTCGTAGGGGCCAACAGGCTGGTCGAGCAGCTGGATAAACGCCGGGTCGACGGTATCGAGCTTAAGAATGTTGTCGTCGACCATCATGAGCGCGTCGTGCACCTCGGGGCGATCGGCGCGCGTACCGTTGGAGAGCACGGCGATCTTGGTGTTTGGGGCCAGCTGGTCGCGCAGCGCGACGGCACCGGCGATGGCCTGTGGAAACTCCGGCGCGGCGGTGGGCTCGCCGTTGCCTGCGAAGGTGATCACATCGGGGAGCTCGCCCTCGGCTGCCATCTCGCGCAGCTTTGCCTCGAGCGCGTCGAGTACCACGGCAGCCGTGTTGTACGGCTCATGGCAGGGGCGCTCGGCGTTGAGGCCGTTTTCGCAGTAAATGCAGTCGAACGTGCAGATTTTGCCGCTGGCCGGCATCATGTTGACGCCGAGCGAAAGGCCAAGGCGACGGCTGCGAACGGGCCCAAAGATGGGGCTGGCATTTAAAAACGTAGACATAGGCATATGCTCCTTGGGACAGTTGAGCTTAAGCATAGCATCGGCCTCCATGTGGGTCGCGGGTTTGGGTGCTGTTGTTTAGGCAGAAACCTTGCAATCGGGTGAGTTTACAAAACCCCGTCATGAAAGAGTGCGAGTCGGGTACAGTAAACGCATTCATGTACACACAAAATGACGCCATCTGGCCAAGCCGCGCCCCGGCACGGCCTGGTGGCGTTGACGATGGGAATACAGTATGGATTTTACGGTCGAGAATGCGGGCACCACGATTGCCTGCCGTGAGTATGCCAGCCTGGATGCATCGTCCGATACACCCGCCTTGGTGTGCGTGCACGGTGCGTGCGTCGACGGTGTCTTTTTTGACGGTATCGCCCGCGAGCTCGCCTGCGACAATCGCGTCATTGCCTACGACCGCCGCGGTTGCGGCGAGAGCGGCGACGCTGCGGACGGACGCTACGACCTCGCCGCCCAGGCCGCCGACCTGCAGGCCGTTATCGAGCATATTGGCGCTCCGGCAAACGTGCTCGCGCACAGTGCCGGTACGTTGGTGACCCTGGAGCTTCTCCGTGCAAACCCCGCCATAATTTCGCGTGCGATCCTGCATGAACCTGCCGTGACAAACGAGGGTGCCGGTCTGGGCGCGGCCCCGGTTTTGCTCGAGATGATCGCCGCGGGAAAGGTCTCCAGGGCATTACGGGCCTTCCTGGGCGCCATCGGCGATTCGGACCCTGAGGCTCCCAAGACAACCGAGGCAGAAGCCAAGCATGCCTTGCGCAACGGCCGTAGTTTCATGGCAAACGAATACGGGATTACTATGACCTGCGTTCCCGATTGGGATAGCGTTCGCGCGTCGAAAACGGTGGCCGCCGTGCTCTTGGGTGAACTCTCGATTGGCACGCCCCGCGAGGCGGGCACGAGGATGGCGGCTGAGCTTTTGGACTGTCCGCTCGTAACGGTTCCCGGCGCGCACAACGGCCTGCGCGATCGCCCGGCAGCGGCTGCCCGGGCTGTTCGTGGCATCCTGGGGCTCTAGCAGCCGCAATAGCCAAAGCGGGCTTCACCAGCAGACGTTTCGGCCGTGTTAACAAATGTGTTCAAAACCTCACGTCTGCGGCTTCAATCGCGCCGTCTGCCAACTCATAAAAATGTAACAGCATTCACGTGCTTACCTGCATCGGCAAGGTGTTACCCTTGTAGCATTTGGAACCCACCGCTACCATGCGAAGCTATCGAAAGGGCCCCATATGCTCAATAATCACGAGGTCAATCTAACCGACGAGGAGGCTGCCGCTGAGGTCGCCCGCGTCGCGAAGACCTACCCCGTGGTGCGTTTACTGTCGGCCGATCAGATTAAGAGCGAGCCTAACTGCCTGCTCGCCGGCGATCGCTGCCCTTGTCTGCGTCAGTCGAGTCTTGAGGCTTTGGCAGACTCCGATGAGGTGTCGGAGCAACTGCTCAACGATGGTGTTGAGTACCGCGCTCGCCTACGCCCTCTAAAGGTCGAGGGTGAGCCTCGTGTCTTGCTGATGGTGCGTCCGATCGATGAGCAAGAGGCTGCAGAAGAGGACCTCGTCTACACCGACGTGCTGACGAGTGTGCGCAATCGCCGGTATTACGAGGAAAAGCTCCGTAGCGCCCGCATGAATGCCGGCGTTGCGGTGATCGACCTTGATGATTTTAGGGTCTTCAACGATACGTGTGGCCGTCATGCCGGCGACCTTGCGCTCGGTGCTGTGGCGACAGCCATACGCAGCGGAATTCGTTCGACTGACGAGCTTGTACGCTATGGCTGCGACAAGTTTGTGGTCGTCATGCCCAATATTCCCTCCGATGACTTCACCCGTCGCCTGCATCAGGTGTCCGATGCCGTTCATGCCACGATTGTTCCGGGCCATGAGTACGTGAGCTTGACGGCATGTGTTGGTGGCGTTCGCATTCATGGCGAGACGGTCGATGAGGGAGTTGGCCGCGCTGTCCAGTTATTGAGCCGCGCTAAGGCAAAAGCCGGTACGGTCGTGACCGATGCCGATTCCATCGAAGCCTTCCAAAGCGAAAAGCCTTTGGTGCTTATTGTCGATGACTCCGAAATGAACCGAGCCATTCTCAACGAGATGCTCAAGGACGAGTATTGCATCCTCGAGGCCGACAACGGTCGTACGGCGCTCGACATGGTCGACCGCTATGGCGATGAGTTGTCGCTCGTGCTGCTGGATATTGTCATGCCGGGCATAAGCGGCTTTGAGGTGCTGGCCGATCTGTCGCGCCGATCGGGTATCGACAATCTGCCTTTCATCATGATTTCGAGCGAAGATTCCGACGATGCGGTGCTGCGCGCGTACGAGCTGGGCGCCTCGGACTATATCAACCGCCCGTTTGACTCCCGTGTCGTGCGCCGCCGTGTAAGCAATACCATCCGCCTATACGCCAAACAGCGCCGCCTGACGAGCCTGCTGTCCCAACAGTACAACGAGCGTGTCAAGAACAGTTGCATGCTCATCGACATCATGGCCGGCGTCATGGAGCTTCGCAACGGCGAGAGCGGCAGGCACGTTACGAACATCGAGAAGCTGACCGAGCTGCTGCTTGACTGTCTGGTCCAGCGTAGCGACACGATCTCCCTCGACAATGAGGAACGCTCCACGATTGCCCTGGCTTCGGCGCTGCACGATATCGGCAAGATGTCGATTGACGATGCGATTCTCAACAAACCCGGGCGCCTTACGCCCGAGGAGTTCGAGATTATGAAGACGCATACCACGATGGGCGCCGACATGTTGCTTGAGCTGGGCCGCCATCACGTCGGCAATGCGCTTATGGAATATGCGTACCAGATCGCGCGTTGGCACCACGAGCGCTGGGACGGCAAGGGTTACCCCGATGGCCTTAAGGGCGACGAAATTCCCATTGCCGCACAGGTGGTTTCGGTGGCCGACGTGTACGATGCGCTGACGAGCGTGCGCGTGTACAAGGACGCTATCCCGCACGAGGAAGCGATTAAGATGATTTTGGACGGTAAGTGCGGTACCTTTAACCCGCTGCTGCTCGATTGCCTGCTCGAGGTGCAAGACCAAATTGCCGAGACGTTGGCACGCCCCGCTGACGTCGTTGCGTTTCCCACGATTTAGTTTGACCAAAGGAGTTTTTAATCCATGATTTCCATGCGTGAGGCGTATGAGAAGATCGGCGCCAATTATGATGACGCGTGCGCTCGGCTGATGGGCGAGGAAATGCTCGCCCGCTTTGCCCTCAAGTTTTTGGATGACGAGAGCATGGACAAGCTAGAGGCCGCCATGGCGGCGGGAGACGCCGAAGGTGCGTTTATGGCAGCGCACACGCTCAAGGGCGTGAGCCAGAACCTGGGATTCGATAATCTGTACGAGCCGGCGGTTGTGGTGACTGAGGCACTGCGTGGTGCCGATGCCGTTGACGGCGCTCGCGAGGGAATGCATGCGTTGCAGCAGCAATATGCGGCTACGATGTCGGCCCTGCGCGAGGCGGCCGAATAAGAGCTTGCGAGCCTTGATGACTATGAGAGTGGATAATCTCCCGTTTTAGGCCCGGTGGTGGCCTCGAAGTGGGAGATTATCCACTCTCGTTCGATACGTGTCCAAAAATCCACTCTCACCCCTTCTGATTAGTGAATGGGCTATGCGCACTGGCGGGGCTTTCCGCATGCAATCAATATCGTTGTTCGATAAACTGTTCGAATAACGATAGAGTCGATGAGGGTGAGTGTATGTCTAACAGCGTTCAGCGTATGGCCAAAGCGGGCGAAAATATCAGGAAGCTTGGCTTTTGCATGGCAGCCGTTTTTGCAGGGATGCTCGTCGCTTTTGCCGCGTTGGTTGTTTACGTGATCTGGTATGCGGTTGCAAACGTTGCTTCTGTCGATTCTTTCGGCGTCGTGACGCTTCTCGATGGCGGGTGCATCGTTATCCCAAGCGGACTGTGCCTGGCACTCGTCGTGGGTATTTCGCTTGTCGTTCTGTGTGGGATCAGCCGTAACATCTCGCGAGGCGTCTCGCCCTTTACCAAGACGCATGTGCGGCTTATCCGTGTTCTTGCGCTTGCCTTTGCTGTTAACGCCGCGGTTTCGCTTATTGGTGCCTACGGATCGGTCAATCTTACCATTGGTGGGCTGGAGCTTTACGTCGTGCCTCATTCCTTCGTTATTGAGATTTGCCAAGGCGTTGCCTTTGATGCGGGGTCGCTTATCGGCGCGGCTGTCTGTCTGTGTATCTCGGTGATCTGGAGTTATGCCTCGCTGCTCCAAGAGCAGTCTGACGAGCTTGTGTAGGAGGAAGCATGAGCTATCTCATCATCGAGCTTGAGGCGCAGCTGCTTAAGACCGGAAAGACCAGTGCTGATCTGATTCGTGCCACGGGGCATACTCCGGCTAATATTTCTAAGCTAAGAAACGGAAAAATTAAAGCTATTCGCCTTAAGACGCTTCTCGATATTTGCGATGAACTTGACTGTCAACCGGGAGATATTATTCAGCGTGTGAGTGAGAAAGAGCTTGAGGAGCTGATTGTCGAGCGCGCAAAAAATGTCGTGAGGCAGATGCGGGACGGCGGAGACAATGAGGCGTCGCTTCCGACATCAGTCTTCGCTGTAGATTTGAGCGACGAGTAGCATATAAAGAACAACTATAACGAAATATCAGTGTAACGGAACCCGTGTCTAACACGGGTTCTTTGTTTATTAATTATCTTGACAAATATAAGTTATCGATAAACAATAACATTAAGAACGAACGATAAAAGAAAGGAGGAACGATATGAGCTGGATTGTAAAGCCGAGTTATGTGGACCCCGGTGGTGGGTGCAACGGTTACTGCAAGGCATTCTGTGGAGCACGCGTCTGCGTCAATAACTGCAGTAAAAACTTGTGTGTTGTTAATTTCTAGCAGTTGCGGCTGCTGCCAGGCGACAGTCTGGCAGCAGCGGTTTTGTTATCAAGCAGAATAGGAGGCCAATGAGCGCATCAGCGATAAAGCTATCAAAGGTGTCAAAGCGCTATGGAAAACGGCGTGTGTTGCATGACGTTTCCTTCGAGGTGCATCAGTCTGAACTTTGCGCCCTTGTTGGTGCAAACGGGGCGGGCAAAAGCACGCTTATTAAAATAGTGCTGGGCCTCTGTGAGCCATCGTCGGGGAGCGTGGAGCTCTTTGGAGGCAAGTCGAAAAAAGAGCTGAGCCTGATGCGGACGCGTGTCGGCTATGTGCCAGATTCCAGCGGAGCATACCAATCCCTCAGTGCGGTGGAGAATCTTCGGATCCGATGTGCGGAATGGGGGCTCGATGAGAAACGTGAGGTTCCTCGCGTCTTGGGCCTAGTCGGGCTGGACGTCGATGAGAAAAAGAGCGTGAGCAGTTTTTCTCTGGGAATGAAACGGCGACTGGATATAGCTACGGCTTTGTTGGGCGACACCGACGTACTAATTTTCGATGAGCCGGCAAATGGGTTGGACCCGCTGGGCATCGAGAGTATATGGGCCCTTATCGGCCGATTGAATCGAGAACAGGGTAAGACCATGCTCATCTCTAGCCATGATTTGGATGAGTTGGCATCGGTTGCAACAAGTTGCGTGTTTATTCATGACGGTGAACTGCTGAAAAAGGAATCGATGGATGTCATAAGGGATGAGGCGTCGTCCCTAAAAGAATATTACAGGCGCTTGATGAACGCGGTCTCGCTATGAAGCGGGCGATCCATCCCATAAAGGCAGATATGATGCGTCTACACAGGATGTTTCCGGCGCAGTTTGGTCTTACGCTTATGTTGGCGTGCGGTCTTCTCTTCGGTGTTTTTCTAAATAACGGAGCAACGTTGCTAGGCTTTGGCTATGGCGTTTGTGGGGAGGATATTGGTTTCTTCTGGAATGCAATCGATCCTTCTGCGCCTGATGAGTCCCTTGCGCGCAGCGCTTTTGCCGGTACATCCCTGTTCGTTCCACTCATCGTTTGTTTGGTGCTTTTACAGGAGCATGGCTATAAAGAGGGATACCGAATTTCTTCAGCAAGAGGTCTCGCCCGCTTTAATGGGGCTTTGGCACATGTGCTTTCGTCTGCTTTAATAGTCGGCGCAGCATATAGCGCACTTTGCCTTCTTTTGTTTGCAATAGCCATACTGCGTGGGGGGCAAAACTACACGCACGGCATGCTGACTGCATTTTTGCCTGCGATGATAATCAACGCCGTATTGGTGATATCGGTTGCGTTGGAGACGATGACCATCTATCGGATTACAGGCAGCGCTGTATTGAGCGGGGCTGCAATCATAATTGGATTTGTCATGAGCCTGACGCTCTACGGAAGCTTCCTTCAGGTGCCTATACCATCCTTGCGATGGGTCTTACTCCTTCCGGGGCCGTACCTTGGAGTCGGATGTGCCCTTGGGTATAGCGATATGGGACAGCTGACGCTTCTGGGATATGGCGTGACAGCCAGCTGTCTATCGGTATTGATTTACGCTCTCGTGAGCTTTCGTGCCGGGGGTGTGTTCAATGACTCGTCAGATTAGAAGATTCCTCCATTCAGAATGGAAGCATGTGAGCAAATGGGCGTACGCCTTAATCCTGGTAATTTATGCGTACATGGTGGTATTGCAGCTTAATTCTTTCCCGATGTGGTTCTGTAGCCTCCGTGAGAACAGTTTCTTGGGCTTTTTCCCAGACCCGACGCTTCGGCTATCGGCAGAGGATGTCGTTCTATTTGGTAATGCAGAGGTTTTTCGCGGTCTGCTGTTCAACGTAGCCCCGTTGGCTCATGCATTGTACTTTCCGTTTGTCGCGGCTTGTATCGTGCCGCGCTTTGTCAGTTCGGACTTTATTGAGGAACCGTGGGGGCTGTCGGAGGCTCGGGGAGGGAAGCGTGTGTGCGCTATCGTTGCGCGAGTGGTGCTGTCTTCTTTTGCCCTTTTGGGCGCGTTTATCCTGACGAGTGTCGTTTTGTACTGTCTTAACTGCGCAATCGTTCTGGATGCTCAACAGTATTTCAACCTGCATGTATTTTGCTATCGACTTGTTCTTGCTGCCGCTGCCTGCCTTGCATACGTGGTCTCTTGCGTGATCGCTGTTTCCTATTTTGGGTCCGGCTTCGGTCCGATTGGCATGCTGTTGCTTGTCAACGTTGTAGCGATCTACATACAGATCGGGGCCAATTCCATGCTTCCGCTTCCAGCCTCGATGCTCATGTGGATTTGTGGCGTGACCCCGTTGGGGAATAGTCAATGCATTTCGATTCTAATTGACTGCCTAATAAACGTAGCAATCGTTTTTGCCATTTGCTTTACCGTCGACCGATTGCGGTCGAGATTTCTTTGATTGCTTGTGAGGGATAAACATATGAGACCGTCTCAATACAACCTGATTGAAACCCGTGGCGAAAGGACGCTGGTGATGAATGCGAAGACCGGTGCGATCCTTTCGTTAGATAAGCAGCATGCAGAAAGAA
Source organism: uncultured Collinsella sp. (assembly GCA_937982065.1). Classification (GTDB taxonomy): domain Bacteria; phylum Actinomycetota; class Coriobacteriia; order Coriobacteriales; family Coriobacteriaceae; genus Collinsella. Next base: position 31,693 of record CALJMO010000021.1, read on the forward strand.
TGTGCCGCATGGTATCGGGAAGCGAATGGGAGCCAGATGAATTGCGCGAAGCGTTGCTTCAAGGAGGAATGCTGTTAGAAGATGATCGTGACGAAAAGGAGGAAATGAAGGCGATAGGCCGTCTTGTTCGGTTTTCTGATCGCTCTCTCGGCATGACGATAGCCCCGACATTGGAGTGCAACTTCTGTTGCCCATACTGTTATGAAAAAGGGCAACGCAAAACGACAATGACTCCGGAGGTCGAAGACCGACTTGTTTCATTTGTGAAAGAGCGTTCACGGGGACTGAGCGAGTTTGACATCAGTTGGTATGGTGGAGAGCCGCTGCTACAAGTCGATAGAATTCAGCGACTCACAGAGCGTATAAAGGGGGTCCTTAATCCGGAGTGTTCCTATGCAGCATCCATTGTCACAAATGGGTATCTTCTGACGCCAGAAGTGGCTGCGGCTCTCGCGGCTTGTGACGTCAAGATGGCTCAGGTGACTTTGGACGGTTCTCGACAAGATCATGATTCCCGGCGAATCTTGCGGAACGGACAGCCGACATACGATGCGATTCTAGACAACGTTTCTAAAGTCACCCATCTGTTAGATATTTCTATCAGGTGCAATGTCGATGCCCATAACATTGTCGGTGCTGGCGATTTGCTGGATGCGCTCGAGGAAAAGGGCCTTAAAAACAAGGTGGGATTCTACCTAGCGCCTGTCGACAATATCAATGATACGTGCCCAAGCGACAGTAGTTGTTTTTCGATGGAGGCATTTTCTGAGGAAGAGCTGGACTTTTATAGCCAAGCCGTTGATAGGGGGTTCTACGTTGACCTGACGGTGCGCTTTAATCCGGCTATATGTGGCGCTGTTTGTGCAGGGTCATTTGTAGTGGATCCGGAGGGCTACCTTTATAAATGTTGGGATGAAATCGGGATGCGTGAACGCTCCGTCGGCACACTTGCCGAAGGGCCGAGGATGAATGCTCAGCTGGTCCAATGGCTAAACTATGAGCCGAGCGATCATGAGTGTGAAGAGTGTTTTGCCTATCCCTCATGCATGGGAGGTTGCCCTAATCACGCTCTTCATGGAGGGTCAAAACAGTGCGTATCTCAAAGGTATCAGGTGCGCCAACGAATGATTTTGACCGAGAAGGCTCAGCGATTGCTTTCGGAACTGGATTCAGCTCATGTTTAATCTCTGCGCAAGAACAATAATCAAGAATCCAAAGTATATAACCTATCTTCTAATGTGCCTGCTCTCGCTTGTGGTTGGTCTCGCAATTCCTTTTCTGACGGGGCAACTGGTCAACAACTTTGTCGGTGTCGCGCGAGATGGGGAAAGCGCAATCGCCATCGGCGCTGAGATAGCAGCGCTGGGTATTATGCGAGCCGGTTTGAATTGCGTCAGTGAGCTGGTCTATGTCGATCTGCAAACACATGTGGGATTTGCATTGAATGAAGAGGTGATAAGTCACGTTCAAAGGCTACCACGGGCCTTCTTTTCTAATTTTGATGCCTCCTATTACAACCAACAGATTAATCATGACGCTAACGATTTGGTGATATTTGTTATAAACGCAAGTGTCCAAAGCGTGAGCAATATAGTGACGTTGCTTGTGGTGTTTGTTGTCCTGGCGACCATAAACGGTCACCTGGCAATGCTGTGTATGGCTCTGGGCATAATAGGTGGCGCGGTCTATTCGCTTTTCAAAAAGTGTTTGTTCGCAAGAAGTTTCGAGGCTCAAGAGCAGGAGGCTCGATTCTTTTCCGATCTGGAGAAGCAGCTTAGCAACGCACAATTTATCCGCAGACATGTTCTATTCGAGGTTTTCAAGCAAAGGCTTGAGCACTCTTTTGCAGAGCTATATCGTTTCGTTTATCAGAACCAGCAAATTAATGCGACCTTTACGTTTGCCAACACTGCCGTCACATCTTTGGCACAGGGTGGAATCTTGATCCTGGGCGCAAAGGAAGTTCTCGACGGCAATTTGCTGCCCGGCTATCTTATGACGGCGCTAAGCTATTACTCCTATTATTCTTCGGCTATTGAATTCTTCCTTGCGCTGGGCAAGGACTATCAAACGTCAAAGGTATCCTACGAGCGTTTGCGGCGCTTGCTGGACATGCCCGAGGACTCAAACGGGGACATTATCCTCGATGATGTTTACGAGGTGAACTGTTCCGAGCTGGCATATAGCTATCCGGGGTCTGTAAAGACCGCGTTCGGAGACATTCGGGCTTCTTTAGAAAAAGGAAAGGTATACGCAATCGTTGGGTCGAACGGTTCCGGTAAGAGCACGCTGCTGGATGTGATAAGCGGTTGCGATCCAGAAAACTGCAAGGGTGATATTTGGATTAACAGCAAGCCCCTGAGCTCTCTGGACCGTTATGCGCTGCGAAAGCGCAATATCGGGATTACGGAGCAGGAGCCGCCCCTGACCGAAGGGTCGATACGGGACAATTTAACTCTTTGCTGCAGAAGCGCTGAAGAGCGTGACCTTGAGAGCCTCATTGAGAGAATGGGGCTTAAAAAGATGGTCGATTCAAGTGGTGGACTTGATGTCGAGCTGGACGATAGGCAGAACAATATTTCAGGAGGGGAAAAACAGAAAATAGCGATTATTCGCCAGCTGCTGAAAAACCCGGACGTGATGATGTTTGATGAGCCGACATCTGCACTTGACAGCCAAAGCAAGCAGGCGTTTATCGAAATCCTTAAGGAAAGAAAGGGGCGACATATCACGGTCATCGCTACGCACGACCCTGTGCTTATTTCGGCATGCGATGAAGTGATTGAAATTGCCTGACGGGCTAGTGGACCGCGCATATCAAATTCAGGGGGGGCGGGCACCGTAGCTGGTGTCCGCCCCCCCCTGGCTTAGGAGGCTTTAACCTGAGTGGTTCGCGAGCTAGCGCGCCTGCTTAACCTTGGCTGCTGCCTCGACAAACGACTTCCACAGGTTAAAGTCGGTCTCGAGCGTCTGCCAGGTGTACTCGGGGTGCCACTGCACGCCCAGGCAGAAAGGCTGGCCTTCGACTTCGATGCACTCGGGAACGCCGTCGGTTGCCTTGGCGACCAAGCGCGTGCTCTTACCCAGACGGTCGACGCAGCAGTGGTGTGCGGAGTTGGTCTGGATTAGCCTGTGCCCGCCAACCGCGCGTTCCAGCAGCGAGCCCGGCACGACCTCGACGGGGTGCACGGGATCGTTGAGCACGTGAGTGTGACGCCACTGCGTGCGACCCTCGCGCGCACCCAGGCTCGGCACGTCCATGCACAGGGTGCCGCCGGTGGCGACGTTGAGCAGCTGTGTGCCGCGGCAGGTGGTAAAGAGCGGCTTTTTGGCGCGGAGCACCTCGTCGACCAGCTTGAACTCAAAGCTATCGCGGATCTCGCAGCAGAGGGTGGGGTCGTAGGGCCGATCGTCGCCCCAGCGCTTGGGGTTGACATCCGGGCCGCCGGGAATGGCGATGCCATCGGCGATATCGACGTAATGACGGATGACCTCAATGTCCTCGGTGATGGACATCTGCAGCGGCAGGCCGCCGGCGGCAAGGATGGCATCGACAAAGACGCTGGCGATCTCCTCGTTGGGGGAGAGCGTCTCGCTCAAAAACGGCTTCGCCTCTTCCCAGCGCGGCGCGACGAGGATGAGTGGGCGGTTGGCGGGGGCGACGTCGACGTGCGGGGTATAGGACGAGGAAGTACGGGTTCCGATCATGGGTGCGGCTTTCGAATCCGGGTGGACATGGCATAGGGGTGGCGCGGGACAAACGCTGGTGATGAATTTGCCCGCGTGGCAATTGGGCTAGTGGCCCTTAATGGAGTTGAGGAAGTCCTGGGCGCGCTTGGTCTGGGGGTGGTCGAAGAACTCGTCGGGCGTGCCGGTTTCCACGATCTGGCCGTCGGCCATAAACACGACGCGGTCGGCCACGCGACGGGCGAAGTTCATCTCGTGCGTAATGACGATCATCGTCATGCCCTGCTGGGCCAGACGGACCATGACCTCGAGCACCTCGTTGATCATTTCGGGATCGAGGGCGCTCGTGGGCTCGTCAAAGAGCATGGCCTTGGGCTGCATGGCAAGTGAACGGGCGATGGCCACGCGCTGCTGCTGGCCGCCCGAAAGCTGTGCGGGCACCTTATCGGCCTGCTCTGCCACGCCTACACGGCTCAGCAGGTCCATGGCGCGCTCGCGAGCCTCTTCCTTGGACACGCCCAGCACATCGACCGGCCCCAGCATGACGTTCTGCAGTACGGTCATATGTGCGAACAGGTTGAACTGCTGAAACACCATGCCCAGTTCGGCACGCATGCGGGCAAGGTCCTTGCCTTCCTGCGGCAGGGGCTCGCCCTCGATGAGGATCTCGCCCGAGTCGATGGTTTCCAGGCGGTTGATGGTGCGGCACATGGTCGACTTGCCCGAGCCCGAGGGGCCAATCACCACGACGACCTCGCCGCGGTCGACCGAGAGATTGATGTCGTTGAGAACGTGCAGGTCGCCATAGTGCTTATCGACGTGCTTGAACTCAATCAGCGGCTGATTGCCGGTAGAAGAAGTGCTCTGTGCCATGGTGCTTGGCTCCTTATGACTCGAAATGGTAAAGCGTTAGCGGATGATGGTCGCGCCGGTCTTGTGCGAAACGTAGACAGCAGCCTTGTTAATCGCGACGTTGATGAGGATATAGATGACCGCGATTACCAGGTAGACCGACACGAGGGCGTCGTAGTTGGTAATGAGCACGCGGGCGTTTTGCATGAGGTCGGGGTAGCTCACCACGTAGGCGACGGTGGTGTCTTTGACTACGACCACGAGCTGCGAAATCAACGACGGAATGATAAACCGAATAGCCTGCGGCAATACGATTTTAAAGGTGATTTTAGCCTTGGAGAGACCGAGCGCCTGGGCCGCCTCGACCTGCCCGCGCGGTACGGCGTTGACGCCGGCGCGGAAGATCTCGGCAAGTACGCCGGCTGCAGCGAGCGCGACGGGGAGCGTGAGCATCCAAAACGACGGCAGCGCGATCTTGTACTGGGGCAGCACCAAAAAGAAGAAGTAGATGAACAGCAGACTCGGTACGCCACGGAAGAAATCGGTGAGCACGCGGCAGACCAGCTGCAGCGGCTTAATGTCGCTGGTACGGCCGAGCATAAGGGCCAGGCCCAGCACCAGCGCGATGGCGCCAGCGGTGAGTGCGACTTTAACGGTGCCCTCAAAGCCGGCAAGCAAGAACTTCCAGGTGGTGAGGTGCGTAAAGAAATACCAATAGTGGACCGAAAGCTGACCGGTCACATAAAAGCGCTGCAGTACCAGGACGGCGAGTGCGGCCACGGCAACAAGCGAGATGGCAGTGCCGATGCGAATCTTGGCGCGCATCTTGGGGCCGGGAGCCTCGTAGAGCGCATCGCGCATGGTAAGCGCAGGGGAGGAGTGCTTGCTCATCGGAGGATCCTCACCTTCTTATCGATGTAGTTGCCAATGTGGCTCACCACAAAGGCCGTGCCCAGATAGCCGAGCGCCGAGATAAAGAACGCGGCGACGCCGCCGAGCGAGCGCGTGTTGATGTAGCTCACCACGCCGGTGAGCTCCTGCGGTTTAAGCGGCACCTGGCTGCCCAAGGCGGTAGTGAGCATGACGGCGATAAAGAGGTTGGTCATGGGCAGCACGCTCGAGCGCAGAGCCTGCGGAATCACGATCTTGGCGAGGATACGGCTGAAGCTCATGCCGAGCGAGCGGGCGGCTTCCACCTGGCCGACGCCGACGGTGTTGATGCCACTCATAAAGTTCTCGGAGCCAAAGGCCGAGCCCAAAAGGACCGTGGCGACGATAACGCAGGTGCGGTAGGGCAGGACGACCTTGAGCGGCGGCAGCGCATAGACAACGATAATGAGCAGCGCGATGCCGGGGATGTTACGGAAGACCTGGACATACAGGTCGCCAAAGACGCGCAGCGGCTTGAGCGGCGACACGCGCATCACGGTGACGGCGACGGCCAGCACCATGGCGATGGCAAACGACTCAAGTGTCATGCCCCAGGTTGCTAGCAGGGCGTCGATATAGTTCTGGCCATAGAGCGACCAGAGCTCGGAGAGACTCATGCGGACCTCCTGCCGGTAAGGAAAGGGGCTCCCGTGTGTACGGAAGCCCCGACAACTCAGTGAGGAAACAGTTTACCGCAATAAAGCGCATCATGCGTTTCCGTATGGTTTCGTTGCGGCTGTTACCAGGCTCGCTGCCTAGGCGCCGATCTCGGGCAGCTCGGGAACATTGGTGTCGCCCGTACGGTCGCCGATGCAGATCTGCCACAGCTCAGTCCAGGTGCCGTCGTCCTCGATCTTCTTAAGGAAGTCGTTGACAAAGGCGACGCCGTCGGAATCGAGCGGTAGACCGATGCCATAGGGCTCCTTGCTGCCGAAGGGCTTGCCGGCGATCTTGTATTTACCGGGCTCGCGGACCAGGGCGCTCTGCTGCATGTTGTTATCGATGACGTAGGCGTCAACGCGGCCCTGCTGGAGTGCCTGGCGGGCTTCCTCGTCGGTCTTGAACTCCTGCTGGCTGGTCTTGGGGGCGAACTCCTCCAGGATGGCGGGACCGTTGGAGCCGGACTGGACGGCGACGTTCTTGTCGGCAAGGTCGTCGACGCTCTTGATGTCGTCGTTATCGGCGAGCACCAGGATGGCCTGCTGGGTGTAGTAGTAGGGACCGGCAAAGGAGACGAGCTTCTTGCGCTCGTCAGTGATGGTGTAGGTGGCAAAGACGGCGTCGACCTGGCCGTTCTGCAGGACGGACTCACGCGTGTCCGAGGTCACCTGGGTGATCTCGACCTTGTTCTCGCCCAGAATGTAGTTGGACAGGAGCTGTGCGATACCGGCGTCGAAGCCGCGGGTCTGACCGTCTTTCTCGTTGAGGAGGGAGAAGAGCGTAGAGGTCTGAACGCCACCGATCTTAAAGACGCCGGCGTTCTTAACGGCCGTCGCCCAGGTGCTGGCGGCGATGGCGTCGTTATCGGCTTTGGGACCGTTGCCGACGAGCTTGTCGAATGCCTTGGCATCGAGCGTGGCGGAAACCTCGGTATCCTCGGAGCCCTTGGAGGAGCCGGCGGCGGAACCCTTGTCGGCCTCGGCGCTGGTGTCGGAGCAGCCGGCAAGACCAAGGCCGGCGACGGTTGCGAAGGTGGCGGCAACGAAGCCGCGGCGGTCGAGAACGACCTGCTGGGAGAGGTTCTTGCTCATGGTAGAACACCTTTCTCAATAAAATCCCTAGCGGTTGAGTAGAGTTATACCCTATCGCGCTCAAATGGGTCAACACGAAATAACTCAGAAACATACTTACCTTATGGGTAATTCTACCTACCAAAAAGGGACAGGCACCTTTGTGGTGGTTCTGACCGATGCAGCGGCATGCCTTGCTGTTTTGTCTCGATCTGTAACATTTGCAGCCATTTTTGCCGAGTGACTGTTACAGATCGAGATTTTCTCTTCAGGGGAATTCGAATGTCTCGATCTGTAACAGTTAGACGGTCAAAAGGTCCCTATCTGTTACAGATTGAGACAAAGGTCAGGGACTAAGACGTCTTGTCTAGATCTGTAACAGTTAGACGGGAATTCGGGCCATGGATGTTACAGATTGAGATAATCGCGTCGCGAAAACAAAAACCTCCGCAGGGGTGCTTCCCTTGCGGAGGTTTTTTACTCGTTGAGTAGCCTTACGGCTTCGGCTGCCATGTTCTCGACCGTCATGCCGTTCTGGGCGAGCAGCTCGTTGGGGTCGTAGCGGTCGGGGAAACCCTTGGCGATGCCGAAGGTGCGCGTGCGCACTGGCGTGCAGGCCAAGTAGCACGCGACGCGCTCGCCCCAGCCGCCGTCCAAGATGCCGTCCTCGAGGGTGACAACAACGCGATGCTCGGCGGCAAGGCTATCGAGGAACTCACGGTCGAGCTCGGCTGCAAAGCGAGGGTTGACGAGCGTGGCCTCGATGCCGTACTCGGCAGTCAGACGGTTTGCCACGCGCTCACCCAGCTCAAAGAAATCGCCAAGCGCGAGCACGGCAACGTCGCGGCCCTGACGCACCACGTTGTAGCGAACGGCGCTGTAGCCGGTGTCTTCGGCGGGCGCAAGGTCGGGGCGGCTTACCAGGCCGATGCCCGGTACGCGAATCGCCACAGGATGCTCGCGATGGTCGAGCGACCAGCTCAGCATGGACAGGTATTCCTCCATGCAGGAAGGCGCCAGGTAACGCATATTGGGGAGAGCGCCCAGCATGGAAATATCAAAGAACGAAAGATGCGTCTCGGACGTGGTGCCAAAGATCGACGCACCAAACACCAGGATGGTTGCGGGGGCGTCGTTGAGGCACAGGTCGTGCCACAGCTCGTCGTAGGCGCGCTGCAAAAACGTGCCGTACACACCAAAGACTGGCTTGGCGCCCGAGCGCGCAAGCGCGGTGGCAAAGGTCACAGCGTGCTCCTCGGCAATGCCCACATCGACGAACTGTTTGCCGGCGGCAGCGCGAAGCTCGGGTGTAAAGCCCATGATGTAGGGCGTGGCGGCCGTGATGCCAACGACCTGCGGATCGCGCTCGATGGCGGCGCTGAGCGCCTCGCCCGTAATATCGGCATAGGTGCGCGGTGCGGGCTCGCTCGGATGGCCCGGGCAGAGCTTGCGGCCGGTCGCCATGTCAAAGGGCCCTACGTGATGCCAGCGCTCGGGGTCGTTTTGGGCTGGCTCAAAGCCCATGCCCTTGGCGGTCGAGACGTGCAGCACGATGGGGTGGTCGATGTCGCGCAGCTCCTGCAGCGCGTCGACGAGGGCCAACACATCGTTACCGGCGTCCAGATAGCGGTAATCGAGCCCCATCGCGCGGAAAACGTTGCGCTCACAGGTACCGTTGCTGGCGCGCAGCTCGGCCAGATTGCGATACAGGCCGCCATGGTTCTCGGCAATGGACTGGTCGTTATCGTTGACGATGATGATCAGGTTGCTATCGAGTTCGGCCGCATTGTTAAAGCCCTCAAACGCCAAGCCGCCCGAAAGCGAGCCGTCGCCAATAACAGTAATGACGTTATACGTGTCGCCCGCCAGGTCGCGCGCGTGGGCAAGGCCGCAGCCCAGGCTCACCGACGTGGAGGTATGGCCCATGGCGAACAGGTCGTGCTCGGACTCGTCGGGATTGGCAAAGCCAGAAGCTTCACCATAACGCTCCGGATCGATATAAGTGTACGCGCGCCCGGTCAGCGCCTTGTGGGCGTAGGTCTGGTGCGAAACGTCAAAGACAATTTTGTCGGTGGGGGAGTTAAACACGCGATGAAGCGCAACCGTAAGCTCAACGACGCCCAAGTTGGGGGCAACGTGTCCGCCGACAGCGGCGGAGCTTTCGAGGATTGCCTGACGGATCTCGCCGCAGAGCAGCGGAAGCTCGGCGCGGTCGAGAGCCTTGACGTCCTCGGGCGTTGTCGTTTGCGTAAGCAGCATCGTTGTGGGTTACTCCATGCGAATCGAGCGCCGGCGCTCCCTCGGCCGGCACAATTGCACAAAACAGTCTCGCACATTTTGGCGTTTGATATGTGACGGCGGCGCGGTAATTCGCCAACTGGCGGGGCAAAACGTTTTGTCCGATGCCATACTGGTAGATTCGATGATGATTTTATTCCATGCGTGCAGGCCGTGGCTTGTCGCCGTGAGTCGCTGGAAGGAGGCAGCATGTCCGATGTCGTTCGTGCCGAGAAAATCGCGTGCGAAGTAGACCATGCTGCCCGTCAACTGGCACAGGCGGGCCGTCTGGGCCTGACGCGCGAGTTTATCCAGCATGGCGATGTGACGGTGTATACGCATGTGACCTCGGTGGCGCGGGCAAGTCTGTCCTTTGCCGAGCGCCTGGGCCGCGTCGGTGTCTCTGTCGACCGCGCCTCGTTGCTGCGCGGAGCCTTGTTACACGATTACTTTCTCTATGACTGGCACGATCCCGACCCAAGCCATCGGCTGCATGGCTTTCGCCACCCGTTTTTTGCCCTGGCGCGTGCCGAAGAGGATTTTGAGCTGACGCCGCGCGAGCGGAATATCATCGCGCGCCATATGTTTCCGCTGGTGCCGGTGCCGCCGACGTGTCGTGAGGCATGGATTGTGTGCCTGGCGGATAAATGGTGTGCGCTGCGCGAGACGGTCGCCGGCCGCCTGCCGCGCAAGGACGAGGCGGACGATGGCATGAGTGGCGAATCGAGCGAAAAGAGGAGAGGGTAGACGGTGGGGACCGCGATCGACATGGCATTTGACGGCGCGACGCTTGCCGCCTGTCCGCTTTCGGCGCTGGTGCTCTCGTTCGCCTTCTACGGTTTCTGCGGCTGGGCATGGGAATCGACAGTCTGCGCCATGCTCAACCACGGGCGCTTTGCCAACAGCGGCTTTTTGCTGGGACCGTGCTGCCCCATCTATGGCGCGGGCGGCATTGCCTGCTGGCTGCTGTTGCGCGGAATTCCTGACGCGTCGAGCCAGTTTGTCGCCGCGGCGCTTGTGTGCAGCGTAATCGAGTACAGTGTGGGCCTCCTATTGGAAAAGACAACAGGCGCTCGCTTTTGGGACTATTCGCACCTGCCGTTTAACCTGCACGGACGCATCTGCCTGTACTGGGCCTGCGCGTTTGGCTTGGGTGCGTTGTGCATTTGCCGCGTAGTGGAACCGGCGGTGTTGGGCTTGCTCGACCATTTGCCGGTGCTGATTGTGCGGCTGTTCGCCTTTATCGTCGCGGTCGCGATGATGGTCGACGCGGCATGCTCTTTGGCCAGTTGGCGCCGCCTGTCCGATCAGCTGGAGTGTGTGCGTGCCGACCTTGCCGACCGCATCAATGAGTCGCTTGCCGATGCGTCTGACTCCATGCTCGAACGTATTCCCGATTCGGCGATTGACTCGGTGGCGCAGACGCATATCCGCAGCCGTGCCGTTAACGCGTGGCTGGCGGAGCTGGGCGACGCGACGCTCGATGCCCTTCGTGAGAAGGCTTCGATGCCGACGTTTATCTCGGATGGTGCTCGCGGCCTGGCGCTCGCTGCCCGCCGCGTGGCCGATGCCGCGCCGAGCATGCCGCGTCCGTCGCTCAGCCGTCGCCTTGCCGGTAAGCGCATGAGCCGTCCGGTACCGAGCGTGTCACTCAGTCGTCGTGACCTGCGCTTTTTCAATGCCTTCCCGCGTCTGCGCATCAATCGCTACGAAGGTGTCATTCGAGCAACTAATCTCCGCGACCGCGCCCACGAGCTGTTTCGGCACTAGCCGGGACGGGCGCGCTCACGCCTCCCTTGCTCGCGTATTTCCCGTTCGTTTCGCGCCCGTTGCTGCGTCGTTTCCAAGATTGCGGCACCGTTTCCATTCGACAACGCAGCGTTTAACAGCGCCGTATCTGGTCTACACCAGTTGCCCCTCGGCCGCATAATGGGCGCCGACAACGTTCATGCGACCAAGGGGGAGCGAATGTACGATACGGGATCGACAACGTTTATGCTCATCTGCACCATGCTCGTGTTTTTAATGACACCGGGTCTGGCGTTTTTCTATGGCGGTCTGTCTAGGCGCAAAAATGTCATCAACACCATGCTCATGTGCTTTGGCGCCATTGGTCTGGTTGGTGTGCTGTGGATTGTTGCCGGCTGGTCGCTGGCCTACGGCGGCGACGGTTCCAGCCCGTTTATTGGAGGCCTTGACCAGCTGCTGTGCCTGCCGGTGCTCGGCCAGGTGCTGCAGGCGGCCGAGGGCAATGCCGCGGACGGTGCCGTCTACCCTCAGGTCATCAACATCGCCTTCCAAATGGCTTTTGCCATGATCACGGCTGCTATCGTCACGGGCAGCCTGGCCGGCCGCGTTAAGTTTGGGGCCATGACGGCCTTCCTGGGCATTTGGCTGCTCGTGGTCTATGCGCCGCTCGCCCACATGGTTTGGGGCGGCGAGGGCTCCTTTATCGGCGACATTATCGGCGCGCTCGACTTTGCCGGTGGCGACGTGGTGCACATCTCGTCCGGTCTCACGGGTCTGATTCTTTGCTTAATGCTCGGCCGTCGTCGCGGCTTTGGCATGGTGAGCTACCGTCCGCATAACGTGCCGTTTGTGGCGCTGGGCGCCGGGCTGCTTTGGTTTGGCTGGTTTGGCTTTAACGGCGGCAGCGAGTTTAAGGCCGACGCCGTGGCGGCGCTTGCCATCCTCAACACCGTGACGGCCAGCGCGGCGGGCATGGTCTCGTGGCTTGTCGTCGAGCGCGTGCATACCGGTCGCCCCACGCTGGTGGGTGCCAGCACCGGTTTGGTTGCGGGCCTTGTGGTGGTCACGCCCGGCGCGGGCTTTGTCGAGCCGTGGGCGGCGCTGGTCATGGGCCTGATCGTCTCGCCCGTTTGCTACCTGGCTATTAGCCATCTCAAGACCAAGTTTGGCTACGACGATGCGCTCGACGCGTTCGGTTGCCACGGCGTTGGCGGCATCTTGGGCGGCGTGCTCACGGGTTTGTTCTGCGTGCCGGAGCTTTCGTGGACCGGTAAGGGAGGCCTGTTCTACACGGGCGACGTGTCGCTGCTCATCTCGCAGATTTTGGGCATTGTGGTGACGGTCGCTCTTGTGCTGGTGCTCGACTTGGTGATCGCCACGGCGGTCAAGGCGCTGTTCCACGGAAGCCTGCGTGTGGACGAGGCTGACGAGGCGCTGGGCCTGGATGCGAGTCAACACGGCGAGAGCGCGTATCCTTCGTTCTCTGGGCTCGATTAGCAGCACGGCTTTCCCAGGCACCCGACCTTGCCCTTCAAACCGTCGCGCGGCTTCCCCAGGCACCGCACCTTGGGTTTCAAACCGTCGCTTGCGTACAAAAGTACGCGGCGCTCCTCTTTCAACCCAATCTGCGGCACCTGGGAAACCCGCGTCATTGAATGGCAATTCATTTCTTTATTAAAGAGAGGAATTCAATATGAAAAAGATCACGGCTATCGTGCGCCAGGAAAAGCTCGAGGTTCTCAAAGACGCGCTGTTTGCTGCCGATGTTCGTGGTATGACTATCAACCAGGTGCAGGGCTGCGGTGCGCAACATGGCTGGAAGGAATACGTGCGCGGCAACGAGTTGCTTGTTAACACGATCCCTAAGGTGCAGTTCACGCTCATTTGTGCCGATGAGCATGTCGACGGCATTGTCGAGATTATCTGCAACGCTGCTCGCACCGGAGCCGTCGGCGACGGCAAGATCTGGGTCGAGCCGGTCGAGGAAGTCATCCGCATCCGTACCGGCGAACACGGCCCCGCCGCGGTGTAGAATCGACCGCCTGCCATCCGCAACGTTAAAATACTGCAATGAGGCACAAGACTTGCGTTGCGGATGGACAGATTATGGGGCGTAATAAATATCCCGAGGAGACAGTCGCGAAGATTCTCGACGCGGCGCTGGAGCTATTCTGCGCACAGGGTTATGAGGGGACGAGCATTCAAGATATCGTCGACCGCCTCGATGGCATGACCAAGGGTGCTGTCTATCATCACTTTAAGAGCAAAGAAGAGATTTTCAACGCCGCATTTGATCGGGCAATGGCTCCGATTGTTGAGCGCCGCCGCGCGACACTCGGTGCTGGCAATATGACGGGAGCCCAAAAGCTCAAGCGACTGTACGCGCCCGAGTCTGTCGTTCCGCAAATTGAGCTATGGGCACGCATGCATCCTGCGGCAGATCCGGTAAAAAGCTCGCGTCTACTGGCGATGCAGTACCAGGGCTCGTTCGACGAGTCGGCCGATGGCTGTCTTTTGCCAGTGATCGAGGAGGGCATCGCCGACGGCTCCATTGCGTGCAAATGCCCGCGCGAAGCGGCTGAGGCCGTATCGTTGTTGGCGAATCTTTGGCTGCTGCCGCTGTTCCGTCCGCTCGAGACCAAGGATCGAATGCTCGCTCGCGCGCAATGTTTGGCGCAGATGGCGGCCGCGGTGGGGCTCGATTTGGGTAATGAAGTGCTCCAGACAACGGCTCAGATTTGGGACGTATGGAACCGTGCTGGGTGGTAATATAGATACTGACGGTATGTAATTGATTTGTAAGGGTAGCCACGGCTGCCCTTTTCAAGTCATTAAATACATACTAATGGTATGTATAGGGGGCAGGCTTATGGCTGGAATGCGGAGGAGCAATGTCTCGTTGGCGCAAAAAACAGTGCGATCTATCAGGATTTTCGGTCTTCTTGTTGCACAGCTGTGCGCGTATTCGATGTTGTCGGCACTGTGCTTTGCGTGCCCGCTTTACTTGTTCGATTGCAGCGGCTCGTCAACGTTATATGGTGCTGTCGCGGCGATAGCGTTCGTGCCGGGCGTGCTTGCGACTCCGGCTGGCGGAATCTTGGCGGATCACGGGAGACATCGCGGGGTTCTTGTGGTGCTCGGCATTGTTCTGATGGCTGCATCACTGCTGTTTATCCCCATGAAGTGTTCGCTGCCTCTTGCGGTTGTCGTGGCAGCAATGCTTTGCGTCCAATATGGCATCCAATCGCTGCTGAAACCGATGCTTCAAATTGAGACGGTGCACATGATGGGCCAAGAAAAGGTTGAGCGTGCCACAGCGTTGGTCTCGCAGGTAACCATGGCGAGCAATATCTTGGGGCCTGTAGTCGGGACGGCAGTCTATGGGTGCTTTGGTATCGATACTCTATGCGAAACCGCGGCGTTGACGTTTACGATTTCAGCCCTGCTGTTCGGGGGCGCACTCAAGCAAAATGCCTCATCTGAAACGATGGGAGACGGCACGACTCGTACGACACGCCGAAACGATTTTCGGGAGTTGATTCGGTACCTGTCTCAAAACTCATCATTGCTCGTTGTGTTTTTGATTGCGGCTATTTTGAACCTTGCGTTAGTTGGGTTAACGATTGGTGCTCCCGTTATTGTTGCAAAGCATCTCGGAATGCAGTCATCCTTCGTTGGGATTATTGAGGTGGCTATGGGCTTAGGTGGTCTTGTCGGCAGTGGTTTGGTCGGTATTTGGCCGCATCGTTTTTCCTTCAAGGGCATATGTCGATATGTTGCGATGATCTGTTTTGGAGTCGTGCCGATTATTGTCACGCTACTGAGCGGTCCTGATGAATTAGCGTTTGCCGCGCTTGCGGCCGGCTCGGCATGGGTCATGGCGTGGGCAAGCATTACATCGGTCGAAATCGTTTCATTTGTTCAGCGGTCAGCGCCAAAGGAACTCTGCGGAAAAGTGCTGGCACTCGTTTATATGACGCTTTCCTGTGCAACGCCTATTGGCCAATTGGTTTACGGGCTCGCATATGATCGATGGACACCGGCGATTGTATTCGCAGGCATGTTGGCGGTGCTGACGTTGACGACGGCGCTGTTTTATCGGCTGAAAAGTCGCTTGTGGCGATTGTCTTAGCGCGCTGGGGCACCGTGAATTTGTGAAGGCAGTGGCACGTCGCGTCGTGACGGCATTGTTTGGGCGTGCCTCTCCTTCGTCTACAATATCGTGCAGACGAAGGAGAGGCACGCCCATGATCAAGATGTTTGCGAGTGACTTAGACGGAACGCTGCTGAACGCCCTGCATGAGGCGGATGGGACCATCCGCCGTGCCATTCGCGAGCTGACCGAAGCTGGCCTGCATGTGGTTCCCGCGACCGGACGCTCGACGCTGCCGATCGGCGAGCATGGCTTTACGGGCCTGGCGCTTGACGCCTGCTGCTCCAATGGATCCATCGTGCGCGACAGTCATGGCGAGGTGTTCAAAACCTGGACCATTGACCCGCAGATCACCGAGGAACTGCTCAAGGAGTTTCCGGACATTTGCTTTGATTGCTCCACGCCCGATGGCATGTTCTCGAGCGGCTCGTTCGAGATGCATCAGGCGGGCTTTAAAAAGGACAGCCCTATCAAGCGTATCGTGATGCGTGGCATGCGTGCACGTGGCGGGTATCACGAGGAGCAATATTTCGACCAGTCGATCGGTGACATCCTGCGCCACGATGTGTGCAAGATCAACTGCCGCGTGACCTCGCCCGAGCTGGAGCGTGACCTTAAAGCATATTTGGCCGAGCGATCGGACCGCGTGGTCAACGCGCCGTTCGATCCGGTGATGTTCGAGATCACGGACGTGGCGTGCAACAAGGGCGAGAGCGTGGCCTGGCTGGCGGGCTACTACGGTATTGCCGAGGATGAGGTCGCGGTCTACGGCGACGGCGGCAACGATATCGCCATGCTCAATCGTTTTCGTCACAGCTACGCGACCAAAAACGCAAGCGATGCAGCCAAGGCCGCCGCGAGCGCGACTATCGGCAGTTGCATGGTCCACGCCGTTCCCAAACACATGCTCGCCACCATGCACAAGCAAAACTCCCGCACCGTCATCGAATAATGTGACAAAGGGACAGCCCCTCTGTCACATGGGAGATGCCGGCTTTTGGCGTATAGGACTGTCTCGCTTTCGCCACCAACAAATTTCGAGTTATTCGGCCTGTCGGAGGTCGTTAAATGGCTAAAGATGCCCTCTCGGGAACATTCATACCTCTAATGGTGTTTGATTCGGTGTCGTAAGTGCGCAAATGGGCATGTATGCGCTCAAATAAGGACAAAAACCCTCAGATAATCCCGGCGGTGCATTTATACAGAACTAGCAGCGTGGCCGAATAACTCGAAAAATGTAGGTGGCAGTTCGGCGACAAGCTCGGGTACGGCAAAGGAACTGTTCCTTCGCCGTACCCGAGCTCCGATCTTCTGAAATACGAACAAACATTCGCATATCTAACTGCGCTTTGATAGAATTGATACTGTTGGCGGCAGTTCCATGTGCCGGGCAACGCCCTCCATCTGATGGGAGGTGATGCCCATGACCGATTTGATTGATTTCGTGAGACTTCTGACCGCTTTGGTCTCGTTCTTCACGGCGCTTGTCGGCCTTTCCGAGGCACTCAAGCAGCGTTCGAAGCGCAACAGAAGGGGTCGCCGCCGCTAAGGCGTTGACCCCCTAATGCAAACAACGGCGCTGCCCAGCTTTGCAGAACTTGGGCTGCCGTCGACATTATTCTACCCACGAATGACATTTTGGACAATCGGTAATGCCGCTCCAAAAGCCAGGTGGGTTGTGACAAAGGGACTGTCCCTTTGTCACATCCAAAATATTGCCTTTACGTGTTGATGCACACGGTGTGCAATAATACTCGCACTGTGCAATAGCGCACAGGTTGAGTAACAAGGAGGACGCTTGTCCCAGCTCGAGAAATGCGACCGCCGGTCCCTTCGCTCGCAGCGTGCCCTTCGCCAGGCACTTGCCAGCGAGCTTGCCGAAAGCGGCGACCTTTCGCGCATTAGCGTTGCGTCGCTCACCGAGCGTGCTGGCCTTACGCGCCGCACGTTCTATTCGCACTACCGCGATATCCCCGACTTTATCAATCAAATCGAGGATGGCTTATTGGTTGAGATCCGTGAGCGCATTGAGCTCATCACTGCAGCTCAACTGCCCGATCTCTATCACAACATCGATGAGCTCGAGCCGGCGCCCGGTTCGGTTGAGCTGCTGCGCTACCTTGCGGCTAACCGCGATTTGATCGGATCGCTGCTGGGTCCGGGCGGCGACCAGGCTTTCATTAAAAAGATTATCGACACCGCGCGTGAGGCCGTGGTGCCTCGTGCGCAGACGGGCATTTTGGGCCTGGCGCTGGGTACATTCTTTGATTACTACGTTACCTACGTCGTGAGTGCCGAAGTCGGTCTGATTCAGCGCTGGTTTGAGCGTGGGCTCACCGAATCGCCCGAAGCCATGGCGCGCATTATGACGGTTATCGCCTTTGTGCGTCCCGGCGACCTATATGGCCAACCCATCGATATCAACGTGCCGGAATACGGCATGAAGCTATTGAACTTGCAGCTCGAGGACGCGGTCGACACCGCCGCGACCATCGAGTCCAACAACTAAGAGGAGAGACAGATGAGCAAACTCGTCGAGGGCATCAAGGACCGCATGGTCGCTGCCGCGCGCGAGGCCGCGCCCACCGTGGTGGACGCCGCGCAGAAGGCCGCGACCGCGGCTGCCGAGAAGGTTGCCGAGGCTGTTGCCGAGGCCAAGAACGCGGCAGGGGAGACGTCCGTCGCTAGCGAGCCCGCCACCGCCGCCGAGCCCGTAGCCGCCACCGCCGCCCACGCCCCCGAAGGCGCGATCTTCAACCCCAAGGCCGCCCGCGGCAACCTGCACCTGGGCATCGACGTGGGCTCCACCACCGTTAAGCTCGCTGTGCTCAACGACGACAACCAGATTGTCTACGCCAAGTACCAGCGTCACCACACCGACGTCCGCGCTTGCGCCCGCGACTTGTTCGAGGGTGCCGCGACCGTGCTGCCGACGGCCCAGATGACCTGCGCCATTACCGGCTCGGGCGGCCTGCTGCTGTCCCAGTGGCTCGAGCTGGAGTTTGTCCAGGAGGTCATCGCCAGCAAGCGTGCCGTCGAGACCCTCATCCCGGCCACCGATGTCGCCATCGAGCTGGGCGGCGAGGACGCCAAGATCATCTACTTCGACAACGGCATCGAGCAGCGCATGAACGGCACCTGCGCCGGCGGCACGGGCGCGTTCATCGACCAGATGGCCACTCTGCTGCACACCGATGCCAGTGGCCTCAACGAGCTCGCGGCCAACGCCACCACCATCTATCCCATTGCCAGCCGCTGCGGCGTTTTTGCCAAGACCGACGTCCAGCCGCTGCTCAACGAGGGCGCCCGCTCCGAGGACGTGGCCGCCTCCATCTTCCAGGCTGTCGTGACCCAGACCATCTCGGGCCTGGCGTGCGGCCGTCCCATCCGCGGCAACGTCGCCTTCCTGGGCGGCCCGCTGCAGTATCTCTCCGAGCTGCGCCACCGCTTCTACCTCACGCTCAACCTGGACGAGGAGCACCGTATCGTGCCCCAAAACGCTCACCTGTTTGTGGCGAGCGGCGCCGCCATGGCGCACGAGTCCAATAAACTCAGCACGTTCCCGCAGCTCATCGAGGCTATCGATGCCCTAGGTGACACGCAGGGTGCCGAGGTCGAGCGTCTGGATCCGCTCTTTGCCACCGACGAGGACTTTGCCGAGTTCAAGACCCGCCACGACCAGGAAGTCGTCCCCAAGGGCAAGCTCGACGGCTACACCGGCCGCGTGTTCATCGGCATCGACGCCGGCTCCACCACCATGAAGGCCGCGCTCGTGGGCGAGGACGGTCAGCTGCTGCACACCTGGTACGGCAACAACAACGGCGACATCCTTGGCACGGCCAAGGTCATCATGGCCGATTTCTACAACCACATCCCCGCCGGCTGCACCATCGGCCACGTGACAACTACGGGCTACGGCGAGGCGCTGCTCATCGAGGCGCTCAAGGCCGACTCCGGCGAGATCGAGACCGTTGCGCACCTGCGCGGCGCCAAGGCGTTCCTGCCCGGCGTCGAGTTTATTCTGGACATTGGCGGCCAGGACATGAAGTGCCTGCGCGTCAAGGACGGCGTTATCGAGCACATCATGCTCAACGAGGCCTGCTCGTCGGGTTGCGGTAGCTTTATCGAGAGCTTCGCCGTCTCTATGAACATGGACGTGCGCGCGTTTGCCGATGCCGCCATCCATGCCAAGGCCCCGGTCGACCTGGGCAGTCGCTGCACGGTCTTTATGAACTCGCGCGTCAAGCAGGCGCAAAAGGAAGGCGCCACGGTGGGCGACATTGCGGCCGGCCTGTCCTATTCCGTCATCAAGAATGCCCTGTTCAAAGTCATTAAGTTGCGCGATCCCAAGGAGATCGGCAGCCAGGTAATCGTTCAGGGCGGCACCTTTATGTCCGATGCCACGCTGCGCGCGTTTGAGCAGCTCACCGGCGTTCACGCCGTGCGCCCCGACATCGCCGGCTGCATGGGCGCCTATGGTGCGGCCCTGCTCGCCCGCGATCGCGCCGGCGCCGACGGCACTTCGACCATTCTTTCTGCCGAGGACATCGCGCACCTCACCGTGACGCAAAAACACGTCCGCTGCGGTCGTTGCTCCAACAACTGTCAGCTCACCGTCAACGATTTTGGCGGCGGTAGGCGCTTCATTACCGGTAACCGCTGCGAGAAGGGTGCCGGCCACAAAAAGCAGAAGACCGAGGCCCCCAACCTCTTCAAAAAGAAAAACGAGCTGCTCTTTAACCGCGAGGTGCTGAGCCCCGACGAGGCCCCGCGCGGCACCGTCGGCATCCCGCGCGCACTCAACATGTACGAGAACTACCCCTTCTGGCACGCGTTCTTTACACGCCTGGGCTTTAGCGTGCAGCTGTCCGACCAGTCGAGCAAAAAGACCTACCAGGCGGGCATCGAGTCCATGCCGTCCGAGAGCGTGTGCTATCCGGCCAAGATGAGCCACGGCCACGTGATGAACCTTATCGACCGCGATGTCGACTTCATTTGGATGCCGTGCGTGCGCTGGGAGCGCAAGGAGGATCCGACGGCTGGCAACTGCTATAACTGCCCTATCGTCATGAGCTACCCCACGGCGTTGGCACTCAACATCGACGAGATCCGCGAGCAGAACATCGAGTTCCTGTACCCATTTGTGCCCTATCACGATAAGACCGAGCTCAAGCGTCGTCTGTACCAGGTGCTCGCCGTCGACCGTGTGGCCGATGCGCAAGCCGGTCGCGGTCGCGTGCGCGGTCCCAAGATCACGCGCTCCGAGGTCGATGCCGCCGTCAACGCTGCCTTTGAGGCCGATGCGCGTTTCCACGAGGACATCCAGACCATGGGCGAGGAGGCTCTTAAGTGGGTTGAGGATCACGGCGGTCACGGCATTGTGCTCGCCGGCCGTCCTTACCACAATGACCCCGAGATCAACCACGCCCTGCCTGAGCTTATCTCGAGCTTTGGCTTTGCGGTCTTTACCGAGGATTCGCTCGCGCATCTCGTGAAGCCCGAGCGCCCGATCCGCGTCGTCGACCAGTGGATGTACCACTCGCGCCTCTACGCCGTGGCCCGTTTTGTGACGATGCGCAACGATCTGGACCTGATCCAGCTCAACTCCTTCGGCTGCGGTCTCGACGCCCTGACTACCGATCAGGTGCAGGAAATCCTGGAGGCCAGCGGCAAGATCTACACCGTGCTCAAGATTGACGAGGTGTCCAATCTGGGCGCCGCGCGCATCCGCATCCGTTCGCTCATGGCGGCGCTCAAGGACCAGGAGGCCGAGCGCCTGGCCGTGGCCACGGCCGCGGGCGAGGCCTACGAGCAGGGCGACGCTGCGCCGGTGGCGCCTTCCACGGATGCCCCCGCGTTCGCGAGCCGTAAGTACACGTTCGAGGCGCAGCGCGAGAGTGCTTCGACCGCGTGGCCAAAGGTGCCCTTTACAGAGCAGATGCGCGACGAGGGCTATACCATCCTGTGCCCGCAGATGGCGCCGATTCACTTTGACCTGGTCAAAGAGGTGTTCCGCGGTGCCGGCTACAACCTGGAGCTGCTGCCCTCGACCGACCACGACGCCGTCGAGGCCGGCCTGCGCTATGTGAACAACGACATCTGCTATCCGTCGATTCTGGTGACGGGCCAGATCATGGAGGCCATCGAGAGCGGTCGGTACGACCTGTCCAAGACGGCCGTGGTCATCAGCCAGACCGGCGGCGGTTGCCGTGCCACCAACTACATCGCACTCATCCGCAAGGCCCTGCGCGAGAGCGGCCACCCCGAGATTCCGGTGATCTCGCTTTCGGCCGTGGCGCTCGGCGAGGATAACCCCGGCTTTAAGATTACGCCGGCGCTGCTTAAGCAGGCCGTGTACGCGGTGCTCTTTGGCGACGTGATGATGCAGATGCTCTACCGCTGCCGTCCGTACGAGGCCACGCCCGGTGCTGCCAACGCGCTCTACGAGGAGTATATGGCGCGCGCCCGCAAGTTGGCGCCCAAGTTCAACCGCCACAACTACACCAAGCTGTGCCGCGAGGCCATCCACGCGTTCGACACCATGCCGCTCGTGGGCGAGGGCACCAAGCCGCGCGTGGGCGTGGTCGGCGAGATCCTGGTCAAGTTCCACCCTACGGCCAACAACCACGTGGTCGATGTCATCGAGCGTGAGGGCTGCGAGGCCGTAGTACCGGGCCTGCTCGACTTCTTCCTGTACTCCATGAGCAACGCTGAGTTGCAGAAGGACGAGTTGGGAAGCTCTGCCACTACGCGCGCTGGTATGCAGGCGCTCATTAAGCTGGTGGACTGGATGCGCACGCCGGTGGAAGAGATGCTCGAAAAGTCCCGCCGCTTTGAGGCGCCCGAGCGCATCGGCACCATGGCCGACAAGGCCCGCACGGTGCTTTCTGTGTGCAACAACATGGGCGAGGGCTGGCTGCTCACGGCCGAGATGCTCGACCTAATCGACCATGGCGCGCCCAACATCATCTGCACGCAGCCCTTCGCGTGCCTGCCCAATCACGTGGTGGGCAAGGCCGTGATCAAGGAGCTGCGCCGTCAGCATCCCGAGAGCAACATCGTTGCGGTGGACTACGACCCCGGTGCATCTGAGGTCAACCAGCTCAACCGCATTAAGCTCATGATCAGCGTGGCCAAGGAAAACATGCGCGCCGGCAAGGGCTTTAAGCTCGAGAAGGTGGCGCCGCTCGCGATGGACGAGGTCACCGGCCAGATGCGTGCTCATGACGGCTGCGCGAGCTGCGGACCGGCCAGCGAGGACGTCGTGGCGTCGGTCGCCAAGCGTCTGGGACGCGGCATTAAGAAGTAGACGGTCTGCTATGGGCTGGATATGAGACAAGCGGGTGGTAGCCGTACCGGCTACCACCCGTTTTTGCTGGACATATGTTGCGCAAATGACCTTGCTACAGCCTTCCGTGGGCTTGTCCGATTTTTGGGCCGGTTCGGGCTTTGAGGACAAGTTGCTGCAGGCCCAAGGCGATTTTTCGCTCAACGCAGGCCAGCACAGTGTGACCTATCTGCCAAGTTCCGACACGGCAATGACCGGTCGTTACCAGGTGCTGCTGTACGACAACAACTTTGGTACGGCCGAGAGCTATCCCAAGTTCGACTGGGGTCAGCTGGGCGCCGCGGTGGTGACCGACTACAGCAAGGGAACGCATTCGTTTGGGCGAATCTTTACGGTGGACGAGACCGCGCGCACCTACGAGCTTGTGGACCAGATCGCAGTGCCGTTTTCGGGCTACGTGAGCAGCGCGCAGCGCGTCGGCGATTCGAATAGCATGCTCGTGGCATCGGGCATGGCCAAGACCTTTGCCGAGTACGATCGCTATGGACTGCCCATCGCTACATACGAGATGGAAGCCGAGAAGTACATCTACCGCGTGTACAAGTACGAGCTGTAGCGCTGCGCTCCGCATCACTTTACGTCAAATTCCACGCGATCGAGCTCGGACACGTTGAGGTCGATGAGCTTGCGGGCGACGTGGCGGTCGTGCGCCCCGAGCGCCTCGCTCGTTGTCACATGGGCGACAACCTCGCGCTCGACGATGCCCTCTTCCTCGCCCTCGGCAGCCGAGGTCTCGACGGCGACGGTGTAATCCTTAAAGCCTGGCAGCACCGCGGCAAGCTCGCGCGTGGTCTCGGTGACGCCGTAGCCGTCCTGCACGCCGGCCTGCGCCGAGCCAATAGACCCCGCGGTCATAACGATGCAGGGGATGGCAAAGATCACCGTGCCCACAATAATGCGGCGGCGCACCTTGCGTGACAGCTCGTCGACCTCGGCATTTTCCTCGGCGGTCACAATGCCGTCGCCGTTGAGGTCGCGCTTGAGCGGCACACGCAAAAGAAGCAATACGGCTTCGGCCGCCAGCGCGATAAAGACGACGTTGATGCCAAACTCGTAGAGGGCTGAGAGGAACAGCGACCCGCTCGCGATGGCAATGCCATAACCCGCCGCGCACAGGGGTGGCATGAGCGCGGTCGCCACGGCCACGCCGGCGATGAGCGTGGCGGGTTCCTGATCGCGCGAGTTGCCCAACCCGCCCGCAAAGCCGCCCGCGAGCGCGACGGCAAGGTCCCACACAGTCGGTGTCGAATTGTCGATGATGGCCGCCGTGGTGGTGCCAAGGGGCGAGAGCTTAAAGTACAGCGTGGACGTGACCAGGCAAAAGACCATCTGCAGTGCGAGGCTGGCAATGGCCTCGACGGTGATCTCGCGGTCGAGCGTTGCAATACCGTATGCCATGGCAAGGACCGAGCCCATAAGCGGGCAGATGAGCATGGCGCCCACGATGGCAATGTCCGAATCGATATCGAGGCCGATGCTTGCGATGAGCATGGCGATGATGAGGATACACAGGTGAGAGCCAGTCAGACGCGCGCCGTTTACAAAACGCTTGCGAATCACGTGGTAGGGCGCGCGACCCTCGCGAATGTTGAATGCGCGCTTGAGGAAGCGGGTGATGTTTTCCATGGCTTCGCTATGAGCGGGGCGGATGCCGTGACGCCGATGATGACGCTCGCGCAGTCGCTTGATCTGTTGTTTGTCGAGTTCCATGTCCACCTCGTTCCAGCGCGGTCCGCGCAACGCGCCCGTTGTCCTAACTCTACACCGTGGCGGGCGGGGTGTCTGTTGGATGCGGAATCCGATAGGGCGGATGACGCGGGAGCAAATGCAAATCACAGGCTCAATTCCATCCCGCGAGAATATGATGCACCAGTTCCTTCAAATGTGACGAAACTGTGAAGCACGAGAGCGTGAATTTCAAAAAATACGCTGGTCGCCAATGTTGCGCAACAGAATTCAAAAATCAGCTCCTACATTTTGAAGCGTATGGATACATCCGTGTCAAAGGGAGAAAGCCATGGCAAACTACAGTCCACAACACTTTGAGCCTCGGGCCAAGGCCGTCAACGTCAAGGGCGTTGCCAACCGCGCCGTCGCAACCGTTTTGACGGCGGGCCTCATCGCTCAGCCGCTCATGTCGCCGCTGGCGGCAATCGCCGCACCGTCAACCGATAACGGCGATTCTGTTCAGGGGGGGGGTAGTTCTGTAGAGAACACCGTCGCCGCCGGTAACCAAGCGGTCGTAAAGACGGCTGCCCAGCTGGCCGAGGAGTCGGCAAAGCAGCTCAAGGACGCTCAGGCCGCCTACGATGCCGCCCAGAAGAAGGCCGACGCGGCGGGCCAGTCTCAAAAGCAGGCGCAGCAGCAAAAGAATCAGGCCTCGCAGGCCGTGACCGATAACGCCGCCGAGCAGAACGAGGCCGAGGTAGCCGCGCTCCAGGAGAAGATTGACGAGCTCAAAGCCGCCGTCGAAAAGACCGAGCAGCAGCAGAAGAAGCTGGGCGACCTGAACGATCAGCTCGATCAAGCCAACAAGAGTGTCGAGGATAAGACCCAGGCGCTCAAGGACGCCAAGGCAAAGCAGGATGAGGCCAAGAAGGCCCTCGACGATGCCCAGGCCAAGCTCGAGGCCATGGGTATGGACGAGTACGAGGCCGCCAAGAAGGCCGTCGAGGACGCGCAGGCAAAGCTCGATGACGCCAATAAGGCCGTTGCTACTGCACAGGACAATCTGGACCAGGCCAAGGCTGCCGAGGCCAGCGCCCAGCAGGAAAAGCAGAATACCGAGGCAGCTTTGACGACTGCCCAGGCCAAGAAGCAGGAGACTGCCGCTGCTCTCGCAGTCGCAACCACCGCGCGCGATAACGCCCAGCAGAAGTTCAACCAGGCGCAGGCCGCGCTCGATGCTGCCGTCTCGGGTACGGGTGTTGACCTGAGCGCGCTTGAGGCCGCCAAGATCGCTGCTGCTGGTGAGCTCAAGACCGCGCAGGACGCGCTCGAAGCCGCGACGACTGCAGACGCCACCGCACAGGCGAACCTGCAGGCTGCGCAGACTACCGTCACCGCCGCGCAGGAGAAGGCCAACGCCGCCAACGCTGCTGTGGCATCTGCCCAGTCTGCATACGATGCGGCAAACAAGGAGTACAAGGACGCGGCCAGTAAGCGTGACGCCGCGAAGACGGCATACGAGCAGGCCCAGCAGACCGAGGCCGACAAGAAGGCTGAGTACGACCGACTCGTCGAGATTCGTCAGCAGAAGAGCAACGAGTTCGATCAGGCTCGTGCTGAAGTAACCGACGCGCACAATGCATACGACGCCGCAAACGCCGAGGTCGAGAAGCTTAACCAGCAGATTGCCGACCTCAAGTCGAACATGACCGTAGACCAGAATGTCATCAACCAGGGTATGTTCGGCTTCATGAACTACATCATCGGCGGCAGCCAGTTCACGGCCACGCAGAAAAAGAATGCCCAGGAAGCCGCATCGATGCTGACCGGTGCCGCTGACAAGGCCGAATGGTATGACAAGTACGTCGATCAGGACATGTCTCGCGACACCAATCCGCTTTCCTTGGAGCAGATGCGCAACGCCCTGACCTACCTCGATACCCAGAACAACCTCCGCAAGGCGAACGGTCAGTCGGAGCTCAGCGTCAGCCTCCGCATGACTGCGGCAGCCGCACTTAATACATCATATTCATCGAACATCTGGGGACACTCGAACTGCTATTTCGATCAAGGTGAGAATCTTGCAGGCGGCGGCGGGGCATACACCGGAGGCGAGACCGAGGATACGCTTGGCTGGCCATATACCGGTCTCTACACCCAGGAGAAAAAGGCGTTCGATAAGTACGTCGAGCAGTATGGTGACGCACTTGGAAGCCATCGATATGATTCCTACTATATCTACCAGCACTACAACAGCATCTACCATGAGTGCGGGCACTATCTAAACATCATCGATGCCGGCGCGAAGGCTATCGGCATCGCGACCGGTAGCGGTAAGAACACCGATTCCGAGGTAACCATATTCGATTACAGCGCTGATGACACTCAGGCTGATTTCACTGTTTCCGAGTTCAAGAAGCTCGTCAACGACTACATCGATTCTGCCTATAACGCTGGCGGCACGCAGGCGCAGAAGGCGCAACTCAAGGAGCTCCAGAGCAAGCTCGCCGAGGCGCAGAAGAACTATGGAACTACTAGGGAAGCTTACTTCGCAGCTGTAAACGGGCAGGATGCCGCCCAAGACGCTTTCACCGCAGCCGATGTGAACATGAACACCGCCAAGGGCGAGTACGAGAAGGCTCAGTCCGGCACCGCCGCCGCGAAGACGGCATACGACGCCGCCGAAGCCAAACTCAAGGGTATCGACGTCAAGACGCCCCAGACCAAGCTCAACGCCGCCAAGGGCGAGGCCGCTACTGCCCGGGCAGCTCTCGATAAGGCAAACGCCACGCTTGCTGACAGCAAGACGAAGGCAGCCGATGCCGCTGCTCGCAAGGCGAAGGCTCGCAGCGCCCGCGATGCTGCCAAGGTAAAGTCCGACCAGACCAGCGAGGCGTATGACAACGCCACGGCTTCGGTCAAGGACCTTACCGCCAAGCGCGATGCCGCCCAGGCGGACCTTGCGAATAAGCAGGGCTCGCTTGACGAGGCAAAGAAGGCCGACGATGCCGCCCAGGCTGGTGTAGACAAGGCCCAGGCCGTAGATGTCCAGGCCGCGACTGCTCTTTCGGACGCCAAGCAGGCGGTTGCCGCCAAGGCGCATGCTGTGTCCGACGCGCAGGCCAAGGCCAAGGCTGCCGAGGGCGAACTGGCCCGCGCAAACAAGGCCTTCGAGCGCTTCGCCGGCGCTCAGAAGGCGGTCGACGACGCCAAGGCCGCCTATGACGCTGCCGTCGCCGGTGTCGCCGATGCCCAGAAGCAGCTCGAGGCCGCCAACGAAGCCGTCGTCGATGCGAACTTCGAGATCGTCAAGGCCAAGGCCGAGCTTGCCAGCGATGAGGCACTCAAGGCCGATCTTGAGGCTGTCGACCATAAGGCATCCCTTGCCGCGGGCACGACGGGCAACGAGAAGCTGGTTAAGCTGAACGCTGCCTACGCTCGCTATAAGGCGGCCGTCGATGCCGCCGCTGGTCTCAAGGCTGCTCTGAGCGATGCCGATGCCAAACTGTCCGATGCCAACGACGCCTATGCCGCCGCGCTTGCCGAGCTTGGCGATGCCAAGGATGCCCTGGCTGCCGCACAGGCCGAGTACGACAAGTATCATCCCAAGGCTGAGCCGCAGGCCAAGCCTCAGGTTGCGCAGGCTGCTGCAAAGGCCCCCGTTGCCAAGAAACAGGCTGCGCCTGCCGCGCTCGCCCAGACTGGCGACAATTCCGCTCTTGCGGGCGAGGTGTTCGTCATCGGCGGTATTACGCTCGTGGCCGCTGGTGTGACGCTGAGCGATCGTCGTCGCAAGCAGATGTAGCGTTTCGAGCGTAGTTTCTGCAACGAACTTCGGCTCATAGCAGGAGCGCTTCGATGGCTTAACCGATAAGGCCGGCGCGCTGTCATACGCAGCGCGCTGGCCTTTTTTTGTTTCGATATCAAAAAGCCCGGTCGGCAGCCGCGAAAGCTACCGACCGGGCAAATCGTAGGCAATATGGTTGCTGTCGAGCAGCTGCTCAGCTTAGCCCAGCAGACTCAGACCGACGGAGACAAACGCTAGGATAACGCCGACGATGGACTCGCCGCCGAGCAGGCCGCTGGCAACGACCAGACCCTGTTCCTGGAAGGCGGCATCCTTGGCAGCCCTCTCCTCGTCCGAAAGACCGGCCTCGGCGTCGCGGTGAGCGGCCCACTTGTCGTAGGCGAGCTTGACGCAGGAGCCCAGGAATGCCGTGAGTGACATGTAGAACGGCAGGTACACGCCCAGGCCGATCATCATGGCTGGAATGCCGAGCCAGTACATGACGATGCCGGCGATAAAGCCGCCCGCAAACCACGGCACGCTCGGGATGCCCGAGACCATGGTGGCGACGACGCTTGCCTGCGCGGCAACAAAGCTCTTGTCGGGACCAAAGGCGTCCGGACCATAGGCAGTGACGAGCGCGACCATGACGGCGGCAGCGACCAGGGCGCCCACGATGCCGCCGATGGCCTGGCCGATCCACTGCGCACGCGGGTTGGTGCCCAGCACGGCGCCGGCCTTAAAGTCGTTCATGACGTCGCCCGCAAGGCCGCACGCCACGGCTACGATGCCGGCGATAAAGAACAGCTTGACCTGAGCGATCTGTGCGAAGGCAGCCACGATGAGCATGACGATGAGGCCAAAGATCTCCATGGGGTCGATACCCGTCTGGCCGCAGCTCTGCGCGCTCATGATGGTGGTGACAAAGGTGAACAGCGTGACGATGACGGCCGGGACGGGACCAAGGTCGAGCGCGATGGCAACGATCACGGCGATGGCTGCGGTGCCCAGGCCGATGATGCCGGCATCGAGCTTAAGGGAGCCCGAGATGAGCGACTGCTCGTTGGTGTCGGTGGAGCTGTCGGCGGCGAGGCCGCGGACGATGCCGGTGACCTGCGGCAGGATGTCCTTAAGGACGACGGCGACGCCAAAGCCCATCATAAGGCCCATGCCGAGGGACTTGACGATGCCCTGCGCGGTCACAACATCGAACAGACCGGCAGCGGTGCCGCCGACGATAATGCCAAAGTTGCCCAGCAGCGCGCCGGCAAACCAGAACGCGACGGGGGCGAAGCCCACCAAAAAGCCGATGGACAGCAACATGGGCGAGTTATAGATGGCAAAGGTCACGCCGGGGATATTGAGCGTGCACAGCATGCTGGGCACCACGCCCAGAGCGTCGCGAAGCACGCTGTAGATGCCTGCGATGGCCATGGAGCCAAAGAGCTGCTTGCCGGTCTTGCCGCCGGCCTCGGTGGCGCGCAGGGTCTGAGCTGCGGCGTTGCCGGTGGGGAACTCCAGCGCGGCGTCCACGATAAAGTGACGGTGGATGAGCGCTGTCGCCAGAAGGCCCAAGATGGTGCCGGCGAGCGCCACGATAAACATGTCGAGCCAGCTGATCTGGTCGGCATAGCCCAGCATCCAGGCGCCCGGGATGGTAAACGCCAGACCGCCGGCGACCATGGCGCCCGCGGACATGATGGTGTGGGTGACGTTTGCCTCGTTGAGGCTGGCGTTGCCCATGAGCTTCAGGAAGAACAGCGAGATGACGGCAGCGAAAATGATCGGCCAGGGGAGGGCGCCCATCTTGAGGGCCGTGTAGGCCGAGCTTGCCGTGATGATCACGCAGCCAAGGACGCCGATGACGACGCCGCGCAGCGTGAGTTGACCGCGCATCGAGGTGCGGTTCGAGGGATTGCTCATATAGAACTCCTTTGCGTATATCCGCTTCCCCCGGGAGCGCCGCTACGGATACGACGCGGGAAGTCGGGTTACCAAGGGCCGTCGCGTGAGCTCGCAAACGACCGCGCACCAGTATAGCCGCAAGCTAGTCATTTTGGGATGACTGGTTTAGGTAGGCGATATACTGCTGGGCAGATGAAAGGAGCGCCGACGATGCTTAATGGGTGCGCATATATATTGACGGTCGACGTGGGCAACACGTCCATTCGCTTTGGCCTGTTTGCCGAGGATTCGGCCGCGGCACAGGAATGTCCGCTTGCGACGTGCGAGATCACGACGCCGTCGAGCACCACAGCCGACGAGGCGCGCATGCGTCTCGTGCAGGTCATGGCTGCACTGGCGGCCGATGCGGGCATGCCGGGCGCGCTTGTGCCCGCGGCTGCTGTGCTGAGCTGCGTGGTCCCGGCGCTCGAGCGCCCGTGGAAAGCGGCGCTTTCCCGCACCTGCACGGGGCGCGTGCTCACGGTGGGGCCGGGACTTAAGACCGGCATGCCCGTGCACTACGACGATCCGGCCGAGATTGGTCCCGACCGCATCGCCGACGCCGTGGCGGCCCGTGCCGTCTACGGCTCTCCGTGCATCGTGATTGACCTGGGCACCACGACCAATATCGAGGTCATCGACGCGCGCGGTACCTTTGTGGGCGGCGTCATCGCGCCGGGTCTGGCGCTTGGCGCCCGTTCGCTTTCGGCGGCCGCGGCGCGTTTGCCTCAGGTCGAGCCCTCGGCGCCCACGCATGTGATCGGCCGCAACACGCGCGAGGCTATGCGCTCGGGCGTGGTCTTGGGCGAGGTGGCCCGCATCGACGGCATGCTCGACATGGTGCTCGCCGAGATGCGCGCGACCAAGGCCGCGGGGGAGGGCGACGTGCCCATCGTCATTACCGGCGACGACGCCGAGGCGCTCGCGTTGCTGGTCGGCCATAGCCTGACGGTTGACGACGCGCTGACGTTGCGGGGTCTCGCCGAGCTCTACCGCATCAACCAAAAGCCCCGCCGCGTGTAAAGGTGAGGGCGCCGGTGGGACAAACGCCTCCACCTTTCACCTGCTACAATGGGTCAAACTATTGCGATTACGGAGGTGTCTGCCATGTCGGACGATCTTCATCAAACTTCGTCAGGCAAGCGCCTGGACGTCATTAGCTGGGACGAGTTCTTTATGAGCGTGGCCATCGCCGCGCAGCGCCGCAGCAAGGACCCCAACACGCAGGTGGGTGCGTGCATCGCCAACACCAACCACCGCATCCTTTCGGTGGGTTACAACGGCACACCCTCGGCACTCAACGACGACTTTTTTCCGTGGGGAACGAGCGACGACCCGCTGCAGGACAAGCACAACTACGTGGTGCATGCCGAGGCAAACGCCGTGCTCAACTACCGCGGCTCGCTCAAAGACCTCGAGGGTTCCACGGTCTACGTCACGCTGTTCCCGTGCCACGACTGCGCCAAGATCCTGGCGCAGGTGGGCGTGGGCGAGGTCGTCTACCTGGACAATAAGTATGCCGACACCGATGACGGCCGTATCAGCCGCCGCATTCTCGACTCCTGCGGCATCAGCTACCGCCAGGTCATCGTCGATGTTCAGATTGGTACCGGGGGACAAGCTCAGCAGTAGTGCGTGCCAACGCCAGCTGGCGGCAAAACAGCCAAAAGAGCCCCGTCCCAAATTGACTACTCGTGAAAGTCGCGTCTGCGCGCATGGACGGCTCGTGAGCGGGTACATGGCTGTAGTAACATAGCTTCTGTCCGCGGGCGCGCCCGCGTTATTGTGAGAAAGGAGCCCCTGTGGCTGTTAACGAAGAGCTGCTTAAGAAGGTTCTTGAAGAGATTCGCCCCAACCTGCAGGCCGACGGCGGCGACATGGAGTATATAGGCGTTGATGACGAGGGCGTCGTCAAGCTGGAGCTTCAGGGCGCCTGTGCCGGTTGTCCCATGAGCGCCCTGACGCTTTCCATGGGCATCGAGCGTATCCTCAAGGAGCACGTGCCCGGCGTTACGCGTGTCGA
Source organism: uncultured Collinsella sp. (assembly GCA_937982065.1). Classification (GTDB taxonomy): domain Bacteria; phylum Actinomycetota; class Coriobacteriia; order Coriobacteriales; family Coriobacteriaceae; genus Collinsella. The sequence continues at coordinate 63,841 of CALJMO010000021.1, forward strand.
GCAGGTCAATGCCTCCGGCGAGACCGATGACCTGTACGACGAGTATGCGCCGTTCTAAGAAGTGAAAGCTGCGGGCGATATGCTCCGCATAGACGTCACGCCCGAATATGCGGCTGCGAGCGCAAGGCCCGCGGCCGCATTTGTATGTAGGGAGCAGGGGGACCGATATGCTCAACGACCTCTACCATATGCTTGATCCCGTCGCCATCTCGGCGGGGCCCATCACCATCTACTGGTACGGCTTGGCCTATGTGGTCGGAGCTCTGCTCACGGCGGTCGTCATGTACCGCACGCAGCGCCGTTGGGGTTTTGACATTACGGTCGACGACCTGACGAGTGTCGTGGTCGGCGTGGTCTTTGGCCTTATCATTGGCGCCCGCCTGTTCTACGTCATCTTTTACGGCGACGGCTACTACTGGGCGCATCCGCTCGAGATCTTTGCTACCAATGAAGGCGGCATGAGCTTCCATGGCGGCCTGGTGGGCGGCATCATCGGCGGCGTGCTCGTGTGCCGCATGTACAAGCTCGACGCCTGGACCATCGCCGACCTTGCCGTTATCGGTGCTCCGCTGGCCTTATGTCTGGGACGCTGCGCCAACTTTGTCAACGGCGAGCTGTGGGGCAAGCCGACCGATCTGCCCTGGGGCGTGGTCTTCGGTGGCACCGCGGGCGATATGCCGCGTCACCCCTCCCAGCTCTACGAGGCATTTCTTGAGGGCATCGTGCTCTTTTGCATTCTGCAGGTGCTCAGCCGCAAAAAGCCGCTACTGCCCCAAGGCACGTTTATGGGCGTGTTTGTGATGGGCTACGGCATCGTTCGCTTTTTGATTGAGTTTGTGCGCGTGCCCGATGCGCAGCTGGGCTATCTGCTGGGTGGCGTCATCACCATGGGTCAGCTGCTGAGCCTGCCGCTCGTAATCGCGGGTCTGGCGCTCGTCATCTTTGCCCTCCGCCACAACCGTCCCCAGCGCATCTACCTCGACGCCTAACCACCAAAACCACCACAAAGGGGACAGGCACCTTTGTGGTGGTTCGCTGGGCAACGATGACAGAACCGTAACGTTTCCCCAGATAAAACCTGCCAAAATAAACCTGTCCCTTTTTGACAGGTTTCTAGAAAGGCTCTTTGGACTGTGAAGGATTCCGATCTCTCCACAACGGCTGCGCGCGACGCTGCCCGCATCGTCTGGTTTAAGCGCTATCCCGCCAAGCAGACGCTCATCGCATTTTTGCTCGCGCTGTTGGCGACCACGGCGTTTTCCATCGATCCCGCCCCGGTGTCGAGCAACGCAGTCTTGGCGATTGACCCCAAAGCCTCGGGCATGCTGTACGTGTGCTACGAGGTGCTCCTCTCGTTTGCCGGCCATACCGACGCGGTCATGCTGCTTGCACTTGCCTGCCTGCTCACGCTACCGTTTCGCTACGTGTTCTTTGGCCGTGGCGACACCTGGCGCCCATCGATCGTTCTGCCGTCGCTGTTCTTTGCCGTCTGCATGGTGTTTGGCCGCAGCTACGACCTCACCGATTCGGCCGAGATCGTGCTCGGCGACAAGGCCCGCATCATCTGCGCCTGGATTGGCGGCGCGGGCTGGATGCTCTTGGCGGTCGTTGCCTTCTACCTTGCCTTTGAGTGTCTAGATTGGCTGAGCTCTCGGCGCATTCCGTTTTCCGAAGCGCACTTTGGCCGCGTATGGCGTGTGACTCACGCCGTGCTCTCGGTCCATCCCTTTGCCGGGCCCTTCCTGGTGCTTATGGTCGCCTGGGCGCCCACGCTCATCGCTTCGCTGCCCGGTCTTTTTATGGGAGATACGGGCGCGCAGATTCGCCAGTGGTTCAACTATCCCAACGGCACGAGCGACTACCTGCGCCTACTCAACCCCAACGTGCTGCTCAACGGGCATCATCCCGTAGTGCACACGGCCATTATCGGCTCGTGCGTTCAGCTGGGGCTTTCGCTGTTCAACAGCGCTAACGCGGGTCTTGCCATCTACACCTGCGCTCAATTTGTCATCACGGCCGCCTGCATGGCCTATTCCATTTCATCGCTGCGCAAACTGGGCGTGAGCCTGCCTGTTCGCGGTGCGATCCTGCTGTTCTTTGCGTTTATGCCGATGTTCTCTAACTACGCGGCGTTGCTCACCAAAGACGTGCTTTTTGCCGACGCGTTCTTGGTGCTGCTGGTACAGACCGTCAAGCTCGTGGCATGTGGCTTGCCCCGTCGTGATGCCAATGTTGAGCGAGCGGGCGAGAAAGCCCCCGTGCTCTTTGCGCGCCACGACTGGCTGCTGCTTGCTCTGGGCGCCATGGGTTCCACGTTTTTGCGCAACGGCGGCCTGGTGTTTCCCCTGGCGGCATGCGTAATCGCGGCGGCGTTTAGCGCATGGGACGCGCATGTGGCTCGTCGTGCAGCCAAGCAGACTGGTGCTGCGCCTTCGGGCGCCATCCCGCGCTTCCGCTGGGTTGGCGTTCTCGCGGTGCTCGCGCTCTGCCTTGCCTCTAATATGTACTTCACCAAGGTCTTTATGCCGGCGCACGATATCACGCCTGGTTCCAAGCGCGAAATCCTCTCGATTCCGTTCCAGCAGACGGCTCGTTTCGTCCAAAAGCACGACGGCCTCAACTCGGGCGTCAACCCCACGGTTAAGGAGGACGGCACCATCGTGGAGGCACCCTGCGACGGTTTGGTGACCGACGAAGAGCGCGCTGTGATCGACCGCGTACTCAAGTACGAGAACCTGGGCCGCCGCTACAACCCCGACAAGTCCGATGCCGTCAAGAACTGCTTTAACGAGTACGCCTCGCAGGAGGACATCGATGCCTATTTTGAGGTATGGGCCCAGATGTTTAAGAAGGACCCCGAGTGCTATATCTCGGCGCTCATCAATAACTACTACGGCTACTTTTATCCGAGTGCCCGCGATGCGTGGGTCTACAGCACGGCGCGCAGTGCCGAGATTATGGCGAAGCCCGATAACCTCAAGTACTTCGACTTCCATCCGGTCGATAGCAAGGTTGTGCTCTGGTGCGACCACCTGATCAACCTGTATCGCGTGGCAGTACAACGCATCCCGTTTATCTCGCTCGCCATGAGCTCGGCCACCTATGTGTGGATCATGATCGCCGTGGTGGTCTACCTGTTGCGTCGTCATTCATGGCGTGCGCTGGCGATCTGGATGCCGCTGTTGGGCGTGCTCGCCGTGTGCCTGATTGGCCCGTGCAACGGCTCGACTTACATGCGCTACCTGTATCCGGTCATCGCCTGCATGCCCTTCGCCATCGGCGTCACCGTCACCCGCAGCGACTTCCTCTGGTTCTAACTTGGCGCATTGGGGGTCAGGTTTCTTTGCACCAAAGGGGTCATCATCACGACGCCTTCATTTGGTTGATTTTCAATCTCAACGCAACAGCCTGAACGGACCCCGCGTTTCCGCAG
>CALJMO010000022.1 GCA_937982065.1 uncultured Collinsella sp.
CGCTGGAAAACGCTTCGCGTTTCCTCAGCTCCGCACCCTGGCGGGTTCGAATCCCATGCGCCGGGCCCAAACAAAAACGGTCCCCTTTCGAGGACCGTTTCCAATTCAATGGTGGGCGATGAGGGATGTCGCGTGCGGCTGACGCCGCCCGCTTTCGCTTCGGGCCTACGGCCCTCGCGTGCTGCGCTGGAAAACGCTTCGCGTTTCCTCAGCTCCGCACCCTGGCGGGTTCGAATCCCTCTGCGATGGGCCCAAAAAAGAAAGGCTCCCATTGCTGGGAGCCTAACAATTCAGTGGTGGGCGATGAGGGATTCGAACCCCCAGCCTTGTGCGTGTAAAGCACCTGCGCTAACCGTTGCGCCAATCGCCCGTGCGGAGAGAGTATAGCAAAACAATCGCCTCATTCACCTCATATCCATTAAAGGTAACTGGCACGTGTCGCAGCGGAGCTGATTCAGTTGAGATTGCCTGAACATTCCGCCCCTCTTTACGCCCTCGGGTATACTCAAAAGCTACTGATTCGATTTGATGCCCAGCAACAGCAGAGGGGATAGCATATGTGCGGTTTTGTCGGTTTTGTCGGTGGGACGGATAACCAATCCGAGGTGCTCACCAAGATGATGGACCGCATCGTCCATCGCGGTCCCGACATGGGCGGTCAGTTTATCGACGGCCGCGTTGCCCTCGGCTTCCGCCGCCTGTCGATCCTCGACCTGACCGAGGCTGGCGCCCAACCCATGGCTAACGAGGACGGTAGCGTCGTTATCGTCTTTAACGGCGAGATCTACAACTTCCAAGAACTCCGTTCCGAGCTCGAAGCCAAGGGCTACAAGTTCCATTGCGGCGCCGACACCGAGAGCCTCCTGCACGGCTACGAGGAGTGGGGCGAGGCCGTCCTCGATCGCCTGCGCGGTATGTACGCCTTCGTCATCTGGGACAAAAAGAAGAACAAGCTTTTTGGCGCCCGCGACATCTTTGGCATCAAGCCGCTTTACTACTATCCCATGGCCGATGCGGGCGACGGCGCTCCGGGCGTGCTCTTTGGTTCCGAGATCAAGAGCTTCCTGGACTACCCGCACTTCCACAAGGCGGTCAACAAAAAGGCCCTGCGTCCGTACATGACGCTGCAGTATTCGGCAACCGAGGAGACCTTCTTCGAGGGTGTCTACAAGCTGCCGCCGGCGCACTACTTTACCGTCGATATCCCGACCGGCAAGATGAACATCGAGCGTTACTGGGATTGCGATTACTCTGCCGTCGAGAAGCCGTTCGAAGAGTATGTCGATGAGCTGGACGAGGTCGTGCACGAGAGCGTCGAGGCCCATCGCATCGCCGACGTCAAGGTCGCGTCGTTCCTCTCCGGTGGCGTCGACTCCAGCTACATCGCCGCTTGCCTCATGCCCGACAAGACCTTCTCGGTGGGCTTTGACTACAAGAACTTCAACGAGACCAACTACGCCAAGGAGCTTTCCGATAAGCTCGGCGTCGAGAACGTTCGCAAGATGATTACCGCCGACGAGTTTTTCGGTGCTCTCGAGGACATCCAGTATCACATGGACGAGCCGCAGTCCAACCTGTCTTCCGTGCCGCTGTGGTTCTTGGCCGAGATGGCCCGCAAGGACGTCACCGTCGTACTTTCGGGCGAAGGCGCCGACGAACTCTTTGGCGGCTACGCCTACTACGAGGACACGGTCCCGGTGCGCAAGTACAAAAAGATGGTGCCGCTGCCCATCCGTCGCGCGCTCGGTAACCTGGCGCTGCATATGCCGTACTTCAAGGGACATAACTTCCTGGTCAAGGGTGCCGAGATCCCCGAGAAGTCGTTCCTGGGACAGGCTCTGGTATGGCCGGAGCGCGAGGTCGACGGCGTGCTCAAGCCCGAGTACAACACCGGCGACGGCGCCTTTGAGCTCGCTGCACCCATCTACGCACGCGTGAAGGGTCAGCCCGAACTGGTCAAGAAGCAGTACCTGGACATGAACATGTGGCTCCCGGGCGACATTCTGCTCAAGGCCGACAAGATGTGCATGGCGCACTCGCTGGAGCTGCGCGTGCCCTTCCTGGACCGCAAAGTCATGGAGTTCGCCGAGCACATTCCCGACCGCTACCGCATCAACGAGAACGGCAACAAACAGGTACTCCGCCACGCTGCCAACAAGTCGCTGCCCGATGAGTGGGCCACCCGTCCCAAGGTGGGCTTCCCGGTGCCGATTGTCTACTGGCTGCGCGAGCAAAAGTGGTACGACTATGTCAAGGAGTACTTCACCGCGCCGTGGGCAAGTGAGTTCTTCAATACCGACGAGCTCATGCACCTGCTCGATCTGCACTTTGCGGGCAAGGGCGATTTCCAGCGCAAGATCTATACGCCGCTCGTGTTCCTAGTGTGGTACAAGCGCTTCTTTATCGACGAGGGCCAGCCTTCTGTTCAGGCTGCCTAGTCTCGGCCTACGAATGCCTGCGCGTAACGGCTCCTCCGGGAGCCGTTTTTGCGCGAGCACGTTTCAGTTACTATGAAAACCGTCCCTGCCAAATGGCTGAGAAAGGTGAAAGATGCACCATTCGGATTCCGCGACCGTGACCACGGTCGATACGCTTGCCAAGCTTCTCGACGTGTGCGGCGAGCTGCGCGTATCAGAGCAGGTTGACGAGCGCGCCGTGACCGGCTGCTCGTTTGATTCGCGCGCGGTCTCGGCAGGTGACGTATTCTTTTGCAAAGGTGCTGCCTTTAAGCCCGCGTTTTTGAGCATGGCGCTCGATGCGGGCGCCGTCGCATTTGTGTGTGAGGAGTCGCTGGTCGAGTCTCTGGAGCCGCTGGCGAAGGAGAGCGGTGCTGCGATGCTGGTTGTTGATAGCGTTCGCACGGCCATGGCCCTGTTGCCGCCGGAGGTCTACGACCGTCCCGACCACGACGTCAAGATCGTGGGCATCACCGGCACCAAGGGAAAGACCACGGCCGCTTTTATGCTCCAGTCGATTATCAAAGCGGCGGGCGATTCCTGCGGCATGATCGGCTCGGTGAGTACCGACGATGGCATCGAGTGCTACGAGAGCACCAATACTACGCCTGAGGCCCCCGAGGTCTGGCGCCATATCGCCAACTGCCGCACGTCCGGTCGCCAGTCCATGGTCATGGAGGTTTCGAGCCAGGCGCTCAAGTACCAACGCGTCGAGAATCTGCCGTTTGACGTGGCGTGCTTCCTCAACATCGGCCGCGACCACATCTCGCCGATCGAACACCCCACGTTTGAGGATTATTTTGAGAGCAAACTCAGGATCTTTGACCAGGCAAAGACCGCCGTGGTGAATTTGGGCACCGAAGAGGTCGACCGTGTGCTGGAGGCAGCGTCGACGGCCGAGCGCTTGGTGACCGTTGGCGTCGAGCATCCCGAGGCGAGCCTGTGGGCGAGCGACGTACGCATGGCCGGCTTTAGCATCGAGTTCAACTTGCATGGCCTGTGTGCCGACGAGTCCGAGGCGGGGGAGAAGGTCCTGCTGGGCATCGCGGGCGACTTTAACGTGGAGAACGCGCTGGTCGCTATCGCCGCCGCGCGCGAGATCGGCATCGGTATCGAGGCTATCAAGAAGGGCCTCTCCAAACTGCGTGTGCCGGGCCGTATGGAGGTCGTGGAGTCGAAGGACGGCCGCGTGATCTGCGTCGTTGACTATGCGCACAACCAGCTTTCGTTCCGTTCGCTTTTCTCGTCGGTCAAGCGCGCGTTTCCCGCCAGCCCCGTCATTGCGCTGTTTGGCGCCGCCGGCGGCAAGGCTCAGGAGCGCCGCGAGCAATTGCCGCGCGAGGCCGCACCATATTCCGACCTGATGATCTTTACGAACGAGGATCCAGCTCACGAGGACCCGATGAAGGTCTGTCGCGAGCTTGCCGAGCATGTTCCCGACGATACGCCGAACAAGATCATCCTCGACCGCGAAGCCGCCGTGCATGCGGCGTTCAAGGCGGCGCGCGAGGAGTACGTCAACCCCGATGCTCCCACCATTGTCTTGCTGCTGGCAAAGGGTGACGAGGAGCTCATGCACGTGGGCGACGAGTTCGTGCCCATCGAGAGCGACCTTTCGCTGGCCAATCGCCTGATCGATGTTACCCAGTTTGACTAATGAACCATGATGGCGGCGGCGCCCTGAGTGCGCTGTCGCCATAAGCGTGTTCCCTCAATCAAAACATGCAGTCCAAGTCCAAACCCTTCTACGTAAACGGAGTAACCATGTCCCACAACACCCTGCCGACCGTTGCCGAGCTTTCGGGCGAGATGCGCGAGCGCTTGGCCAAGGTCAAGTACGTCTTTACCGACCTGGATGCCACGATGCTCGCACCCGGCTCGTGCGTGCTGCGCGACAACGACGGCAACCCCTCGACCAAACTCGTCGAGGCCGTCGTGGCGCTCGCTCGCGCTGGTATTCAGGTGGTTCCCACCTCGGGCCGCAACCGTACCATGATCCACGAGGACGCGCGCGTGCTCGGCCTCAACTCCTACATCGGTGAGATGGGCGGCCTGGTCATGTACGACCTCAAAGCCAACGATTGGGAGTATCTGACCGGTGACATGCCTTACGACCCCGCCTGTGGCCTTACTCCGCACCAGGTGATCGAGCAGACCGGCGTGTGCGAGAAGATCCTTGCCCGCTGGCCGCACAAGATCGAGTATCACAACGACATGTCGACCGGCTACAAATACCGTGAGGTCACCGTCGGCATGCGCGGCGATGTGCCCGACGATGAGGTCCAGGCCATCCTGGACGAGGCCGGCTGCGGTCTGATCTGGGCTTGCAACGGCCATCTGACTCACCTGTCCAAGCCGACGACGCTCGAGCTCGATCGCGTCGAGGACGGTCGCGCATTCAACATCAACCCCGCGGGCCTCAACAAGGGCGTCGCCATTGCGCGCTTCTGCGAGCACCTGGGGATCGAGCGCGAGGAGACGCTCGCGCTCGGCGACTCCGAGTCCGACTTCTACATGGCCGATCACGTGGGCACGTTCTGTCTGGTCGAGAATGGCCTGACGAGCGCCGGCGCGCCCGAGTTCCTGGCTGCCTGCGAGAACGCTTTCGTTACGCGCGGCAAAATTGTCGACGGTTGGGCGGCGACGGCAGAGCTGCTGGTCGCGGCGCGTTCGTAGCGCGCCGCCGCCGCACTTGGACATGTCTTTTCGAGAGAGACTGGTGAGGTAATGTCCGATATCGAGAATCCGGCAGGCGACACGCGCCCGATTGGCGTGTTCGATTCTGGTTTGGGCGGTCTGACGGTTGCGCGCGCGATTGCGACGGCGCTGCCGCACGAGTCCGTCTACTACTTTGGCGACACCAAGCGCTGTCCCTACGGCACCCGCACCGAGGATGAGGTGCGCTCGTTTGCGTTGCAGGCGGGTCGTTGGCTTTCGAAGCACGACGTCAAGATTATGGTCATCGCCTGCAACACGGCGACCGCTGCGGCCTTGCGTCTGGCCCAGCAGATGCTCGACGTTCCCGTGATCGGCGTGATCGCGCCGGGTGCCCGTGCGGCAATCAACAGCACGCGTACGCGTCGCGTGGGCGTGCTCGCCACCAACCTCACCATTCGCTCGGGCGCCTACACGCGCGCCATTCAGGACCTGGATGCCGGCGTCGATGTATACGGCTGTCCTGCCTCGAGCTTTGTCGAGGTTGTCGAACACGAGCTCGCCTCGGGTGCACATCTGCAGGAACAGTGGCTTGAGAACGAGGACATCTTCGATACGCCTGCCGTGCGTGCGCTGGTGGGTGCCACGGTTGAGCCGCTGCGCGACCACGGTATCGATACCGTGGTGCTTGGCTGTACGCATTTTCCGCTGTTGGTGGGACCTATCCGCCATGCGCTGGGGCCTGGGGTGCGCGTCGTGAGTTCCGCCGAGGAGACCACACGCGAGCTGACCGATATCCTCACGCGCCGCGAGCAGCTGGCGGGCGACGCCGCCGAGCCGCAGCATCGTTTTGCCACGACGGCCGATAACATTGCCGAGTTTGCGGTGGCGGGCAGCTTTATCTTTGGTCAGCCGCTCAAGAGCATCGAACACATCGATATCGATGAGCTGCAATAGATGTAAGGCAGCCGCCAAAGCTTTCGCCACATCTTTTGCCGAAAGGATATTTCTATGGAGTACATGCAGGTCAACCGCGCCAACGGTCGCGCCGCCAACGAGTTGCGCCCCGTTAAGCTCACCCGTGGCGTCATGAAGCACGCCCACGGCTCGTGTTTGGCCGAGTTCGGTGACACGCGCGTGCTGTGCGCCGCCACTATCGAGGAGGGCGTGCCGGGCTGGCGAAAGGGAGCTAAGGCCGGCTGGGTGACCGCGGAATACGCCATGCTGCCGGCGTCGACCGGCAAGCGCTGCAAGCGCGAGCACGCCAACCGCAAGGGTCGCTCCATGGAGATCGAGCGCCTCATTGGCCGCAGCCTGCGTACCGTCGTCAACATGAAGGCGCTCGGCGAGTACACCGTCACCGTCGACTGCGATGTGATTCAGGCCGATGGCGGCACGCGTACAGCGAGCATCACCGGCGCCTGGGTGGCGCTGCACGACGCCCTCGCCATGTGGGTCGAGGCGGGCAAGATCGAGCGCATCCCGCTTACCGGCCAGGTGGCTGCCATCTCTATGGGCGTTGTCGACGGCAATACGCTGCTTGACCTCGATTATTCCGAGGACAGTCATGCCGAGGTCGACATGAACCTCGTCGCCACCGATACCGGTGAGATGATCGAGCTCCAGGGCACCGGCGAGCAGGCGCCCTTCGACCGCAAACGCCTCAACGCCCTGCTTGACCTGGGTGACAAGGGTGTCGCCGAGCTCATCGAGCTTCAGCGCCAAGCCATCGCCTAACCTGCCAAAAAGGGACAGGTTTATTTTGGTAGGTTTTATCTGCTGAAATGCTGCGTTGAAAGGTCCGATCGCCTGAGAGGGGAGAGGTCAAGTGCCCAAACGCCCCTCACGCGGCTTGCTATAGAGACAAGGAGGCCAGTCATGGCACTTGAGAAGATTGACATCGACACCCTCGACCCGGCGGCGACCATCGTCGTGGCAACCGGAAACGCTCATAAGCTCACCGAGATCGAGGCCATTTTGGGCAAGGTCATGCCCGAGGTGCGCTTTGTGGCGCTCGGCCAGCTGGGTGATTTTGAGGATCCCGAGGAAAACGGCACGACGTTTTTGGAGAACGCCATCATCAAGGCCCAAGCCGCGGTTGAGGAGACGGGCCTTATGGCCATTGCCGACGATTCGGGCTTGGTCGTCGACGCGCTGGACGGTGAGCCCGGTGTGTATAGCGCGCGCTATGCGGGCGTGCACGGCGACGATGCCGCCAACAACGCCAAGCTTCTCGTTAACCTGGAAGGCGTGGCCGACGAGGACCGCACCGCGCGCTTTATGAGCGTCGTCGCGCTCATCGACACGGACGGTCTGGTTACCTATGGCGAGGGCGCCTGCGAGGGCGTTATCGCGCACGAGGGCCGCGGCGACCATGGTTTTGGCTATGACCCGCTGTTCCTGCCGGTCGACACGCCGGGCAAGACCATGGCCGAGCTGACGGCTGACGAGAAGAACGCCATCAGCCATCGTTTCCACGCGCTCGAGCATCTGTCCGCCAAGCTGACGGGCGAGGAGTAGGCCATGCGTGCGGTGGTGCAGCGCGTGCTCAACGCCGGCGTGACGGTCGACGGCGAGTGCGTGGGCCGCATTGGACGCGGCTACCTGGTGCTGCTGGGTGTGGGCCATGGCGATACGCGTGCCGAGGCCGACAAGCTGTGGGGCAAGCTCCGCGGGCTGCGTATCAACGAGGACGAGAACGGCAAGACCAATCTGGCACTTGCCGATGTCGACGGCGAGGTGCTCGTGGTGTCGCAGTTCACGCTGTTCGCCGACTGCCGCCACGGTCGCCGCCCATCGTTTACGGATGCCGGCGCACCCGATGTTGCCAACGAGCTCTACGAGTACTTCCTGACGCTTGTGCACGAGGACGTTGAGCATGTGGCGCACGGTGTCTTTGGCGCCGACATGAAGGTCGACCTGGTCAACGACGGCCCATTCACCATCGTCTTGGACACCGACAACCTTTAGGTTACGCGGTTTTACCAAACCGCGTAACAACTGGTCATGCGAGGTTGTCGTCTGGTACGTATTCGAGACCGGGCTTTTTTAGCTACTTGCGTATGGCCACAACAGGGTGCTATAGTATTAGAGTTTTGTCTATCTTAGGGGTATTGTCCCCTTTTTGAATTGCACCTTCTGGAGGCCCTGTTCATGGAAGAGATGGAAGTCAATCACGTCGACGACATCCACGAGAAGCTGACCGATATGGTGGGCGATCGCGTCAAGGTGAAGGCCAACATGGGCCGTACCCGCGTCGTCGAGCGCATGGGCACCATCAAGAGCGTCCACCCGGCCGTCTTCATTGTCGAGGTTGACGAGCGTCGCGGCCGCAAGTCGCGTCAGTCCTACCAGTACATCGATGTCCTCACCGGCCAGGTCGAGCTGTTCGACCCCGAGAGCGGCGAGCATATCTTTACCCCGCTCGGCAATCAGCTCGAGGAGCATTAACGGTGACCGATCGGTCCCTGACTCTTTCCGCGCCGGCAAAGATTAACCTCTACCTGGGGGTTCATACCGAGCGCGATGACCGCGGCTACCACAGGGTCGATTCCCTGATGGCGGCCGTCGGTCTTTCCGATACCGTGACGGTCGCGCCGTCGCAGGCGCTGACCGTCCAGACGGTTCCGGCATCAGATTTTCCCATGCAAAAGAATACGGCGTATCGGGCTGCGGTTGCTATGGCCGAGCATTATGGTCGCGAGGCAAACGTCTGCGTGACGATTGAGAAGCGCATTCCATTGTGCGCCGGCTTGGGCGGCCCCTCGACGGATGCGGCCGCGGTCATTGTCGCCTTGGCAGAGCTCTGGGGCATTGATCGCACCGACCCAGCGCTCGACGATATTGCGCGGGGCATTGGTGCTGACGTCCCGTTCTTTTTGCACGCGAGTCCTGCGTTCTACGTAGGTGGGGGAGACGTGCTGGCAACTGAGTACCCCGCGCTGCCTGCGACGCCCGTCGTGCTGGTCAAGCCGCGCGAGGCAAGCGTTTCGACAATTGAAGCCTATCGACGTTTTGACGAGGCCCCGGTGCCTGCGGACAAGCCCGGCGCGATAGCTTCTGCCTTGCGTGCTGGTGATGCCGAGACGGCATATGCACTCATCCATAACAACCTTGGTGTCATTTCCGCACAGATGGAGTCGCAGATTCAAACGGTCCTCGACTGGCTGCGTAAACAGGACGGAACCGTTGCTGTAGATGTGTGCGGATCGGGTGCCTGCTCGTTTGCCATTTGCGACACCGCTGCCACGGCCGAAAGGCTTGCCGATGCTGCCCAGCAAAATGGCTGGTGGGCCTGCGCGACTGAGCTTATTCCCAACACGGTTCAAATCGACGCGCCAAAGAAATAAAAATTTCTCTAGCACGCGGCGAAAATCTTTGTTACTATAGTCGAGCTAACGGGTTGTGGCTCAGTTTGGTAGAGCACTGCGTTCGGGACGCAGGGGTCGCTGGTTCAAATCCAGTCAACCCGACCAGAGCATGAGGAGGGACCGCTTCTTGCGGTCCCTTTTTTTAGCTAGTGTTGTGATACCGCGATACCCGCGGTATACTCATTCGAGCTTGTCTCGCTGTATTGTGGAGGTCTACATGTTTGGACTGAGGGCTCCTGAGCTCATCATTATTCTCGTCGTTGTCCTGATTATCTTCGGGCCCAAGAACCTGCCGAAGCTCGGCAAGTCCCTCGGCTCTACCGTCAAGAATATCCGTGAGGGTATGGAGGGCGACGATAAGGCCGAGACCAAGCAGGCCGAGGAGGTCGTGGTCGAGCAGTCCGAGGAGGACAAGGAGATCGCTGAGCTCGAGGCCAAGCTCGCTGCTGCCAAGAAGAAGCAGGCAGAGGACAGCGACGCGGACGCAGAGTAGTCCCATCCCTTTGGGGTGAGCACCTGACCGGCTTGCCCGCAGGCTAGCCGGTCTTTTTCGTTTTGTTGACAGTTGATTGTTTGATCAGAGTTGGGGAGATATCCGTATGGACGCAAGCCAGATCGTACTGACCGCTGAGGGCCGCCAGAAGCTCGTCGAGGAGCTCGCCTGGCGTGAGGGCGATTACGCCAAGGAGATCGTCGAGGACATCAAGGAAGCCCGCGCGTTCGGCGACCTTTCGGAGAACTCCGAGTACGATGCCGCCAAGGACAAGCAGGCCCAGAATGCTGCTCGTATCGCCGAGATCCAGGCCATTCTTGCCAACGCTCAGGTTGCTGCCACCACGGGCGACCTGACCGTCTCCATCGGTTCCACCGTTTCGCTGATTGATCCCAACGGCGAGGTCATGGAAGTCACGCTCGTCGGTACCACCGAGACCAACTCGCTCGAGCACAAGATTTCCAACGAGTCTCCGGTCGGTCACGCCATCATTGGTCACGGCGAGGGCGATTCCGTCGAGGTCGTTACGCCTTCCGGCAAGACTCGCGTCTACACCATCGCCAAGATCGCACGCTAGACCACGGTCCCGCGTAAAGGTATGTTTTCGCTCCCTGGGACCGAATCCTGGGGAGCGTTTTAGTTTGAGGAGCTAACTTATGGCAGAGAACCAGAACGCCGCCGATCAGGCATCGACGCTCAACGACGAGCGCGCCACCCGCCTGGTCAAGCGCGCCGCCCTGTTCGAGGCGGGCCAGAACCCCTATCCTGAGCACTCTGAGCTTGAGGACTACGTCGCCGATATCGAGGCTAAGTACGCCGATCTTGCCGATGGTGAGGACACCGAGGATGTCGTGAAGATTGCCGGCCGTGTGGTCGCCAAGCGCGGTCAGGGCAAGATCATGTTCATCGTCGTGCGCGATGCGACTGCCGAGATTCAACTGTTCTGCCGCATCAACGACATGGACGAGGCTGCCTGGAATACGCTCAAGGCCCTCGACCTGGGCGACATCCTGGGCGTGACCGGCGTGGTCGTGCGCACCAAGCGCGGCCAGCTTTCCGTTGCCCCTGAGAGCGCGACCCTGCTTTCCAAGGCCGTTCGTCCGCTGCCCGAGAAGTTCCACGGTCTTTCCGACAAGGAGACCCGCTATCGCCAGCGCTATGTCGACCTGATCGCCAACGACGACGTTCGTGAGACCTTCCGTAAGCGTTCGCAGATTCTCTCCACCTTCCGTCGCTTTATGGAGTCCGACGGCTACATGGAGGTCGAGACCCCCATCCTGCAGACCATCCAGGGTGGTGCCACGGCCAAGCCGTTCATTACCCACTTCAACGCGCTCGATCAGGAGTGCTACCTGCGTATTGCCACCGAGCTGCACCTCAAGCGCTGCATCGTCGGTGGTTTTGAGCGCGTGTTCGAGATCGGCCGCATCTTCCGTAACGAGGGCATGGACCTTACCCACAACCCCGAGTTCACCACGATGGAGGCCTACCGTGCCTTCTCCGACCTCGAGGGCATGAAGGCGCTCGCCCAGGGTGTCATTAAGGCGGCTAACAAGGCCATCGGCAACCCCGAGGTCATCGAGTACCAGGGCCAGACCATCGACCTTTCTGGTGAGTGGGCCAGCTGTCCCATGACCGACATCGTCTCCGACGTGCTCGGCAAGCAGGTCACCATCGACACGCCGGTCGAGGAGCTTGCTGCCGCCGCGCGCGAGAAGGGCCTGGAGATCAAGCCCGAGTGGACTGCTGGCAAGATCATCGCCGAGATTTACGATGAGCTGGGCGAGGACACCATCGTCAACCCGACCTTCGTGTGCGATTACCCCATCGAGGTCAGCCCGCTTGCCAAGCGCTTTGAGGACGACCCGCGCCTGACCCACCGCTTTGAGCTGGTCATCGCCGGCCACGAGTACGCCAACGCATTCTCCGAGCTCAACGACCCGGTTGACCAGGCTGAGCGCTTTGCTGCCCAGATGGCCGAGAAGGCCGGCGGCGACGATGAGGCCATGGAGTATGACGAGGACTACGTGCGCGCCCTCGAGTACGGTATGCCTCCCGCGGGCGGCATTGGCATTGGTATCGACCGCGTGGTCATGCTGCTTACCAACCAGGCTTCTATCCGCGACGTGCTGCTGTTCCCGCACATGAAGCCCGAGAAGGGTTTCCAGTCCGGTGCCGCTGCCGCCAAGGCTGCCGAGGCCGGCAACGCCGCGAGCCCGTTCGTTAAGTCGCTTAAGCCCACGCTCGATTACTCCAAGATCGCCGTTGAGCCGCTGTTCGAGGAGTTCGTCGACTTCGATACCTTCTCCAAGAGCGACTTCCGCGCCGTGAAGGTCAAGGCATGCGAGGCCGTCAAGAAGTCCAAGAAGCTGCTGAACTTTACGCTCGACGACGGCACCGGCACCGACCGTACCATCCTCTCCGGTATTCACGCTTATTACGAGCCCGAGGACCTGGTCGGCAAGACCTTGCTCGCCATCACCAACCTGCCTCCGCGCAAGATGATGGGCATCCCCAGCTGCGGCATGCTCATCAGTGCCATCCACGAGGAGGAGGGCGAGGAGCGTCTCAACCTGATCCAGCTCGACGCTTCCATCCCCGCCGGCGCAAAGATGTACTAGGGGGTTACGACGTTTTACCAAACGCCGTAACCGCTCGACGCTGCGCGCCGCCCAGAGCGACAATTTGTCATTCAAAAGGCAAGGCATGACCAGAAGGTCTATGCCTTGCCTTTTTCATGCCAACTTGTTCGCTCTGGACGCCGCTCGCTGTCCGTCCTCTATCTGCGGCGTTGACTTGGTTGACACTTAGAACATCGATGTAGTCATTGGGGACGTTCTTAAACGACTACCCAACGGATATTGCGCACATGGCTCGCATGACAGCCGTCTCTTTTATGTTTCCTTTAGCCGTTGCTGCCTAGGATGGGGGTTAGTCGGCAGGAAGGGAGCGTCTATATGGACGACGCGAGCGAGCGTGCAATCGAAGAGGACATGCTCGATCAGTTCAATTACTTTGATGATGAGGACGAGGAGCTGATCGACCGTCGCGAGCCAGCGCCGCTTGATTCCTTTGATCTGGTCGATGAAGAGGCTGATGAGGTTGAGGGTGAATCAGTGGAGCCCCCACAGCCTTCGCGCCTTGACTCGCTGCTTTCGAGAGCCCCCATGCACCACGGCGTTCGTGCCGGCGCGCTCCATGTGAAAACTGACTGGCATCAGATCGTGACGGCAGGCGATGAACTTGCCGTCGATGCGCCGCTCACCGATAAGTCATCCATCATCTGCCGCACCGGCATGCTTATGCTCGCGAGCGGAACGGGTGCCTGGCGTGTACGCGATACCATGAATCGTGTTGCTGACGTGCTCGGCGTCACAATTCACGTCGACCTGAGTCTTCTGTCGTTTGAGTGCACTTGCATCGAAGATGGCCACTGCTTTAACGAGGTTGTCAGCCTGCCCACAACGGGAGTCAATACCCATCGCATTTGGATGATGGAGAGTTTCCTCAAGGAAATCGAGACCTATGGTCGTCGCTTCACGGTACACGAGTATCACGAGATGCTCAGGACCGTTGAGAGCTCAAAGCCCGATTACTCTCCCTGGCAACAGGGCCTTGCGGCAGCCTGTGCTTGCGGCGCCTTCGTCTTTTTGCTCGGCGGCGGCCCTATCGAGATGGCCTGTGCATTCGTAGGCGCTGGTGTCGGTAACTTTGCTCGCTCCCATATTCTCAAGCAAGGCCTTGGTCAGTTCAGCGCGCTGACGACCGGTGTTGCGCTCGCTTGCGTTTCGTATCTGCTGGCATTGCTCGGCCTTGGCCAGGTCATACCGGGGGCAATGTCGCACCAAGAAGGCTATATCGGCGCCATGCTCTTTGTGATTCCCGGCTTTCCGCTCATTACGGCAGGCCTCGACATCGCTAAGCTCGACATGCGAAGCGGTATCGAGCGCCTTTCATATGCCGTATCGATTATTGTGATGGCGACCCTCGTAGGTTGGATGGTTGCCGAGTGTGTTGGCCTGGCGCCGGACGACTTTGCCCCACTGGGCCTTTCGCCGCTTGCCCTTACGCTCCTGCGCGTGGTGATGAGCTTCGTTGGCGTATTCGGCTTCTCGGTGATGTTCAACAGCCCGGTAAAGATGGCCGCGGCAGCTGGGTTGATCGGCGCCGTTTCCAATACCCTGCGCCTTACGCTCGTCGATGCGCCGACGATGATTCCCTTCCTGGGCCTCAGCACGGGAATGCCTCCCGAGGCAGCAGCGTTTATCGGCGCGCTGGTATCGGGTCTGCTGGCAAGCTTGGCCGAAGTCAAGCTCACCTACCCGCGTATCGCTCTCACGGTGCCTTCGATTGTCATTATGGTGCCGGGTTTGTATCTGTATCGCTCGATGTATTACATGTGCACCTTCGACACAGTCAATATGCTCGGTTGGTTTGTGCGTGCAGTGCTCATCGTGGCGTTTTTGCCCGTTGGTCTGGGTGTGGCACGTACACTAGCCGACCCTCGCTGGCGCCACACCAGCTAATTGGTACAAGGGGGACAGGTTACTTTGCACCCCCAATGAGTTGCGGTGAAATAGGGACTGAATTGCTGCTTAAAGGGTCAAAACAGTCCGTATTCCACCGCAACTTATGGGGTCGGGGGATTATCGGTGCCCTGCATCTTCATAAACTCAACGCTTACGAAGCGCATGCGTTTCGTGCTAGGCTGGTTCCACCACATAAGTAGTCGCAGACGCGCGTACCACGGGCGGGCGAGATGAAGTTCCAACAGCTCCATCTTGCCCGCCCGTTTTTGTTGCGTGGCGCCGCGGTACAACACAGAGAGGAATCTGCCCTTTATGCCTATCAACAAACGAGAGAGCCTGCTGTTCACCTTTATCATGTGCTTTTGCATGGTGCTCTGGATGAGCATCTACAACGTTGCCCTGCAGCATGGGGCCATCAACGGCGAGGTTGTTGCCGCCGCGTGGCTCGGCTTCCCCGTTGCCTACATTTTTGCCATGTGCTGCGACTGGTTTGTTGCCAGCCCCCTTGCCAAGGGTTTCGCCTTTAAATTCCTGGTCACGCCGGGCAAGAGTTCGCCGCTTGCCATGACGCTTGCCGTCAGCTCCTGCATGGTCGTTCCCATGGTCATCATCATGTCGCTGTACGGTGCCTGTGAGGGTCTGACGCACATGCCCGGCGGCATCCTTGCGAACCTGTATTCCGTGCCCGCGATCTGGATGATCAACATCCCGCATAATTTTGTGATGGCGCTGCCGTGGAACCTTTTGGTAGCCGGTCCGATTTCCCGCTTCGTCTTCCGTCGCGCCTTCCCTGTGGGGACGGTTTTCGAGGAGGAGCATGCCGAGCTCTTGGAGCAGGCTATGGCTCCTGAGTGCGAGTAGCTCGCTTAGGGATCTGCTGAGCGCGGGCGACTTGCTTGGTTGGAGCCCAAAGCGTGGATAGCTCTCTCGGCGACATCGCGGGCGTGAGCGGTGCGCATGACCGGAGGGCCCGTGCTGCTCCGTTGCCCGACGTGCTAGCGCGCAGAACAATCTGTTGGTGCATTCGGCGGCTGCTGAAGCGTTTCGGCAGCCGCTTTTTATACGGAGTTTAAATACAACAGTCTGTTGTATTACGTAGAGTGGTATATCTCTAGCGGGAAAAATGCGAGAGACGGAGCATTATGGCGTTGCTAGTAGGACTGGACGTAGGGTCGACGACGACCAAAGTTTACGCGATGCACGAGGATATGACCGAGGCGTGGTGGGGATATCGCCGCCACGGGGCGTGTCAGACAGCGAGCGTGCGCGCCATGCTCGGCGAGCTCGCCGAGCGCTTTCCCCATGAGTCACTGCGCGTTGCGGTGACCGGCTCGGGTGCGCGCGATATCGCGACCGCGCTGGGCGCCTCGTACGTTCAGGAGGTGGTCGCCAACGCGCTCGCGATCAGCAGGTTCTATCCGCAGACGCGCTGCGCCATCGAGCTGGGCGGCCAAGACGCCAAGATGATCTTCTTCCGCACCAACGATAAGGGAGACATCGAGGTTGCCGACATGCGCATGAACGGCTCGTGCGCAGGCGGTACCGGTGCATTTATCGACGAGATGGCAAAGCTCATGGGGGTCGGCACCGAATCGGGCGAGTTCGAGCAGCTCGCAAGCCGGGGAACGACCGTCCACGAGGTCTCGGGCCGCTGCGGCGTGTACGCAAAGACCGATATCCAGCCGCTGCTCAACGAGGGCATTCCTACCACCGACCTGGCGCTTTCGGCGCTTCACGCGGTCGCCCGCCAAACGATCGGCGGTCTGGCCCAGGGTATCGACATCGAGCCGCCGGTAATCTTCGAGGGCGGTACGCTCGCCTACAACCCCACACTGGTCCGCGTGTTCCGGGAGCAACTGAATCTATCGGACGATCAGGTTATCGTCCCGCGCGATCCGCAGATCATGGTCGCGCGCGGTGCCGCCCTGTCGCTGACCGACATGTTCGCATCGTCCCAACCGATCGACCTTCCCGACGCTTTTGTCCGGCTGGATAAGCTCGAGACGGTCGCGCCCGCAAGCGGGGAGGGACGTCTTGCCCAGCCCTTTTTTGCCACACCTGCCGAGCAGGCGGATTTTACGGCACGCCATGGCAAAGAGACGCCGGCAAAGGGTCCGGATGCGTATGCGCCCGGAGAGACGGTGCGTGTGGCGCTCGGTATCGATTCGGGGAGCACGACGACCAAGTTCGCCCTGGTCGATGAGGCGGGTGAGCTTGTCGATTCGTTCTACGCGTCTAATAACGGCAGACCGCTCGACGTCGCCCAACAGGGTCTTGTCAGCTTGAAGAACCGCTGGGAGACAGCGGGAGTCACGCTTGCGATCGATGCCGTGGGCACCACGGGATACGGCGAGGAGCTTTTCGCGCGCGCGTTCCACGCCGACTACCATACGGTCGAGACGGTCGCGCACGCCCGCGCCGCGTGCGCATGCGTTCCCGATGCGACCTTCGTGCTCGACATCGGCGGACAGGATATGAAGGCCATCTGGCTCAACCACGGCGTGCTGACCGATATCGTCGTCAACGAGGCGTGCTCTGCGGGCTGCGGCTCGTTCCTCGAGGGTTTTGCCAAAAACCTCGGAATAGCCGTTGAGGATATCGCGACCGAGGCATTTTCGTCCAAAGCCCCCGCCGTTCTCGGCAGCCGCTGCACGGTGTTCATGAACAGCAGCGTCGTTTCCGAGCAGCGGCGCGGTAAGGGTCCGGGCGACATCATGGCCGGTCTCTGCCGTTCGATTATCGAGAACGTGTTCACCAAGGTCATTCGCGTTTCAAATCTCAACCGTCTGGGCGACAAAGTCGTCGTCCAGGGCGGCACGTTCCGAAACGACGCGGTGCTGCGCGCATTCGAGCAGTATCTGGGCAAACCCGTCACGCGTGCGCCCCACCCGGGGCTGATGGGCGCTATCGGTATCGCCCTGCTCGCGCGCGAGGAATGCCGCAAGGGCGACGCCGGCACGTCGTTTATCGGGCTCGATGCCGTGGAGCGCTTCGAGCATCGCGAGTTCGGCGGCGTTACCTGCCGTCGGTGCAACAACCGCTGCCAGCGCGCGGTCGTGGCATTTGGCGATGGCTCGCTTTACGTCACGGGCAATCGCTGCCCGCGCGGCGGCGCCATCTCATGGGATGAGCTCGTGCGCGAGGTTCCCGCGGCGGAGGAGCTGCGTCCGCAGGGTGCTTGCGAGGCACAGGCACCCGGCACGGGGCGCGACCGGACCGCGGCTGCCCCCAATCTCTTTGTCGACCGCGAGAAGCTGCTGTTCGAGTCGTACCCCACGGTTCCCGTCTGCGGGGGGCGCGATGTCACGATCGGCATTCCCCGTGTGCTCGAGTTCTGGGACACCATGCCGTTCTGGTCGACGTTCTTCAGCACGCTCGGCTTTAAGGTGCGCGTCTCGGGACGCAGCACCAAGGCGATGTACGAGCGCGGTCTGGCGCACGTCACATCCGACACCGTGTGCTTCCCGGCCAAGCTCGTCCACGGGCACATCCGCAATCTCGTCGACGCCGGCGTCGACCGCATCTTCATGCCCATCATCACGACGGTGCCCACCGAAAACACCGCCTCTACCAGCGAGTGGATGTGCGCCGTCGTAAAGGGATACCCCTACGTGATGCGCAATTCCGATAACCCGGAGGAGCGTTTCGGCGTTCCGTTCGATACGCCGCTGTTCCACTGGTACGACGAGGGCGACCGAAACCGCCAGCTCAAGGCGTGGTGCAAGGAGACCTTCGATATCGATGCCGACCTGGTTGCCAAGGCGACCGAGCAGGCGGACCGCGCGCAGGAGACGTTTGAGAACCAGCTGCAGCTGCGCGGCAGGCAGGTGCTCGAGAACGTGCGCGAGGACGGCGGCTACGCGGTGGTGATCGCTTCGCGCCCGTACCACAACGACCCGCTGGTCAACCACGGGCTGCCCAAGCTCTTCTCTGAGCGCGGCATCCCCGTGCTGACGCCCGATGCGGTGCCGGGGGTCTGCAACGTCGATCTTTCCAACAGCCGCATCGACATCGTGAACAACTACCATGCGCGCATGCTGTCGTGCGCGGTCATCGTCGCATCGACGCCCGAGCTCGAGCTCGTGCAGATGGGCAGCTTCGGCTGCGGCCACGATGCGTATCTCACCGGCGAGATCGCGCGCATGATGGGCGAGATGGGCTCCAAGGTTCCGATGATGATCAAGCTCGATGAGAGCGACGTCGCCGGTCCCATGGGCATTCGCGTGCGTTCGTTTATCGAGTCGGTCAACCGTCGTCGCGCGGAGGAGCGTGCCGAGGGCGCCCGGGTGCACGCGGTCCATCCGCTCGACGACCCGTATAAGGTCAAGTACACCAAGCGCGACCGGCACGACAAGATCGCGCTGGTCCCCAACACCTCCCATGCGTTCTGCAGGCTCATGACCGCGGCGATGCGCAATCAGGGCGTGCGCGCCGAGGCCCTTGATATCGGGCGCGAGGATGCCATCCGCCTGGGCAAACGCTATGTGCACAACGACATCTGCTTCCCCGCGCAAATCGTGATCGGCGAGGCGCTCGCGGCACTCGAGAGCGGTAAGTACGACCCGCACGACGTCGCCGTGGTGACTGGCAAGTATATCGGCGACTGCCGCCTGACGCACTACATGCCCCTGCTGCGCCGCGCGCTCGACGACGCGGGATACGACTATGTCCCGGTGCTCACCAACGACGACGTCGATGCCCACAATGCGCATCCGGGCTTCAAGCTCGGCCTTGGCCCGAGCATCCAGATCGCCTACGGTCTTCCCATGATCGATGCCCTCGAGGCCATGCTTAGGCGCATCCGTCCCTACGAGCTCGAGAAGGGCGCGGCGGACGCTGCGTTCGACCGCGCGCTCGATGAGGTTATCGAGGGCATGGAGCGCTCCGGGCTGAGAGGCCAGGCGACGGGCTTCAAACGCGCGCTTGCGATCATGGACGCCGTTCCGTACGACCGCTCGAACCCGCATCCGACCGTTCTCATCGTGGGCGAGTACCTGCTCAATTTCCATCTCGGCGCCAACCACGAGATTGAGCGCTACCTCGAGGACAACGGGCTCGAGGTCATCGAGGCGCGCATGACCGACGTGATCCGCAAGACCTATTTCTACAAGCATGCGCAGTCGCGCGAGTTCCACGTCGACCTGTCGCTGCCCGAAAAGGCCTGGTACGCCACGGCGGACAACCTGTTCGAGCTCGCGCACGACCGTTGCGACCGCCTGGGCGCGGCGAGCCCGCTCTACGAGCCGCCGACGCGCATGCCCGAGCTCGTGCGCGCGAGCGATAAGATCCTGCACCATACGTTCGATGCGGGCGAGGGCGTGCTGATTCCGGCGGAGATCCTCGAGCACGCCAAGCGCGGCTGCCGCAACTTCGTGATCCTGCAGCCGTTCGGGTGTCTGCCCAACCATGTCGTGGGGCGCGGGCTCATCCATGCGCTCAAGGAGCAGTATCCCACGGCGCAGTTCCTGCCGCTCGACTACGATCCCGACGTGAGCTTCGCCAACGTGGAGAACCGTCTTCAGATGCTCATCATGAACGCCAAGGCGCAGGGGTGCGGTGAGGCGCATGGCGAGACCGCGTAAGGACGCCGATGCGCCCGATGCACGCACCCGTATCATCGAGGCGTTTTGGGAGCTCATCGAGAACAACAGCATCTTCGAGCTGTCGGTTGGCGAGGTGACCCGCGCCGCCCAGTGCAATCGCGGAACGTTTTACTACTATTTTCACGATTTCGATGAACTCGTCGCCATCGCCATAGCCCAGCTGCTGCAGGATAACGAGCTCATCACCGATGCCCTCTGGCATTTTTCGAGCGAGGGCGACCTTTCGGCGTTCGACCGGCGCGACGTCCGCTGCCTGCTGCGGCGCATCGTCATCACCATGAGGGCGGGTGCCGCCGAGCAGGTCGTGCAGGGCATCCATACGATCATCATCGACCGCGTGAGAGAGATCGTCCACCCCGACGGAGAAGAGCTCAAGGCAGATTCGAGCTTTGCGGTGGGCTTTCTGGTCTCGGGCATCATGGGCTTTGTGATGGCGGTCGGCTTTGCCCGGGAGGGCGGCGAGGAGATAGACCTCGAGCAGCCGGGGGACAGCGCGTGCGCGTACCTGAGGGCGGTCGCCATGCAGACGGTGGAAACGGTCGCGCAAGTCGAGGGCGTCGATACATCCGAGCTGCTCGAACGCGTCTCCAAGGAGGCCGATGCCTATCGCGCATCGCGTGCGACGAGTCCCGACGTGGTGAAAGACGCCTAGGGTTTCTCTTGCGGGGCGCCTGTCGCGCATCGCGCGGTGAGTCCCGCGATGCGGTCATAACCTGCATTCATGTGAGCCGGGTTTATAGATATTCCTCCAGCTGTTAACATAGACAACCTGTGGGTAAAGAGACAAAAGCGCCGCCGACGGGCGGGCGTTTTGATTTCGATGAACTCATGTAAGGAAACGAGCATGTTAGATAGATTTACCGATCGAGCGCGCAAGGTCATGTCGATGGCCAAACAGGAGGCGCTCGATCTGCACTCAAATAAGGTGGGCACCGAGCACTTGCTGCTCGCGCTTGCCAAGGAGGACGAGGGCATTGCCGCCGAGGCGCTGCGCTCGCTCGACATCTCCTACGATGACATCATGGATACTCTCAAAGAGGTCCAGACCACGGTTCCCGAGCCCAGCGAGGAGACCGAGGCGGCCAAGCTTGCCTTTACGCCGCTCGTCATTAGCGTGATGGAGCGCTCCTTCCGCGTGGCGCGTGAGAACAACCAGACCTATGTGTCGACCGAGCACTTGCTGATCGGCATCGTCGAAGAGGGTAACGGCATGGCCATGGACATCCTCATGCGCCTGGGTGTGTCGTCCGCCTCCATCAAAAAGGCTATCGAGAAACTTACCGCCAAGGACCAGGACAAGAAGCGTCCGCTCGCCGGCGCCGGTGCCGGGCGTCCCGGTGCGGGCCTGCCGTTCTTTAGCGGCTCGGACGCGTCGCAGCAAAAGGGGAGCGGCACCGATACGCTTAAGCAGTTCGCCACCAACCTTACGCAGAAGGCGCGCGACGGCGAGCTCGACCCTGTAATTGGTCGCGAAAAGGAAGTCCAGCGTATGATGGAGATCCTTTCGCGTCGCACCAAGAACAATCCGCTTATCTTGGGCGACCCCGGCGTGGGCAAGACGGCCATCGTCGAGGGTCTGGCTCAGCAGATTGCAGCTGGCAACGTGCCCGAGAACCTTATGAACCAGAACATCTGGACGCTCGACCTGCCGGGCCTCGTTGCGGGCGCCAAGTATCGCGGTGAGTTTGAGGAGCGCCTCAAGAACGTGATCCAGGAGGCCACCGAAGCTGACGACGTCATCCTGTTTATTGACGAGATGCACACCATCATCGGTGCCGGCTCTGCCGAGGGCTCCATCGACGCGAGCTCCATGCTCAAGCCCGTGCTCGCGCGCGGTGCCTTCCAGATTATCGGCGCCACCACGGCCGAGGAATTCCGCAAGTACCTCACCAAGGACCCGGCCTTCGAGCGTCGCTTCCAGACCATCGATGTCGAGGAGCCGAGCGTCGAGGACACGGTCAAGATCCTGACCGCGCTCAAGCCGCGCTACGAGGAGCACCACCATGTGCGCTATACGCAGGGTGCTATCGAGGCCGCCGCGAACCTCTCCGACCGCTACATCCAGGATCGCTTCCTGCCCGATAAGGCCATCGACCTCATTGACGAGGCCGGCGCCCGCGCCCGCATCGCCGCCAACCGCGCGCCCGAGCCGGTGCGCGAGGCCGAGCATCGCCTGGAGGAGCTTAAGGCCGCCGCGCAGGAGGCCACCGAGAGCGACGACATGAACAAGGCCGCCGAGATCACCGAGCAGCAAAAGGCTGCCGAGATTGAGCTCGCCGAGGCCAAGGCTGCCTGGACGGCCGAGCTCGACGCCAGCCCGCTCACCATCGATGTCTCCCAGATTGCCGACATCGTGTCCGTGACCTCGGGCGTGCCGGTTTCCTCGCTCACCGAGAGCGAGAGCCGGCGCCTGCTGCAGACCGAAAGCGTGCTCAAGACGCGCATCATCGGCCAGGATGAGGCAGTCGAGGCCGTCGCCAAGGCCGTGCGCCGCAGCCGCTCGCCGCTCAAGGACCCGCGTCGTCCCGGTGGCAGCTTTATCTTCCTTGGTCCCACCGGCACAGGCAAGACCGAGCTCGCCAAGACGCTCGCCGAGTATCTCTTTGGCAGCAAGGACGCGCTCATCAGCTTCGATATGTCGGAGTTTGGCAGTGAGTTCGAGGTCTCCAAGCTCATCGGTAGCCCCCCGGGCTATGTGGGCCACGACGAGGGCGGCCAGCTCACCAAGGCTGTTCGCCGTCACCCGTACTCGGTCGTGCTGTTCGACGAGATCGAGAAGGCGCACCCCGACATCTTCAATATCCTGCTGCAGGTGTTGGAGGAGGGCCGTCTGACCGATAGCCAGGGCAAGACGGTCGACTTCCGCAATACGGTGATCATCATGACGTCCAACGTGGGCGCCCGCGAGATTGCGCAGGATGCGAGCGTTGGCTTTGGCACCACCGGCGAGCAGGGTCTCACGTCGAGTGAGATCCGTGGTCGCGCGATGGGCGAGCTCAAGCGCCTGTTCCGCCCCGAGCTGCTCAACCGTATCGACGACATCGTGGTGTTCCAGAAGCTCTCGGGCGAGAATCTCACCAAGATCGCTCACCTGCTGGTGGACGACCTGCGTCAGCGTTTGAT
This sequence comes from uncultured Collinsella sp., assembly GCA_937982065.1. Lineage (GTDB taxonomy): Bacteria > Actinomycetota > Coriobacteriia > Coriobacteriales > Coriobacteriaceae > Collinsella. The sequence goes on from CALJMO010000022.1 coordinate 23,230, forward strand.
TGCCAACGGCATGAACATTAAGCTCACCGATGCGGCCTATGACAAGATCGTGGCCGAGGGCACCGACCTCACCAACGGTGCGCGTCCGCTGCGCCGTGCCATCCAAAAGCTCATCGAGGACCCGCTGTCCGAGGAGCTTCTGGCCGGCGAGTGGGGCGAGGGCGATACCGTCCTGTGCGACGTGGCCGATGACAAGTTTGTCTTTAGCCACGGCACGGGCGAGATCCCGGCACCGCGTCCGGCGGGCACGCTCGGTGGCGATACCGCCCCGGCGGCACCGCACACCGGCAACGCCGCGCCCGTGAGCGGCGGCGTGACCTCGGGCCCCGGCGGCATGATGCAAGCCGGTTCCGGCGCGCTGTAGGGCGTGGCGACAATTTGATACGCGCAATCGAGGCGCTCTGGCAAGGGCGCCTCGATTTGTGAACTGCGAAGTTGTGACCGTTACGCTATGCGGTCCACCGTTAGCCGATGATGCGAGGGCGCTCGGCGTTTTCGACTGGTTTATGCACGCAAAGTCTGGGAATATACAAGTCGCATGTCTTACTGTCTAACCAGTTGCGCCAAGGAGGCACCATGGACTACAAGATTACCGGCTACGAGCCCGCCCAGCTGTTCCATTTCTTTGAGGAGGTCAGCGCGATCCCCCGTGGGTCTGGCAACGAGAAGGGCATCAGCGATTTCCTGGTTGCGTTTGCCAAGGAGCGCGGCCTCGATGTGTACCAGGACGAGGTCTACAACGTTATCATTCGCAAGCCCGCATCTGCCGGTGCCGAGAATGCCCCGACCGTGATGCTGCAGGGCCATATCGATATGGTGTGCGACAAGCTGGGTTCCGTCGAGCACGACTTTACGACCGATGGTATCGATCTGGTCGTCAAGGACGGCGTCCTCACCGCTAACGGCACCACTCTGGGCGCCGACAACGGTATCGCCGTCGCGCTTATGCTCACCGTGCTCAACGACGATTCGATTGCCCATCCGGCCCTCGAGTGCGTATTCACCACCGACGAGGAGACTGGCCTGGTCGGCGCCGAGACGCTCGACAAGTCCCAGATTAGCGCCCGCACCATGATTAACCTCGACTCCGAGGAAGAGGGCGTTGCCACCGTTAGCTGCGCCGGCGGCGTTGTCGTTACCTACACCTGCCCGATCGCGCGCGAGCACAAGACCGGTAGCACCCTCACGCTCGACATCTCCGGCCTGCTGGGCGGCCACTCCGGCAGCGATATCCACCTGGAGCGCGGCAACGGCAACCTCATCATGGCCCGCATCATCGACCGCCTGATGGTTGCCGGCGAGCCCGCCATCGTTAGCTTTAACGGCGGCACCAAGGACAACGCCATCAACCGTGAGTGCAAGGCTGTTCTGGTCTACGCCGACCACGCTGCCGCCGAGGCCGCGGCCCAGATCGCAAAGGGCATCATCGCCGACGTCACCGCCGAGCTCGAGGTCTTCGACCCCGGCTTTACCTGCACGGTTGAGATTGCCGACAACACTGAGGTCGAGGCCATGGACGAAAAGTCCGCACTTGCCCTCATCCGCGCTCTGCGTCTTGCCCCCAACGGTGTGATCCGCCGCAATGTCGCCACCGACGGCTCCGTCGAGGTTTCCTCCAACATCGGCGTGGTTGCCACCTCTGACGACCAAGTCAAGATCATGCTGTCCCCGCGCTCCTCGATCACCTCGCTGCAGAACGAGTTCAAGGACCGCCTGCAGACGCTGGCCGATGTCCTGGGCTTCGACGCCAAGTTTGAGTTCGAGTATCCCGGCTGGAGCTATGCCGAGCATTCGCCGGTCCGCGACATCTTTGTCGAGAGCTATCGCGAGCTCTTTGGCTCCGAGCTGCGCATCGAGTCCATTCACGCCGGCCTTGAGTGCGGCCTGTTTGCCGAGGCCCTGCACGGCCTGGACGCCATCGCCGTGGGCCCGACGCTCTCTGATGTCCACACCCCGGACGAGAGCATGGAGCTCGCTTCTGCCGAGCGCTTCTACGAGCTGCTCATCGACGTCCTCAAGCGCCTTGCCGCGTAAAGGTTGCGCTAGCAGCAGTCCGAGCCACGTGCTAGCGGATTGCAAATGACATTACGTGAGGGGGCACCCGAGCTTTTGCGACGGGTGCCCCCTCTCTTCTTTTGGGAAATGGGAGATTATGGACACCTAGCCCATATCCGCCTTGATGAGGTCGAGGGTGCGCTGGCAGTTTTCACAGACGGGGCCGAGCATATGCTCGCGCAGGTCCGCCATGCCGGGCAGGTCGGCGTATTCGTCCATGACCTCTTCCATGCAAACGGGTACCTCGTAGGCGAGGTCCATCATGGTCGCAAAGCAAAACTTCTCGGATAGCCCGGCATCGGTGAGCGCCGTCTCCAGCACGGGGTCGCCCATACCGTGGTATCGGCGGATAGCGCCTGGACCGATGCGCCCCACACGATTTTCGCCGCCAACGCTCATGGCAAGGCGCGCTTTTCGCCGCATACGTTCGTATGCTAAGCCCGATGCGACATCGTACATGGGTGCGAGTGCCGCGTTTGTGCCTTTGCCAAGGATGAGCGAGTAGTTTTTAGCGTGTGCGTCAGGCGCTCCGATAATGGCGTTATAGAACAACATATAGGTAAAAAGCACAAGATTCATGTGGTGGGGGACTGTGTTAATCAGTCGTTCTTGGATGTCTCGTGTAGTTGGTCCTCCGTCGGCGGTGTATTTCTGGCTTGGCAATACACCGAGCGCCTGGCAAAAGTCCTCCTGATGCAGCCTTTCGATATTTCCGCTGCTATTGACCACTCTGTCGTACCGTTCAACGACGAGCGCGGCTTCGTCTTCAAATGTGTAATAGGAGACGTTGGCAGTTGGAATGCCAACACGCCGAGCCGTTTTCATGCAGACGAATTCGTTTAAGGCCTGATGTTTGAACCCAACGACACCATTTTTGAAGATATGGGTAGTGGGGGATGACCCTAGACATTCGCACCATTGGCCATCATGCCAAGCTAGTGCAAATTTGCCTTGATTGCCGCCCAGGGACCAGCTTTCGTTGGAGCCCATCCATGTCTCTCTTTCGTCATCGCGAATTGCTTTGAGCTTGTGAGCGATTTGAGAATTGGTAAGCGGGCGGTATGCCGAGACCCTGCCGCGGGCGGCGTCTAATTGATCGGCTCGACAAAACTGAACGGCCCCCGCGCAGTCAAGACCGATATGGCACAAGAGGGCGACGGGGTTGTTGGATGCAACATCATGCTCGGTGGCAATAGCGCGACGCTGCTCTTGACTGTCGGGCAAAAGGCCAAATAGGAACGGGCGGACGATGTTATGGCCATACGTGCGATTGGAAAGCGGCATTGTTAGCGATAACGGTGCTCCGCGATAGGTTGGGGCGTATGCAAAGCTGCAGAGTCCATGCTCGTCTTGCCGGAGAGTGCCGGCGATTTCGCCACAAATGAGGGTCGTGAGCTCCATCTCTGCCATTTATTTCACAACCTTGCAGCCAAAGGAGAGGTTTGAAGTGCCGGAAAGGCCTTGCTCGGCTGCGATTTGGGCCAGCAAGGCACCATAGGAAGATGGCGTTCCTTGTCGAGTGGGTCGTCTGCCTACGCTTGGCTTTGGCAGGGTATTCGAGTTCGCGATAGGGAGGTTCACTATCGTCGCCGGATGTTCGGAGGGCGATGCGATGGAGTCGTTATCGCTTTGCGCGAAGAGACCTATGCCGAGTGCGTTAAAGACGGTCAGCAACTTGTCGAGTCGAATGCCCGTGGCGTCTCCCAGCTCGAGCGATGCGAGCAGGCGCTCCGAAACACCGGCTTTTTTAGCGAGGGCCGCACGGGTGATTCCCTGCGCCTCGCGTGCCTGGCGCACGTAGATGCCAGCTTGGCGCGGTGTGGTGATGGGAAGGGTATCCACGGCGATCTCCTAACGTGCAGACTTTTGCATCCTAGTATGACATGCAAAAGTCTGCATGAAAAGGCTTCATGCAAAACTCTGCATGAGGCCTTGCCCGGACGTTTAGTTTTGAAGGGTGTTTTACAGCACCAAAATCCCCAGGTGCTCCAGCAAGATCTTAAGCCCGATAAGGATAAGCACAACGCCGCCCACGATGGTGGCGGGCTTTTCGTAGCGCGCGCCAAAGGTGTGGCCAATCGCCACGCCGGCGACGGAGAAGATAAACGTTGTGATGCCTATAAGCGATACAGCGGGCACGATGTCGACCGAGAGCGCGGCAAATGAGATGCCCACGGCTAAGGCGTCGATTGAGGTGGCGATGGCGAGGATCAGGTACTCGCCCAGGTCAATCTTTTCGGCATCCTTGCCGTCGCCTTCATCCTCGTCCTCGATAAAGGCCTCCCACAGCATTTTGCCGCCGATGAAGGCGAGCAGGATAAAGGCGATCCAGTGGTCGATGGGGCCGATGATGCCCATAAACTGGCTGCCAAGCGCCCATCCGATTACGGGCATGCCGGCCTGAAAGCCGCCAAAGAACAGGCCGAGCACTACGGCGACCTTAAGGTTGATCTTTTTCATGCCGAGACCCTTGCAGATGGAAACGGCAAAGGCGTCCATCGAAAGGCCAACGACGAGCAGCACGAGCTCTGCGAGTCCCATAGTCTGGCTCCCTCTCTGCGGGCGGGCCCGCGTGTACCTCTTGGGGGAATAACAAAAAAGACCCGTGGCGTACGCGCTGCGCGCACAACCACGAGTCTCGTTCATTAAGGCAAGCCAGACCGTTTCGGCCAGTATGTTGACTTGCCGCGCCACCGGAGGCGAACCCGGTCACGCGACTACTCCCTCATTCATGTGAATCCCGATGCTACCACAACAAGTAGCTCATTTGGGTTGGGCTCTCAGCGGTGTTCGCTCATTCTGTAAGCATCGGATTTCGCAAGCGCCGCAGGGACAAACCGTGAGAAACTACTTAGCGTTTATGGAGCGTATACGATGGGAGCGATGCCTTGGATAAGAACGAGCTGCAAAAGCGTATGGAACAGGCAATCCGCCTGACGGCACCTGGTCAGCCGATCCGCACCGCCCTCGACATGATCATCGCCGGTCACCTGGGCGCCCTTATCTGCGTCGGCGACACCGAAAACGTGCTCGCTGCCGGTAACGACGGCTTTCCGCTCAACATTTCGTTCACCTCGAACCGTCTGTTCGAGCTCTCCAAGATGGACGGTGCCATCGTCATCGACGGCGACCTCACCCAGATCCTGCGCGCCAACTTCCACCTCAATCCCGATCCCTCGCTTGCCACGAGTGAGACGGGCATGCGTCACCGTACTGCCGCTCGCATGTCGGTGCTCACCGACGCCATCGTGATCTCGGTTTCGGCTCGTCGCGCCGTCGTTAACGTGTACGTTCACGGCAAGAGCTACGAGATCCAGCCCGTCACCACCATCATGAGCTCGGTCAACCAGCTCGTCGCCACGCTCCAGACTACCCGTCAGTCGCTCGACCGCTCCCTGCTGCGCCTGACGGCCCTCGAGCTCGACGACTACGTCACGCTCGCCGACATTACCGGTATTTTCTCGAGCTTCGAGATCATGCAGCAGGCAAAGACCGAGCTTAAGGATTGCATTGTCAAGCTGGGCAACCAGGGCAAGCTCGTGCAGATGCAGCTCGAGCAGCTCGCGGGCTCCAGCATGGATACCGAATACGACTTGATGATCCGCGACTACGCAAGCGATTCCTCCGAGGCAAACGCCGAGAAGATCCGCGCCGAGCTGAGCCGCATGACGCCTAAGGACCTGTCCGACCCGCAGCACGTGGCGGCAGTTCTGGGTTACGACGACCTGGACGAGGACTCCGTCATGACGCCGCTGGGCCTGCGCACGCTTTCGCGCGTGTCCGTCGTGCGCGACGGCGTGGCCGAGAAGATCGTCGACGAGTACGGCTCGCTGCAGGAGCTCATGGACGACATCAGCGAGGATCCGGAGCGCTTGGGCGACTTTGGCGTCAACAACCCTGCCATTCTTGCGGACTCGCTGTACCGCATGAAGGGCACCAAACAGGGGAACGCATAATGGCGCCCGTATGCGCCGTGGTCGTTGCCGGCGGCAGCGGCCAGCGCTTTGGAAATCCCGGCGGCAAGCAGCTCGTTAATGTGGCGGGCCGTCCGCTCATGAGCTGGTCCATCCGCGCGTTCGATCGTAGCGATAAGGTCGGCCATATCGTCGTGGTTTGCCCTGCCGAGCGCCGTGCCGAGATGCGCCGCCTGGCCATCGACCCGTTTGACTATGACACGCCCATCAGCTTTGCCGATGCCGGCGATACCCGTCAGGATTCCACCCGTGCCGGCGTGCATGCGGTTCCGGCGGGTTTCGAATATGTCGCCATCCACGACGGCGCTCGTCCGCTCATTACGACCGAGGCCATCGACCACGCTATCGACGTGCTCGTGAGCGACCGTGCCCTCGACGGTGTCGTGTGCGGTCAGCCCGCGATCGACACGCTCAAGATCGTTGACGGCGATAATATCGTCGAGACGCCGCCGCGTGAGCTCTACTGGGCAGCGCAGACGCCGCAGATCTTTAGCGTCGATGCTATGAAGCGCGCCCACGCTGCAGCCATTGCCGAGGGCTTTATCGGTACCGATGATTCGTCGCTGGTCGAGCGCATGGGTGGGCGCGTCCGCTGCGTCCAGAGCCCACGCGATAACCTTAAGGTGACGGTGCCCGAGGACCTGCGTCCCGTAACCGCGATTCTGCTTGGCCGCATGGCCGAGGGAGAGGACCTTCCCCATGTTCAGTAACCTGCGCATTGGCCATGGCTACGACGTTCACCGTCTGGTGGAGGGGCGTCGATGTATCATCGGCGGTGTCGACATTCCCTACGAGCGCGGCCTGCTGGGCCACTCGGATGCTGATGTGCTCGCGCACGCCTTGGCCGACGCCATTCTGGGCGCCTGCCGCGGGGGAGACATCGGCAAGCTATTCCCCGATACCGACCCTGCCTACGAGGGCGCCGACTCGATGGTGCTGCTTGCCCGCGTAATGGACTATGCGCGTGAGCTGGGCTTTGAGTTTGTCGATGCCGACTGCACCATTGCCTGCCAGCAGCCTAAGATCACCCCGCATCGCGATGCCATGCGCGCCAACCTTGCCCATGCCCTGGGCGTTGACGTCGAAAACGTGGGCGTCGCCGCCACTACGACCGAAAAGCTCGGTTGGGAAGGCCAGGGCGAGGGAATCGGCGCCTGGGCCGTTTGCCTGCTACAGAAAACCGTTAAGGAGTAACGAATGCGTATCTACAACAGCGCTACCCATAAAAAGGAAGAGTTCCAGCCCATCGAGTCCGGCAAGGTCCGCATGTATGTGTGCGGCCCCACGGTCTACGACAACATCCACATCGGCAATGCCCGCACGTTCATCAGCTTTGACGTGATTCGTCGCTGGCTCATCGCGAGCGGCTACGAGGTCACGTTCGCCCAGAACCTCACCGATGTCGACGACAAGATCATCAAGCGCGCCAACGAGCAGGGCCGTACGGCTGCCGAGGTCGCGACGGAGTTCTCCGACAAGTTCATCGGCGTCATGCGCGCCGCCAACGTGCTCGATCCCGATGTGCGCCCCCGCGCCACCAAGGAGATCGGCCCCATGATTGCCATGATCAAGACGCTTATCGAGCAGGGCCACGCTTACGCAGCCGATAACGGCGATGTGTACTTTGCCGTGCGCAGCGATCCCAACTATGGTCAGGTCTCGGGCCGCAACATCGACGACCTTATGGTTGGCGCGCGCATCGAGGAGAACGAGGACAAGAACGACCCGCTCGACTTTGCCCTGTGGAAGGCCGCCAAGCCCGGCGAGCCCAGCTGGCCGAGCCCCTGGGGCGAGGGCCGTCCCGGTTGGCACACCGAGTGTGCCGCCATGGTGCATCGTTACCTGGGCACTCCGATCGACATCCACGGCGGCGGCTCCGACCTTGCCTTCCCGCATCACGAGAACGAGTGCGCCCAGGCCACCTGCGCCTGGCACCAGGGCTTCTCCAACACCTGGATGCACACGGGCATGCTGCTGGTAGACGGCGAGAAGATGTCCAAGTCGCTCGGCAACTTCTTTACGCTGGCCGAGGTGCTCGAGCAGCACTCCGCTGCCGCCCTGCGCCTGCTGATGCTGCAGACGAGCTATCGCTCGCCGCTCGACTTTTCTTGGGAGCGCCTGGAGGGTGCCGAGAACTCGCTCACGCGTATCGCCGGTACGGTCGAGAACCTGCGCTGGGCCGCGAACCATGCGACGGCCGATGCCGATGCGGCTGCCGCCGAGGCGTTTGCCGCCAAGGCCGCTGAGACTCGTGCCGCCTTTAAGGAGTGCATGGACGACGACTTTAACACCGCTGGTGCCATGGGTGCCGTCTTTGGCTTTGTGACCGAGTGCAACCAGTACCTGGAGCAGGCGGGCGACGCTGCCGACAAGGCCGCCACGCTTGCCGCCGCCGACACGCTGGCCGAGCTGCTCGATACGCTTGGCGTTGAGCTCCCCGAGCCCAAGGTCGAGTTGCCGCTGGGCCTGCTGGGCGTTGCCGCCGGTTTGGTTGCCTACACGGGTGACGACGTGGACGAGGCCGCTGCCAAGATTCTCGAGGCCCGCGCCGAGGCCCGCGCCGCCAAGAACTGGGATCTGGCCGACGCCATCCGCGACCAGCTCAAGGACCTGGGCCTCACCATTGAGGATACCGCCGCCGGCACCCGTATCAAATCTCTCTAATCCCCGCGGGTTTCCCAAGCACCCGACCGCCCGAGCCACGGCACCTTGCCTTTCAATCGTCGGGCATGACCTCAAGGTCTATGCCCTCCTCTTTCAAGGCAATCTGCCGCACCTCGGGCGGTCGGTCTATTTGTTTCGTTTGATAGTTGTATTTAGGAGGTCGCTTTATGGCCGACAATCGCAAGCGTGCATCGCGTGGAGGCAAGCAGGCTGCTTCTGGCTCGCGTCCGATTCGCCGCAATGATCGCGCTGCCGCTCCCAAGAGCCAGCGCGATCGTACCCAGGCCGCACGTCCGCAGCGCGATCGCAACCGCGACGCTGTCCAGGCTCCCAAGGGCGAGTTTATCGAAGGTCGCCGTGCTGCCGCCGAGGCGCTACGCACTGGTTTTCCCATCAAGCGTGCGCTCATTGCCGAGGGCGGGGAGCGCGATGCCGCCTTGTCGCGCCTGGTCGACGACCTCAACGCCGCGGGTGTCCGCATTAAGTATGTGCCGCGCGCGCAGCTCGATGCACTGTCGAGCCATGGCGCTCACCAGGGCATTGCGCTCGAGGTTGGTAACTTCCCTTACGCCGATGTCGCCGACATCCTCGACCGCGCGGGCGACGGTCCGGCGCTCGTCATCGTGCTCGACCATGTGACCGACGACGGCAACTTTGGCGCCATCGTGCGCTCCGCCGAGGTCGTGGGCGCGGCGGGCGTCATCATTGCCAACAAGCGCGCCGCCGGTGTGACCGTCGGCAGCTACAAGACTTCTGCCGGCGCCGTCATGCACCTGCCCATCGCGCAGGTTCCCAATATTGCCCGTGCGCTCGATGACCTCAAGGCCGCCGGCTTTTGGGTGGGCGGCGCCTCCGAGCACGCCGAAGGCAGTTGCTGGGACGCCCCCTTCGAGGGCCGCGTTGCGCTCGTCATGGGTTCCGAGGGCGACGGCATCTCGCGTCTTGTGCTCGAGAAATGCGACTTTTTGACCAAGCTTCCCCAGCGCGGCATGACTGAGAGCCTCAATGTTGCCCAGGCGACCACAGCACTGTGCTTTGAGTGGCTGCGCCGCAACGCCGACGAGCTCATGGGGGAGGAGTAGCGCATGTCCAAGAAGAACCGCGCCAAGTCCAAGGCCAAGCGCTTTGGCGAGGGCTCGGCCAAGCCGATTGTTTCGGCCGCGACCTATGGCGTGGGCGGCAATGCGTTTGCGCAGGCCATCGCCGATCCGGTCTCGACGGTGCACTCCAATAAGCCCGAGCTGCTGGTGGTCGACGGTTACAACGTGATTCACTGCACGCCGCGCTACGAAAAGCTCGTCTACGACCATTCCGACGATCCGTATTCCAGCGACGTCCACGATATGGCGCGAACTGCACTCATCAACGACGTCGCCGCGTTTGCCCAGGGCCGCTACGAGGCCGTGATCGTGTTTGACGGCGCGGGCAACATCTCCAGCGAGCGCCCCAACCTGCCGGCCCGCGGCGTGCGCATCGAGTTTTCGCCGACGGGCGTCTCTGCCGATACCGTGGTACAGAAGCTCTGCATCGAGGCACGCGAGGAAGGCCGTGCGTGCTCTGTGGTGTCGAGCGACGGCACGATCCAGGCCGTCGTCATGGGCAAGGGCGTTACGCGCATCTCGAGCCGTATGCTGGTGGACGAGATCAAACAGATCGATAACGACGTTCACGAGGCAGAGGAAGCTCCGCAGATCAAGATGACCTTGGGCAGCCGCCTGAGCCCCGAGGCGCTGGCCAAGCTCAAGGCCCTGCGCGGGAGGTAGGGGAGTTGGCGGGGCAATGCTGCCTCGCTAACTCCATTCAGCGATGTCGATCATTCTTTCGAGGCGCCACGTTAGCGCCTCTTTTAGATAAGGCAGTCTCGCTGCTAGGGCATCGTTTTTAGACAGAATCTCGATTGCCTCGTCGACAAAACCTTCGAGTTTGTCCCCGTCAAACCAGTTCATATCCTCAACAAGCAACATTTGTTTCGCGGGACTTGAATGGAACTGCGCGCTGGCAAAACTGTGCTCTCCTGCCCTAAGCTCATCTAGAGATATGTTGCACCAGAGCGATGAGCCCGAATCGAAGATGGGGGCTGGTCTGCAGACTAGTGAGTTGACGTTTCGCACGAGGCCGAAGTTGCGCCAATGACGATCGTAGTTGGCGATGATGTCGTCACACACGATCATGTGGTCAAGGGCATCCTTGACGCCTGTCACCCCGAGTTCCTCGCAGTTTGCTACGTATCGCTCGTAGTCAGTTAGCCGTTCATCTGCGTTTGCGTGCTGGTTTACATAGAACGCAGGGACATACTCTTCTTCATCAGTTAAGAAGACATCGCATATGCTCAGGGCGGAAGTGCCCGTGCCCTCGAGCGAGTAAGGTACATAATCGCAGGCGTTTAGGATGCGACGGTGGAGCGCGGTCGCCACCAGCTCGTTATAAGGTTCCTGGTTCAGGTGCGCTCCTGCCTTATGCAGAATTCGACGCCCGCCCTCGCACGTCCAGTACTTTTGAAGATTGCCGTCCGAGGTGTTATCGGGCTTTGCGGCAGCCGCTTTTCCCTCTGGGGCAAAGGGCGCAATGGACAGCGAGACGTCATCAAAGGCGTTATTGAAGAAGTTAATATCCTCCCAGACGAGACCGGAATCTTGGGGTCTAATCCAATACTGGTCGGATAAGGAGAGGCCAAGATTTCGCTGTACGAGTTCATCGGGAACATCGACTGCGGCTTCTGCAAGCAGGGAGGCTAGCCCAATGCGTGCGAGCGGGATACCGCGACCGCGCCACCAGATGCGGAAGGAGTCGAGCGATACGGAGCTATTGGGGCCAAATACCCCAATAGGGGCGTGGGCGTAATCGATGTCGGCGCCGATGTGGGTAAAGTCTTTTCGCGATGTGTTGTAGACCAGCTGAGCGACTTCGTGCGTGCGGTTCATGAGGGTGAACGCGATCTCGCTCTTACCGTGGCCGCGGCGGGGACGTCCTCCCGTTTTGGTCACGGAGCGGAGTCGCGTGTCGACGCTGTCTTTGTCGATGAGCCATACACCAGAAGCCTTGCGGGCATCAAGTGCTCCGTTTTTTATGAGCTCCTGCACCCTGCGCGGAGTGATGCCGAGCAGCTCGGCGGCTTCCTTGGTAGTAAGCATCACGAAACCCTTCGTCAAAACGAATAGTTTTATATATAGCAATTGTAATTAAAACTATTCGTTCTGACGAATAGTTTTGAGATTGAGGGCGAACCGACAGAAATGAACGGGCCTGGTACCTGTTGTTGCTGGTTTTTGCATATTTATATAACGCCGTGTGGCCTGTTGCGCCCCGTCCGTAATTCCTTTATTCTTAACAGGCTTCGCGCGAAAGCGCCAAGTGTGCCAGTGTGGCGCAACGGTAGCGCAACTGATTTGTAATCAGTGGGTTGCAGGTTCGATTCCTGTCACTGGCTCCATGAGAGTTTCGGGCTTTGTTCCTTGTGGGACAGGGCCCGTTTCTATTTAGGTGGTGCGCCATCGGGTTAGCGCCCATCCCGTTTTTGGTTTGTCTCGTCCTCCAGTTTGTCTAAATCTGTAACACCAAGACCGATATTTGGCATCTAACTGTTACAGATTGAGATGAAACTTAGGGTGTTTTAGGAATATCTTGATCTGTAACATGTAGAAGCGGAATAGGCCTCTTGCCGTTACAGATCGAGACAAGGGCGGGTACGGACCTGGATGTCCTGCTCGAGCGTGGATTTCTGGACGCGCGAGAGAAAAAATCTCCCGACCGGAGAACGAGCGTGGATAATTAACTTGGATAGGGAGCTAAGGTAAACACCGATTGTCTATCGACGGCTTTAGAAACGACGACTCCGATTCCATTGTGGAATCGGAGTCGTTTGTGCCTCAGGAATCCGAATGGATTAATCGAGCTCCTAAGGACCTTCTTGGGTTCTTGCTAATGGTCTGCCGAGGATGTCTCCAATGCAAACAGCGGGCATCTACTCAATATAGCTGGGGTTCTTCTTGATGATCACGCGTGCAGCGATGAAGGAGACGACGATGGCGATGATGGCGACAACGCATGCCAGCACGAAGTTGCCCATGGACCCATCGGGAGCGATAAAGATGAGTGCCGAAAGAAGGCCGGGGCATGCTCCCGCAACATACTCTTTCAGAACAAAGATGCCTGCAGGGAGTCCAGCGCAGAGCGCGCCGATTGCCGTGCCGACAAGCAGGCGGGGACGCTCGATGAGGCAACCGTAGAACGCGGGCTCGGTTACGCCACAGAGTGCGGTGACGGCAACCGTGGTGACCATACCCCTCTTCTCTTTGTTTCCCTTCATGGCAGTTGCCAGGGCGAGGCTCGTGCCACCAATGCAGAGGTTCGAGATGAATCCAAAGATAATGGGTGCCCAACCGAGCTGCGCCAAGCTCGTAACTTCGATTGCGATGTAGGCCTTATCAAGACCGAGCATGACAAAATAGGGGTTAAGGGCTGCAAGGATTGGAGTAGCGATAACTGCCACGTTATCCATGAGCCACGTGACGGCATCACTCAGCGCGTAGCCCATCATGCTGCCGGCGGGGCCGAGGATAATCAGCTCAACAGGCACGACGATGAACATGGTGAGTAGCGGCTTCAAGAACAGTTCGGTAACGTCCGGGATGATTTTCTGAAGACCGCGATCAACAAAGTACATGAACACAACGCCCAGTACGATTGGCACCACCGTGCTCGAGTAGTCATTCGTCGGGATGGGGATGCCAAGAAAGTCGAGACCCTCAGCACCGCTAATAGACGAGCTAATCATGATTGCGCCCAGCAGCGCGCCCATGATAGGCTGCATCTTCATGACGGCGGCGAGCTGGTAGCCTAGGTAAACGGGCAGGAAGCTAAATGAGGCACTGAAGATCGCCAGCAGAACCTGGGCAGTTCCGCTATCGGTGCTCAATCCACAATAATTGACCAGGAGATTCTTAATCGAAAGAATGAGTCCGCCTACGATGAGCGCCGGGACGATGGGCATGAATACCTGTGCGGAGACATTTCCGAATTTCTCAACCAGACTCATGGCAGTGTTGCCGCTTTTGATACCCTCTGCAAGATCCTTGGCGGTTTGGGCATCGTCGGCAACCGCGCCGCCGCCGACTTCGATTCCCGCGAAGTCGAGGAAGTCGTTGTAAGCCTCGGTGACGTTGGGGCCGATGATCACCTGAAGCTGGCCACCGCTGACTACTGCCCCGAGCGCCTGATCGGCCGATTTGGCGAGCTGGAGATCGATGATCGAGGTGTCTCGTGCGTCGATGCGAAGGCGCGTCGCACAATGAGTTACCGATGTAATGTTCTCTTTGCCGCCAACAGCCTTTAGGACTGTTTCGGACATTGCCTGATATTTCATCTCTTTCTCCTAACCTTCCTGCTCCTGATGCTTCGAGATAAGGTCTCGGTACCAATACCAGCTCTTTTTGGGGGTGCGCTCCAGATTGTTCTCGAAGTCGATATGGACAAGTCCGTATCGTTTTTCGTAGCCGTTGATCCAGCTATACAGATCCATCGTCGACCAGAGGTAGTAGCCCTCAACGCGCGCGCCGTCGCGCTTAGCCCTCATCATGTGCTCGATGAACTGGCCCAGAAGCTCGATGCGGTCATCATCGTGGATCATTCCGTCTGCGTCTGGTTGCTCATAGGCGCCATGTCCGTTTTCCGTAATAAAGATGCGGGGCGCGTCATAGCGCTCGTGGACATCCATGATGGTTGAATACATGCAACTTGGGAGTATTTCGCGGCCCCATTTATTGCGGGGAACATTGCTGTCGCGGGCGCTTTCAAACAAGGGCGCAATGCATTTTCCTTCGACTTTTTTGCTCGAACCGCCCTTATTGTTCGCCGAAACGGCAAGCTCTCCACCGTGCCAGTCGGTTACATACTCTCGGCAATACACGTTGAGTCCAATAAAATCGACTTTACCGTCTCTGAATTCTTCTACGTCATTTGGGGATCGATAGAGCGAGACGCCAAGTTTTTCAAGGATTTCGTCCATTTCTGGCGGCAGTTGACCCTGAAGCGCTGGTGCCAGAATCATGCGATTGGCGAAAAAGTCTGCGTATCGAAATACGTCATCAGGGTGCTCGGTTGCCGGGTCGAGTTCGACAACGCCGCCATCGTGGACGGCGCCGATGATGCCGTCGTAGTCCATTTGACGATATGCTCGGACTGCGAGTGCGCTTGCGCGCATCAGGTTGTATTGAAACTGCATGTACGACTGAACGTCGAGCGATCGATTGGGGGGATAGTTGCCCAACATGTTTACGCAGTAGCTGTAGAAATGCGGCTCGTTAACGGTAGCCCAGATTTTGACGCGGTCTCCAAAGCGCTCAAAGCAAATCTTGGCGTATTTGCAGAACCACTCTGCCATGTCGTTGTTCAGCCATCCGCCTTTGCAAGCAAGCGTGAATGGCAGATCGTAATGGAACAGCGTAACGTTGGGCTCTATGCCATTTTCGAGGCAGCAATCAATGACTCGATTATAAAAATCGATACCCTCTTCATTCACTTCGCCGATACCCGTGGGGATGATTCGACTCCATGAAAGAGAGAAGCGATAGGTGTTTTGTCCGCCTTCTTTCATCATGCGGATATCTTCTTCATAGCGATGGTAGAAGTCGCAAGATACATCACCGTCAACATGGTTGATGTTCTTATTGCTTGTGTGGTTAAAGAAATCCCACTCGCCGAGGCCTTTGCCGTCTTCGTTCCAGGCACCCTCGCACTGATAAGACGCCGTGGCGGAACCCCAGAGAAACGGCATGTTGTTCACGTTGCCCATGAATCCCCTTTCCATCATTCAACACGGTGGATACGTGTGACGGAATTACGATTAAGATGACGTCAACTGATTTGAATCATAGGAGAACGACCAAAGCTGTTTGATTCAATAAATGAACCATAATATCGAGGAGAGCGGAAAGAGGGATCACGTGAATATCAATGACTTCGATGTGCTCAATCGCATTAGCTCCATCATCAACAGCGAGTTTGGGTCAAACGATGCCGCCATCGCTCGATATCTCATCGCTCACATTAGGCGTTCGAGCGAAATCAATGTTGCCGCAATAACCCGCGATGCATTCGTGACCCGTTCCGCTGTTCGTCGTTTCTGCAATCGATTGGGCTACCAGTCTCTTAGCGATTTGAAAGAATCATTTACTCAATCAGTCTTTCCAAGCGACTTAAGCCATCGAGAGGAGGAATTTGGCTACGAGGAGTACAGGGCAGAGCTCGACGTTCGCATGATCGAGATGTTCGCTGAGGTCGAAAGCGGCGTGTCCGATATCGCTATTAAGCACCTTGCCGACGAAATTGATGGCCATAAAAACGTTGAAATCTGGTGCACCAATAATGTGAGCGCCAATCTCGTACGATTTCAGCAGGAAATGTTTTATGCGGGCAAGATAGTTCGCATAGTTGCTGGGGCTAACATCGCGGAATTGAAAAACATGGGAGACGCTTCGCAGTCATTGATAATTCTCGTATCGGTCTCCGGGCTATTTGTGTCACAGGCGCGTGAGTATCTTGAGTGCCGTTCGGGCAGGAAGATTCTAATTACTGCGTTTAGCAACGATGACAAATCGAGGTCTTTTGACCGTGTATATCGTCTTGTTAATGCAGGAAACGGAATTGACCGACTCGGCGTTTATTCGAAATACGCCATGACTTATTTCTTCGACTTGCTATCGTCGTGTTACTTGAGTCGCTACCCCTGCACCAAGGGGGAGCCGCTCTATGGGTCTACTTTGGCCTGGCCCGAGTAGTTGCGGCTCTTTAGTTCTCCCGCCTGGAGAATGAGCGTGGATAATCTGCCGCTTTGGCCTTAGGGCCGCGCTAAAAGTGGGAGATTATCCACGCTCGATCGTGTCGTGGAAGCCCGATCGTGACCTATGTAATAGTGCGAGAGGGTCGTTATCGAAGGTCGATGCTGCAGATGTACTCCACCGTGACAAAGTGTTCCCTCGGGAAATGTTGCCAGCGCAGCCAAATCCACCGTCCTTCATATCCAAACTCAACAAAATCGCAGGTCAAAGGTATATAGATACGCCCGGCACCGTGTATCTAGAGGTTTTCGTTGACAGCCCCCAAGGTTGCATCGTATTATCTTTTTCGTTCGCGGGTGCGGCGGTCCAAAAGACCAAAGAACCTGCGGATACTTGAACGATTGGGAGTTTGCCCGAGTGGTTAATGGGGACGGGCTGTAAACCCGTTGGCTCTGCCTACATAGGTTCGAATCCTATAGCTCCCACCCGTCAAGTGCCTGTATAGCTCAGTCGGTAGAGCACTTCGTTGGTAACGAAGAGGTCACCAGTTCAAGTCTGGTTGCAGGCTCCATCCGGCGGTGTAGCTCAGTTGGTTAGAGCACACGGTTCATACCCGTGGCGTCACTGGTTCGAATCCAGTCACCGCTACCATAGGTAACACGGTGGCTTCTCAATAGTATGTTGAGAGGCCACTATGGTATAAAGGCAAAGTCCCGTCCGGGGACGACCTGTTTAGAGGAGGGCTTTATGGCCAAAGAGAAGTTTGAGCGCACTAAGCCGCATGTTAACATCGGCACCATTGGTCACGTCGACCACGGCAAGACCACGCTGACCGCCGCCATCACCAAGGTTCTCTCTGAGACCGAGGGCTGCAAGGCTGACTTCACTGCGTTCGAGAACATCGACAAGGCTCCCGAGGAGCGCGAGCGCGGCATTACGATCTCCGTCTCCCATGTCGAGTACGAGACTGCTGCCCGTCACTACGCTCACGTTGACTGCCCGGGCCACGCTGACTACGTCAAGAACATGATCTCCGGTGCTGCTCAGATGGACGGCGCTATCCTGGTCATCGCCGCTACCGACGGCCCCATGGCTCAGACTCGCGAGCACATCCTGCTCGCCCGTCAGGTCGGCGTTCCCTACATCGTCGTCTTCCTGAACAAGTGCGACATGGTCGACGATGACGAGCTCATCGACCTCGTCGAGATGGAGACCCGTGAGCTCCTCTCCGAGTACGATTTCCCCGGCGACGACATCCCCGTCATCCGCGGTTCCGCTCTGGGCGCTCTCGAGGGCGACGCCAAGTGGATGGACGCCATTCGCGAGCTCATGAAGGCCGTCGACGAGTACATCCCGACGCCTGCTCGTAACAACGACCTCCCGTTCCTGATGGCCGTTGAGGACGTTATGACCATCTCCGGCCGTGGTACCGTTGCTACCGGCCGTGTCGAGCGCGGTGAGCTCAAGCTCAACGAGCCCGTCGAGATCGTCGGCATCAAGGATACCCAGAACACCGTCGTTACCGGTATCGAGATGTTCCGTAAGTCCATGGACTTCTGCGAGGCCGGCGACAACGTCGGTCTGCTGCTCCGCGGCATCAAGCGCGAGGACATCGAGCGCGGCCAGGTTCTCTGCAAGCCCGGTTCGGTTACCCCGCACACCAAGTTCACCGGCGAGATCTACGTTCTGACCAAGGAGGAGGGCGGCCGTCACACCCCGTTCTTCGATGGTTATCGTCCTCAGTTCTACTTCCGTACCACCGACGTTACCGGTACGGTCAAGCTCCCCGAGGGCACCGAGATGGCTATGCCTGGTGACCACATCACCATCGAGGGCGACCTCATCCACCCGATCGCCATGGAGGAGGGCCTGCGCTTCGCTATCCGCGAGGGTGGCCACACCGTCGGTTCGGGCATCGTCTCCACGATCATTGAGTAAATTAGCTCTTTGATATAGCTGACTTAGAGAACCCGGCACTTATAGGGGTGCCGGGTTCTTTTCTGCAATGGATATTGAGCCGTTGCTGGTGTCGAGAGGATCGATAATGGTCCTGGATGCACCGTCGATTAGATCTCGATGGCTTCATTGATGTGTTCCAAATATGAATGGATCCACCGAGAACCAATTGACTCGAGGTTTTCATTGACAGCACTTACGTGGAGCTGATAAAGTAACAACTCGTGCCCGTACGGGGCGGAAATGAAAGGTTCAGGATACATGCGTACTCTAGTTACTCTTGCGTGCACTGAGTGCAAGCGCCGCAACTATACGACCACCAAGAACAAGTCGACCATGCCTGATCGTATGGAGATCAAGAAGTATTGCCCCTGGTGCCGTCACCACACGCTGCACAAAGAGACTCGCTAGTCTCTAGTCACATACGCCAGTAGTTCAATTGGTAGAGCATCGGTCTCCAAAACCGAGTGTTGAGGGTTCGAGTCCTTCCTGGCGTGCCAGTCATTATTCCGTAAGCTCCCACTTGGGGGCTTACGGTTTACTCATGTATAAGCGCATTGCGCGGAGGTAACCCAAATGGCCAACAAGAAGAACAAGAAGAAGGCTCAGCAGCCGGCACCTGCCAACAGCGCTGCCGCCAACTCCAAGGTTGAGGCCAAGAAGGCCGTTGCCAAGAAGAACGAGAAGGCTGCGAAGTCCAAGAAGAACGAGAAGCCTGGTTTCTTCGCCCGCACCAAGAAGTATTTCGCTTCGGTCAAGTCCGAGATGAAGCGTGTCACGTGGCCCGATAAGAAGGAGCTCGTGAACTACTCGGTCGTCGTTTGCGCTTCTCTGATCGTCGTCGGCGTCGTCATCGCTCTGCTCGATGCTGGCTTTGGCGAGGCTCTTGCTCTGTTCTCTGGATTGAGGGGCTAAACCATGTCTAAGCGTTGGTACGTCGTTCACACTTACTCTGGATACGAGAACCGCGTTAAGTCCGATCTCGAGCATCGCATCGAGACTATGGGCATGCAGGACCGTATCTTTGATATCGAGATTCCTATGGAGCGCGTCACCGAGATTAAAGAGGGTGGCAAGCGTGAGACCAAGGATTTCAAGATCTTCCCGGGTTATGTCCTGGTCCGCATGGAGATGGATGACGATGCTTGGACGTGTGTTCGTAACACGCCCGGCGTCACCGGTTTCCTAGGCGGCAACGGCAAGCCCGCTCCGCTTTCCCGCGACGAGTACAACAAGATGACTCGTCGTCCCGGTAAGGGCGATTCGCCCAAGCGCACCTCGGTTGATATTGAGGTCGGTACGTCCGTCCGCGTCACCGATGGCCCGCTTACCGACTTTGATGGCAAGGTCTCCGAGGTTAACACCGAGGCTGGCAAGCTCAAGGTCACGCTGATGATTTTTGGCCGCGAGACGCCGGTCGAGCTCGACTTTAACCAGGTCGCTGTCATCGCTTAAGTTTTCGTCCGTTCGCGCGAGCGTGCTTCTTCTGTGACTGCTCATCTCAGGAGTGCTTCTAACACGTGCGTGCTTACGATATAGCAAGTACTTCACACTCGTGATTCGAAAGGAATGACCATGGCTGAGAAGAAGGTTGCCAACGTCATTAAGCTCCAGATTCCTGCTGGTGCAGCTAACCCCGCTCCTCCCGTCGGCCCCGCCCTGGGCGCTGCTGGCGTGAACATCATGCAGTTCTGCCAGGCCTTTAACGCCGAGACGCAGGACAAGAAGGGCGACATCATCCCCGTTGAGATCTCTGTCTACGAGGATAAGTCCTTCTCCTTCATCACCAAGACCCCGCCGGCGGCTCACCTCATCAAGAAGGAGCTGAACCTCAAGTCTGGTTCCGCTAAGCCCCAGGCCGACAAGGTTGGTCAGCTCTCCCAGGAGCAGCTCACCAAGATCGCCGAGATCAAGATGCCGGACCTCAATGCCAACGACATTGACGCCGCCAAGAAGATCATCGCCGGTACCGCCCGTTCCATGGGCGTCACCATCGCTGAGTAGCGATTTCTTATGGTAACGACGGGTGCTCCGAGCGGGGCGCCCGTTAAATGTGTGCAATAGGGCACACGATACGATGTGGGAGGGCTCACGCCCGTTTAACCACAGGAGGTAATGCACATGGCTAAGCATGGTAAGAGCTATAACGCCGCTGCCGAGAAGATCGACCGCGCCACGCTCTACACCCCCCTTCAGGCTGCCAAGCTCATCAAGGAGCTCGACACCGCCAAGTTCGACGAGACCGTCGAGGCCCACTTCCGTCTGGGCATCGATACTCGTAAGGCTGACCAGAACATCCGTGGTTCCATCTCCCTGCCCCACGGCACCGGCAAGACCGTTCGTGTTGCCGTCTTCGCCGAGGGCGAGAAGGCCCGCGAGGCTGAGGCTGCCGGCGCCGACATCATCGGTTCCGACGAGCTCGTCGCCCAGATCCAGAAGGGCGAGATCAACTTCGACGCCGCTATCGCTACGCCGAACATGATGGCCAAGGTTGGCCGCATCGGTAAGATCCTTGGTCCCCGTGGTCTCATGCCGAACCCCAAGCTCGGCACCGTGACCATGGACGTCGCCAAGATGGTCTCCGAGCTCAAGGCCGGCCGCGTTGAGTATCGTGCCGACCGCTACGGCATCTGCCACGTGCCCCTGGGCAAGAAGTCCTTCTCTGAGCTGCAGCTCGTCGAGAACTACGCTGCCCTGTACACCGAGATCCTGCGCGTCAAGCCCTCTTCTGCTAAGGGCAAGTACGTCAAGTCCATCTCCGTGTCTTCCACCATGGGCCCTGGCGTCAAGGTCGATCCCGCTGTCCAGCGTGACTTCCTGGCTGAGTAACTGCTAGTTACTGCCTGAGCAAAGCAAGCATTGCTAAAGAAACCCGGTTCCGCCTCGTGTGGGACCGGGTTTCTTGCTATCTCGGGCCAAAACCACCACAAAGGGGACAGGCACCTTTGTGGTGGTTTTGGCACTTTGGCGTCAATGTTATGGCATCGCAGCGAGCCGGTTCCAAGTGCCCCAGGTCGCCCCGAAAGAGGAGCGACGCGTACTTTGGTACGCGAGCGACGGCTTGAGGGGCGAGATGGGGTGCTTGGGGCCGGCGCAGCGTCAAGCCTTAAAGGTGGTTACCAGGGGGTTCTGGCTGTTGAGGACTCGATGGCATCGTGGCGTTTGAGCTCGCGGCGCATGGTTTGCGAATTGAGCCAGGCTGCCTGCCAGCCACGGATGGGGTAGCGCGTCTGGTCGAGCTCAAACTGCGTATAGCCGCAGGCGTTGATGATCGTCGTTCCACACACATGCTGCCGCTCGCGCTGAAAATCGTAACCGTAGCTTTGGTGTACATGCCCATGCACCATGTAGTCGGCCCCCCAGGATTCAAGCGCCGTGTTAAAGCACTCAAACCCTCGATGCGGCAGATCGTCCAGATCACCCATACCGGCGGCGGGTGCATGGGTAAGCAGAATGTCGCACCCGCCGACCATCCTAACCTTACGCGACAGCTTACGCATGCGCTTGGACATCTCGCGTTCGGTGTACATGTTGGCGCCGTCGCGATAACGCATGGACCCGCCAAGGCCCGCAATGCGAATCCCTCGGTACGTGTACACGCTGTCTTCTACGCAGATACATCCGCCCGGTGCATGACGTGCGTAGCGGTCATCGTGATTGCCACGCACGTAGATGAGCGGTTTGTTGATGACCGTAACCAAAAACTCAAGATAGTCCGGGTCCAGATCGCCGGCGGACAAAATCAGGTCGACGCCCTCAAAGCGTTCCTTGCGAAAGCACTCCCAAAGGCATCGTTCTTCGGTATCGGCTATGGCAAGGATTTTCATAGGGCAGGGACTTTCGGCTCATCGTCGAGCTGCGGAATGGTGCCTACCACGTTATCCGCCAGCCAATTCATCTCGACAATCTGCGTGCTCGGCAGCGGAGGGAAGCCTTCGATCTGTACCACGCCGTTCTGGCTGTGGAGCTCGCCGCCAAAGGGGTTGATGGATCCCTCAACAATGCCGTTACGGAGCAACTGCACGAGTTTGCGCGTCTGGTAGGGTAGGCCCGGAGCGTAACGGATGTCGATAACGCCAGAGCTCATGCCGTACCAGTAGTTGACGGCGCGCACTTGGTTGTCATCGCTGGTCTCGTCCCACGTGCCGTGCAGAAGGCTGCGAACGATGAGCTCGTAGTAACGGCCCCAGTTCCATACCGGCATGGCGATGCCGGTAACCTTGCCATCGACCAGGCGGTGAAGTCCGTAGGCCGTGGGGTCTTCGAGCGACTTTGACATGTCGGCGCCGGTCATGACGCTTACACCTTCGCGGCACATGGCCTCGGCAAGGCCTCCGGCGGGCACATCGCCCCAAGTCAGGATAATTTGCGCACGGGGGTCGAGCAGCGAGGCGCCAATCGCAAAGGCGTTGATCTCGCTGAGCGCGCCCGAGGCGAAGACCGACGCGTGGTAGCCGATGCGGTGGTTGTCCGCCATGCTGGCGGCAAGGGCGCCCAGGAGGAACTTGGCCTCGTACATCTTGCCAAAGTACGAACGGACGCTTTGATGGGGAAGGCCGATAGAGCAGTTGAGGAACCGAACCTGGGGATACTCAACGGCAGCCCTGAGCGTGTATTCCATCAGGCGGTGCGAGGTCGAGAAGATGACGTTTGCCCCATGTTTGACAGCCGTTTCCACGGCGGCGTAGAACACATCCGGATCGTGACAGTCCTCGAACGCCTCGGTGCGCACGATACCGCCAAAGTGCTCATCGAGATACTGACGCCCTTGGTCGTGCAGGCTGTCCCAGCTCGACGTCGCACAGGGGAACTCATGGATAAAGGCGATGCGCAGGGGGTTGGTCGCCGAATAGACGGTCTTGCCCATAAAGAAGTTGAGCACGCCGGAGGTGGACTTGGCGGGCGACTCCTCCTCGTCGACGCTCGGCGCTTCAACAAGATCGACCTTGTCCTCGTCATTTTTGCCGGCAATGACCAGCTCGCGCCAAATCTTGCACAGGCGGTTTACGACGATATCCGTTGGCGTATCCAGCAGGCGGTCCTGGTTGTACACATTGAGGTACACGAGCATGGCGTCGGCGGGCGTAATGTCCAGGTGGTCGCCGCCTGCGCGAAGGTAGGCGCGCTTAAAGAGCAGGAAGGTGTGGCGCAGGTAGTCGACCTTTTTCTGCGGCCATTTTTCGATAAGATTCTGACCGAGCATCTTGGCGAGCGTCTCGTAGCTTCCCTCACGCGAGAACTCGATCTCGTATAGGGGGCAGACGCGCCAAAACGCGCAGAATTCACCGTACAGGCGGCTTTCGACGGAATCCCATGTGCCGGGGTAGAGACGGGTGACCCTGGCCGAAACCGTTGGAGCGTCCAAGAATTTGAGGACACTGACGCGTTTATTGCCTTCCTGGACATAGAACCGATGCATGAACTCGGTGACGATGATGGGGTCGCGATAGCCCTCGGTTACCTGGATGTCGTAGAGGTTGGACCACTTGCGGGCGAACTCGGTGTTAAACGGCAGCAGGGGCATAAAGTTGCATGAAAAGGCGGACTGACGGCCCTTGGTGACAGTGCCGACGACCATTTCGATCGGAATATCCCGCAGGCCGACACTCACTCGCTGACCTAAGGGGAGCTGAGCAATCAAACTGTCGAGGTCCGTAAGGTATGGATGCTCGCTTTGGCTAATGGCGCGTCGACGTCCTTGCTCGCCGCGCTTGCGTGCTTGACGATAGGCCTCTTCCATGATGTTGCTCCCTTAGTCGTTTAAACAACTACATAAACCATGGTACCACGAATGAAAACCACCACAAAGGTGCCTGTCCCTTTTTGGCGGGTTAGGCGATGATGGGGGCGATGGCGCGGATGCAGGCGTCGGCTGCCGTGAAAGTAGTGCTGTCGTCGCTGACGATAAAGATGATCTTTCCTTTGATGCCAAAGTCGCCGATTTCGCTAAAGAGCACGTAGGGCTCTTTGTCAAAGCCCGAGATGGGCGAGACGGCCGTTTTGGTTGCGCTCGTGAGCTCGTCTGCCAGCGCGTCAAGGGAAGCCCACTTAGACGTGTCCTTTACGGCAACGGGCACGGCCACGCGTCCAAAGGGCATCAAATGCACGAGCGTGTTCTTGGAGATGTTGGAGTTGGGCACAATGATGGTCTGTCCACAGGCATCCTCAATCGTTGTATGGCGCCAAGTGATGTCTTGGACCACGCCCGACACACCGCCGACCTCGATATTGTCGCCGGGCTTGATGATGCCCATAAAGGTCACTTGCATGCCGCCGATAAGGTTTGAGAGCGTGTCCTGGAAACCCAGGGAGATGGCGATGCCGCCGACGCCAAGAGCGGCGACGAGGGCGTTTGCATTAATGCCAAAACAGTTGTCGAGGATAAAGCTGCCGCCGATCATCCAGATGACGGCGCGCGCGATGTTGATGAAGATACTCGATGCCGGTAGCGGGTTATCGTCTCGGTTAAGCAGATGGTTCAGGGTCTTGGATACGACCTTGGCGGCGACGGCGGTGCCTATCGCCAAGATGACGGCCCAGATGATGTTGTGGACCCACCGTTGCTCAAAGAAATGAAGAATCGGCTCAAACAATTCCATGTAGGGAAAACCTCCTAATGATCGTCCAACCATGATACCCACCAAGAAGCCCGTCCGATCAAATTCGGACGGGCTTCTGTGCTCGATATAAGGTTTACGCGGTGGGGCTGCAAGGCCCGGCGGTGTAGCTTAGCGTCGACGCTTCCAGATAATGCCGAGAATGATGACGATGATGCCGCCGATAAGGCACGCGCCAACTACTGCCAGCGTGCGGTCTCCCGTTGCGGCGAGCTTACCGGTCGTCTTCTTGGTGATGACCTTCGTGGTCGTCGTGTCCGTCTTAGGCGAGGGCTTAGGCGTCGGGGCCGGTGTGGGCGTGGGGTCCACGGCAGCGGAGCCAAAGCTGATGGTGCCCGCGAGCGAGGCCATCTTGCTCTCCCAGCTGTTCTGCCCGATCAGCGCCCTTAGCGCTGACTCGCAGGTACCCCACTCGGTGTGCTTGGTGGCGTTTGCGAAGGTGGGGAAGTCGGTCGTGTTGGTGATGATGTAGTTGTTGGTGGCGACGGTATAGGTCTTGGCGGGGTCGAGCGTGCTGCCGTCTTTGGTGAGTGTGGCACTCACAATGCGCTTGCCCTCGGGCTGCGTCCAATCGATTGTCACGTTGATGCCGCCGAAGGAAAGGACACTGCCGGAGTCGTCGCGCCACTTGTACGTGTCTTGTGCCTCCTGCTCGGTGTGACCGGCCGCCACATAAGCCTGCTGAAGCTCGTAGCTGTCGTTGCAATCGTCGCTGATTTGTAGCGAGTGCTCGAGCGCTGCGAGGAAGTCCGCGCCGGTCATGGTCCAGGTCTCCACGGTGTTGCCGTAGGGCGAGATGGCGATGACGTTGCCGGCGGTCACGTTGCCCGCCGCGATGCCGCCGCGGATGCCGCCAGCGTTTTCGATAGCGAGGTCCGCGCCCGTCAGGTCAAGATAGGAGCTGCAAATCACGTGGCCGATGGTCTGGGCCTTGGTGGTGTCGCCCTCCTTGCTGGGACGGAAATCGGTGGTGCGCACCATTTCCCAACCATGCGTGCCTGCGGCGTCCTCGCCGTAGAAATAGTTGGTGGTGGATGTGCCGAGCACCTTGTTCGATTCGTTTTCAAAGTCCTCGTCGAGCGGCTTGATCTTGTTGCGGACGGCTTCAAGGCGGCTTTGGTAGTCGGAGCCCTTGTCGGGGTCTGCCAAAAGGTCGTTGACGTTCTTGGCGGTGTAGAGCTTCTCGTCGCTGCCGTCTGCAGGGACCGTGACCGTGTCATCGTCGGTCGTCTCGGTGCCATTTGTGTCGTATTTGTACGGAATGGAAAGCAGTCCCACCTCGGCAAAGGCACTGCCCGCCTCGACAACGTGGATTGTCTTGCCGTCGGCTCCCGTCACCTTCTCGTTAAGGTTGATGTGCTCGTGGCCTGCGATAAGGGCATCGACGCCACGGAGTCGCGTGGCAAAGGTCTTGGCGTCGAGCGTGTGCGCGATACACACAACAACATCGCAGCCCTCCTTGCGCAGCTGCTCTGCCTCGGCATTGATGGCGTTCGCGGCACTCGAGAACGACGTACCCGCGACCAGGTCCGCGCGCAGCGAGGATTCCAGCGACTCATCCATGGCACCCACGACGCCGACCTTGATTTTGTAGTCGAATGTGGAGTGATCCTCGCTATCCTCCCAGGTGCGATCGAGCGTCTTCGTGATGCTCGAGCTCCATACGCCGCTCGTAGACTTTGCGTTCGCGCAGAGCATGGCGAAGGGCGTGCCGGTGGTGCTGTAGCCGGTCATGGTGCGGAGTTTGTCCGCGCCGTAGCTCCAGTCGTGGTTGCCTGGCGTGGTCGCGTCGTAGCCGTCGGCGTAGAAGGTGTCCATGAGCTCGGCGATGCTCTTGCCCTCGCTCATGGTGGCAAAGGACTGCCCGTGGAAGGTATCGCCCGCATCGAGCAAAAGATCGGGGGCGCTGCTTTGGGCGCTATAGAGAACCGCCAGTCCGTCAAAGCCCACAGTGCCGGTGCCCTTGCTTGCGTTGTAGCTGTACTTGTAGCTGCCGTGGATATCGTTGGTGTGCATGACGGTCACAGAGCCGTCAATAGCGGCGGGCAGGTTCCCCGCGAAAGCGAGGCTTGGGATGCCTGCGAGCGCGCCGGCAAACAACGCGGCGGCTAACGCAAGGCGGGGGAGTCTTCTCATGGCAGTTTCCTTAGTCCTTAGCCAGAATGTCTGGTTGAATATCGGATTATCGACATAATATGCGAAAACCGCCGCAAGGGCGTCTGTCCCTTAGCGGCGGTTTTGACGTTTGCGCAGATAAAACCTGCCAAAAAAACCTGTCCCTTTTTGGCAGGTTTTAGCTCAGCAGCATGCGGTCGTTGGCGAGCTCGCCGCCCGAGACCTCCTCGAACTTCTGCAGCAGGTCGGCTACGGTGAGCGACTTCTTCTCATCGCCCGCCACGTCGTAGATCACGTGGCCTTCGTGCATCATGATCAGACGGTTGCCCAGACGGATGGCGTCATTCATGTTATGCGTGACCATGAGCGTGGTCAGGTGGTTCTCGTCGACGATCTCCTCGGTCAGGTTAAGCACCTTAGAGGCCGTCTTGGGGTCGAGGGCCGCGGTGTGCTCGTCGAGCAGCAGCAGGCGCGGCCTGGTGAGCGTGGCCATCAGCAGGGTGAGTGCCTGGCGCTGGCCACCCGAGAGCAGGCCGACCTTGGCGTTGAGACGCGTGTCCAGACCAAGGTCCAGGCGCTTGAGCAGCTCGACGTACTCATCTTTCTCGGCCTTGGTGACGCCCCACGAAAGGCCGCGACGCTGGCCGCGACGCTTGGCGAGGGCCAAGTTCTCGGCAATCTGCATGTCGGCAGCGGTACCGCGCATGGGGTCCTGAAACACGCGGCCCAGGTACTTGGCGCGCTGCGACTCGCTCAGGCGCGAGATGTCGGTGCCGTCGAGCTCAATAACGCCCGAATCGAGCGGGTACACGCCGGCGATCATGTTGAGCAGCGTGGACTTGCCGGCGCCGTTGCCGCCGATCACGGTTACAAAGTCGCCGTCATTCAGGGTGAGGTCGACGCCGGTGAGCGCGCGCTTCTCGGTGACGGTGCCCTTGTTAAAGGTCTTCTTGACGTGCGAGAGCTTAAGCATCTGCCTCATCCCCCTTCGTGTAGGAGCTGCGGAGCTTATAGCGCTCCCAAACCACGGGCACGCACAGGGCCACAGCGACAATCACGGCGGAGAGCAGCTTCATGTCGTTGGCGTCCATGCCCAACTGCAGCACGATGGCGCGGATAAGGAAGTACACCACGGAGCCAAAGACGGCGGAGGCAAGACGGACGCTAAACTGCGTGAGGCCGCCGGGCAGCAGACGGCCGAGCACCTCGCCGATAACAATGGCGGCAAGACCGATAACGATGGCACCGGTGCCCATACCAATGTCGGCATACTTTTGGCTCTGGCAGATGAGCGCGCCCGAAAGGCCGATGAGGGCGTTGGAGAGCACGAGGGCGATCATCTTGGTGGAGTTGGTGTTGACGCCCAGAGCGCGGATCATGTACTCGTTGTTGCCGGTGGCTCGCAGCGCCGAGCCGATCTCGGTGCCAAAGAACCAATACAGGATGGCAACGATAGCCACGGCGAGCAGGATGCCCAAGATGATGGCAACGGTGGACTGCGGCAGACCGGTCATATTGCTGACGGCGGAGAACACGGTGCCCTTGGCAAGAATGGGCGTATTGGACTTGCCCATGATGCGCAGGTTGATGGACCACAGGCTGATCTGGGTGAGGATTCCGGCGAGGATCGCAGGAATCTCAAAGACGGTGGTCAAAATGCCCGTGACGGCGCCCGCGATGGCGCCGGCGCACATACCGGCCAGCACGGCGAGCAGCGGGTCGACGTTGTTATTGACGATGAGCACAGCGCAGACGCAGCCGCCGAGGGCAAAGCTGCCGTCGCAGGTCATATCGGGAATGTCGAGCAGGCGGAACGTGATAAACACGCCAAGCACCATAATGCCCCAGAGGACGCCCTGCGAAACGGCGCCCTGCAATGCAATGAGCATGCTTCATACCTCCTAGGATAGGGTGGACACGTGATTCACCATAATAGCGGTAACAATGCATAGAAGAGCTGCGGACAGACGTTTTGTTTTACCTGAAACAAGCAGGGCGGACGCCGGTCTACAGCGCCCGCCCCTGTGGCTCAGATATTGAATAACGCGGCTAAAGCGCGAGCACGGGCTCTAGACGCATGCCGCGTATGGCATTACGCGTCCAGAGCGGAAAGGTCGATGCCCAGGGCCTCGGCCATTTCGTCGTTCTTGACGACGACCAGGTCCTTGCTCGAGAGGTGCTTGATCGGCATGTCTTCGGGCTTGGCCTCGCCCTTCAGGATCTTAACGGCCATCTCGCCCGCGGCGTAGCCCAGGTCCTCGTAATTGATGGAGAGGGTGAACAGGCCGCCGGCCATGCACATACCCTCCTCGCCAGTCACGAAGGGAAGCTTGTTTTCCTTGCAGATCTGGCCGACCTGCGAGGCACCCGCGGCGATGGTGTTGTCGGTGGGGGAGTACAGTGCGTCGACCTTGCCCACGGCAGACTCGACGACGGACTGAATCTCGTTGGAGCTCGAGACGGTGAAGTCAGTGTACTCGAGGCCAAGCTTGTCGAGCTCCTTCTTGGCGGCCTTGATTTGGACGTCGGAGTTGGACTCGGCGGTGCAGTAGAGCAGGCCGACCTTCTTTACGTCGGGCAGGACCTTCTGCATCATCTCGAGCTGCTCGGCGACCGGGGTGAGGTCGGAAGCGCCCGTGACGTTGGTGCCGGGCTTGTCGTTGTCCTGGACCAGGCCGGAGGCGGCGTAGTCGGTGATGGCGCAGCCCACGATGGGGATATCGGCCGTGGCGCCGGCGGCAGCCTGCGCGGCGGGCGTGGCGATGGCATAAATCAGGTTGACGTTGTCGCCCACAAACTTGTCGGCAATGGACTTACACGTGGACTGGTCGTTCTGGGCGTTCTTCTGGTCGATCTTGACCTTAAGGCCGCTCTTCTTGATGGCCTTGACGAAGCCGTCGTTGGCGGCATCGAGCGCGGAGTGCTCGGTGAGCTGCAGAACGCCGATGGTGTAGTCGGAACCGGCGGCAGCGGAGCCGGAACCAGAGCTGCCGCCGCATCCGGCGAGCGGGGCGAGCGCGAGCAGGCCGGCGGAGACCAGAAGGCTCCTGCGGCTGATGGTGATGTCCTTCATATCATTACCCCCAGTATAAAAATGGCTGGAAACACTGCACTGGGACAAAGTGCAAGTGGGACTATAGTAGCGCTGATGTCCATTTTTACAACAGCCTGGCGGGTTTTTTAATACAGAATCGGATGGGCGGTACGGGTAGTCGAATGGGCGGCGGAGGGTCTTATGCGGCGGAGGAGGCGTCGTCCTCGTCCAGGGCGGCGAAGAGCTTCTTGCCGTCGAGCAGGCGCGTGCTGACGTTTCTCATACGGGCGATCTCGACGGTGCGCAGCGTATCGTCGGTGCCTCGGGCGTCGTAGACCGTTCCCAGCAGATACGAGATGCCATCGCGCTGCCTGATGGCAAAGGGACGGAGTGTCATCCGTGCTGCTTCGGTTTCGCCGCGTGTCGTGACGCTCGAAATATCAAAACTCACCGTGGTTCCGTGGTCGATGGCCTGCTCGACGAGCTCGCACGTGTCGATGCGCTTGATGGGCGTGCGTGTTGCCTTGGTAGCCTTGCTGCCTGCGCTTGGAGCGGGTTCGGGTGTATCGAGGTAGCCGCGAACGTCGGCGCTCGCCATGGCAACTAAGTGCTGCGCCATGCTCTTGCGGATAGCGATAGGCGTGGAGCGGTTGCGCATGACCATACCGTGGAGCCGGATGATCTCTTCATCGGTGAGCGGGCGGGTAAGAAGTTTGTAGCCCACGCCGCGTTTGTATTCAATTTCGTATCCGGCATGGCGAAGCGCGGAGATGGCGGTGTAGATGCTGCGCCGCGCCGCCGAGATGGGCATGCGGGCGGGGTCGTCGGGATGGGCGAGGCGCCGGATCAGCTCATCGGAAAGCATGGCCTTGTCTTCGCCGGTGTTTTCGCTCAAGAGCTGCAGGATACGAACGGCGCGATAGGCTGCCATCGAGGCGGCGCCCCTCGTCGTGGTGTCGTAGGTTTCAACAGCGGCTTCGGTCATGGTGCCCACGTCCTTTCCGTTTTGGGTGGCGACGGTATGGAGCCTAGGACGCGGGGCTTTCCCAGGGGCGCAGGGCGCTCTGGGCGGTCGGTAGTCGTCGGCAAACGGCGGGTCGAGTTTTCAACAGCCCTGCTCAACTGACCAAAAACTTGCCAAAAGCTTGACGGATGCTGTTGAAAAAAGCGTCTCTCGACCGATGTCGAGAGACGCTTGTGCGATGAGCGTTGGCGTGTGGCGACGCGAGCTAGCGTTCGACGATTAGAAGTCGGCGTTGCCCACGGTGCGCGGGTGCGGCAGGACGTCGCGGATGTTGCCCACGCCGGTCAGATACATGACCAAGCGCTCGAAGCCCAGACCGTAGCCGGCGTGCTTGCAGGAACCGTAGCGGCGCAGGTCAAGGTAGTACTTGTACTGCTCGGGATTCATACCCAGGTCCTTGATGCGGGCCTCGAGCAGATCCAGGCGCTCCTCGCGCTGGGAGCCACCGATGATCTCGCCGATGCCCGGCACCAGGCAGTCGGCGGCGGCGACGGTCTTGCCGTCCTCGTTCATGCGCATGTAGAACGCCTTGATCTCGGCCGGGTAGTCGGTCACGAAGGTCGGGCGCTTAAAGTGCTCCTCGGTCAGGAAACGCTCGTGCTCGGTTTGCAGGTCGATGCCCCAGCTCACGGGATAGTCAAACTTGTGACCGGCGGCGACGGCCTGCTCCAGGATCTCGACGGCCTCGGTGTAGGTAACGCGGGCAAAGTCGGAGTTGGCGACATGGTCCAGGCGCTCGAGCAGACCCTTGTCCACAAACTTGTTGAGCATATTGAGCTCGTCGGGGCAGGTTGCCATGACGTCCTTAAGGACGTACTTGAGCATGGCCTCGGCGTTATCCATGTAGTCGTTAAGGTCGGCAAAGGCCATCTCGGGCTCGATCATCCAAAACTCGGCGGCGTGGCGCGTGGTGTTGGAGTTCTCGGCACGGAAGGTGGGGCCAAAGGTGTACACGTCGCCAAAGGCCATGGCAAAGTTCTCGGCATTGAGCTGGCCGGACACGGTGAGGCTTGCATGCTTGCCAAAGAAGTCCTGGCTCCAGTCGACCTCGCCGGACTCGGTGAGGGGCGGATTTTTGGGGTCGAGCGTGGTCACGCGGAACATCTCGCCGGCGCCCTCGCAGTCACTCGTGGTGATGATGGGGGTGTTGACGTAGACAAAGCCCTGCTCCTGGAAGAAGCGGTGGATGGCGGCAGCCGCGACAGAGCGGATGCGGAACACGGCGCGGAACAGGTTGGTGCGCGGACGCAGGTGCTGCTGGGTGCGCAGGAACTCGACGGTTGCGCGCTTCTTCTGCAGCGGGTAATCCGGGGCGCTCGTGCCCTCGACCTCGATGGAGGTGGCAGAAAGCTCGAAAGGCTGGGGCGCATCGGGGGTCAGCTTGACGGTGCCGGTGCAAATGAGTGCGGCCGAGACGTTTTGATGGGCGATCTCGTCGTAGTTGTCGAGTGCCTCGCGGTTCATGACGACCTGCAGGTCGCGGAAGCAGCTGCCGTCGTTGAGCGTAACAAAGCCAAAGTTCTTCATGTCGCGGACGGACTTGACCCAGCCGGCGACGGTGACGGTCTGGCCGCCGAGCGACTCGGCATCGGCATAGAGCTGCGCGATTTTGGTGCGGTTCACGTATCCTCCCATAACGGTTGAATGATAGTTATCCATACAGTTCGATATTTTAGCAGCTCGGCTCATTTGGGCTATACAGATAAGGCATTGGCGGGATGGTTTTTCAAACGAAAAGCGCCCGCGGCCTAATGGTCGTGGGCGCTTGACGAGGTGCCTTTTGGCTGTGTGGCGCGGGGCCTGGCTACTTGGTCTTGGCAACCAGCAGCGGGTCGCCAAGCTTGACGAGCGGGTTGCCGCCGATAAGCGTTCCAGACTCGCCGACATGGTCGATGCTCTTAAGACGATCGAGCTCGGAGACGATGACGGTCACGATGTCCTCGTGACCAGCGGCCTTAATGGCCTCGCGGTCGAAGCTGATGAGCGGCTGGCCTGCCTTGACCACATCGCCCATCTCGACAAAGCGGGCAAAACCCTTGCCGTTCATTTCCACGGTGCCCAGGCCAACATGGATGAACACGCGCAGGCCGTCCTCGGTAATCATGCCGATGGAGTGGTTGGTGACAGTGGTGGCACCGATGCGGCCGTTGGCGGGCGCATAGATGGTGCCGGTAATGGGCTCGATGCCATAGCCCTGGCCAAGCATGCCCGAGGCGATCGTCTCGTCGGGAACCTCGTTCAGGTTGACGAGCACGCCGTTGACGGGGGCATAGATGACGCCTTCGCGGGTAGCGAAGCTTGCTGCGGGCGGAACGGACGCCTCGCCGGTCGAGGTGAAGGTGGACTTAAGCGAATCGAGCAGACCCATAGTTGCCTCCAACTTAAATAGGCGCATATCGCGCGTTTGGTTTGCCGGAAACGTTTCATATGTGTTTCGCGGCTTGGTCAAGCCCCTATTCTACGCTGCTCAAAGATACCTCTGAGCTGGGATTATGTGATATATCAGTTGAAGGGAAACTTATTGCCGGAGTGTTTCTGCGCCACGGGTTCAAGTGGGGTACGCTTGAAGGCAAAAAACAAGGGCGCTTAATTTGCGCGAAGGGAGCACATATGATTGTCGAGAACCATGCGCTGTGGGGCGAGGAGCCGACCGAGGAATATCCGGCGACCTTTACGTATTTGGGTGCCGAGCCGCTGCCCGATAAACCGAATGGCCGCCGCCCTGCCGTGATTATCTGCGGCGGAGGTGCGTTTACGCATATCGCTCCGCATGAGCAGGATCCCGTGGCGTTTGCGTTTTTGGATCACGGCTACCAGGCCTTTGTGCTCAACTATGTCACGAGTTCTACGGGTGACGTGAGCTTTCCGCACCCCCAGGCAGATCTTGCCAAGATGGTCGCCACGGTGCGCGCCAACGCTGACGAGTGGCATGTCGATCCCAAGCGCGTGTGCGTCGTGGGCTTTTCTGCTGGCGGCATGATTTGCGCTTCGCTGGCAACACAGTGGAAGACCGGCCCCTTCGCGGCACTTGCCGGGGCGCGTCCGGACGACATTCGTCCCGATGCCGTGGTGCTGGGCTATCCATTGCTCGACTTTGCCTATGTGCGCGACATGCAGACGCGCGATCCGCGCATTGACTTGCGCGTGCCCAAGACGGGCGGCAAGACGGGACGCGATTTGCTCAACGACTACCTGTCGATGGTGACGGGCGGCGAGGCAACTGACGAGCATCTGGCCGACATCTGCCCCACCACGCATGTTTCGCGCCAGATGCCACCGACCTTTGTGTGGGGCGTGTCCGACGACAAGACGGCGCCGATCGCGCAGGTCTACCCGTTTGCGCAGCGCATGGCCGAGGAGGGCGTTGCATGCGAGATGCACGTCTTCGACCAGGGTGGTCACGGCCTTTCGCTCGGCAACGCCAACACCGCGGTCGACAACGAGGACAAGCAGGTGGCGGTCCGTCCCTGGATTCGCCTAGCCTTCCGCTTCCTGGAGCGCCATCTGTAAGAGTAAGAGGGCCAGCCCCATCCCGTCCCTCATAACTTGCGGTGAAATAGTTCCAATTAAAGTCACGGGGCTTTAAACAGGAACTATTCCACCGCAACTTCGTTTTGATCTGTTGGAGACGGAGGAAAATGGATCATTTTGTCGAGGGAGCGGGCGGCTGTTTCTGCTCCCGCGGGAAACCACGTCCCGTTTGGGAAATCGTGACCCGTTTTGGGCGCAGATTCCGGGTCGCAGTTTCCCCGAGGGGCTCGATCGGGAAATCGCATCCCAGTCTGAGCGCCGATTCCGGGCTGCAGTTTCCGCTAGATGCCTCAACCGGAAAGCCCGTCCCGTTTAGGTGTTCCGGAGTGGGATTCGGTTTCCGCAACAGGCCCGTCTGGGAAGCAATGGCCCAGAATTCCCCTTGCACCGATCTGTCGATTGAACGTCATTGTGTGTTCACGCTATCATGTAAGTTTAAAATTGGTTAGCCATGGCAAACGGTTAGCCATGGTGAACATAAATACAACGCCCTGCGGGCGCCGGGGGAGGAACACGGACGTGAAGCTCGATACACTCGAGATTGGAAAGGACGCCGTTGTCGCATCGGTGGCATCGGACGATCAGGCACTCCGACAGCATATTTTGGACATGGGTCTAACGCCGGGCACCGAAGTCACCATGATGAAGTATGCCCCCATGGGCGACCCGCTCGAGATTCGCCTGCGTGGCTACGAGTTGACACTGCGTAAGGACGATGCCGCTCGCATCGAGCTCGTGGGTATTCACGACACCGATACGGGTCCGCGCGCTAACGCCGCAATCGGCACGACGGAGCATCCGGCCCTGGGCGAGGGGACGTATTCGCCCCGTGCGGCAAAGACGGCCGTGCCAGAGGGCGCGCCGCTGCACTTTGCCCTCGCCGGCAACCAAAACTGCGGCAAGACCACGTTATTCAACCAGCTGACGGGCTCCAACCAGCACGTCGGTAACTTTCCCGGCGTGACGGTCGACCGCAAAGATGGCACCATCCGTAACCATCCCGAGGCGAGCGTTACCGACCTGCCCGGCATTTACTCCCTGTCGCCGTACACAGGCGAGGAGGTCGTGAGCCGTCAGTTCATCCTCGACGAGCGTCCGGACGCCATCATCGACATCATTGACGCCACCAACATCGAGCGCAACCTGTACCTGACACTGCAGCTCATGGAGCTTGACCGTCCTATGGTCATCGCGCTCAACATGATGGACGAGGTGACCGCCAACGGCGGCGCCGTGGACGTCAACTTGCTCGAGAGCCTGTTGGGCGTGCCCGTTGTCCCCATTAGCGCTGCCCGCAACGAGGGCATCGGCGAGCTGGTGGACCACGCCCTGCACGTGGCGCGGTTCCGCGAGCGCCCTGGTCGCCTGGACTTTTGCGCGCCCGACGGTCCGGACGGCGGTGCGCTGCATCGCTGCATCCACGGTATTGCTAACCTGATCGAGGACCATGCCGTGACGGCGCACATCCCGGTGCGCTTTGCGGCGACCAAGCTGGTCGAGGGCGATGAGCTGGTAACCGAGGCGCTTCACCTGGATCGCAATGAGCTCGACGCTATCGAGCACATCATCACCCAGATGGAGGACGAGGCCGGCACCGACCGCCTATCTGCGCTGGCCGATATGCGTTTTAGCTTTATCGGCGACGTGTGCGGGCGTTGCGTCGTCAAGCCGCACGAGAGCCGCGAGCACGTGCGCTCCGTCAAGATTGACCGCATCCTGACAGGTCGTTACACAGCCATTCCGGCGTTTCTGGTGATCATGGGCCTCGTCTTTTGGCTGACGTTTGGCGTGATCGGCGCGGCGTTGCAGGGACTTATGGAGGACGGTATCGCTGCCATCATCGCCTCGGCCGATGCGGGCCTCAAGGCGTTCGGTACCAACGACGTGGTGCGCTCGCTGGCTGTCGACGGCGTGCTAACGGGCGTGGGCAGTGTGCTGACCTTCCTGCCGATTATCGTCGTGCTCTTTTTGTCCCTCTCCATTCTGGAAGACTCCGGATACATGGCGCGCGTGGCCTTTGTCATGGATAAGGTGTTGCGTCGCTTTGGCCTGTCGGGCCGCAGTTTCGTGCCCATGCTCGTCGGTTTTGGCTGCACCGTGCCGGCTATCATGTCGACCCGTACGCTCCCATCCGAGCACGACCGCAAGATGACGGTCATGCTCACGCCGTTTATGAGCTGCTCAGCCAAGCTGCCGGTTTACGGCTTGCTGTGCGGGGCGTTTTTCCCGCAGGCGACGGTTCCCGCCATGGTCTCGCTCTATCTGATCGGTATCGTGGTCGGCTGCGTCGCGGCTTTGGTGCTCAACCGCACGGCATTTAAGGGCGACCCGGTGCCGTTTATCATGGAGCTCCCCAATTACCGCCTGCCGAGCGTCAAGACGACGGTGATGCTGGCATGGGATAAGGCCAAAGACTTTATTACCAAGGCTTTTACCATTATCTTTGCCGCGACCGTGGTCATCTGGTTCCTTCAGACGTTCGATATCCGCTTTAATGTGGTCGCCGATCAGTCGCAGAGTCTGCTTGCGGGCCTCGGCAGCATCATCGCTCCGCTGCTGACGCCGCTTGGGTTTGGCGACTGGCGTGCATCCACGGCGCTCGTCACCGGACTTATCGCCAAGGAGAGTGTCATCTCGACCCTCACGGTACTTTTGGGCGCGACCTCGCCCGCGGCACTGTCGACCATGTTTTCGCCGTTTACTGCCTATGTGTTCCTGGTCTTTACGTTGCTGTACCCGCCGTGCGTGGCTGCGATCGGCGCCGTCAAGAGCGAGCTGGGCGCGCGCTACGCCGTTGCCGTATTCGCGTTTCAGGTGACGGTCGCCTGGATCGTAGCGTTTGTCGTGCATTCGGCGGGCATATTGCTGGGGTTGGCTTAGTTATTTATTGACGGTGCAACCTCTGTGTATCGAATTGTTTTCGGCCCCGCATCTGTTGCTGACGGATGCGGGGCCGTTGCTATATAATCGCCTCCGCTCAAAATGATTGGAGACGTTATATATGAGTCGGGCAAGGCAAGACGGCATCACGCTCAGGCAGTGGCTCCCGCTCGTCGGGCTCACCTGCTGTGCGTTCGTGTTCAACACGTCGGAGTTTATGCCCATCGGCCTTTTGACTGATATCGCCGCGTCGTTCTCGCTCACCGAGGCCCAGGCGGGCATCATGATCTCGGTCTACGCCTGGGGCGTCATGCTGCTGTCGTTGCCGCTCATGGTGTTCGCTTCGCGCTTTGAGTTCAAGCGGATGCTGCTGGGCGTGCTGGCCGTGTTCTCGCTCGGTCAGTTCCTGTCCGCTGTGGCGCCGACCTATCCCATCCTGGTCTGCGCGCGCCTGGTGGTTGCCTGCGCGCACGCCGTGTTCTGGTCGGTCGCTTCGATTATGGCGTCGCGCCTGGTTGACACGCGTCACGGGGCGCTCGCCATCAGCATGATCGCCACGGGCTCTTCCATCGCACAGATCTTCGGCCTGCCGCTCGGCCGCGCCATTGGCCTGGCCGTGGGCTGGCGTATGACGTTTGCCGTGGTCGGGGTGCTGTCTACTGTCGCGGTCGTCTACCAGGCCACGGTCTTTCCTGCCATGCCAGCGGGCGAGCGTTTTACGCTCAAGCAGCTGCCCGAGCTGCTCAAGAACCCGTTCCTCATCGCGCTCTATGTGGTCACGGTGTTCATGGCGACCGGCTATTACGCAAGCTACAGCTATATCGAGCCCTTCCTGGCGCAGGTCGCGCACGTCGATGCGGGCGCCATCACTATGACGCTGACGGCGTTCGGCTGCTCTGGTCTGCTCGGAAGCTGGCTGTTCGGCCGCCTGTTCGATGGGCACCGGTTCCCGTTTCTCGCGATTACGCTCTCCGGCGTGCCGGTGGCCCTGCTGCTCATGGGCCCGGCCGCATCGTCGCTCGCCGCGGTTCTCGCTGTTTGCGCACTGTGGGGTTGCTGCGCCACGGCCTTTAACGTGGCGTTTCAGGCCGAGCTCATCAAGCACACGCTGGCGGACTCGTCGGCCGTCGCCATGTCGATCTTCTCGGGCCTGTTTAACCTGGGAATCGGCACGGGTACCGCGATCGGCGGAGCCGTGGTTTCGGGCCCCGGTATCGCCTGGATCGGCTGCGCAGGTGGTGCGATCGCTGCCGTGGGCGTCATCCTCGCTATCACGGTGATGTTCCCGGTCATTCGTCGCGCAAAGCCTGTCGCCTAACCACGTCCCCTCATCAGTTGCGGTGGAATAGTTCCTGTTTAAGGCCTCTGAAGGCCCAAGCAGGAACTATTCCACCGCAACTTATTTTGGGGAAGAGGATACAAGCCGGGCATACAATGGATGTCGTTGTGTTGAGCTTACCGGGAGGTTGCTATGTGGGCATACGAGACGACGTTCTATCAGATTTATCCGCTGGGCTTTTGCGGAGCTCCGCGCGAAAACGCCGCCCTCGTTGCCGAGGATGAGCTCGCCCAGGCCGCCGATGCCACAGCTAGCCCCGATGCCCCCATCATGAAGATCGCCCAATGGGCCGACTACCTGCAGGAACTCGGCGTTGGCGCCGTGCTCATCAACCCGCCGCTCGAGTCCGATAGTCATGGCTACGACACGCGCAGCCTGCGCCATATAGACCGTCGCCTGGGTGGGGACGCCGACTTTGCCGCCGTGTGCGAGACGCTGCACGCCCATGGCATCCGCGTGGTGCTCGATGCCGTCTTCAACCACGTCGGTCGCGGCTTTTGGGCCTTCCGCGATGTGCAGGAGCGCAAGTGGGACTCGCCCTACAAGGACTGGTTCCACATTAGCTTTGATGGCGACTCCTGCTACGGCGACGGCTTTTGGTACGAGGGTTGGGAAGGCCATTTTGAGCTCGTGAAGCTCAACTTGCAAAACCCCGCCGTGGTCGATTACCTGCTTGAGTCCGTGCGCCGCTGGGCCGAGGTCTTTGGCGTCGACGGCCTGCGTCTGGACGTCGCCTATATGCTCGACCGCGACTTTATGCGCCGCCTACATACTTTTACCCGTGAGCTCAAGCCCGACTTTGTGCTGATTGGTGAGACGCTCCACGGCGACTACAACCAGATCGTCAACGACGAGATGCTCGACTCCTGCACCAACTACGAGTGCTACAAGGGCCTGTACTCCAGCTTTAACTCGGTCAACATGTTCGAGATTGCCCACTCGCTGCATCGCCAGTTTGGCGGTGACCCGTGGTGCATTTATCGCGGCAAGCATCTGCTGTCGTTTGTCGACAACCACGATGTGCCGCGCCTGGCGAGCATCCTGACGGACAAGTCCTGCCTACGCCCCGCCTACGGCATGCTCTTTGGTATGCCGGGTATCCCATGCGTCTACTATGGCAGCGAGTGGGGGATTGCCGGCGAAAAGGGCGGCCCCGATGGCGATTGGGCGCTGCGTCCTGCGCTCGATGAGCCTGCGCCCAACGAGCTGACGGCATTTGTCAAGCGGCTCGCGCACCTGCGCTCGGCAAACGACGCGGCAGCCCGTGCCCTCAACTACGGTGCCTATCGCAACGTGGTGATCCAGAACAAGCAGCTGCTGTTCGAGCGCGCCTGCGACGATGCGACGGTGCTCGTGGCGGTCAATGCCGTGAACGAGCCCTACACCTTTGGAGCTGGCGAGCTCAGCGGCTCCTTCGTCGAC
This sequence comes from uncultured Collinsella sp., assembly GCA_937982065.1. Lineage (GTDB taxonomy): Bacteria > Actinomycetota > Coriobacteriia > Coriobacteriales > Coriobacteriaceae > Collinsella. The sequence goes on from CALJMO010000022.1 coordinate 63,616, forward strand.
CTGCTTGCCGACGATGCGCCCACGGTCGAGCTGTCGGGTGCCCTTGAGCTTGCACCCTACGAGGTGCGTTATCTGCTGAGGGCCTAGGCCATGGCAGCGTCTGACGAGGGCTATCAACATATTGAGCATGGGTTTGAGCCCGTGTTCGACCAGCACTCGCGCGTTTTGGTGCTCGGGTCGTTTCCCTCGGTGCTTTCGCGCGCCAATGCCTTTTATTACGGCAACCCTCAGAATCGCTTTTGGCGCGTGATGGCCGCGTGCCTCGGTGTGCCCGTGCCGCCCAACGAGGGCGATCCTTTGGCAAGCGGTGAGCCCGCGACGCTCGATGCCTCGATTGCCGCCAAGCGGGCCATGCTGCTCAACGGCGGTGTGGCCCTGTGGGACGTGATCGAGAGCTGCGATATTAAGGGTTCGAGTGACGCCAGCATCAAAAACGTTGTGCCGGCACATATCGAGCGCATTACCGACGCGGCTCCCATTGAGCAGGTGATATGCAACGGTGGTACAGCTGGCCGGCTCTACAAGCGCTATCTACAAGAACGCACCGCGCTGCCCGCCATCGTTCTGCCGTCGACAAGTCCCGCCAATGCGGCGTGGCGTCTGGAACGCCTTGTCGAGCGCTGGAGTGAAGCCGTTGATTGGCAGGCTTTTTCGATTTAGCAGTTTGAGTGCTCGGCAAGATGCCTCATAACGGCGTGCCAGATCGGTGTGGGCAGCGCAGACGTGGCGCGCACCATGCCGTCGGTGTCGACGCCACCCGTTGCGGCGCCACCGAGCTTCTGCGCGTGTTCGACGGAACACCCCATGCGAACGGCGCCCACGAGCTTGTCCATGGCCTCCGAAAACGGTCGCCGCAAGAGTCCCATGCGCGGGGAGCGACGAAGCGCTGCGATGCCGCTGCCGGCGCAGATGGCAACGCCGCCACACCACAATTGGTCATGGCGCTCACATGCCTTGTGCAGGCGAACGGCGGTCCCACGCGCCTGCTCAGTGCTCTCTTGTGCGGCTCGAATCGCGGCATAGACGCGCGTTCCCGTACCGCCAAAGCGCTCAAGCGCCTGCTCGATGGCTGTCAACGTCTCATCGTCAGCCACATCTTCAATGGCCAGCACGATGCCATCGGCAACGCTGCCGGCGTCATTTGCCTTCAAGTCGACCGGGCGGGGGAGTGCGGTGCCGGAAAGCTGTGCATAGGCGGCGATGGCATCCTGCAGGTCCCAGAGCAAAAACTCAAGATCGGCACTATTGGGAATGCTGATATACGCAATGGTTTGCAGCGTTTTTGGTACATCGCTGCGCGCGGTCGGCTCCATGCTGCCTCCTTTCCGGTTGGTTTCCGTTTAGGTTACACCGTCCGGCGGCGCCCCACCGCGCTATCCTAGTGCAACCCTTACGAAAGGAACGCCATGCGACTGCCCATGAATACCTCGCTTGCCACGCTCAAGCCCTCCGGTATCCGCCGAATCAACGCGCTCGCCGCCCAGCACCCGGGGTGCATCGCGCTTGCGCTTGGCGAGCCCGATTTTCCCACGCCCGATGTGATTAGCGCCGAGGTGACCGCCGCACTGGACCGCGGTGACACGCACTATCCGCCCAACAACGGGCGCCCCGCCCTGCGTGAGGCGTTATCTGCCTACATGGGGGACGCGGGCCTTACGTTTTCCGCCGATGAGGTCATCCTGACCGACGGTGCGACCGAGGCACTGTCGGCAACATTCATGGCTATGCTCAACCCCGGCGACGAGGTCATCATCCCCACGCCTGCCTTTGGCCTGTACGAGAGCATCGTCGTGGCCAACCACGCCAAGGCGGTCTTTTTGGATACGGAGCCTGCGCAATTCCAGATTGACGAGGACGCACTTCGTGCTTGCGTGACGCCGGCGACCAAGGCCATCGTCATCTGCACGCCCAACAATCCTACGGGTTGCATCCTCAACGCGGCTTCGCTCGACGCCGTGGCGCGCGTGGCAGAGCAGGCGGGCATCTACGTGATCTGCGACGACGTATACAACCGCCTGGTCTACGTGGACGGCTACGAGCGCTTTGCCCAGCGCCACCCGGAGCTTCGTGAGCAGACGGTAGTCATCGAGAGCTTCTCCAAGCCCTGGGCTATGACCGGCTGGCGCCTGGGCTGGCTCGCAGCGGCAACCCCCGTCATCGCCGAGATCGCAAAGGCCCACCAATACTTAGTATCGAGTGCTGTCTCCTTCGAAATGGACGCCGCAGCCCGAGCCCTGACCGTCGACCCAACCCCCATGCTCAAAGTCTACCGAGCCCGCCGCGAACGCGTACTCGCAGCCTTAGACGCCATGGGCCTCGACGTAGTAGAGCCCGCAGGAGCCTTCTACACTTTCCCGAGCATCAAAAAGTTCGGCCTAACCAGCGAAGACTTCTGCATCAAAGCCATCAAAGAAGCAAACGTAGCCCTAGTCCCGGGCGACTGTTTCGGCATCGAAGGCCACATCCGCCTCAGCTACTGCGTCTCCGACAAAGATTTGGACGAAGGTCTCCACCGCCTGTCCACCTTCGTTTCAACCTTATAGCCCAACGGGACGCAACACATCAGCCCACCGACCCAAGCATTATGAGTGGGGGCGTCAGCCAACGAAAACCCGGGCTGCCCAAAGTCAACGCAGGCACGCGCCGCCGAAGGCCAGGCGCAAGGTTTTCGTAGATTCCGCACGAGCCGAAGAGCACTTAATGTGCTCTTCGTGCGAGCCAGGACTTGACCGAGCGAAAACCTTGCGCCTGGCCTTCGGCGGAGCGTGCCGGATGGTGGAATTGTGTGCAGCCCGGTTTTCCGTTGACCGGCGCCGGGGTCCCCGCCATAATACTTTCGGTTCACGCACGAATCCGCTGCCAGAGA
>CALJMO010000023.1 GCA_937982065.1 uncultured Collinsella sp.
AGCTGCGGAAACGCGGGGTCCGTTCAGGCTGTTGCGTTGAGATTGAAAATCAACCCATCTCCATACCCTCTATAAAAACCTGTACTTTTGCGACTGCGCCTAGCTGCGAGCGAGAAGCCTGTTCTAAACGCCCCTGCATTTGCGTACATCGCAAAGCCAAAAGAGGGGGCGAGAACATGGAACAGACGGCACGGCGCCAAGAGCAGCTGCCGGGCGCTTTTAACGGCGCTACCACCAACAGCCAGCACGGCCGCGTCCGCTGGTATCTGGTCCATACCCCCAATGGAAAAGAGCGCGAGACCTGCGAAAAGGTCCGCCGCATTATCCCGCACAACCTTATGCAGGACGCTTTTGTAATGCAAAAGGAGTTCTGGTTTAAGCGGGACGGTTCTTGGTCGCTCCAAACCAAACCTATGTACAAGGAATATTTCTTCGTCGCCACGCACGATGCCGCTGCGCTCGATAGGGCTTTGGCCCAGCTGAGCTTTGGCTGTCGCATCGCCGGCAGTAGGGAGCGGGCGTACATGCCCATGCCGGACGATGCGCAGGACTGGTACCGCAGCGTGCTCGACGACGACGGCGTGGTACGCAACAGCGTCGCGCGCATTGAAGACGGCGTGTTGCACATAGAACAGGGCCCCTTGGTGGGGCAAGAGGCCCGCGTTAAAAAGATCGATCGCCATAAACGCTGGTGCCTGGTAGACGTGGGCGAAGGCGACTCTGCATTCAGGGAGCTGCTACCGCTGGACGTTCCCAGCAAAACGTAAGGGAGACGTTGCACTAGCTATTCATTCGCATTTTTGAATTTACCGATTGGGGGGGGTCCTGGAGGACAGGGCCATATGTTTGATTTTGGCTGCTAAACAAGTAACAGAGAGCTGTGCATCTGTGGGGGACGCACTGGCTATTAAAGAGATTAAACCGAGCGGTACCCTTGGCTATCGCTTTGTTAAGAGGCTGTTTGATCTGGTGTTCAGTCTTTTGATGAGCGCACTGCTGCTTATCCCTATCGCTATTTTGTGCGCGCTTATTAGCCTTGAATCGCCCGGCAGCCCCATGTATACGCAAGAGCGCGTCGGCAAGGGCGGAAGGACTATCAAGATTTTTAAGCTTCGTAGCATGGTTGCCGATGCGGGTGATGTGCAGAAGTATTTAAGTCCGGAGCAGCTGCATCAGTGGGAAGTCGAACGCAAGGTCGACGATGACCCCCGCATTACCAAGATTGGTCAATTCATTCGTAAATGCTCCATCGACGAGATGCCTCAGTTTCTCAATGTACTGAACGGTGACCTTTCTGTCATTGGTCCTCGCCCCATCACAAGAGATGAGCTTGAACAGCATTTTTCGGATGAAGAAATGGCTGAGCTGCTCTCAGTTCGGCCTGGAATTACTGGCCTTTGTCAGGCAACAGACCGAAATGCGGCGACTTTTGAAAGCGGGTTGCGGCAAAAGATTGAACTTCGGTACGTTCAGAATCGGTGCTTTCGTATGGATTTCAATTGTTTCAGCAACACCTTCGGGGCAATGTTTGGTAAAGATAGGACGGGGCGATAGATGCAAGCATCCGATACATGTTCTTACAGCGTGTTGATGAGCATTTACAAAAAAGAAAATCCTGCTTTTTTAATTCAATCTCTCGATAGCATGTTGAATCAAACCGTTTTTCCGAGCGAGATTGTCATGGTTAAGGATGGTCTGCTTACACGTGAGCTTGAAGTGGTACTTGAAGAGTACGATTCCAAGTATCCTGGTTTATTTAATTTTGTTTCATATGATAAAAATCATGGCTTGGGTTACGCTTTGCGCAGAGGAATGCTCGCTTGCTCTAACGAAATTGTTGCGCGTATGGATACTGATGACGTGGCTCGTCCAGATCGTATGGAGAAACAGCTTGCCGCTATTGAGAACGGACTTGACATGGTCGGCAGTGACGTTATTGAATTTGTAACGTCCCCCGACAACCCTGTTGCGATTACGAATCTTCCAAAAGGCATCGATGCCATACGTTCTTATTCTAGGAGACGCAATCCCTTTCGTCATCCTCCTATGACGTTTAGAAAATCCAAGGTTGTCGAAGCTGGAAATTATAGTTCAGAATTTCTTTACTTTGAGGACTGGGATCTATTTAACAGGATGCTTGCCTGTGGTTGCCAAGCCGATAACTTAAGTGAGCCTCTTGTTGCGATGCGCGTTAGCGATGACTTCTATTCTCGTAGAGGTGGCTCGCGGTATCTTAAATATGCTAAGGCTTTCAAGCATGCACAACTTGAACGAGGCTATTTTACAAAACGTGACTATATCTGTTCTTATTTGCCGCATGCAATCGTCTGCCTGATGCCTAATTCCATTAGAGCATTGATATATCGAGTAATTCTCAGGAGGTCCTAGGTATATGGCTTCTGATGTTAATAAGCCTTTGGTTAGCATCATAGTCCCTATATATAATGTGGGCTCTTTCGTACTTCCTTGCGTGAATTCATTGCTTGCTCAGACATATTCGAATATCGAATTCATCATCGTTGATGATGGCTGTACAGATAATTCTATCGATATTGTTGAGGGCATCATTGGGGCAGACGTACGTTTTACGATTCTGCATAAGAAGAATGGTGGTCTTTCTTCCGCACGTAACTTTGGTACTCAACGGTGTCATGGGGATTACCTAATGTATGTGGATGGGGACGATTTGATTGATCCGCGGACCGTTGAACTGATGGTGGAAGCGGCTGATAATTATCGAGTGCCTCTCGTTGTTGGTTCTTTTGCGAAGACGCCCTTGCTTGACAGCTATAAGATGGGTCAGGATGCCGAGTTCGTTGTTGAATCTGGTGCTGAACGCTTAAGAAAGCTACTATTGTTCAGTGGTGAAAGTGGCTCTGCGTGTGGAAAGCTCTTTGAGCGGTCTCTAATCTCTAGTCTTGTCTTTCCTGAGGGACAGTTGTTTGAAGATATGGGCGTCATTGCCTCTATTTGTTCAAATACTAGTAGGGTAGCAGTATCTGAGGCGCCCTTTTACGCATATGTGACGCGGCCTGGATCCATTACTACCTTTAAGAAGCAAGGCCCCAAGCATGTAAAAGACATGAATGCAGCTATTGAGACCGTTCGTCAAGTCGTTGGTTGTGATTTTCAGGGCGAATTTGAGTGTTTTCAGACATACTGTACGCTCCGTGTCGCAATGAAGATTGATCCTGCTGCCTTTGATGACAAGGGAGAGGCGCAAGCTTATTTGAGACATGCTCAAAAGCTTGCTAAAAACGTTTCGAAGAGTTTATTTGCTTCTTTGAAATGGAGGATCCGTTGTTCTCTCTTTTCATTCTCACCCAAGGTTCATAACGTTTTCTATTCAATTTATGCAGCAATTTCTGGTAAAGCTGTCGGTTAATTCTCATAACTAAAGGGTTGTTATAGTGAGTTCTTCAATTAACAAATATCTGCATGATATTGATAAATACATTAACGAATATTTGTATGACATCTTATTTCAAGATGGATTTAATGGCGGCGTTAGTGTGTTTATCGGCGGTTTGACCGAAGGAATCTCAATAGATGCCCAGCGTTTTTCGAAACAGGTTTAGAGATGCCAATTTATTTTGCAGCCTTTGCTCTTCATCTTTTATTGCTTTATCTTTCTGCGCAGGTGGTAAATAAACGAGTTGGTTCGGTCCTTGCGGCTATCTCGGTTGTTCCTCTTTGTTTGGTGGCAGGTGCGCGTGACGTTTCTGTCGGTACTGATACTTCTGCATATCCTCTCAGGTGTTTTTACGCCTCGCAGTATTACTCGCCTTTGGGTGCAATGGGTGCGTGCTCAGACCAAGAACCGTTATTCGTACTTCTTTTTTGGATCTTGGGCAGGCTGACCGGTGATTTTAATGCCGTTCTCTTTCTTTGTGAGGCCATCGTTCTCCTTCCTTATATCTTAGTCGTTAGGAAGTTGTACCCCCGTGGGTATCCTGTTGTAGGGATATTTATCTGCTTTGTAATATTTGGCTACACAATAAATATTATCAGACAGTGTCTTGCAACAAGCATGCTGGTTTTGATGGTATATGAGCTCTTATGTGAAAAGCGCGTTTCTGCTTTTGTTTATCTGATGTTAGCGGTTGGCTTCCATAAGATGTCAGTTATGGGCCTTATCATTTGGATTATTTACATTTCATGTTATGAGCGCAAGCAGGAACGCTCTTTCAAGGCTGTTGCAATGCTCGTGTGTCTTGGAGTTATTGATTTTGCTGTCTGCATGATTTTAGTCGGTCCCGATGTGATGGAGTTCGTGTCACGATTTACGTCGTCATACAGCTTTCAAATTAAGCATGCTGGAATGGGTTCATTCAATACTACGATGCTAATTTACCTGCCATTTTGCTTAGTGATATGGGCATTGGGCCATAAAAACTCATCTTTGAGCGACGACTACAGATCGCTTAATTTCTACACGATTAACGGTATGGTTGCATCATTGTTTGCGCAATTTGCAACTATTAGTCCTGAATTAATTCGACTTAGTTTTCCTTTTCTCTTTATTTCAGGTTTCGTTTTCCCGTTTTTGTCAGAAAAACTCGGAAAAGAGCGTCTGCTAATTATTTCCCTTTGTGTTTTATTTTGCATCTTATATTTTTCTATCACGTTTGTATTTGGTGGTAGCTGCGATCTGTTTCCATATTCATCGGCGTTATTAGGGGTATTTTATGGATGATGAAACTCCTGTGATTAGTATTGTTGTTCCAGTCTACAACACTGAGCGTTATCTTCCTGCTTGCTTGGAGTCCATTGATGCTCAGGGAGTGGATTCCTTTGAAGTGATTCTTGTGGATGACGGTTCCACTGATGGATCTCCTTCGATTTGTGACGCGTACTGCGATGGGCATGATAGGGCATCTGTTATTCACAAGGATAATGAAGGTCTCCTTGCTGCGCGCCGGGATGGACTTCGTGAGGCGAGGGGGCTGTATGTCCTTTCACTCGATTCCGATGACGCTCTTATTGATGGTTGCATTCAAAAGGTTCTTGCTGCTATCGCTTCGACTAGTGCTGATATTATTTCTTTTAATTTCACTATGGACTTGAGGTCCCTTAAGCCATCGCTGAAGGTGAATTTAGCGCCCGGTATTCATTCTGGCTGTTCTTATGAATTGGTTAAAAGCGAATTGTGCGCCTGCGATTTTAACAGTGTTTGGAATAAGGTCGTTCGTAAAGATTTATTTCCCTGTTATGAGTGGTATACGGAACGTGCTGGGCTTATGCATGGTGAGGATCTTTGTCAGCTTCTTCCTATCTTTGATATGGCAAAAAACCTATTTCACATTGATGAACCCCTTTACTACTATCGCCAGCATGACACGAACAGTACAAAGTTGTTTCGAGATAAACAGATTGCTGATTGGAATTATGTAAGCGATGAATTGCTTCGATACGCGACTAGTTGGTCAGTATGTTCGCTTCAGAATGCAAATAGGGGCATCTGTCGTCACTATTGCGATCTTGACGAGATTCTTTGGGATTGTGAATTGGATGCTGAGTCGAAAAAGCATTTTGATAAGACTATTAAGAGCGAGTATCACAGGAGGGTTAGTAATTGTCCTGACTTAGTTCATGGTCTAGTTTTGTCAAACAACGGGATTATTTCTCATGCTGCCCGATGGGGTCTTGGATGTTACAAGCGTCTTCGTCGGATCTTCACGTGAGGCAGCTGATAAATGGCATTTTCAATGATCGTTTTTGCTATGTGCGAAATTGTGTCTGAATCAGTGGTTCAGATTGCCGATAAATCCCATTATGGTTTCGATGAAACGATCGCATGTGCAACTTTCATTATTAATGCTTGAGTTTATGGAGGCTGCTGATGACTAGCTTTTACGATCGCGTTGTCGGCATTATAAATTGAAATTTTGTTGGATTAAGGATAAATGCCTGTTTTTCGCTTTTGAAGATGGGAATGGTCTAGTGCTGCAAATAACAGATTTAATTAAAAATGCTATTTATGTCTTACTTTCCGGTGGATTTTATGATGCCGTACTCAGACTAACTCGCTTTTCTAGTGATAACCTCTGCGCATCAAAAGCAAGGTTGAATATGGTTTCTGAGCGACCGTTAAATATGTTCGAGCCTATTGAATTTCAAGAAGGAGCGACTTGCGATATTTCAGTTATTGTCCCCGTATATAACGTGGAAAACTACCTTAAGATATGTTTAGATTCGATATTGACACAAACATTTGACGGTAAGTTTGAGGTTGTTGTTGTCGATGATGGCTCTAAGGACAGGTCTGCTGAAATAGCTGATTCATACGGATTTCTGCCCAATGTTCGTGTAATTCACCAAGCAAATGGAGGTCTCTCTGCAGCTCGCAATACTGGCCTCAGGTCTTCTCGTGGCAAGTACGTCATGTTTGTGGATTCCGACGACATGATTGGACCGGCTTACCTTGAGGCTATGTACGGTCGCCTCATGGGAACTTCTGCAGATTACGTTACATCTACTTTTAGATATATGTCTGATAACGGTATAGTCTGCGAGGAGGAAATTGATAGGGCGAGTTGGATGGTGCCATGGGGCAGACTGTATCGTCGAGAAGTCTGGAGTGGAATTGGATTTCCTGTTGGCGCATGGTATGAAGATTTGATTCACCCGCTTTGGATTGATTCTCGCTTTAACGATGAGCCTTGCTATGATTTGAGCGGCTATTATTACCGAATTCGCCCTGGATCCATTATGCAGTCTACCCCTACTAATGTTAAGGGCCTTGATTCGTATTGGGTTCTCGATGAATTGATTTCTAATCGTTCGGAGCTTGGAATTTCTTACTCACAGAAAGACTACGATCGTATTTTCCCTTTGTTTGGGCCGCTTTTGCTTGGGAGAACCATCGCCTTGGACAATAGCGCGCGTAAAACCATGTTTGCTTGTTGCTGCGACACATTCAATTCAATTGATGAGTTTAGGACGAAGAGCACATCGTTAAACGGTAGATGGAGTGATATCGAGAGAGCTCTTCGTTCTTCGGATTATAACCGGTATCTTCTCGCTTCGCTTGCCCTTGCGGCGCAGGGGGTTTCTGGGTTAAGTCTTTCAGATGCAATTCATATTTGGGTGAACAGGAATAGATAAATAATGAAAATCGGAACGATTACTTTCCACGGCGCGATGAACTTCGGATCTGCGCTCCAGTCTTATGCGCTTCAAGTGGTTTTGGAAAACATGGGACATGAAGTGCAAATTATCGATTATCGTTCTCGGGATTATGAGCAGTATAAGCTGCTTCAGCCCCGACATCCAAAGGCAACGCTTCGAACATTGCGCTGTTTGAATAGGTATTTGTCAAGAAAGACTGCATTCGAAGGTTTTTCCAAAAAATATTTCGGCATGACGAAGAAGTCTTATCACTGGCAAAATGAAGAGGAGATGTGCGAGCTTGCGGATCAGTTTGATTGCTTTATTTGTGGTAGCGATCAAATTTGGAATCTCGATTGTACACAAGGTGTTGTTGGTCCCTATTTCCTTTCATTCGCTGGAGATAGACGTCGAGTCGCTTACGCTCCCAGTCTTGCGCACACTTTCTTTAGACCTGAGAATTTTGATGAACAGCTTGTATCCAAGTTGCTCTCAAGGTTTGATTTCCTGTCTGTTCGCGAGGAGGAGACGGTTCCGTTATTTCAGCCCCTTGTCGATGCGCCTATAGATGTTGTCTTAGATCCCACACTTTTGTTGGAGTCTGACGACTACGCAGATATGGCATCAAAAGATGTTTTGCAGGGTGAATATATATTTATGTATCTACTACGCGAGTGCCCCGAACTTATTGAGAGCACCGTCGCGATGGCGGAAGCAACGGGCATGAAGGTTGCTTACATATCTGATAAAAACCTAGATATCCCAAATTCAATTAACCTGTTTGGTGTTGGCCCTGAGGAGTTCGTTTCGCTTATTGCGCACGCAAGCCTTATTCTTACCAATTCCTTTCATGCGACCGTATTCTCGATTCTCTTTCATAAGCCCTTCCGCGTGTATGCAACAGATAAGTCTGGTGCGCGTATGCGCGACTTGCTGAGTAATATCGGGCTGTCTGACCGTTGCGTCGATGTTATGTGCGTCGACGATATTGCCCCTTGTGACTGGAGTGGCGTGGACTCTCGCCTGGATTTTCTGCGGGAGCATTCCTGGGCTTATCTTAGAAAGGCGCTTTCGTAATGGGGGAGACGCGTCGACTTATTAAGAACACTGGCATTATTGCGGTGGGAGGAATGGCAACCAAGCTTGTCTCGTTTCTTCTGCTGCCGCTCTATACCTCAGTTCTTTCCACTGGCGACTATGGTACCGTCGACTACATCAACACTATCGCCCTGTTCTGCGTTCCTGCTGTCTCCCTACTTATGGATGAAGCGCTGTTTCGGTTCCTCATCGACTGTCGCACCGATGGTGATCGGTCTAAGGCCGTGACCGCGTCTTGCGCTGTTCTTCTTGCTGGCTGCGCGTGCTTTGCGGTCTTGGCGATTCTGGTCTGGTTGCTATTTAGGCCAGAAAATCTTGGCTGGGTCGTGGGCCTTGTTGTCGCTGGCGCGCTTCTGCAGATGGCTTCTGCGGTCCTACGTGGTTTCGGGGATACCGTGGGTTACTCCGTCATGAATTTCGCTGCGAGCGCTCTTACCATCGTGCTAAACGTTCTGTTTATCGCTGTTCTGCGTTGGGGCGTTGTGGGCATGCTTTCCGCCACGGTTATTGCGCAGGGCGGTGTTGCCCTCGTGTTCATGGTCATGCGGAAGCTCTGGCGCTATATCGATCCGTCGGCTTTCTCCATTTCCTATGCTCGAGACCTCCTGCGGTATTCCTTTCCGCTCATTCCCAACAAGGTTTCCTGGACTATTAACAACCTGCTAGACAGGCTGATTATCATGAATACGCTCGGTGCTTCTGCCGCCGGCGTGTACGCCGTCTCTTACAAGTTCCCCGGTGTCATGGACCAGGTGTACGGCTTCTTCTATCAATCTTGGAAGGAGAGCTCGGCGCGTGCCCTCAACTCCGATGAGGACGAGTCGACTTTCTATAACTCTGTGTATCGTGCGCTAAGGCGTTTCATGATGAGCGTCGTTCTGCTTATGTCTGCGCTTATGCCCCTCGTGTACGGCATCCTGATTAAGGGTTCATTCGGTGAGGGCCTGCTTTATGTGCCGATATTGCTCCTGGCGACGTACTTCAGCAACATCTCCGGCTTTTACGGTGGCATCTTTACCGCACATAAGGAAACCGGAATTATGGGTACTACCACTGCGGTGTCTGCAGCCCTTTGCGCCGTTCTGTGTGTTGTGTTGATTCCGCACTTCGGTCTTTATGGTGCATCTGTTGCAACGCTCTTGGCGATGATCGTGGTTAATGAGTACCGCAGAATTAAGGTCGCTAAGTTTACGAAGCTTGTCGAAGACCGAGTTGAGCAGGTTTGGACTTTAGTTTCAATTGCCGGCGTGTTCGTTTTTTATTATCTGTCCGCCTACGGTGCGGGCATCTGGAGCGCTATCGCCTGCCTGGCAATTGCGCTGGTTTTTTCCGTTTACATGAATGCCGATATCCTGCGTAAGATTGTTTCGGCTCGTAAATAGGGGGATAACTGCATGTCTACCGTGAAAAGGGGCGAAGTTCCCACGCTGTTTGAGTCGCCATCGCATTGCTGCGGATGCGGGGCGTGTGCCGCTTGTTGCCCAAAAAGCGCCATCTCCATGTCTGAGGGTAAGGATGGGTTTGTTCTTCCCGCAATTGATAGCGATCTCTGTATCGGCTGCGGCGCGTGCACGAGGGCGTGCGGCCTCAACCGGGGGATAGGCTCTAATTCCGCTGGACCGTTCTTTGCCGCTGCCGGTAGGGACGATGTCTCGGAGTCCGCTTCCGGCGGAGTTTTCGGCGCCGTTGCGCGTGAGCATATTTCTTCTGGCGGGGTCGCATACGGTGCTGCCTATGAGCGCGAGGGGAATACTCTTCGAGTGTTGCATCGTCGTGCTGTGAGTGTTGTTGAGCTTCGCCCGCTTCTCAACTCAAAATATGTCCAGAGCGACGCCGGAGCTTGCTTTGCCGACGTGAAGGCGGACCTTCGTGATGGAAGGCGGGTCTTGTTCTGCGGAACGCCTTGCCAGGTCGCCGGCCTTAGGGGTTTCCTCGGGCACGATTATGAGGGCCTTACAACTATTGACCTGGTCTGTCACGGTGTCCCTTCCGGCCGCATGTTCGCTGACTGCGTTGAGGACTATGGCAAACAGCTTGGGTCTCCCGTGGTTGATTTCCGGTTTAGGTGCAAGCGTGAGGGGTGGGGTCACTCCCTTCTTCTTCTTCTTCTTCTTGAGGACGGAAGAGAGGTGACCATTCCTGCGGCGAAATCCCCCTACTACGACATGTTCTTGAACCTTAAGACGCTTCGCGATAGTTGCTATAGGTGTCCCTATGCGGGCCGATTCCGTGCTGGCGATCTTACCATCGGTGACTTTTGGGGTGTTGATGTCAACAGACCTGACGTTCTGGAAGATGCCGAGAAGTTTAATCAAATGAAGGGCGTTTCATGTCTGCTCGTGAATAATAATCACGGCAAAGAGTTTGTTGAATCTAGTGGCGCTTTGGACTTATATCCTGTTCAATTTGAGGATATCGCCAAAGGAAATGATCAGCTTCATCACCCGAGCGTCCTTCCTAAGGACAGGCATTTTTATATTGACGCTTTTGCTGAAGGTGGTTGGCGTGCCGTGGAGCGGACGTATAAAAAGCGAGATCGCGGAATTGTTTTTTATACAAAAACGCTTGTAAAAAGGTATCTCCTCAAACCATTTCGGAAAATTATTAAAACTTTTTTGAAAGGTCTTGCAGACTAGGTAAGGATCCACGCCTGGGCGGGCCCCGCGTTGGGCTCGTAGAGCCATACCGTGTTGCCCTCCGAGGTCCGCTGCCCCCGGTCGTCCAGCGCCAGCCCGGAGGCGGACGTGAATGAGTAGCGGCCTCCGCCCAGTGCCGAGACGCGCCACAGCTGCGAGGCGGAGCCGTCCGCCTCGGCCAGCACCGCCCGGTTGCCCGACTCGGTAAGCATCAGGCCGCCCGAGGAGACCCTGTAGAGGCCCGTCGCCCCGTCGCGCTCGAGGGAGAGGGCGCCAGCGCCCGAGGACAGCGAGCAGCCCGACGCGGAGGCCGCCACGGCCATCCGGGCGTCGAGGGAGGCCGCGACGCGGTAGGGGCCGTCCTCGATGACCTTCTCTAATGCTGCGTTTTTGTATTCAGCTTTCAGGTCGTACCTAGTGCTCCATTTGCTGTTCGATTCCTTGATGACGTTTGATGCCGCAGTAAGCTCAACCTTGGAGCCACCAGCCTTCCACTCCCTCAGATTCATCGCATAAGCAACAATCCCGTTCTGAATCCCCGAGATGCTCGGCGGGAAGGACTGGTTGTCGGCATCGATAGAAAAGCTCTCTTTCTTGGCATCCAAGTGCTGCTGAATGCGGTCGGCATACTTCTCTGCCCATTCATCGGCCTTGCCGTTTCGCACAAAGTAATTGTTGGAAAAGTCGGTCGAGCGGTAGACGTAGTCGTCCTTTTGGTAGTTTGCCGTGTGGTCGGAGTGGGCGATTGCCATGAGCTCGTCGGTCAGGCCAAAGTACAGATGGCGCTGGTCCAGGTCTCCGTACCAGTTGTCGCTGGTGTCGTCCCAGGTTAGGTCCATCTGGCACCATTTGCCGTTGATCTTTACGGCGTTCCACGTGTGGCCGTTGCCGGTGATGCGGCCGTTGGCGATGCCCGCTGCGTTAAGGAGCTTGGAGTAGATGCGCTGGTAGCTCTCGCAGGTGCCCTGGTGGCGCGTGAGGCCGCTTTCGGCCGAGCACCAGTTGAGGCTGTGGTCGTACTCCAGCTGGTCGAGCGTCCAGTCGTGGAGCCACAGCGCCATGTCGTATTCCGAGCCGTCTGTCTCTTGCCTGCACAGGTCCACGGCGTCGTTGACGATCTGCGTGACGCTTGGGCGGGCGGAGTCGTTTACGGTCACCTCCGCCGTGGTGCGCAGGTAGTAGATCCCCTTGTCGTTTTGGGGGTCGTTTCTGTCATTGTCCATAAAGTAGAAGTAGATGCGGTACGTGCCCGATGCCGTGAAGTCAAAGGTAAAGTCGTGGCCCGCGGTGCCCAGGCTGTGGTAGCTGGCCCATGCCGGGCGCGACGGGTCGCAGACGCTTTCCTGGCTGCCGCCGTCCCAATAGGTGGGCACGTCCATGCGCGCCTTGGCTTGGGACGAGCCGTTGGCTTGGGTTACGTGGAAGGTCGTCGCGGTACCCGCGGGGGCGTCGTTCCACGAGACGGTGAAGGTGACGCCGTTTTGGGTTGCCGTGGCGGAGTGGGCGTAGGTGGTTTGTGACGTGATGGAGATTGCCTCGGGCGTGGGGTTGGTGCGGGCTCGGAGGGATGGGGTGGGGGCTGTGGTGGCCGCGCCGGTTGCGGCGGCGGTGCCGGGGGTGGCGGTGTCTGTGGTGTTGGCGTCCGCGGGGTCGGTCTGGCTGGTGCCGGTAGATGTTGCGGTGCTGTCCTCTGCGGAATCTGCTGTCGCATTTGTGTTGGTGCCGTCTTCAGCCTTGTCTGTGCCGCTGCTCGTGGCGTCGGCTTGCGCCTGCTGCTCGGTGGTCTCTTGGGGCTGAATTGCCTCCGCGATGGCTGCCATAGGCATCGTCGCGCCGACCATGGACGTGCACGCGATCGCGCAGGACAGGTAGTAAAGGGGTCGTTTCATAGCGGAGCCTCTCGGTGAGCAGCCAATAGGGTCCGAAGGTAGCTCCAGGCCAGCACTCCGCACATATTTTATTGGGGATTATTTTACGGGAACCCCAGTCAACATCAGCGAACTTTCTGGGGGATGTTGGGGAGGAGGAGGGGGAGCAGGCCCGCTTTAGTCCCCGGCGGCGCTCGGGCTCGTGCTAGGTTGGCTATAAGCGATGCGGCAACTCCAACATTAGACCGTCTTGCGCTTCTTCGAATCTTGGCGCCGAGGCCTCCAAAGGTCAGTTTGTGTCCGCGCCAGTAGTTAAACTTTAAGCAAAGTGACGCGAATGGACTTGTCATAAGTCTCATTCAGTGACTGTATCAACGGTGGGGGAGGGTTCATTGTGGCTGCAGGTAGGGATAACGTGCGCGCAGCCGTTACATGGTTTCATCTTTAAAGAAAGGTGCTAAACCGGTATCAATCGTTCTGGTCGAAAGGAGATGTTAGCGCCGGGCGATTTTAGCCGCTAATAGTCAAACGATTTTGACCAATCCCG
>CALJMO010000024.1 GCA_937982065.1 uncultured Collinsella sp.
GCGAACCTCCAGTCCGGACCGCCCCGCGGTCCAACTTTCTGTCCGCACCCCCTTTCGAATCGATACATAAGCGACCCTCCCAGATATCTCATTTATTTATTTTAATCCACATTCCAGGATTGATTTTCGTTACTGTCTGTTCAGTCTATGTAGATAAATATATTAAATTGAACATAACGTTCAATCATTCTATTCTTTCCCTAAGCAATGAACATCTTAATTGGAGGCCTGCAGTGGAACTGACCAAGCGTAACTTTACTGTTCTGTACGAATACCTAAAGAACCCATATGCTAGCCAGCGAGAAGTTGCCGAGCGCACTGGCCTCTCACTTGGATCGGTAAACGCAGCGAATAAAGAGCTCACGAATGAGGGGCTTCTCGAATCGGACAGCCTAACCGACGGCGGTTACGAAGCACTTCACCCCTATAAGGTTGAAAACGCAGTGATATTGGCTGCGGGGCTTTCGAGCCGCTTTGCTCCCATTTCGTATGAAAAGCCCAAAGGCCTTTTAAAGGTACGTGGTGAGATTCTCATCGAACGTCAGATTAGGCAGCTGCAAGACGCAGGTATCAGCAATATCACCGTCGTTGTCGGCTATAAAAAAGAATATTTCTTCTATCTCGAAAGCAAGTTCGGCGTCTCGATTGTCGTCAACAACGAATATGCATCCAAAAATAACCACGCATCGCTTATGTGCGTAAAAGAGCGGCTTGGCAACACCTATATTTGCTCAAGCGATGATTACCTTCTAAACAATCCGTTTGAAGCATACGTTTGGAAAGCATTTTATTCTGCTCAATATGCTGAAGGCGACACCAAAGAATGGTGCATTCAAACCGGAGCAATGGACAGAATCACCAATGTTACGATTGGCGGTTCCGATGCTTGGTATATGCTCGGACATGTCTACTTTGATAAAGCCTTCTCGTTTGCATTTAAGCAGATTCTCGAAACGGAATATAACAAGCCCGAAACAACGGACAAGCTTTGGGAAGATCTATATATCGAGCACATCAAGGAGCTCGATATGGTTATCAAGAAGTATCCTGAGGGCGAGATCAACGAATTCGATTCTCTTGATGAGCTGCGTGCCTTTGATCCGCATTTTATCGAAAACGTTGACTCCGATATTTTCGATAACATCGAGCAAGTGCTCGGCTGCTCCAAATCAGAGATTCACGACGTTTATCCCCTTAAACAAGGTCTTACGAATCTATCGTGCCACTTTAGAACCAATGACGGAGAGTACGTTTACCGCCATCCGGGAGTCGGGACCGAACTGCTTATTAACAGAAATGGAGAAGTAGCCGCACTTAAAAAAGCCAAGGAAATCGGCCTTGACGACACGTTCATTCATGAGGACCCAAAGCGTGGTTGGAAAATTTCGAAGTTTGTACCCAACGCAAAGCAGCCTGATCCGCATGATGCTGCCCAAATGAATCGAATGATGCAGATGTGTCGTTCGCTTCACGAGAGTGGTGCAAATGTCGAAACCGAATTTGACTTCTACCTCGAAGCGAAGCGCTACGAATCACTTCTTCTGGAAAAAGGTCCCATCGACATTCCAGGCTACAGGGAAATGTCCGCCGAAATCGATGAATTGGAGCGCTTTGTACAGGCCGATAATGCACCAAAATGCCTTTGCCACAATGACTTCTTTTACCTAAATTTCCTTATCGATGAGAACGACAAGTACTATCTCATTGACTGGGAATATGCTGGCATGAGCGATTACGCAAACGATTTTGGAACGTGCAGTGTCTGCTGCGAGCTTTCCGAAGATGAAGTCGACCGCGCGCTTGATGCATATTTTGGGCGCAAGGCAACAAACAACGAAGTTGCGCATAACTATGCGCACATTGCCCTTGCAGGATGGTGCTGGTACCTCTGGTCTCTTCTGAAAGAAACCGAAGGTGACTTCGTGGGCGAGTGGCTCTATATCTACTTCAATTACGGTGCCAAATACCTTAAAAAGGCACTGGAGATCTATCGGAAAGGTGAGTAACGATGCAATTCGGCTTTTTTAGCGGCCTTCTTTGGGGCCTTGATACAGTAATTCTTGGAATCGGTTTGGCGCTCGCGCCCTATATTGGATCGGCGGAAGCGCTTGCATGCGCCTCCATTGCGGGATCCTTTCTCCATGATGCCTTCTGTGCAATCTGGCTCTTTGGCTACATGGGAGTTCGAGGCAGATTAAAAGACACGCTCGCTGCACTTAAAACTCGTTCGGGCAAGGTCGTCATCGCCGGCGCTCTGCTCGGTGGGCCTATCGGGATGACCGGCTACGTATTGGCAATTAATAACATCGGAGCTGCCTATACGGCAATCATCTCCGCCTTCTATCCCGCGGTCGGAGCATTCCTTTCTTTCGTGCTGCTGAAAGAGAAAATGGGCAAAGGACAGATTCTTTCCCTTCTCGTTGCTCTTTGCGGCGTAATGACGATGGGCTATCTATCGGCCGGGTCGAGCGAGATTGCAAATGCCCCTCTCGGCTTACTCGGCGCGGTGCTTGCCGTTATCGGATGGGGATCCGAAGCGGTGCTGTGCGCATGGGGAATGAAAGATGATGCCGTTGATGACGAAACGGCTTTGCAAATCCGCGAAACTACAAGTGCGCTTGTTTATGGAGTGCTCGTACTCCCCCTCTTCGGAGCATGGCATTTCACGCTGGGTGCTATCCCGAGCATGCCCACATTGATTATTGCACTCGCCGGACTCGCGGGAACTGCATCCTATCTGTTCTATTACAAGGGCATTGCAGCAATCGGATCAGCGCGTGCGATGGCTCTGAATATCTCCTATTCGGCATGGTCGGTGGTCTTTGGCCTGATCTTGCTTGGAATAATTCCCGACATGGCATCCGTAATCTGCTGCATTGTAATTGTATGCGGAACAGTTTTGGCAGCCAGTAACTGGGACGAACTATTTGAACGTAATAAGACGGCGTAGCTAGATTAACAATGTAGTAAAAGGGGAGAGCTCGTCGAGCTCTCCCCTTTTAGCATCATGGCTATTCAATTACCACGGCCTGGCTATCCATCTGTTGCCATGTGCCGAAGAACACCTGGGCATTTCGCGTAACATTGCCGTTAATCGAATCCGAAAGATAGACAATTCCCTGCTCGTCATCATAGCCTTTAAGGACTACGGCATGATTACCGCCCCACAGGCCATAAGAATGCCCATTATACCAACGTGCAGCATAACGGCCTCCTGGCCAACTTCCCCACTCGGTATTCCACATCTCAACAGGTTGACCACAGGTCAGTCTGTTCTTAATGGAAGAAATTGACGAGAAAGAGACGTCTTTTGCCTGCTTGCCACTTCCAGCAGCACGCAGAAAGTTATTACCAGCAATAGTAATCGCAGGTGCGACGCATCCCATGAGACCCCCGCTGCTACGCCTTGGATTGCCATCAAAAGCGGTAACAAAATTGCCATTGCTTCCCTTGGGCAAATAGTAATCCGCAATAATCGTCTTACCTAAACCGAAACCATAGTAGTTAAGCAAGTTTGTAAGGGCAACCGACTCACAGCCAGTAGGAAGTTCCGGGTACTGCGAATAGCACGGGACATCGACCCAAGCGCCAACCATTGCGCCGGATGAACTGAACTTGTTGTCAGTAGAGCCGATCCAATACCAACCGTTACTCAACATTACTCCCCCACGTGCGACATCAAGGTAATACCATGTGCCCCCAAGGGAAAGCCATCCCGTTTTCATCGCGCCAGAAGCGGAATCCAGCCAGTACCAGTTGCTGCCATCGTTAAGCCAGCCGGTCGCCATTCGACCATCCGGGTTAAAGTAATACCAAGACCCAGCAATTTGCTGCCACCCAGTCAGAATTACTCCACTAGCAGAACAATAATATCGAGCACCCTGACTCTCAATCCAACCAGTTCTGGCATTACCGTCGTCGTCAATCAGCTGGATTCCCGAATCGGTCATGATGCCTTTAAGGTCAATTGCGCCGCTGGATGACGAATGATACATCCAAGACCCATCACCGTTTGACCAGCAATTAGCCATCATCTTGCCGGTACTATTAAATATGTATTCACATGATCCGATAGTTTGAACGCCCGTGGCCATGGCGTGCGTCGTGGGGTCGAGCCAGTACCACGCACCGTTTAGGTTGAGCCAGCCGGAGGCGAGGGCGCCGGAGCCCGTCGCGTAGTACCAGGTGCCGCCGACGAGGACCCATCCGGTCGCCATCGCGCCGGAGCCGTTGAACCAGTACATGGAGCCGTTGCACTCATGGAGCCCGGTGGCCATCGCACCGCCCGCGTCGGGCTCGAGCCAGTACCAGGAACCGCCGGTGTAAAGCCAGCCGGTCGAGGCGATACCGTCAGCGAACCAGTACCAGGAGCCGTCGACGAGGCCCCAGCCGTTAAGGGGGCCGCAGCTGCCGAAGTAGCGGCGGACGCCCTGCGCGTCCGTCTGGTAGCCCGTCAGCATGGCACCCGTCCGGGCGTCGAAGCAGTAGGGCACGCCGCCGACGGATACGGGGCCGCGCGCCAGCGCGCCGGAGCCAGTCGCGTAGTACCAGGTCCCGCCGTCGAGGACCCACCCGGTCGCCATCGCGCCGGACGAATTAAACCAGTACAGGGAGCCGTTGCACTCGTGAAGGCCGGTAGCCATGGCATGGGTGGAGGGATCAAGCCAGTACCAGGCGCTGCCGACGTAGGCCCAACCGGAGGCGAGGGCGCCGGAGCCCGTCGTGTAGTACCAGGTACCGCCGTCGAGAACCCACCCGGTCGCCATCGCGCCGGAGGCGTCAAACCAGTACGCGGAGCCATTGCACTCATGGAGCCCGATGGCCATGGCATGCGTCGAGGGGTCGAGCCAATACCAGGCCCCATTGGTATAGAGCCAGCCAGAATGCAACGAGACCGGATTGACTGAATCCACATAGAACCAGTTGCCGTCAAACGAATTCCAACCCAGATTCCATTTAACGGATTCTTGAGCAGACCCATCATTGATTGAATCGGAAGAATTAAGAGTCGAGGAGACGGATTGCTGCTCAAAATCAGTAGGGATGGAGGAGCTTATGGATTCTGCGTTCGCGATATCAACCACACCGGGCCCAGCGAGCAGTAGAGTTGAAAGAATGATTAGGATTAATGTTATTCGCTTTTTCCTTGCCATGTCAGCCCCCAGTAGTAACCAATTTTTACATAAACATAGTCTACAAATGGATAGCTAAGAGCAATATGTAATTAGAAAAAAGCAATTAAAGAAGAGTTGCTAGCCGAGCCAAGCACCATTACTAGCAAAAGAGTATTGTGCCCCGTCGATCTGCTGAACACCAGTAACCATAGCGTGCGTCGAGGGATCGAGCCAGTACCAGGCGCCGCCGACATATGCCCAGCCGGAGGCCAGCGCGCCGGAGCCCGTCGCGTAGTACCAGGTTCCGCCGTCGAGGACCCATCCGGTCGCCATCGAGCCGGAGCCGTTGAACCAGTACATGGAGCCGTTGCACCCATGGAGCCCGGTGGCCATGACGTGCGTCGAGGGATCGAGCCAGTACCACGTACCGTTTAGGTTGAGCCAGCCGGAGGCGAGGGCACCGGAGCCAGTCGCGTAGTACCAGGTCCCGCCGTCGAGGACCCACCCGGTCGCCATGGCGCCGGAGGAGTTGAACCAGTATGCGGAGCCGTTGCATGCGTGAAGGCCCGTCACCATGGCGCCGCCCGCGTCGGGGTCGAGCCAGTACCAGGAGCCGCCGGTGTAAAGCCAGCCGGTCGAGGCGATGCCGTTCGCGAACCAGTACCAGGAGCCGTCGACGAGGCCCCATCCGTTAAGGGGGCCGCAGCTGCCGAAGTAGCGGCGGACGCCCTGCGCATCGGTCTGGTAGCCCGTCAGCATGGCCCCCGTCCGGGCGTCGAAGCAGTAGGGCACGCCGCCGACGGATACGGGGCCGCGCGCCAGCGCGCCGGAGCCAGTCGCGTAGTACCAGGTCCCGCCGTCGAGGACCCACCCGGTCGCCATGGCGCCGGACGAATTAAACCAGTACAGGGAGCCGTTGCACTCGTGAAGGCCGGTTGCCATGGCACCGCCCGCGTCGGGCTCGAGCCAGTACCACGTGCCGCTCTGAAACAACCATCCGGCATACGCCTTGCCGTTGGAGGCTGCATAATACCAGGTGCTGTCAATTAGTTGCCAATGATAAAGGGAGACATCAACATACGCGTAGTTCATATCAACGTTGCCGTTGATTCCAGGGACTTTTCCGTTGCTCTTATACTGCCAAAAACTGTAATTGCCGGTATAGTCACATTGCGAGTTATATTGAGCAATCCAATGATCCCAAGAGCTACTCTTAAATACAGAGTCAGTCAAAATGTTGTTAAACCAATTTAAATTTGCATAAATACCAGGCTCATATCCTGCGGCAGAAATCCTATTACAAAAAACCTGCGCCCTCGATGCAATTCCGGTTTGACGTCCATTTGCAATTATCGAGTTATCCTCAAGATCGTAATACACCGGCAATCTTGGATTATGTCCAGAAAGGCAATTGATCACCATTGATGCCTCATCGGCTGCCTGCTGATTATCAAAAGCATATGAATAGATATAGACGCCGTAGGGAATTCCGAGTCGCTCGCACTCAGAAATATTTCGATTAAATTGATAGTCAACTCGACCGCCCCAAGATGGAGCGCCAAATCCAACACGCAGAATAGCGAAATCGATACCAGAAGCCTTAACAGCATTCCAGTCAATACGTCCTTGATGCTCACTGACATCGATGCCCTGCGCCGTAGCCCCATCGGGAAGAATGTCCATGGACAATAAGGCTATTCCATCTTCTTCGGAAGAAGCATCCTCTGCGACCAATTGCCCATCCTCATAACGCCAGGAATTCTCAACTAGGGACCGCGCAGCTTCCGCGTTCGAGGGGAAAACAAACACAGAAATGGGCGCAAGGACCATCAGCACCAACAATGCCGAAAATAACTTAAGATGTTTGCTCATGTAAACCTCGTCATTCGTTCTTGTTTGCGTTTAGCTTACAGCATGGCTGTGAAAGATTTCCGAACATCCAACTGGACAAGATGCCATCTAGGACGACAAATAACTGCACGCAATACCACAATGTAAACAAGAACTTCCCAGCAGGGTGAAACCAAGGACTCCTAGTCCCTACTCTTACCCCCATTACAGTCTGAAATAGGCCATCGATAAATTTCGATGGCGAGCATTCGGCGCATTGCCTACGATACGGGCAAGCCCCGAGGGGCCGCCGATCGGGCGCCTCCGGATGGCCGTCTGCCCCTGCCCCGTAGAGGGCCCGGGGGGTGTTGCCACCGGGGGCGCTCGCCGCTCCGGACGACTGATAGGAAACTGCCGGGCGCAAGCGCCACGGCCAGGTAATGTGGGTGTCGCGGGGAGGGGTTCCGATCGGCCTACCGATTGGAGGATACCACCGTGGCACCAATTAGAATGCCGGAAGCCGTCATCGGGCTCGATGTCGGGAAATCGTCCCACTGGGCATGCGTCGCGACTCGAGATGGCGAGGTGCTGTTGAGCGCCCCCGTCGCGAACAGGGAGGACGACCTGGACTCGCTGTTCGGCCGCTTCCCCGATGCGCTCGTGGTCGTCGACCAGTCGCGCAACATAGGCGCCCTCGCGCTCGCCCGCGCCAGGGCGGCCGGGATGTCGGCGGCGTACCTGCCGGGACTCGCGGCGCACGGGGCCGCCAGGCTCTTCGCCGGCGACGCCAAGACCGACGAGCGAGACGCGATGGTCATCGCGAAGACGGCGCTTGGCATCCCCGACGCGCTCCTGCCGGTCGGAGACCCAGGTCCGACGATTGCGGCGGCGAGGGCGCTGGCCGCCCAGAGGAACTTCCTGACCTGCGAGAACACTAGGAATAAGAACCGGCTGCGCAGCATCCTGCTGGAATCGTGCCCCGCCTTCGAGGCGCTGGTCGACCTGTCCGACGGGCCCCAGCTGAGGCTCATGGCATCCCTCGGCGGGGCCTGGTCGGTAGCCGACGCCGGGCCCCGCAGGGCGGCGGCGCTCACGCGTGGGGCGGCGCGCGGTAAGATCGAGGCCCTCGTCCGCTCGACAACCTCCTCGACAAGGCCGGATGCGTCGGTCGTCGCCGCCGAGGACCGGGCGGTGAAACTGCTCGCGCGCAGGATATCCGAGAACTCGGCGGAGATCGAGGCGATCACGGCGGAGATCTCCGCCCTGCTCGAGGGCGACGATACCTACCGATGCCTCCTGACGGTGCCGGGCATCGGGCCCAAAACCGCTTCCGAGCTTGCGATCTCCATCGACATCGAAGACTTCCCCAGTCACGACAGGCTCGCGTCGTACTGCGGCCTGGCGCCGCGCAACCGCCAGTCGGGAACCTCGATCTCCTCGGTGACGGCATCGCGCCAAGGCAACAAGAGGCTGAAGAACCTGCTCATATTCTCATGTAACTGCCTTACCCGGACAGAGGGGAGATGGGGCGACTACTACACCAGGTGCCGGGAGCGGGGCATGTCGCACGGCAAGGCGCTCAAGGCGCTGGCGCGAAAGAGACTGAAGGTCATCTACGCGGTAATGCGAGACAGGGTGCCTTACGCAGCCTAGCCGAAACGCACCGAGCAGACTGAAGCCCACCGGCCTAATGGCTTGGCGTCAGCATGCCGCGATTCGGTCGCACGGAGAGCATTTCCCAGTTGACAAAACTATAGGAACACCCCCCAAGAATACCGACTTCAAATAAACTTTCAAACTAGATGTCAAAAAGGTAGGGGACCCAGAGAGTCCCCTACAACTCAGAATTCTAACGAATCAATATTACTTTCGATGGACCCAAAGCGGTCAAACCGGAGATGCGGTTTCCATAACCATCACTATGCCAGAACAAATTTTCGCTCGGCGAATTGCCCCAGAAAAAGCCAATGTGGCTATCGTCGGCATATGGGTTGTAAGGATTGAAGAACACAATGTCCCCCTTACGAGCCAAGCCACTGCGCAACAACTCATCAATAGAGTTGAAATAAGTCACGTTCGCGCACGTATCGATAGCGTAGCCGTACCAACGATAAGCGTTAACGCAGCCGCCCCTTCCGGGACCTCCACTCCAAGGGGAATGGCTCTGCTCGGCGGCAATGGGAGCTAAATTACCGCCCGCTTTCATATACGCATGCGATACAAATCCGCCGCAGTTCATACCGGTATACCCATCCCAACGAGGATCACCCTTTGGATACATGCATGTTTCTTGGCTAAGATGCGTATCGTAGGGTGTTCCACGGTAATAGCCATCGTTTTCGTGGCTCATAAGCCAATTGACCAGGCTGGACCTATTAACCCCCAAAACAGAACCAGACGTATTCAACCATGCACCACTTGCATTGAAGTAGTAGTCGACGCCATCGTTTTTCAGCCACCCGTTAGCAAACATAGCGCCCGAAGGCTGAAGCCAGTACCACGTGCCGCGGTCATTGAGCCATCCGGTCTTCATCTTGTAGGTGGAAGGATCCATCCAATACCACGCACCGTTAACATATTGCCAACCAGACTTAAGGACACCATTGGAAGATGCGTAATACCAAGTATTGCCGCTTTCGTCAGAAGCGTCTTTCGACATAATCCAACCAGATGCTACATTGACGGCACCGTTTGCATCCGCATAGAAAACCGCGTCTCCAATATGAATCACACCTGGCAATGAAGACGAGTCAGCACGATCAGCGACTACGGGAGATCCATCAGATGAAGTAGGCAACGGCTCGCTCAGTGCTCCAGACGAATTCGCCCATGCCATACCGTCGCTCAAGTTAATCCAGCACGAAGATGCCATCGCACCGGAATCATAAGAAAAATAGCGCGTGTTTCCTACCGCGAATTCACCAGTACACATTGCGCCGGATACATCATCAAGGTAATACCAGGCGCTTCCGAACTTTATCCATCGTCCTCGTTGAATAGCTCCATTTGATGCGGCGTAATACCAAGTACCATCAACAAGTGCCCAGCCTGTTGCCATGGCGCCTGAACTCGTAAGGAAATAGGTGGACGACTCCACTTGCATAAAGCCCGTGAGCATAATATGGCTTCCTGGATCCAGGTAATACCAAGAATTCCCTAGAAGTAACCAGCCTCCATGCAGTAAGCCGTTGGAGTCAGCGTAATACCAGTTGTTGTCAATAAGAGCCCACTGGGAGGAGAGCATGGCCCCTGAGCTGTTAAAGCTATAAGAAGTGCCATTACATTCTTTCAACCCGGTGGCCATAGAACCGTCTGCAGGATCAAGCCAGTACCAACGACCCCCATCCGAGAGCCAGCCTTTCACCATGGCACCAGAGCCGGAGAAATAATGCCAGACGGAAGCATCAAGGTGCCATCCGATAAGCATTGCGCCAGAAGAGGAGAATCCATACGTGGCTTCCCCGATCTGCAGCATTGTATCGTGGACCATCTTGCCCTCATCATCCAGCCAATACCAGTTGCTGCCGTCTGAAAGCCAGCCTTTTACCATGGCGCCAGAACCGGAGAAATAACGCCAAGCAGAAGTGGGGCCTGTAGAATCTAGGTACCAGCCGACACGCATTGCACCCGAAGAGGAGAATCCATAAGTTGCACCCCCGACTTGAACCAATCCATCCTGAGCCATTCGACCTTCGTCGTCGAACCAGTACCAGCTACCGTTTATGTGTCTCCAAGAAGAAACAGCGATTGTTCCGTCGGACAAGCCCCAACGCCAATAACCAGCCCCTTCTTCGGGTGATATCCACCCCTGATGCCAAACAATTTGATTCGAAACCTCAGAAGGGGTCTCATTATCAACCTGAGAGTTCTGCTCGACAGCGAAGGTCGATTCGCGCTGAGCATCAACGCCTGACTCGACAGAAGCAATAGCAACGTTAGATGCGGGACCTTCGTCAGTGTTATTCGAATCAAGGGCGTATAACATCGAGGGCGAACCCAAAAGGAGTCCCAAAGAAACAAGGCCCGAAAAGACCAACACCCCGAATGAGCATTTCTTCATAGCAGCACGGTATCCAATCACGCAGCGACCCCGTCACCTCAGGGCAACGGGGCCTCAATCAAAACTAGCTCAATAATGCGTTAGCCAATTTGTTGGCAGTTCTTACACTCTCGTAAAGCACCGCGCTTCCGGGCCTCCTGGATAGAGATCTGCGAATAGCCCTTTGCGTCCTTGCCAACGGTACGACACTTATGCGTATGGTAAACATCGCTACCGCTCTTATACCAAACTAAACCGTAGTCCGGAATCCACTTGCCGTCCTCGCCGACATAGTAGGAGCCAACCCAGGCATTCGTAGCCATGGCGCCGGAAGACTGGAGGTAGTAGTCGCCGACCCAGGCGTCGTGGGCCATAGCGCCGGAACCGCTAAAGTAGTACCAGGCGCCGCCGACCTGACGCCAGCCGGTGGCCATCGCACCGGAATCGTCGAACCAGTACCAAACTCCACCAACGTTAGCCCAAGAGTTAGAGGCCATAGCGCCCGAACCTCCGAGCCAATACCACGTGCCGCCATTGCTGAGCCAGCCGGTTGCCATGGCGCCCGAACCGCTCGCATAGTACCAAGAGCCGCCTGCCAAGAACCAGCCAGTGGCCATTGCACCGGAGTCGCCGAACCAGTACCAGGAGCCGCCGAGGCTGCGCCAGCTGTTAGCGACCATGGCGCCCGAACCGTCGAGGTAGTACCACGTACCGCCGATGTTGAGCCAGCCAGTGGCCATCGCACCGGAAGCGTTGGCGTAGTACCACGTCCCCGAAACGTTGATCCAGCCGGTCAGCATGACACCATACTCGTCGAAATAATACCAAGTTCCACCGATATTATGCCAACCGGTCAGCAGTTCGCCACTGGAGGTCGCATAGAACCACTTTCCATAGATGGAGTCATAGAGCCAGCCGCTATGCTGCATGCGGCCATCGGCGTTGGCACCAGGGGTGTTCAGGAAGTAGTTCTTGCCGTCAATCTGAACTCGGCCGTATGCCATATCATGGCTTTCGGGGTAGAAGTAATACTTGTCCCCACCGATAGACTGCCAGCCCGACACCGCGATCCCGTCAGCGCCAAAATAGTACCAGACAGCTTCGTATTCGTTATGCCACTGGTTCGTGACCATGGCGCCAGTTTCGGGATCGAAATAGCGAAGGTTGCCGTCCTCGCACCGAACGAGTCCAGTCTTCGGACGACCGTCGGAACACCATTCCGTAATCGGTCCACCGCCTCCGCCACCGCCAGCAATATCAGCAAATGAGGGCGCCGGGGCAACCGTCATGCAGACAGCGGCAAATGCAACAACTCCCAGCACTGTTAGTCCGCGCCATCTTTCTCGAAGGTTTTTCATACGACATCCTTTCTCCGAGATTTAAGGCTCTCTTAAGATATTTTTAAACTATCAATTCAGTATTTCAACGGGAAATCGATAAAAGGTGTCTTTGTGACTGCAATTTAAATATGAGTCGCCACACCTCAACCGTTACGTTAAATAGCTTCTGAGTCAAACCGAGCACATAAGCGAACCAATTTAATTAATACGGCCACCTAAAAAATCCTGACACACGTTTTCGATATGACAAGAGCTACTTGAACGAGGAGTACTTGAACCCCACCGCTCTTGCAGCTCTTGAGAAAACTTTGCCGGATCTTGGAATTACTTCGCTCTAAAGCGAGAAATACTCACTGTCGGAGGATAGGTTTGGTCCGAGCCACGGGTCGCCATCGAGGAAGAGCTCAGGCCAGCGCTGCATGAACAGCGCCTGCTCACGCTTCCAGCGGCGCAGCTTTTCCTCGTTGGCCTCTTCCCTGCCGCGCGAGGTGAACTCGTAGTGGTACAGCTCGGCATGGGGCGTAAAGATGGCGCGGTAGCCGGCCTCCCACACGCGCAGGCAAAAGTCAGCGTCGTTAAAACCGACGGCGAATTCCTCGTTATAGCCTCCGACCTGTTCAAATACGTCGCGTCGCACCATCTGGCAGGCGCCCGTTACGGCGCTAAAGTTGCCCGGGCGCACAGCGCGGGCAAGATAGCCCTCGCGCTTTGCCGAGAAGTCCTGGTTGGCATGGGCAAGTGCTCCACGCACGCCAACCAAAATGCCGGCATGCTGCACCAGATGATCGGCAAAGTAGAGTTTGGCACCCACCACGCCCGCTTCGGAACGCTGCAGATAGCCCATCATCTCTTCAATAAAGTCGGGACTAATGACCTCGGTATCGTTGTTGAGCAGCAGCAGATAATCGCCTTTGGCGTGCTCCACGCCAAAGTTAATGATCTGGGAGTAATTGAACTCACCCGGCCAGTACACAACGCGCGCGATGCCCCTGCCTTCGGATGCTGCAGCCACGCGCTCTGGCAGGGTTTCGTAATACGCAAACGTCTCCGGGGCTTCGCTGTTGTTCTCCACCAAGACGATCTCGTAATTGGCATACGTTGCCTTCTGGGCGATCGACATCACACAGGCGTCAAGCGTCTCAATGTGATCCTTGGTGGGAATCACAATGCTCACCAGCGGCGCAGGCTCCGGCAGCGCATAGCGCATGCGGTAGACAAACGGCGTCTCGGTATCCTCAACCGTTCCGCAAATGCCCAGCGCGTTAAAGTGGCGCTGCAGCGCAAGACGACCGGCTTCAATAGCATACGGCTTGCTATCGGCAGAGCCATCGGCGGTCGATCCCGGATGCACGCGCCAGTGATACAGCACATGCACAACATGCTCAAACCGCGCGTCCGCCGAAAGGCAGCGAAGCGTCAAGTCGTAGTCCTGGGCACCCGCAACGTCTTCCGGGGACGTGCCAATACGATCGATGAGCGCCTTCTCCACCATCAGGAAATGCGTCACGCAGTTATGGCTATAGAGCAGGTCGACGTTGAGCCGCGTCTTAAAGACCGGCTGGCCCCACTCCCCCGTTTTCTGGAACATGTCCTCGTCGCAGAACAGGACCTGGGGACGCTTGTCCTCGGCCGCCTTATTCAGCGCGGAAACATACTGGAATAACGCGTCCGGTTCCAGAATGTCGTCATGGTCCAAGAACGCGACGTAGTCGCCTGTCGCTCGCTCGATACCTGCGTTGGTGTTGAGCACAATGCCGCCGTTGCCGGGAAGCTCGATGCGACGGATGCGCTCGTCGTTGGCGCCTGCCGCAAGGGCGGCCACCGCATCCCATTCAGGCGAGGCATCCATAAGGAGCAGTTCCCAGTTGTCATAACTCTGGGCTAGCACCGAGTCCAGCAGCTCGCGCAGGTATTCCCGATCAGTCTTGTAGCACGGCACCACAATACTCACGAGTGGTCTATAGGCAAAAGCCACCGAAGCGACACGCTGGCACGCCAGATCGCCCGGCTTTGCGCGATGTTGCTCAAACCAACATCGATAAGCTGCGTCGTCAGCGCGTGCATCCTTCATGCGGTTCCAGCTGTCGTCGACCATGCCGTTGTACAGGCGACCATCCATGGCGCAAAAACCGCTCTGGATTAGGCCCGTGGGATCAGCCGCAATCGCGACAAAATCACGTATATCCTGGGGCATCTCAACGCTCAAATACGTTTTATTGACGCGGCAACCGTTGCGCTGCGGCACATCGACCTGCGATTCAAACACATGCACGGTAGCATCGATGGCATTCATATGCGTATCGAAGATCTGGAGCTCAGGCGCGCACTGGGGGTCTCCCGCCCAGGTAACCTCATAACGCCACACCGCGCCGGCGTCTGCCGGCAAATAGCGAATGGCATCGATCTCGTAGCGACCGCAGCATTCGCCACGCTGCGCATCGCGGATAAGCGCACACAGCGCAGGCTTTGCTTTGTAGTTAATCTTGGATTCCAGCTTGGCCACGCGGCTATCGAGGCGAATAGAGCCCAACCTTTGGCCACCGAATGCAAAAACGGCATCCATCGACGAGCCATCCAAAAACGGAAGCACCAAGACGGCGAGCTCGCGCTCGTAATCGGAAACGGAAGGGCAAAGCGCCAGCACACGGCCATGATCGACCGGGAGTACCAGCGACGGCACACAAGAACCGCTCGTCGTCGCATGGGCAAACGCTTGAGAACCCTCCCGCTCAATAAGCGCGGCGACATCCTGACCGGCAAAACGAAGCAGCACAAACAGACGGCCCTGGCTGCGGCAAAGCGCCAAACGCTTGATACTCATCTACACTTCTCGCTTTCCTAGGGCGTTCGCTGCCATGCGTTTGCAGGCACCCAGGCGCCCAAACCTCAAGACGTCGTAATCGAACATGAGCTTTTTGCACTCACGGGCATTGGGGGCCTTGCTGGTAAGCGCCGCACGCACCATAGCAGCAACAGAAGGAGCGCATTGTGTGAGCGCAGCATCCCTGCCCACGGCAGAACCGGCAAGCGCCGTGGCAACGGCAGCAAACACCTTGCCGCAGTCCGAACCCAGTAACCTGAGCGCATCGTACAGCACCAGATCGCACAGGAAATATGCAAGGTCATCGGCATGCTGGGCATCGAGACCGTCGCGCCGCCAGTCAGCCAGCACCGCGGAGTAAATCTTCACGTGCTCCAGCAGACGTGTCTCGTCGTCATAGCGCATGGCGTCCATAAGTGAGCCCTTGCGCGCCACGCGGTAGTCGTACAGCTTGTTCGAGATAAGCGCGGTCTTGCGCGAGCGACCGTACACGGCAAAATCGAAGACCTGGTCCTCGCCATACTTGACGGTTTCGTCGAACACGATCCCGTTGCCCAGCAAAAACTCACGCTTGCAGGCGGTGCGCCATGCAAAGGGGCGAGACGCTTCCTTAAACAACAGGTCAGAGCTATAGCCTTCAAACGACACATCACGCGGGCTCAGCACATAGTTAAGCCACGGATACCCCGCCTCCAGCGGATACGGATTCGCGCCAAAGGTCAAAACGTCGCAGTCCTCGCGCTCAAAGGCATCGACGATCACGCGGCATGCATCGGGCGTAAACCGGTCGTCGGAATCCAAAAACGCGACGATAGGCGCCGTGGACGCAGCGATGCCTGCATTACGCGCACTCGACAGGCCACCGTTCTCCTTATCGACCAGCGTAAAGCGCGCATCCTTTTCGCAATAAGCGGCCGCAATATCGCGCGAGCCATCCGGCGAGCCATCGTTGACCAGCACGCCCTCCCAATCGGGCATGTCCTGCGCAAGCAGGGAGTCCAGGCACCAGGCCAGGCACTCCTCCACTTTATAGATGGGAACGACAACGGAAATCTTGGGGGTAGCCATAGTCACTCGCTCCTACTGTGCGGCCGGAACGTCATCGGGGTGCGGGTTGTCGCCGTAGGTGCGCTGATACGTCAGCACGCGCCAGACCAGCGGCAGGCCGCCAATCTTAAAGTAATGCTTAAACGTATTGAGCTTGCCCGGCTTCTTAAAGTCAAAGCGCGAATCGATATAGGCGCGGGGCGACTTGACCATCAGGCGCAAGTCGGTCTCGCCACGCGGATCAAACAGCGACAGATCAAAGCGACCGGCATCCCAATCGGCCTTCAGCTCGGGTGAAGCCTTCTCCCAAAACTGCTCGCGCAGTTCATCGACCAGGCGCTCATCGTTCCAACGGTACGTATCGACCTTCATGCGCATTAAAATGCCCTGGAGCTGAGCCTTGAGCTCGGGGCGCTCGTCCAAAAAACGTTGCATCTCGGCATATTCATCGCACACGCAAAACACCTTGTTGGGCGAATTAACGGAGCTCTTCTCGTTATCCTGGCGATAGCACAAAATGGGGTCCGTAATAAACGCGGCACGCTCGGCGCAAGCCCAAACCTTAAAGTTAAAGCCTGCGTCCTGATACGAGGCACCCGGCGTGGGAAGGAATCGAATCTGATTGTCGTTGAGGAACTCGCGCCGATAGATAGCCGACCAAATGGAAGGTTTGCGGTAGAAGATGCCCGGGCAATCGACGGGGCGATACGCGGCGCCCGTCATATGCTCGTCGATAATCCCAAACAGCTCACGGCGCTCGCCGGGCGTGGACCAATACAGGTAAAAGTCGCCCTTAACGACATCGGCATGCTCAGCATCGGCCTTGGCGACCAGCTTTTGGAGCGAATCCTCAAACATAAAGTCGTCGGACTCAAGGATGCCCACGTACTCGCCGCGCGCCATCTCCAGGCCACGGTTCATCGAGTCGCCGTAGCCGCTGTTGGCCTTGTCGATCATCTTTACACGGGGGTCGCGCTCCATGTACTCGCGGATGATATCCGGCGAGCTATCGGTGGAGCCGTCGTTGATGCAGATGATCTCGATGTCGTTGAGCGTCTGCGCCACGGCGGAATCGAGGCACACGCGCAGATAGCGCTCGACATTGCAAATGGGGACAAGCAGCGAAACTTTAGGGGTATCAGAGTTCTGCAAGAGAACCTCCTGTTGAATAGCGTGTAACAGGGTTATTTTAGCAGCCGAGTTGCGGCGGGCGGCAGCGCTTGGAATTATAGAAAGCGCTCCAGGCAGGCTTTGAGACCGCGAGTCGAAAGATAGAACAGCGTGGCGTCTGCCATCGAAACGCCCGAGGTCGCCGCAACGAGCTTGTGGGCAACACGGCGAACGGCACCCTTAGCAGGCATATCCGCCCACTCCGTTCCCAAAAACGTCGTGAGGTCCATGTTGACGCGAGCCGCCACGCGATGGAAGTCATCGGAATCCAAGCGCGTCAGGTCGAACACAATTAGGTCTAAAAACCAAGTTATCAGCTCGCCGGGACACAGGTCCAAAAGACCATAGGCCGCCCAGTCTTCCAAGACCTCCTCGAGCATCCTCATGTGGGCGTCAAGCTTTTTGGCGCGCGCCTCGGCACTGTTGAACTCGTGCGTCGCCGATTCGCTCTCCATCACGTAGTGGTAGAACTTGTCAGGCATGACGACTGTCTTAGGAGCCAGCGCATAAGCTGCTAACTGGAACACGACATCCTCGCCCAAAGCCAAACCGGGGGCGAAGCGTATGCCTTCGCGATTGAGCAGCACGCGCGAAAAGGCCGCACGGCAAGCATAGGGCTGCGCATTCGAATGGAACAGCAGTTGGGGATCACGGGCGCCGAAGGTACCGGCTTTGGGGCTCATGAGTTGCTGGACGCGTTTGGGGGCAGCGTCGGCAGGTTCACAGATGCCGCCAAAGACGGCGGCCTCGGCATCTGCAGACTCCATGGCATGCAGCACGCGCTCGACCGTCTGGGCATCGATGTAATCGTCAGCGTCCACAAAAAAGACGGTCCCGCCCACGGCGGCATCGATGCCGGCATTTCGAGCACACGAGACGCCCGCGTTTTCCTGGTCAATCACCAGTACGCGATCGTCGGCCTGCGCAATCTGGAGCAACACGTTCAACGAATCATCAGTCGAACCGTCGTTGACGCAGACAACCTGAATCGAACGCTCGGACTGGGCCAACAGCGAATCGAGGCATCGCTGAATGGAGCGCGACGAATTGTAGACGGGAACGACAATGGTCGCTTTAGGACACGAGGCCTCTCCCATGTCGACCTACCCCCTCAGCGATTCGATGAGGAAAGCGGCGACCACACCTGGGCCTCCAACCGAGGCGTAATACTTAGCACGCCCCAAGGCACCATCCGTCGCAAAACTCGGATGCTCGTCAACCCAGCCCTCAGGATCTTTGAGGATGGCAGCGAGATTTGCGCGCTTCCACGGCTTGAGGTCGTCAAGCGAAAAGTCCCCGGCGTCCAAGGCCGCTTGGAACTCCTTGGCCATCTGAACCAGGAACTCCTTATAGAACTTAGGCGCCAGGCGCACGTAGTTCCACATGTACGAATCGTACTTAATGAGCTGATTGAACTTGAGCATGCGCTCGACGTCATCGCTTGCGTGGTCGCGGGCATAATCCTCTCGAATCCAACGCTCAATCTCGGCATACTCGGTATTGACGCAAAAGACCTTAGCCGAAGAATTGACCGAGGAATTCTCGTTGTCCTGGCGATACGACAACACGGCATCATGTAGGTAAACAGCCTTATCGGCGCACGCGATCACCTTAAAGGCGAATGACGTGTCCTGAAAGGATGCCCCCGGAGTCGGCAGGAACGTAATGCCGTTGCGCTCAAGAAAATCGCGACGGTACACGGCCGACCAAATCGACGGCTTTTGCTTAAAGAACTGAGTCGTATCGCTCGGGTGCACCGGCTTGCCGCAATCCTGAGGTCTAAACATCTCGTGCAGCGAGCGGCGCTCCTCGGGCTTAGACCAGTAGAAATCAAAGTTCGCCTTCGCAAAGTCGGCATTATTGCTATCGGCGGCCGAGACAAGCTTTTCGAGTGCGTCGGACGCCATAAAGTCATCGGACTCCAAGATGCCAACGTACTTGCCACGCGCCATCTCCAGACCGTGGTTCATCGAGTCGCCGTAGCCGCTGTTGGCCTTGTCGATCATCTTGACGCGCCCATCGCGCTCCATATACTCGCGGATAATCGCCGGCGAGTTGTCGGTCGACCCGTCGTTAATGCAGATGATCTCAATATCCTTGAGCGTCTGCGCCAGGGCGGAATCGAGACACTCGCGCAGGTAGCGCTGAACATTGTAAATGGGAATAAGCAGCGACAGAACAGGGCTGCCAGAGGCGTTAGTAGACAAATGTGCTCCTTAGGAAATACCTGTCGTTTCATGGTATCAAAGGGTCAGCGCGCCAGCGGGCGTTTATATAATCTATGGAGCTCGCAGAGGCAAACCGATAAGAAAGGACGTCATGCAGCCCAAAGCCGCACGCAACATACCCATCGAAGCACTGCGTTTGGTTGCGGTCGCCGGCATCGCGGTGTTCCACACCTTTCAGTGGACCTTCCAAGCCGCCTGCGTCGGCGCCGTAGAATATGCCCCACTTGCGATGTCCCCCTATTCCGGCGTGCTCGGTTTTATTAACTTGCTGGGCTGCTGGGCCAACGAGGTCTTCTTTATGATCTCGGGCTATTTTCTCATCGCTTCGGCCGCGCGTGCTTGGGACGGTGGAGCAACGTGGAAGTCGCAAATGCAACGGGCGGCGCAGCGCCTTGGCAAGGTCATCTTGCCTACTGCGTTTTATTGCCTCATGGCGCTCGCGTGGTCCACGGTCGTCTCACCCATTCCCGATGTCTCCCTGCACGCGCACTATTGGTACACGCTGGGGCTTGAGTTTATCTGGGTCTATGCCGCCACGGTCTTCATGGCGCCGCTGTTTGGCCTGGCCAAGAGTCGACTCTCTAAGAGGAGCTACACGGCAGCGGTCATCGTCGTTGGAATCCTCGCATTTGTTGTTAACGGGTATTTAGCCGCCATGAGTGCGACAAGCGCCGGCGAGTTTTCTTGGCTCCAGAAGTCCATGAGCGCTACCACGTACGTAGTCGCATTTTTGATCGGCGGGCTGCTCCGCGACATTACCGATGTCATGGATTCGGACAGGGCGGGCGCCTTAGGCATGCGGTCGCTCGCAGCGGTTTTGGTGCTCACCACCATCCTGGAAGGCGAACTCTCCTTCACCGGCAACCTCACAGCAATGGCAGCCCTCTCCTACAAATCGACCTCGTTGATCTCGTTTGTCCTCGCTGCCACCTCCCTGCTCTTTGCGGCTACCCGACGCAGCGCCTCGGACAATCCACGAGCCGCAGGCGTCATCGTCACCCTTTCGACCGCCACGCTCGGTTTCTATGTGATGCAGTCGCTCACCAGTAGCCTGTGGCGTCCCGTCTTCAATACGTTGCTCGCAAACATACTGGTCAGCCAAAACAGCCCGGCAGCTATATGCATCGTCACGGGTACCGTCATTAGCATCGTCTTTGCCTTAGTGCTCCTCATCATCGACGCAGCTAGAAGCCTTATCGCTCGCAAGCTCAAGCGACAATAGACACGCTGCCGTAAGACGCTAAAGCCGCTACAGCCGTGGCAGGTTCCTGCGTTTTATTCAAAGCTTGCCGCCAAGGTGCGACGAGCCTTTACAATAGGACAGTCCCAAGGACGTATTCGATAGCTTCCGCGCAGCACTCGCCCGCCGCGCGTGAAAGGATATATTGCCCCATGCCTTCAACCCTCCCCGCTCCCATCGATAAGCTCGCCATCGTCGTCGTTACGTACAAGCGCCAGGAACTCCTGGCCAACTTGTTCGACTCCATGACCGAGCTCACGGCAACGCCCTGGCGCATCGTGATTGTCGATAACGAGAATTCGCGCGAGACCGAGGCCATGTGCACCGCATTCAACGAGCGCTTGGCCAACCTGTGGGGCATCGACACCGAGCAGCCCGACGCGCAGGGCGGCACCGACCGCGTCATCTACGCACCACAGCTCGAAAACGGCGGCGGTGCGGGCGGCTTCTCCGCCGGCACTAAATGCGCCTACGACCTGGGCGCCCAGTGGTTCTGGGTGATGGACGACGACGTGCTCGTCATCCCCGAAGGCATCGAGCGCTTGGCCAAGTGGACCGACCGCTACGATGTCATCCAGGGTTCGCGCCTGGACTTTGACGGCGGCGCGTTCTTTTGGCAGTACCAACTGATCCTTTCGCTCGGCATTCCAAACCCTGTCGCCAAGTGGGATCTGGGTCCCGAGGGCTACCGCACCATGAACCAGCTGTGCTTTGAGGGCGGCATGTTCTCGCGCCGCGTGGTCGACAAGATTGGCCTGCCCGACGCGCGCTTCTTTATCTACGGCGACGATGCCTGCTATGGCTACGTGGCCAGCCAGCACTTCCCCGCCGCCGTTGTTGCCGACGTGGTTCTCAAGCGCGCCCGCGCTGTCTCTAACTGGGATATCGCCGGCAAGCGCCAGCTCAACTCTACGAGCGACACCAACCGTTACTACATCATGCGCAACCGCGGTTATCTGGCCCGCTACATGCAGATCTACGGCGACTACCACCCCATGCTGTTCCGCCTGGGCAATGCCGCGACCTTCTGCAAGGAATTCATTCGTCTGGCAGCAGTCGACAAATGCTTTAAGACCGGCATTCCGGCGCTGCGCCGCGGCATGAAGGACGCCCGCAAGATCATCAAGGATCCCAACTGGAAGCCCATGCCGCCCATGAAGGACGCGGAGTAACGGCGGCCGGAAACACCACGGCGCTTAAAGCCGCTGGCACACCGTAGCCACATGCTGCCCATCAAAACCGAACCCCCAGCGCATGCGGCCCACGCCGGGTCGCGGCACGCGGATTTCGTCGATGCCGTCGCGCTCTATGTCGAGTAGTGCCTGAACGGCCAGCAGTTCCAGGCCGAGTGCGTCCACACCGGGGTCATACATCATGTTGATAGAAATCAGCGGACGCTCATCGAGCATACCAATCGTGTCTGCCACGTCAAACATAGCGCCCGTAGGAAAAACCTGGATGTCCCAGCGATCCGCGCCATGCTTTCGCCTCGAGGCAGGATAGGCATAGCCCGGCAATCCAAAGCAGAGCCCCTGCAAGAGCAGGTGATATGGCAACGGCGCATCTGGGTCGGTCGTACCGATTCCTGCATCTCCCAGGATGCGGCTTAGCGCCCGCCTCACCGTATCCTCGTCCCCACGGCACAACCCGTCGCGAAACGCATCGACGTCTCGAATGTCTTCGGCAGCACATTCAAACCACTCAACAATCACGAGACGCAAGGCCTGGCGAAGCTCGTTATTAGGCAGCCGCAGAGCACGGAGGCGACTGCCATGCTCCGATTCCTCCGTCATATCCGTCGTCAGGAAACCGGACAGATACAGCGCCGTCCACATGCCATCGTCAGGCGAGACATCTGGCCCCGCAGCGCCCAAACAAAGCGGAGCCTCAACGCACCCATGGGCCTCGAGCAAATCGAACAAGGCCGAAAGGCGGTCGAGATTCCACCCGGCAACTACCCTACTCAGGCAATCGGCATACCCATACAGATCGGCACGCACAGGCGCCGTGCAGCCTCGGTCCAAAAACCCAATCACACGCGCCGGACTCGAGCAATAGGCCCTACCAAACCGATATCCCTCGAGCCATTCACGCGCATCATCTAGGTATTCCTCGCACCCAGCATGATTCAACAGAGCCTGGACCTCGACATCCGAAAAGCCGAAACATCGTTCACACCACGCCGACAGCGGCGTCGTCAGACAATACGAGCAGCCGCGCGAAGAAAGCGCCGCTTCGGCAGGACCGGGACACTCCCCCATCAGACACGTCAGCCGCAACGAATCGCGCGCAGTGGCAATGGCGTCAAACAGCACACGGTCAAGTAGTTCTGCCGGATCGGCGTCGGAAGCGTTCCTCGCGCTCGCACGGCGAGACCACGCCGCATCGTACCCATCAACGAGCAATACAACCTGCTCATCGCAGGCAATCTCCAGCAGCTCTATGAGCACACCGAGCGCTGAGTCAACCTCGTCCGCGCTCGCCACGCCACGCGCGACACGTTCGATGTGACGCACCTTATCTCGAGCTAAATCCGGAGCCTCCAAGAGCGCCAACAAGCGAGCGCACTCGCCCGAAAGGGCATCGCGCACGACGTCGGCAACAGCGGGGCCACGCCTCGCAGCGCCAGAAAAGTCCAGCGATATCACCGGATAGCAAGCGTACTCATCCCGATAGCGCCCGCCGTTCGCATCCCAAATCTGAGCATCGGCAAACAAACGCTGACCAGAGCGACCGACCGCTGGACGCTCCAGAAAAGCCCTGAGCATCGACAAGTTCATGCTCTTGCCAAAACCCTCGGGTCGACAGCACACCACAACGGACGCGTCGCAGTCCAACACATCGGCAATAAACATGGTCTTGTCAACCAGCATGCAACGACCAATGGCATCGGCAAAATCATGCACACCGACCGGCAAAACCGCATCATCGACATGGTTGACAAGCCGTACGCCAAAAGTATCGGCACTGTTGCAATACTCCTGTTCAGACACCGTAACTTCTCCCTAAAACGCAGCACGAAGCCCATTGTAGCGAGCAGTTCAAGTGCAACGCTGGATCCGTGCAAAGGCATCGGGCAACGGTAGGAACAAAGGCCTTGAGGGGGCATAACAAATCGTTGTGCAACAAAATGGGGCCCGATGCAACTGCACCGGCCCCCATTGCGAATCTTTAGTTGTCGGGCAACCGAAAGGGACTACTCCTCGGAGTCGTTCTGCCCAGCAGCCTTCTTTTGCTGATCGAGCTTATGCTTGCCACTCACAATAGACGTGGCACCCAGCGTGGCCAAGCTTGCACTGGCAAGGCTCGCCATAACGATAAGGTCGCCCGTCTTGGGCATGTTACCGCCAGATGACTTGGTCGTTGTAGTCGTCGTGGTTGTAGTGGTCACCGTCTTGGAGTCATTTTGCTCTTGGACTTGGTTGTCAGCACCGCTCTTGTCGTCGTCTTCGGGCTGTTTCTTTTCGCCCTCGGTCTTGCTCTCGTCCTTCTTCTGACCGGACTTGTCGCCCTTCTCATCAGAGCTAGGACCCTTATCGGATTCAGCCTTCTCGGAAGCCTTGTCCTTGGAGTCGCCCTTTGCGGCTTCGGTCTTTTCCGTGGAAACCTGATCAGAGTTGTCCTTGTTCTGGGCCGAGCCGTTATTGACGCCAGCCATCAGCGAAGAACCAAGCGTAGAACCAAGCTGCTCGGAGAAAGAAGGCTTCTTGTCCGGCGAAGCAACGGGAGCGTCCGGCGCCTTATTCGAGTCGTCCTTGGAAGCATCGGAATCAGGGGTTGCGTCAGAGCCGGAGCCGTTGTTAGAGCCGGTGTCAACGGACGAATCGCTCGAGCCGGTAGATGAGTTAGAGGTGTCAGCGCCGGTCGAACCAGAAGCGTCGCTGTCCGTATTGCCGGCAGAGCTTGAAGGCGAATCGCCCGCAGCAGAGCCGTTCGAATCGGAGACGTTCGAGGTAGAGCCGTCGTTGGTAGTGCCACCAGCAGAGCCATTACCGTCAGCATCGGTCGAGGGCGCATCCATCCTGTCATCGTTAGCATCGTCACTCGAGTCGTCATTCGAATCAGGTGTCGGCGAGGGCGCCGGTGTGGGCTCGGGCTGCACGGGCGTCGCGGCGGCAGCCTCGTCCTCGGCGATATAAGCCAAGCAGTCCTTTAGCTCGTTGCGGTAGCGGTTCTTCCAGCCCTCGTGGTACTGGGGTTGTCTCGAATACTTGGTCGCCACGTTATTGACCACGCTGTTGGAAAGCGCCGTCACAAACTCGCGATCGGACATATCGTTGGAAAGATTCGCCCAGCGGAAAAAGTCCCTGCAGCCACCAGTGCCGCACATGTTGGTAATGCTCCACACCATGCCCTTGACGCAGTCGGCGCGGCCCGAAATATCAATACCCAGGCCGCTCTTGAGCCACGCCTCGGTCACCGCATAGTACGAGTTGTACGCATAAGCGTCTTGAAGTGCTGAGAACTCAACAGGATCGGTGTTGTAAGCACCCTGGAAGGCCTCCTGCGCAATACGCCCCAACTCGGTGAGCTGGCCGTTCTCGTACATGGCATTGCTCGTGTTGGAAATCTCGCTGCCGCGATCAATCGCATCCTTGAGCATGCTGTACTTGGCAGAATCGTAGTTGTAAACCTGCTTCATAAACGGAATGAGCGACCAACGGCGGTCGAACTGGTAATAGCCCAGCGCGTTATAACCGTCGCCATACGAAAAGCCCTGGTTATAGTTGCCATGGCTCTCATATTTGGTGAAGTACTTCATCTCGGGAGTCACATTGACAAACGAAACGCCCTGGACCGACCTCAGCACGCCCGAGAAGGACTGCTGGGTGTAGAGGCCTTTGTCGATATCGGTGGCATCCGAGGCGACGCCCGGCGTGGGCTCCTCGGCAGCGACGGGTGCCGGCGCGGAAACGGCGCCAAACGAAAGCGCCAACGTCAGGCCCGCGACAATAGCAGAATGCTTGGGCTGCATAAGATCCTCCCTGCATTGGTGTAGTTAAAGTTCAGTTTGCAAAGATAAAAATAAGTATTGCAGCTCGCCCGTTGTTGCGCAACAACCCCTCGGTAAACGGCAACAACCCTCCGCGAAATCTTAAGGAATTAAACAAACTGGTCGTCGGGCGCCATCAGAAGCTCGCCGTATCGCTCCATCAGCCCGTCCCTCAACTGACAGAAAGCGGGGATATAGACGTTCAAGATGCGCTGAATCAAATCTTGAGCGAGCTTGTTGTCGTAGATATGGACGTTCGTATTGCGGTCTCTGAGCATGTCTAGCCAGGCCGCCTCATCAATAAAGTCGTAGAATCGGTACGACTCCTTCAAGATGGCACGAGGAGACCCCGACGCGGCAAGCGTGGCGCCCTCATACTCGAGCAGACGCTTAAGGAGCTTCCAGCTCAGTTCAAATTGAAGATTGAACTTATTAATCAATCCACTCTGGACAAAATCATTGTTGAGATCCTGATTGGGCGCATCCTCAAGATTCGCCAAGGCGCTGGCAAAGTTCTCATATTTTTTCATACAGAATCACACCATCCCTGGCAATTTCATCGAGCAATTGCTGCGATAAGGGCTCATCGAGATTGACGACATCTACATCTAAAAGAGTATCAAGACGCTCCTCGATCAAATATGACAACCGGCCGAAATCCCGGCAACCTGCTACTGCGATGTCAATATCGCTCTTAGGCAAGTTGTCACCTCGAGCGCGGGAGCCAAACAGCACAACCTTCTCGGCGTCACACTCCCGAGCAAAAACTTCGATTTGCTTGTACACCTTGTCGAGAGATGCCATTTGCAGCCCTACAGCTTAATGTCAAAGTTGATTTCGGGGACGGCGGCCAGGTCGGCCAACGTCACGCCGTCGACGTACTTTTCGATCACGTCGTCCAGGCCGCGCCAGAACTTGACGGTCGAGCAAAGATCGCTGCGAGTGCAGCTGTTGTCGATGCCATCGCACGCCACGGGCGCCGTACTGCCCTCGACGGCGCGCAGGATGTCGCCGGCACGCACCTCGGCCGGGTCCTTGGCCATCATGTAGCCGCCGCCCTTGCCGCGCACGCTCTTAAGCAGGCCCGCCTTCATAAGCGGACGAACCAGCTGCTCCAGATACTTTTGTGAGATATGCTCGCGGTCGGCAACCTCGCGCAGGGCAATCTTGCCCTCGGCGTCGCCCAGCGCCGCGATATAGATCATCAGCCGGAGGGCATAGCGGCCCTTGGAAGAAATGAGCATACCTACCCTCCCATCGCATCTGGGACAACATAACCAGGTTTGTTTGTCCCAAATCTTAAGTAAATGGGACAAACACAACAGGTTATTTTGTCCCAGAATTTGAAAAGTCGAGTGGATTAGTCGGGTTTTCCCTTGACTAACGCCGAACCCATAGTAACTTTATTCCGAGAAGATTCCTAGGGTTTAGTACACCTATGAGTACACCATATACAGAGAGGG
Source organism: uncultured Collinsella sp. (assembly GCA_937982065.1). Taxonomy (GTDB): domain Bacteria; phylum Actinomycetota; class Coriobacteriia; order Coriobacteriales; family Coriobacteriaceae; genus Collinsella. Next base: position 27,286 of record CALJMO010000024.1, read on the forward strand.
ACAGCATGAGCGCAAATCCGCTGCTTTCCATCGAAGGTCTGACCGCCTCCGTGGACGAAAAGACCATCCTCCACAACGTCAACCTCAACGTCGCCGCCGGCGAGACCCACGTGCTGATGGGACCCAACGGCGCCGGCAAGTCCACCCTCGGCCACCTGGTCATGGGCGACCCCGTCTACACGGTCAACGACGGCCGTATCGTCTTTGACGGCCAGGACATCACCAAGCTCACCACCGACAAGCGCTCGCGCGCCGGCCTGTTCCTGAGCTTCCAGGCACCGGTCGAGATCCCCGGCGTGCCGCTGTCGAGCTTTTTGCGCGCCAGCATCGCCGGCCGCCCCGGCCTGGAGATGAAGGGTAAGGAGTTCCGCCGCCGCGTCAAGGAGCTCGCGGCCGAGCTCAACATGGATACCGCCTACCTCAACCGCGAGCTGGGCGTGGGCTTCTCGGGCGGCGAGAAGAAGAAGGTCGAAATGCTCCAACTTCTGCTGCTGCAGCCCAAGCTCGCTATCCTGGACGAGACCGACTCCGGCCTGGACGTCGACGCCCTTTCCACCGTCAGCCACGGCATGGACGCCTACCGCAGGAGCTGCGACGGTTCCATGCTCATCATCACGCACAACACGCGCATCTTGGAGCACCTGGATGTCGACCGCGTCCACGTTATGGTCAAGGGCCACATCGTGCGCGAGGACGACGCCTCGCTGATCCCCTGGATCGACAAGAACGGCTTTGAGACCTTCGAGCGCGAGGCCGCCGAGCAGCGCGCCCAGGCCGAGGCCGCCGCTGCCGAGCAGCAGGCGTAAAGGGGCAACGCAATGACCAAGAACCGCACCGAGGTCGCGGACATCGACCGCAGCCTCTACGACTTCACCTATGGCGAGGAGGGATTCGAGCGCCTCGACGCCGGCATCACGCCCGACATCGTGCGCGAGATCAGCGCCAAGAAGGACGAGCCGCAGTGGATGCTCGACCTGCGCCTCAAGTCCCTCGAGATCTTCAACCGCTTCCCCGACCCGACGTGGGGTCCCTCCATCGAGGGCCTGGACATGGACAACATCGTCACCTACGTCAAGCCCAACACCGACCAAAAGCACGACTGGGAGTCGGTGCCCGACGACATCAAGAACACCTTTGAGCGCCTGGGCATCCCCGAGGCCGAGCGCAGCTACCTGGCGGGCGTTGGCGCGCAGTACGACTCCGAGCTCGTCTACCACAACATGCAGGACACCGCGTCCAAGATGGGCATCGTCTACTCCGGTATTGAGGAAGCCCTGCATGACCCGCAGTGGGAACCGCTCATCCACGAGAAGTTTATGACACTCATCCCGCCCACCGACCACAAGTTTGCGGCCCTGCACGGCGCCGTGTGGTCGGGCGGCTCGTTTGTCTACGTGCCCAAGGGCACCAAGTTGGACTTCCCGCTGCAGAGCTACTTCCGCCTTAACGCCAAGGGCGCCGGCCAGTTTGAGCACACGCTCATCATCGTCGAGGACGATGCCGACCTGCACTTCATTGAGGGTTGCTCCGCGCCCAAGTACAACGTGGCCAACCTCCACGCCGGCGCCGTCGAGCTCTTTGTGGGCAAGCGTGCGCACCTGCGCTACTCGACCATCGAGAACTGGTCCAAGAACATGTACAACCTCAACACCAAGCGTGCGCGCGTGGACGAGGACGGCGACATCGAGTGGATCAGCGGCTCCTTCGGCAGCCACGTGGGCTACCTCTACCCCATGAGCGTGCTCAACGGCCGCCGCGCCCGCTCGAGCTTTACCGGCATCACCTTTGCCGGCGCCGGTCAGAACCTCGATACCGGCTGCAAGGTCGTGCTCAACGCGCCCGAGACCTCGGCAACCGTCGAGACCAAGGGCATCTCCAAGAGCGGCGGCATTCAGACCTTCCGCAGCTCTATCGTTGCCACACCCAAGGCCGAGGGCTCCAAGGCAACCGTGAGCTGCCAGTCGCTGATGCTCGACGACCAAAGCCGCTCCGACACTATTCCGGCCATGGACATCCGCGCCAAGAACGTCGACATCGGCCACGAGGCCACCATCGGCCGCATCGGCGACGATAAGGTGTTCTACCTGATGAGCCGCGGTATCTCGGAGGAAGAGGCCCGCACCATGATCGTCAACGGCTTTGCCAACCCGGTCTCCAAGGAGCTGCCGCTGGAGTACGCCGTCGAGATGAACAACCTGATCAAGCTCGAGATGGAAGGAGCGATCGGATAATGAAACAGACCACCAACACCGCTGCTACCACCCTTGAGCAAGTCAACGCGATGCCGGCAGCCACTTGGGGTTGGCTCAAGATGAACCAGACCAAGCTCGAGCTCTCTGACAAGCTTGCCGCCGCTCCCACCGAGGCCGTTGAGGTCGAGGGCTTGGACGAGCAGTTTACTGGCGTGGCAGACGCTTTCGAAGCCGCCATGGACGCCATGGCCGAGCGCTTCCCCGAGCGCCGCGCCTCCGCCCCCGGCGACGCCGCCGACCGCGCCCGCATCACGCCCGAGACCGAGCTCGACGTGCCCGCCACCTCTGTCTACCAAGCCGGCGCCATTAAGCTGGAGGAGGAGCTCTCCCCCGCCGAGGCCTTCGAGACTGGCATGGGCGAGGCTGCCTACGCCTACTTGGCCGAGCACGCCACCAAGCGCATCGTCATCGATGTGCCCGCATACAAGCACGCCACGGTTACCGTGCGCGTGAGCGGTGTCGATGTAGCCGCGGCCATCGCCGCCATCGATGTCGTCGCCCGTCCGCAGGCAACGCTCGACCTGTGCATAGCCCTGGACTCCCCCGTTGCCGGCCAAGGCGTCGTGGGCTCCGTGCTACGCGTGTGCGCCCACGAGTACGCCACCGTCAACGTAACCTGCACACAGACGCTCGACGATAGCTGGATCGCGCTCGACGACACCGGCCTGTTCCTGGACGAGGGCGCGCGCGTCAACGTGCAGCACACCGTCCTGGGTGCCGGCGCCAGCGCCACCGGCCTTGCCGGCGACCTGCTGGGCGATACCGCCAAGGTCACCATCGATACTGACTACCTGGGCGCCCGCGAGCAGGTGCGCGACTTTAACTACGAGCTGCGCCACCGCGGTCGCAAGACCGAGTGCGAGATCGACGCCAACGGCGTGCTGACCGGTACGTCCAAGAAGGTCTACCGCGGCACCATCGACCTCGTGCACGGCTGCAAGGGTGCAACCGGCACCGAGCGCGAGACGGTGCTTTTGGCCAACAAGGGCGTCGACAACAAGACCGTTCCCGTCATTCTCTGCGACGAGGACGACGTCGCCGGCAACCACGGCGCCACCATCGGTCACGTCCGCGACGAGCAGCTGTTCTACCTCGCCTGCCGCGGCCTTGACCAAAACGCCGCCGAGGACCTGTTCGTCCGCGCCAAGCTGGAGGACGCCGCACTTTCTGCCACCGACGAGCGCACCCGCGCCGCCGTCGTCCGCCTGGGCAACAACCTGATCGACAACTTTGAAGAGGAGCTCGCATGATCGACACCGAGCACGTTAAATGCGATACCTGCACTGCCCCCGAGCCTATGGAGCTCGACGCCAGCGACGAGGCTTCGCGCGGCTGGCCCACTGTGGACATCGAGACCAACCCCTACAAGGCGCAGTTCCCGCTCTTCCAGCAGCACCCCGAGATCGCCTTCCTCGATAGCGCCGCCACTGCGCAGCGCCCTGCCTGTGTGCTCGACGCCGAGCGCGACTTCTATCAGCGCATGAACGCCAACCCCCTGCGTGGCCTGTACTCGCTGTCCGTCGAGGCCACCGACGCCATCGCGAAAGTCCGCCAGCAGATCGCCGACCTCATCGGCGCCTCACAGGCCAACGAGGTCGTCTTCACCCGCAACACGAGCGAGTCGCTCAACCTGGTCGCCAAGAGCTTTGCACCCACAGTGCTCGAGCCCGGTGACGAGGTCGTCATCACCATCATGGAGCACCACTCCAACCTGATTCCGTGGCAGCAGGTCTGCCGCGAGACCGGTGCCAAGCTTGTCTACCTCTACCCCACCAAGACCGGCCAGCTCACCACCGAGGAGGTTCTTGCCAAGGTGGGTCCCAAGACCAAGATCCTGGCCGTGGGACAGGTCTCCAACGTGTTGGGCGTCGAGAACCCGGTCAAGAACCTCGGCAAGCTCGTCCACAAGTACGGCGGCTATCTGGTCGTCGACGGCGCGCAGTCGCTGCCGCACATGCCGGTCGATGTGGCCGACCTGGGAGCCGACTTCTTTGCCTTTAGCGCACACAAGGCCATGGGCCCCATGGGCATCGGCGTGCTGTGGGGCAAGATGGACCTGCTCAACGCCATGCCGCCCATGCTCACCGGCGGCGAAATGATCGACTCTGTCACCGAGCAGGACGCCGTCTGGGCGCCCGTCCCCGAGAAGTTCGAGGCCGGCACGCAGGACGCCGCCGGCATCTTCGCCACGGGTGCGGCACTCGACTACCTGGTCAACACCGTGGGTTACGAGAACATCCAGGCCCGCGAGCAGGCACTCGTCCACTATCTGATGGGCGAGCTCATGCAGCTCGACTTTGTCCAAATCATCGGTTCCATCTACTGGGACAACCACCACGGCGTTGTGAGCTTTAACGTCAAGGGAATTCACCCGCACGACGTCGCGAGCATCATGGACATGGACGGCGTGTGCATCCGCGCCGGTCACCACTGCGCGCAGCCGCTGCTCACCTGGCTGGGCGTCGAGAACCTTGCCTGCTGCCGCGCCAGCGTGGCCTTCTACAACGACAAGGCCGACATCGACAAGTTCGTCGCCGGCCTGCATCACGTTTGGAGCACGTTCAATGGGTAATCTGTACACCTCCACCACGTTTATGGAGCACAACTCGCACCCCGACTATAAGTACGAGATGGATGCTCCCACGCACGAGCACGACGGTATCAACCCCAGCTGCGGCGACGAGCTCACCTTGCAGCTGCGCGTCGAGAACGGCGTGATCGAGGAGGCCTCCTTTACCGGCCACGGCTGCGCCATCAGTCAGGCCAGTGCCGACATCATGGCCGACCTCATCACCGGCGAGACCGTCGAGGAAGCTCACCGCCTGGCAGAGCTCTTCCTCGCCATGATCCGTGGCGAGCAGCTCTCCGAAGAGGACCTGGAAGACTTGGACGAAGCCGCCCAGCTCCAGGACATCTCGCACATGCCCGCCCGCGTCAAGTGCGCCGAGCTCGCCTGGCGCACCCTCGACGGCATGCTCGAGGGGCAAAATAATCAGTAGTATTTATCCCAAATCTTAAGAATTTCGTTGGCCGAATCGCTTGACTAAGAGCGGTTCGGCCATTTTCTTTTCTGCCTTTATTTCGATCCCTCGACCTGCGCGTCCACCTGAGCATAAGCGCGCACGATACGAGAGACGGTACTTTTGCCAATCCCGGTATACCGCTCAATCTGGCGCACCGTAAAGCCGGCATTGTTCAATCCAACAATAACAGTATCGCGCTGCGCCGGCGGTGCAGTTTTAACCCCGTTGAGCGGAACCCCGAGACTCTTCGCCAACTTGCCGGCAAAGGCATTGCGTTCCCACTCTGTCTCTTTCATATCGCACAGCGCTGGTTTGCTGCCGTCGGGCGTCGAAAGCGAATAGGCAATAAAGCCCTCGGCAGAACCAAAAAGCTCAAGCACGCAAGAAGGATCAGAAAATCCCCTCGCGACATCAGCCGCGTCACCGTCGTAAGCGCACAAATGCTCCGCAAAGCTACTCCAGGGATAACGCTCGATTAGGCTAACGCCCGCCTCCTGCGGATCGGCGTGTACGGAGCGAATAGCCTCCATCACCTGCCAGTCGGTATCGAGCGAGCGCCGGTCAAAACGGTTCTGGAACAGATGGCCTGTGCGCCTCGTGCGTTTATTGAACCGCCGCGCGTACGTCAAAAGCAGCCGGTGCATCGCCGCGCTCATCCTGTCCTCGTAATCTGCAAGCACCAAATGCACGTGATTGCCCATAAGGCACCAAGCGATAACCGTCACACCCTCCTCGCGGCAGCACTCGCGCATCAGCTCCAAAAACTCCCACCGGTCCTCATCGCCCTCAAAGATGAGCTGCTTGCCCGTACCGCGGGCACAGACATGGTAAAAGCCGGTAACCGTTCTCCAAACGCGCTGCATGGCGCTCCCTTCGCCGGGATCTGCTTGCCATCCAATACAGCACGATTGAAGCGTGCCATCAAAACATTCACGCAAAACAATACACTCGCGCGGCCAAAGGCAGTAATCAGGCGGCGAACGGCATCGTTGCAACAGGTCAACCCCCGCAATGCTTACAAGAGCTGACCAATAGCTTGCCCAAGACGGACCCCCTCTACGGAAGTTCACGACCACAGAACATAGAGTTAAACCGTTTCAATTAAAACTTCCGGACTTCTCGCTACGAAAACTGAGCCGTTCGCCGAATATTCCGTGCATTTCGCGGTATTATAGGGGCTGCATGTCATGTCCCTTTCGAAGGGTCGCCCGGCAATCGCCAGCCACGACCCCCAGACGGGACGCCAACACGATAGAGAGGAGAGGCATGCAGTACTCACAGGAAGTGGAGAACATGTGCCCCGTTGCCAAGGGTGCATACCACGGCCCCGCACCCATCCCCGAGGAGGGCAAGTGGGTCCAGGCTAAGGAGATTTCCGACATCTCCGGTCTTACGCACGGTGTGGGTTGGTGCGCACCTCAGCAGGGCGCCTGCAAGCTCACGCTGAACGTCAAGGACGGCATCATCGAGGAGGCCCTCGTTGAGACTATCGGCTGCTCGGGCATGACCCACTCTGCCGCCATGGCTTCCGAGATCCTTCCCGGTAAGACCATCCTCGAGGCCCTCAACACCGACCTCGTCTGCGACGCCATCAACGTTGCTATGCGCGAGATCTTCCTGCAGATCGTTTACGGCCGCAGCCAGACCGCGTTCTCCGAGGGCGGCCTGCCCGTGGGCGCCTCCCTCGACGACCTCGGCAAGGGCCTTCGCTCTCAGGTCGGCACCATGTTCGGCACCAAGGCCAAGGGCGCTCGTTACCTCGAGCTCGCTCAGGGCTACGTCACCCGCATGGCTCTCAACGACAAGAACGAGATCATCGCGTTCGAGTTCCTGAACCTCGGCAAGTTCACCGACGCCGTCAAGGCCGGCAAGACCCCCGAGGAGGCCATCGCTGGCGCTATGGGCCACTATGGTCAGTGGGAGAACGCTGCCAAGTACATCGACCCGCGCACCGACGAGGAGACTCACTCCGTCGCCAGCGTGTTCCCGGTTCACGAGTAGAAAGGGAGGGAAATAACTATGACTGTTACGTTCGAAGGTTACGAGCGCCGCGCTGACAAGATCAACAAGTGCCTCGCCGACAACGGCATCGCCTCCCTCGAGGAAGCTCTGCAGATCTGCACCGACAAGGGCTTCAACCCGCGTGAGATCGTCAACAACACCCAGTCCATCGCCTTCCAGAACGCCGAGTGGGCCTACACCCTCGGTTGCGCTCTCGCTGTCAAGCGTGGCGCCAAGTCTGCTTCTGAGGCTGCCGCCATCATCGGCGAGGGCATCCAGGCCTTCACCGTTCCCGGCTCCGTCGCCGAGGACCGCAAGGTCGGTCTGGGCCACGGCAACCTGGGCGCTATGCTGCTCTCCGACGACACCGAGTGCTTCGCCTTCCTGGCCGGTCACGAGTCCTTCGCTGCCGCTGAGGGTGCTATCGGCCTGGCTCTGAACGCCAACAAGGCTCGCAAGAAGCCGCTGCGCGTTATTCTCAACGGTCTGGGCAAGGACGCCGCTCAGATCATCGCCCGCATCAACGGCTTCACCTACGTGAAGACCCAGTTCGACTACTTCACGGGCGAGCTCAAGGTCGTCGAGACCATCCCCTACTCCGATGGTCCCCGTGCCGCCGTCAACTGCTACGGCGCCGACGACGTCCGCGAGGGCGTTGCCATCATGTGGCACGAGAACGTCGACATCTCGATCACCGGTAACTCCACCAACCCCACGCGCTTCCAGCACCCCGTCGCTGGCACCTACAAGAAGGAGCGCCTCGAGGCTGGCAAGAAGTACTTCTCCGTCGCTTCTGGTGGCGGCACTGGCCGTACCCTGCACCCGGACAACATGGGCGCCGGCCCTGCCTCTTACGGCATGACCGACACCATGGGCCGCATGCACTCCGACGCCCAGTTCGCCGGTTCTTCCTCCGTGCCTGCGCACGTCGACATGATGGGTCTCATCGGCATGGGCAACAACCCCATGGTCGGTGCCACCGTCGCCTGCGCTGTCGCCGTCGAGGAGGCCCTCAAGGCCTAATCGCGCCCGCGCGATGCTCATATAGTTGAGCTTTGGAGCCGCTACCTTTCGAGGTAGCGGCTCTTTTTGTTTGCGCTGGTGCAGGGTAGCTAATGCCGATATATCAGCTGGGGCGAAATACGAGATGTGAAGAGATGGAGCGTCAGAGCGTCCATGACGCCCACCTGCCATATTTGCCCTTTACCGATTTGCCGAGTCTTTGCGGCCCCATTGCCGATCACCCGTGCGACAATGCGCCGGACGAGAAAGGAATCCGATGGAATCGACTGATGTACTGGTAATTGGATCTGGCATTGCGGGCCTTTGCGCCGCCATCGAAGCGGCACGCACGGGTGCAACCGTCACTGTGGCAAGCGCCGGCAAGACTATGAGTGGATCGAGCTTCTTCCCCGGAACCTGGGGCCTAGGGCTTATCGGACCCGTTAACGAAGACGATGAACAGGACCTCATCGACACCATTCAGACCGTCGGCGGCGGCGTTGCCGACCCCGAACTCGTCCAAACGTTCGTCCACTGCATTCCCCAAGCGATTGACTGGCTCGAACAGGATCTGGGCGTAGAACTCCAGCACCCGCAAAGCGCCGAGAGCGCCCAGCAAAAGCAATTTATCCCTTGCTTTGACCATAAGACACGCATGTGGCGCGGCCTCACCCGCAAGCCCCTTGAGGACGCTCTGACGACCCGGATCGAGTCACTCGGCATTCGCCTGCTCCCCCGCCATGAGCTTATCGACCTTGTTGAGGACACGAACGGCAGAATAACCGGAACCGTACTCTACGACCTTACCGAAAATCGAATCGTGCCCTTTGCTGCCAAGGCCACGATCATCGCAGCCGGTGGCACAGGCGGCCTGTTCGAGCGCAGCCTTACGTCGGCTGATGTGCTCAGCTCCTCGCAGGCCATCGCACTGGCGCACGGCGCATCGCTTGCTAATATAGAGTTCATGCAGATGATGCCCGGCTTCATCGAGCCCAGGCGTAACTTGGTCTTCAACGAGAAAACCTGGCGCTACGTGCATGTAGACCAGCCGGTAGATATTGCCGACGACAAGCTGGACGACCTGCTCGAGCAGCGCTCTGGATATGGTCCCTTCACGTCACGCTTGGCCTCCCGCGCTATCGATCTCGTCATCGATCAGGCAGGTGTCGAAGGCCTGGCACTCCACTACGACTTCCCCCGCGAGGATGTCCCAGAGTTTGTGCAGACCTTTGCCACCTGGCTGCAAGACGAGCACGGCATCGCTCCGACTGACGAGATGCGCGTTGCGATGTATGCCCACGCCGCTAATGGCGGCATCAAGATCGATAAGACCGCGTACACGGGCGTTGAGGGTCTCTACGCTTGCGGCGAGGCGACAGGCGGCATGCACGGAGCCGACCGCATTGGTGGCTTGTCAAGCGCCAACGGCATCGTGTTCGGGCGCATCGCAGGCGCATCGGCAGCCCTTGCAGCGCAGAAAGAGCCTGAGGCGGCCCTGAAGGCGGATATCACCCTCCCCCAGTACGGCATTGCCGCAACAGATGCCGAACGCCTGACACACAGCCTTAGGCACACGATGAGCACCTTTTGCATGATCAACAGGACCGAAACAGGCCTATCCGAGGCCCTGCAACAGCTTGAAAGCCTGCAAGACGAAGCCACGGCTCTAAATAAGCCACATGCCAACGACAGCGAAATCGCTGCCCTCGCCCGCCTGCAATCGCAGATTCAACTAGCACAGGAAATGGTCAAAGCCATGCGCAAGCGGACCGAAAGCCTGGGTTCGCACTATCGAGCGGACTAAGCCGAGCACCCCTCCAGAGCAGAACACAACTTCTCGATATTAATGGGTCCCGTGAACTCAAAGCGACACAGGGCCCATTCGTGTCCGCGCGGGCAAATATACTCATTCTGAATACGGAGTCGACATAGTCCACGTAGACAAACGAACAGAAAGGAAGAGATATGGACAGCAGGGATATCGAGAAATGGCGTGTCGAACTTGACAGCTACGCCCATGTAGAAGACGGCGTTGAGTATTGGCTCGCACGCGATTTAATGGAACCCCTCGGATACACCCAATGGCGTAATTTTGAGACTGCAGTTAAGAGATCCATGGCATCGTGTGACACCAATAAAATGCCTGTTGCCGCCCATTTTGCTGAGGCCAGCAAAATGGTAGATGCCGGCATCGCCAAACGAGCCGTAAAAGACTACAAGCTGACGCGCTACGCATGCTATTTAATCGCCCAAAACGGAGACCCAAACAAGCCAGAGATCGCGCTCGCCCAGGCATACTTTGCCGTGCAGACGCGCCGCCAAGAGCTCATAGAGCAGCGCTTCGCAGAGATTCAGCGCTTGCAGGCGCGCCACTCGCTATCCGATTCAGAGAAACAGCTCTCGGGTATTGCGTTCAAACGCGGCGTGGACTCCAAAGGATTCGCGATCATCAAGTCGAAGGGCGATGAGGCGTTATTCGGCGGCAGAAGCACGGCGGAAATGAAGCAGCAGCTCGGCGTACCCAAGAGCGCGGCATTGGCGGACAGGTTAGCCGATGTCCTCATCAAAGCAAAGGACCTCACGAACTCGATGACGGCCTTCAACGCCGAGGAACACGACTTGTACGGTCTGGACCAGATCAAACAAGAACACGTCGAGAACAACACGAGCGTGCGTGGCAGCCTCATCGACCGCGGAATTGTTCCCGAGAACCTACCGCCTGCCGAGGATACAAAAAAGCTCGAGCGTCGCGTGAAGGCAGACGAGAAGAAACTCAAGGAGGGTACTGACGGTTTCACCGATCCCCAGGGTAGACTCAATCTGTGAAAGCGGCCGCGCCCTTTCGGGTTCGACCCCATGCGAGGTTAACAAAAAAGCGACCAGCCTAAGCCAGTCGCTTTACCATGCTTTGGTGGGCCGTCAGGGGGTCGAACCCTGGACCTTGGGATTAAGAGTCCCCTGCTCTACCAACTGAGCTAACGACCCAAAGCTAAAGTCCGTTGTGGCGGACTTTAGAGGAGATATCGTGTGGTGGGCCGTCAGGGGTTCGAACCCTGGACCTTGGGATTAAGAGTCCCCTGCTCTACCAACTGAGCTAACGACCCGATATCAACACGAAGCAAAAACTGGGGTGGGTAAAGGGACTCGAACCCTCGACCTACGGGACCACAACCCGTCGCTCTAGCCAACTGAGCTACACCCACCGTGTCCTGTGCGCTTCGCGCTCGACTATTATTGCAAGGAACGCCACGCGATGCAAGCCCCAATTTTCAAGAATTTTGAAAAGAGTTTTTCGAGACCATTTCGAGCAAATCCCACCGGTTTCATGGGAGTAAACTTGCCCCACTGCAAATCCTCGAAAGGACCGTCATGAAAGAACTCTCCAACCGCACGGCAAGATTTACCGATTCGGTCATCCGCCGCATGACACGCATCTCCAATAAGTATGGCGCTGTCAATCTCTCGCAGGGCTTCCCTGACTTCGATCCCCCAGCGCAGCTGCTCGATAGCCTCAGCGCCATCGCCAGCGACCCCAAGCCGCTCTATCACCAGTACTCCATCACCTGGGGCTCCCAGGCCATGCGCGAGGCGCTCGCCGCCAAACAGGAGCACTTTATGGGCATGCCGGTGAACCCCAACGAGAATATCGTAGTCACCTGCGGCTCCACCGAGGCCATGATGGCCGCCATGATGACGGTCACAAACCCCGGAGACAAGGTCGTCATCTTCTCGCCGTTCTACGAGAACTACGGCGCCGACACGATCCTTTCGGGTGCCGAGCCCATCTACGTGCCGCTCAACCCGCCCACATTCGACTTTGACCGCGAGACACTCGAGGCGGCCTTCCGAGACAACGACCCCAAGGCCATCGTCCTGTGCAATCCTTCCAACCCCTGCGGCAAGGTCTTTACGCGCGAGGAGCTCACCTTTATCGCCGACCTGTGCAAAAAGTACGACGCGTACTGCATCACCGACGAAGTCTACGAGCACATCGTCTACGCGCCCCATGAGCACGTCTATATGGCCACGCTGCCCGGCATGTTCGAGCGAACCATCAGCTGCAGCTCGCTGTCTAAGACGTACTCCATCACCGGCTGGCGTCTGGGCTACACCATCGCCCCGGCCCAGATCACCGAGCGTATCAAGAAGGTCCACGACTTTCTCACCGTGGGTGCCGCCGCTCCCCTGCAGGAAGCCGTTGTCACCGCCCTCAACTTCGACGACAGCTATTACGATGAGGTCCTTAACCTCTATACCGCCAAACGCGACCTGTTCTGCCAGGGGCTCGATAGCATCGGTCTTGAGCATAACGTGCCGCAGGGCGCCTACTACGTGATGATGGATATCTCTGAGTTTGGCTACGACAGCGACCTCGAGTTCTGCGAGGACCTCGCGTCTAAGGTGGGCGTGGGCGCCGTGCCCGGCTCGAGCTTCTTCCGCGAGCCCGTCAACCATCTGATTCGTTTCCACTTTGCCAAGCGAGACGAGACGCTCAACGCGGCGCTGGAGAACCTCAAGTCCCTGCGTGATAAAATCAAGCCGCGCGGGTAAGGACGGCCCAGCAACTAAAGCAACCAAAGAAGCCCCGCACCGCCCGCCGCGTTGCGAGGCTTCTTTTTATAGCGCTTTCTTAAATGGTTTAGAGCTCTATACTTTAGTCACGGAGCAACTCGTCCCAGAGAGGAATACTATGGCAGAACAGCAGCTTATCGGAGCGCTCGAGGCCGGCGGCACCAAGATGGTCTGCGCCACGGGCTATGCAGACGGTACGGTCCTGGAGCGTGAGCAGATCGCGACCACGACCCCGCAGGAGACCGTTGAGGCCGTCAATGCATGGTTTGCCGACAAGGGCATCGCCGCGCTGGGCATCGGCGCCTTTGGACCCACCGCAGTCAACCCTGCCTCGCCCCAATACGGCAAGATCCTGGAGACGCCCAAAACGGCATGGCGCTACTTTGACCTGCTGGGCACCATCCAAAACGAGCTCAATATCCCCTGCGGCTACGATACCGACGTCAACGTCGCCTGCCTGGGCGAGGTCACCTTTGGTTGCGCCCAGGGCCTCACTGACGTTGTGTATCTGACCATCGGCACCGGCGTGGGCGCCGGCGTGCTCTCGGGCGGTAAGCTCGTGCACGGCATGATGCATCCCGAGGCTGGCCACATCCTGGTCACGCGCGACCCGCGCGACACCATTGGCGAGCACAGCGCCTGCCCCTTCCACGACAACTGCCTAGAGGGCCTCATTGCCGGCCCCGGCGTTAAAAAGCGCTGGGATGGCAAGAACGCCGGAGACATGGCCGATGACCAGGAGGCCATGGACCTGCTCGCAGGCTATCTGGCACAGGCGCTCATGACCTACACGCTGTGCTACGCGCCGCAAAAGATCATCATCGGCGGCGGTGTGGCCGACCACACCCCCATCGTGCCGCTCGCACGCAAAAAGTGTGCCGAGATGCTCAACGGCTATATCGTCACGCCCGAGGTCAACGACATCGATAACTACATCGTCAACAACAGCCTCGAGGGCAAGCAGGGCATCATGGGCTGCCTGGCCCTGGGCGCACAGGCGCTTCAGTAGCAGACGCACCCACGGGGCGTGGCACGCCCGGCAAATCCGACCTACGGAACGACGCCACCACGCCTCATATAAGCCCTCAAATAAAAAAGGCCGCCTAGGACCAAACAATACGTCCTAGGCGGCCTTTTTGGCGCACATCAGCGACCGTAAGAGATATCGGAGCACAACGCCCGTTGCCGCTCCACAGCAGTCGATCATCACATCGGTGATCATTCCAGCGCGTCCCGGCACAAAGAGCTGAATCGTCTCGTCGATCGAAGGAATCAGCAGCAGGAACACCGCCGTGGGCAGCAGCACGTCAAAGGTGCGCCGGCCCTCAAAATCAAAGGCGTGCGTTGCCAGGATGCCGAGCACCATATACTCGGTAAAATGCGCGCACTTGCGAACAACAAAGTTGGTCACCCATTCATATGGAAGTCCCACGCCGTGCAGGAAACCGCGGATAGCTTCCATGACCGTTAGACTCAGCGAGCCCGACCCCGAGCCGGGAACCAGCGAATTGCCCCAGATCAAGAGCGCCATCAGGCAGGTCACGACCGCCCATTTTCGATTGATCTTAACCATGCAGAAGTTATGCCTCCGCGCGGAGCGGCGCAAAGCTGGCGGTACCGCCCTCGATAACGCTCAGATAGGCACGGCCCGTACGCTTGGCGGTAGAGGACTGCAGGCGCTCGATCTCTTCCTCGAGGATCTGATTGACGCGCTCGTGACGACGATTTTCCATAATGCCGGCGGCAATAGCCTCGGCTCGCTCGATGCTCTCGCGCGAGATACGGGCAGTATCCTCGGGGAACACAGCACTGTGACGGCCGACATAGGCGGGGGCAGCAGGCTGAGGGGCAGCGACGGGAGCGGGGGCCGTAACAGGAGCAGGCTCGTCAATCTCATCCAGGATTGCGGTGGCGGCGGCCCACATGTCCTCGTGGCCCGAGTAATCGGCCATGGGGACATCAACCTCGAGCGAGGCATCTGGAAGGTCGCCGGTGTTGATGCGATCTTGGGCATCAATCGATGCGGTGATGGCTGCAGGCTCATCGAGGTCATCGAGATCGATGTCCGCGGCACCGGAGATGATAGGCATGCTGGCGAGGTTTGCATTGTACGGCGCAGCCTCAGCCGCCTGCTGCTGGGCAGGAGCGCCCCACAAAGAGCTTTCGGCGGCACGGCGGGCAGCAACGGCCTCCTCGTCAGCGGTCATGGCTTCATCAACGTACGAATTGTCGGCAGAAGCATTCGCGTCGCCCGAGGTAGCGTTGTACGCGTTATTGGCTGCCGCGTTGGCAACGAGTGCCACGAAAGCCGCCGTGCTGCCCGCAGGGGCGGCCTGGGAGCCCGACACGGCGCGTGCCGCGGCGGCGATGTCGTCGCGATTGAAGGAGCCGGTCTGCCCGCCGTTGGTGAGCTCGTCGATGGCGACTTGATAGACGTCGCGCGAGTGTGCAGGGTCGCAGCTCACCGGCGAATCGTCGTCGAGCATACTGTCGATCATGGACCAAGCCTCGTCCTCGTCCATAGCATCTGCGGCTCGAGCGATGGTAGGGACACCATCATCGGCATGACGGCGCTGGAACGCACCGGTCAGGCCGGAAAGGAATGCCGAGGTAGACTGCTCCGCCTGAGCCTGAGAAGCAGAAGCCGCAGCGTAAGGAGTCGCATCCTGCTGCTGAGCTGGAATCGAGGCGGTCTTGAACTCGCTTTGATGCTGATTGAGATTGGCGGCACCGCCCATGGCATCGGGCTGGAACAGACGCTCTTCACGCTGCGCACGATACTCGGAGATACCCAGCGAGGCGGCATAGATACCCACGCCCGCCACCGCGCCCACGGCGAAGGGAACCGCACCCGCCACGACCGTCTCGTTCACCGACGAAAACGGCAGCGTCGCGGCATACATAACCACGGGGGCGGCCAGGCCGATCCCGCACGAAAGTCCGGCAAGGACTGCTCGTTGTGTTGCATCAGAAGAAGCCATGAGCTCTCCCCATCTTCCAGCACCCAAATCGCATCATTCAGTTGGCTGCGCGAGAGAAGATGAAGCGGGGCTATGCCCCAAAGCAACGGTATATGGTTCGTTTCATCTGCGTTTTCCGTCGCGAAGCTTAAAAGCTATTATGCGAAACCGCCCTGTCGATTGCAAGCGACGATGTCGGATTGAAACGGGAAACCTGCTGCTTGCCAGTCTTATGGTCGATAACTGGCGCCGAGTGGCGATATAAAAAGGGCCGAGGCGCAAGCCCCGACCCTTCATCGCGCCGGCAATAACGCCGCGTGCGGTTGACGACTTAGAACGTCTGCTCGTAGTCGCTATGCTTTTTGGCCGAACGCACCAGGAACTCCTGGTTGGTGTTGGTGCCCTTGAGGCCCTTGATAAACGATGCGGCCGCGCGCTCGGTATTGTTCATGCCGGCGAGGATGCGACGCAGACCAAAGACAAACGGGCGCATCTGCTCGTCGACCAGCAGGTCCTCGTTGCGCGTACCCGAGGCAACAGGGTCGATGGCCGGGAAAATGCGGCGATCGGCCAGGTCGCGGTCGAGCTTGAGCTCCATGTTGCCGGTACCCTTGAACTCCTCAAAGATGACCTCGTCCATCTTGGAACCGGTATCGATGAGTGCGGAGGCCAGGATGGTGAGCGAGCCACCGTTCTCGATATTGCGGGCTGCACCCAGAAAACGCTTGGGCGGATACAGTGCCGCCGAATCAACGCCGCCCGAAAGGATGCGGCCTGAGGCGGGCGCCGCCAAGTTGTAGGCGCGGGCAAGACGCGTGATGGAGTCGAGCACAACTACAACATCGCCGCCCAGTTCCACGATGCGCTTGGCGCGCTCGATGACGAGCTCTGCCACGCGAGTGTGGTTGTCGGCGGGCATATCGAAGGTCGACGCCACAACCTCGCCCTTGATGGAACGCTGCATATCGGTGACCTCTTCGGGGCGCTCGTCGACGAGCAGGCAGATGAGGTGCACCTCGGGGTTGTTAATCGAGATAGACTGGCAGATTTTCTTGAGGATCGTCGTCTTGCCGGCCTTAGGCGGGGACACAATCAGGCCGCGCTGACCCTTGCCGATCGGCGACACGATGTCGATGGCACGACCGGTAATGGAATCCTTGCCATGCTCCATGCGCAGCGGCTCGTTGGGATAGACCGGGGTGAGGTCGCCGAACTTGGGGCGATTGCGAATCTGCTCAGGATCCATGCCGTTGACGGTCGTGATCTTGGCGAGGCCGGCGCGCTTGTCGCCGCCGCGCGAAGGACGCAGCGAGCCCTCGATGACATCGCCCGTGCGCAGACGCGCGGAACGGATGAGGTATGCGGGCACGAAGGCGTCGTCGTTGGACTTCATGTAGCCATGGGCGTGGATGATGCCGGAGCTGTCTGGGCGAATCTGCAGAATGCCCTTGATATCGCGGAAACCCTCGGCCTTTGCGGCGGTGACGTAGATCTCCTCGACGAGCTCGGCCTTCTTCTTGCCGGTCGTCTCGATCTCGAACTCCTTGGCCTTCTCGCGCAGCTCGGCGACCTTCATGGCCGCGAGCTCCTCGCGCGAAAGCGTGGGCTCAGTCGGAGCGGCATTGCGCTCCTTATTGCGCTGCTTGCGGTCGCGCTGACGGTTGCGGCGATCGTTGTTACGCTCGTCCTTGCGCTCGTTGCGGTCATTACGCTCGTCGTTGCGCTTGTGCTGACGGCGGTTGGGGCGAGCGCTCTCTTCGGTCTCGACGGGGGCGGTGCCATCGGTTGCGGAGGCGTCTTCGTTAGCCGAAGCATCATCGCTGGCCTCGGCATTGGAATCGCCCTGCGGCTCGGCCTCGGCATGCTGCTCGACGGCCTTGGCCTTAGCGGACTTCTTGCGACCGCGCTTGGGCTTCTCGGACGCAGACTGTTCGACGTCTTGGGGCTCGGCGGCATCAGTCGATGCATCGGCGGTCGTCTCGGCGGAAACCTCGGACGCACCCTTCTTGGCAGCCTTGGCCTTGGACGTGCGCTTAGCAGCAGTACGATGGCTGCGACCAGGACGGACGTCGGCGGGCTCGACATCGGCAGAAACGGCCTCGGAAGTCGTAGCATCCTGGACGGGCGCGTCGGCAGCGGTTGCAGGCTCGGCGGTCGCCGCAGCATCCCGAGCGGCGGCGGCTGCGGCTGCGGCCTTCTCGGCCTCGACGAAAGCCTTGGGCTTGCGACCGCGACGGTGCGGGCGCAAAGCCGGATCGACAACGGGAACTTCGCTGGCCTCGACAGGCGCAGCGGGCTCAACAGGCGATGTGCCCTCCCCTGCCGCGGAACGGACCGAAGCCTCAGCGAGCTCGGGGGTTACCTGATCGGCAACCTGCTCGGCCTTAGCAGCCGTGCGACGGCGTGTGCGCGGTACCGGCTTCTCGGTTGGCTGGTCGGCGACAGGGGTCTCGGTGGCGGCAGGCGTCTCGGGCACAAACGGAGCTGCAAGCTCGGTCAGAGCCGCGGCCTCACGCTCGGCAGCACGACGGCGGGCGCGCACCACCTGAGCCTCGCTAATCTGCGCCAACGCACGTGCCTGCGCGACCTCATCGGAAATCGGCGCCGAGGAGTCAGCTGCAACGGTACGCTTGGCGCGCGTCGTGCGCGTGGTACGGCGCTTGGGCTTGGTGACCTCCTCGCCGTCATCGGCAGGCTTGGCCGCGCGGCGCGTACGCTTGGGCTTTGCCGGAGCAGCCTCCTCACCAGTTGCAGACACGGCCTTCTCAGCCGCTACAGGCGTAGGCGTCGAAGCAGCCTTAGGCGTCTCAGGAGCCGAGGCTTGCGCGGGCGCCGCGACCTGGTCCGACGCAACCGGTGCAGCGGGAGCGGCTTGCGTCGTCGTTATTTCGTTTTCTTGCTGTTGATCAGACACAGTGTTTGCTCAACTTTCTTTTCAAGCCCTGTGATCACATGCTCCCTGCATAAACCTTCAGGGCGGCTAAACAGTCTAGCTCCGTCAAATACCGACGGACATCATTGATCTGTATCGAGATATTTGCGTCATATACGCAGCGTTAGTGTAACACAACCGCAACCACCTGCAACTTAGTCATTGAGGACGTTCTTAAACGACTAGTCAAAAGGGACAATCTTTGGTTTACCGCCCACAAACCTGAATGCCTCCGCCAAAACTATGACGGTTTACTACGACGAATCGCTCAACCGCGACCACTCCGAAATTTGTTGAACTAAAACCGCAGGTAGATGCCTTGCACTTTTTTGCGAAAAGCCGGCGTGGTTGGAATTTCTCAATTCATCGTAGTAAACCGGCATAGTTTCGTATTTCCAGCAGTCCCAAATTCGTCAATACGACGGCGTTTGTGCAAAAAGCCCGACCTCCATATGGGAGATCGGGCTTTCAAGGCTCAGTTAAACCAAACTTGCGCGGTCAAATGACCCGTAGCTTACATCTGCTCGGGAGCGGAGACACCAACAAGGGTGAGCACCAGGGCGAGCGTCACGCGGACGGCGTCGCAAGCGGCCAGACGGGCACGCGAAAGCTCGGGGTCGACGGGACGGCCCTCGCTCGGCAGAACCTGGCAGGCAGCGTAGAAGCTGTGGAAGTCGCCGGCGAGCTCCTCGGCAAAGTGCGTCAGACGGAACGGGGCGCGGTCGCGAGCGCAGCTGGCGATGAGGTCGGTAAGCTCGTTGAGCTTGCGCGAAAGGGCGAGCTCGGTCGGGTCGGTCAGCAGCGAGTAATCAACGTTCTCACCGATGGCCTTGGCGGCGACGGCCTTCATGCCCATCTCGTCAGCCTGCTCGGGCGTAACGTCGGCGGCACGGCGCAGGATGGAGCACACGCGGGCGTGAGCATACTGCACGTAATAGACCGGGTTGGAGTTGTCGCGCTTCTTAACGGCCTCAATATCGAAGTCGACCATCTGGTTGGAGCTCTTGGAGATGAGCGTGTAGCGGGCGGCGTCGGAACCGACCTCGTCGACGAGCTCCTGCAGGGTCACCATGGTGCCCTTGCGCTTGGACATACGGACGGGCTTGCCGTTGCGCAGCAGGTTGACGAGCTGGCCCAGCAGAACCTCAAACTTGCCGGGATAGCCAAGAGCGTCGCAGACGCAGCGGACGCGCTCGATGTAGCCGTGGTGGTCGGCACCCCAGATGTCGATGACGTGGTCGACGCGCTGGAACTTATCCCAGTGATAGGCAACGTCGGAGGCGAAGTAGGTGTACTCGCCGTCGGACTTGATCAGGACGCGGTCCTTGTCATCGCCCAGGTCGGTGGAGCGGAACCACAGGGCGCCGTCCTTGGTGTAGAGGTAGCCCATCTTGTCGAGCTTCTCAAAAGCGCGGTCGACGGCGGAGGTGCCGGCGGTCTCGCCCTCAGTGTCCTTCACATACAGTGAGCGCTCGGAGAACCAACGATCGAAGTCGCAGTTAACGGCATGGCAAAGGTCGCGCATGTTGTCGACCATCTTTACATAGCCGCGCTCGCGGAAGCTCTCCATACGCTCCTGAGGATCGGCGTTGACCCACTTATCGCCGTCAGTGCGCCAGAACTCGGCGGCCTCGTCGATGATGTAGTCGCCGCCATAGGAGTCCTTGCCAAGGGTCTCGGCAAAGTTATCCTGGTACGGATGAGTCTCGGGATGCTCGTCATTCTCGTCGGCAACGAAGGCGTCGCGGTCGGCAATCAGCAGCTTGTGAGCCTCGTCGATATCCACGCCCTGCTTGGCGATGATGTCGGCAAGCTGCATATAGCGCGTGCTGATGGAGTTGCCGAAGGTGTTCATCTGAGAGCCGTGGTCGTTGATGTAGAACTCACGCTGGATGTCGTAACCGGCGTGGTCCATAACACGGCAGAGTGAGTCGCCCAGCGCGGCCCAGCGGCCGTGGCCGATGTGCATGGGGCCGACGGGGTTAGCGGAAACGAACTCGACCTGGGTCTTCAGGCCACCACCGACGTTGGACTTAGCGAAGTCCATACCCTTCTCGCGAGCCTCGCCAAAGATGGCATTCTTGACGGCAACGGAGAGGTAGAAGTTGATGAAGCCGGGGCCTGCGATCTCGACCTTCTCGATCGCGGGGTCCTCGGGCATATGGGCAACGATGGCCTCGGCGATCTTGCGCGGGGCGCAGTGGGCCAGCTTGGCGGACTTCAGGGCCATGGTAGAAGTCCACTCGCCATGAGAAGTGTCAGCCGGTCGCTCGATAGCGCAATCGTCAAGTTCAAATGCGGAAAGGTCGCCGGCCTCCTGGGCCGCAGCAAGCGCAGCGCGTACCAGCTCTTCAATCTTCTCGGGCATAGATCCTCCTTGTGTTAAAGCCCCCGAGCTCTTGGTCACTCGTAGGGCAAAAGCCAGAGTTTGTAGCACTCTATCACAAGCGACGGGCACTGTCGCAGGGTAAAGCTAATAGATATTGCATATGCACAAAAATGACTACAGCTTGTATGGAGTCACTCAAAGATGCCAGTCTGCCTGCAGATTATGCAGGCGTTGAAAATGCATAAAGGTGTGAATGAGCTGCGTCTGTTATCGAATACTCTTACCTATCAGAGTTGTGTGTTTTTCCTGCATAAAGTAAGGGTTTGCGCACGTCAGCGTGTTATTCTAGACATACGTAAATTCGTATAAGTTGGAGGTAGCATGTTCTCAATCGGTCAACACGTCATTCATCCGGGCCAGGGAGTCTGCACCGTCGTCGGTTTTAGGGACGACACACCGCAGCCCATGCTGCTGCTCGAGACCAAGCAGGGACATGCGCAGACGATCCTCATGTACCCCGTGGCGCAGGCCGACCGTTTGCACGCCGCCATCTCGCAGCAAGATGCCGAGCACCTGCTGAGCCACTATGACGAGCTGGAGTGCGACACCTTTACCGAGCGCAACAGCTCGCTTGAGGAGACGCACTTTAAGCAGCAGCTCAAGCTGGGCGCGCCCGAGACGGTCCGCGTGGCAAAGACCATGATGTACCGCATTCGCCAGGCCGAGGAAGCTGATAAAAAGCCCAGCTCCTACTACATGCGCGTACTCAAGGAAGCCAAGCGCCGCTCCATCGAGGAGTTCGCCGTGGCCTTGGGCGTCACCGAGGAGGCCGCCGAAGCCCGCCTAGCCCAAGCCGCCCTCAACTAACCTGCCAAAAAGGGACAGGTTTATTTTGGCAGGTTTTATCTGGCCAAACGTCAACAAACAATCAGTAAATGGCCGAGTTCTCCGTTTTGTTTGTGAGCGCCCGGCCATTTTTCTATCGCCGTAGAAATGCGTGAAGCCCATTTGCGATGACATCACGCGAGGGGGGCCGTCCAGATCGACGCAACTAACGCCCGCATCCACAACAAGCGCGCCCGTCTTGTTCAATTACCATTAAAAAGCATCAATTTGAAAACGCAATAACATTTCGGCAGGTAGCAGCTATGGTCGGTGAACTGAATCTCGACAACCGAAGCCTCCGAATGAGGTATCTTCAGCCCATCCAAGCTAAAGGAGGGGCCATGCCGAGAAAACCTCGTTCAAAGTCACCAACCGGTTATTTCCACGTCACGTTGCGTGGAAACGGAGGGCAATTGCTGTTTGACGATGCCGAGGACCGAATCGCCATGCTTCAGATCCTCGATGCGATTCTCCCCAAACACAATATCGAGCTTATCGCTTGGTGCCTTATGGGAAACCACATTCATCTGCTCATCGACGATCCGGACGACCGCAAGAGCGACGCGATGCACGCGGTAGCCGTATCGTATGCGGGCAGGTACAATGCGCGGACGGGACATATCGGCCACGTGTTTCAGGAGCGGTTTTGGGATTCGCCCATTAAGTCGGAAGTATATTTACTCGAGGCAATTCGATACATTCATCTGAATCCACAAAAAGCAGGACTGGCGGCATACGACGAATATCCCTGGAGCAGCCATCGTGAGTATCTAATGAGTGCCAGGTCACGGCCGCATGTCACCGGCAGCGTTGTCGGTGTTTTATTCCCAACACCTCGCTCATACCTTCAGCTCATGGAAAGTGCGCCGTCGCTTCCCTATCGCCCCAGCGCAACAGCCAAGGTTCGCGAGGAAGATCTATGCGAATTTGGCACGGCAATCGTGCAGAGTGTCGCAGGATGTGCTCCGACGGAACTCAAATCCGTCTCCAAGCCACTTCGCAATGAGGCGATTCTCGCGCTTCGAAAAGAAGGGTTAACGGTTAGGCAGGTTCAGCTGTTGACCGGACTGGGGACATGGATTATCAAGAACGCGTCCTAGCGTCGCGCTTGCCGAGTTACGAGTACGGCGAAGCGCAGCTGCCTGCCGCGAGGCGCCGCCATTCGCCAACGTCACCATGTCAAACAGAAAACGCTTCCGCTGAATAACGTCCAACGGAAGCGTTTTCCCAGATAAAACCTACCAAAAAACCTGTCCCTTTTTGGCAGGTTAGGCCTGGAAGGTGTCGCGGTCGGGCGCGAAGGACTGCATGGCCGCGATGGTGCGGTCGAAAAGCTCGGGGAGCTCCCAGCCCAGCATCTCGGCGCCCTGCGTAATCACGTCGCGCGAGCAGCCGGCGGCAAAGCGCTTGTCCTTGAACTTCTTCTTGAGCGACTTGGTCGTAAAGTCCATGACGCTTTTGCTCGGACGCATGATAACGGCGGCCCCGATCAGGCCGGTAAGTTCGTCGCACGCAAATAGGATCTTCTCCATCTGCGACTCGGGCTTGGGCAGCGAGGCGTTGAAATCGGACGTGTGCGTCTGGATGGCGCGGATGAGCTCGGGCGGTGCGCCCTCGCCCT
This sequence comes from uncultured Collinsella sp., assembly GCA_937982065.1. GTDB lineage: Bacteria > Actinomycetota > Coriobacteriia > Coriobacteriales > Coriobacteriaceae > Collinsella. The sequence continues at coordinate 50,863 of CALJMO010000024.1, forward strand.
CCAGAATCTTGGCAGCATAGATGGTGTGGTTCACGGGGTCGTCCTCATGCTCCTCCCAATCCAAGTCGTGCAGCAGGCCGACGATACCCCAAAACTCCTCGTTCTCGGGGTCGAACTCGCGCGCAAAGTAGCGCATGGTGCCTTCGACCGTCTCGCCGTGGGTGATGTGGAACGGATCTTTGTTGTGCTCGTTGAGCAGTTCGAACGCACGGTCACGGGTGATTCCGGCGGAAAGCGTCTGAGACATGGCAATACCTCCAAGTGAGTCGGTGCTAGGACACGGTGTCACTATCGTATATCGCCGCGGCTCAAGCCGAAAGGCAGAAAAGGCATACGGAGAAAAAAGCCGGGCGAACGCGTCGCCCGGCAAAACCGCAGATAAAACCTGCCAAAATAAACCTGTCCCTTTTTGGTAGGTTTAGGGGCGGACCTGGCCGGTGCC
>CALJMO010000025.1 GCA_937982065.1 uncultured Collinsella sp.
GCCAAAATAAACCTGTCCCTTTTTGGTAGGTTTAGGGGCGGACCTGGCCGGTGCCTCGGAGCTTGTATTTGTAAGTGGTGAGGGCGTCGGCGGCGAAGGGGCCGCGGGCGTGGAGCTTTTGGGTCGAGATGCCGATCTCGGCGCCCAGGCCAAACTCGCCGCCGTCGGTGAAGCGCGTGCTGGCGTTGGCGTACACGGCCGAGGCATCGACCGCATCTAGGAAGCGCTCGCAAGCATCCGTGTCCTCGGCAACGATGGCCTCGGAGTGCATCGTGCCGTAGCGGTTGATGTGTGCGATGGCCTCGTCCTCGCTTGCCACGACCTTCACGCTCATCTCGAGCGCCAGGTACTCGCGACCCCAGTCCTCCTCAGTCGCGGCGACGTAGTCATCGCCCTCCACAAAGCCGGCGTCGGCGCACGCGGCGCACGTGGCCTCGTCGCCGTGAATGAGCACGCCGTGATCGTGCAGCACGGCAACGACCGCAGGCAAAAACGCATCGGCCACAGCATGGTCGACCAGCAGCGACTCGGCGGCATTGCACACGCCTACGCGCTGGGTCTTGGCATTAACGATAATGTTGAGCGCCTTATCAAAGTCGGCGGATTCATGCACGTAGATGTGGCAGTTGCCCGTGCCCGTCTCAATCACCGGCACAAGCGACTCGCGCACGCAGCGCTGGATCAGGCCTGCACCGCCGCGCGGAATGAGTACGTCGACAATGCCGCGGAGCTTCATGAACTCGCCAGTGGCCTCGCGGTCGGTGGACTCGATCATCGACACGGCCTCGCGCGGGAAGCCCTTGGCCTCGAGCGCATCGGCCAGCAGCTCGGCGATCATGGCACACGAGTGATAGGCCAGCGAGCCGCCGCGCAGAATACAGGCGTTGCCGGTACGGATGCAGATGCCTGCGGCGTCGGCCGTCACGTTGGGGCGCGCCTCGTAGACCATAGCGACCAGGCCCAGCGGAACACTCACACGGGTCAGGTCCACGCCGCTTGCAAGCACGCGGTGGTCGAGCACGCGGCCCACGGGATCGGGCAGCTCGGCGAGCTTTTCCAGGCCGGCGGCCATGCCCTCGACGCGCTCAGGCGTCAGCAGCAGACGGTCGAGCAGACCGGCCGAAGTGCCCGCATCGCGCGCGGCGGACATATCGAGCTCGTTAGCGGCAACGATGGAGTCGACACCGTTGCGCAGTGCTGCGGCCATGGCGCGCACGGCCTCCTGACGCTGCTCATCGCTCGCCGTGGCAAGCGAGGCCGACGCTGCCTTGGCGGCAACGGCAAGATCATGGACATACGTGGCTATATCGACCGACATGGGCGGCCCTTTCTCCTAGAAGTTTGCAACCATGGTAGCCGATTTGCGCATGGCCTCGCCCGCGGCGGTAGAATTGGTCAAGCCGAAACACCGCAACGAACGGAAGACTCACATGGCCCTCATCACTTCGTACCACGTCCCCGGCCTTTACGTCGAGGACCACAGCATCGACGTCCCCCTTGACTGGCGCGGCCTGGAGCCGATGCTCCTGGCCGTCGGCAGCACCATGCGCCGCGGCGCTATGCCGGCACCAATCGCCGGCGCGCCCGAGAGCATCAAGCTCTTCTACCGCGTGGTTTGCGCGCCCGACCGCATCAACGACGATCTGCCGCTGCTCCTGTTTTTGCAGGGCGGCCCCGGCGGCGAGAGCCCGCGTCCGCTGTCGCCTGCAAGCGACGGCTGGATCGAGGAGGCCGTCAAGCACTTCCGTGTGGTCCTTCCCGACCAGCGCGGCACCGGACGCAGTAGCTGCGTGGACGGACGCACGATCAAGGCACTGGGTGATCGCGCAACGGCCGCCGGCGCCGATACAGCACGCTCGCAGGCGGATTTCCTCAAGCGCCACCTCGCCAGCTCCATCGTGCGCGATTTTGAGTACCTGCGCCTAGTGGGCTTTGGCGGCAAGCCGTGGGTCACGCTCGGCCAGAGCTACGGCGGCTTTTTGACGCTGAGCTACCTGTCGCTCTTCCCCGAAGGCGTGGCGGCGAGCTTTACCTGCGGCGGCATTCCGCACGTGCCGGCGAGCGCCAGCGAGGTCTACGCGCACACCTTCCCGCGCATGGCCGCCAAGACGCAGCAGTATTACGACCGCTACCCCGCTGACGTCGAGCGCGTGGCAGCCCTGGCCGATACGCTCGAGGCTCAGAAACCCGTGCTGCCCGACGGCTCGCCGATGACGGTCGAGCGCCTACAGCTCATGGGCAGCGACTTTGGCATGAAGCCGAGCTTTGAGCGCATGCATTGGATTATCGATCACGCTTTTGTTGACGGCGACGGCACGCTGACCTGCGGCTCCTCGGTATCCGACAGCTTTTTGATGCGCGCCTTCGAGCGCACCAACACGCGCACGAATCCGCTGTACTGGACGCTGCAGGAGTTCATATACGCCGACGGCGACACTATGCCCATTGGCTGGGCCGCGGCTGAAGAGAAGGCGCACCGCGCCGAGTTCGACACGCTCGCACGCCCGCTCATGTTTACCGGCGAGGCCATGTTCCCGTGGATGTTTGAGCAGATGCCCGAGCTTATGCCGTTTAAGCCCGCCATGGACCTGCTGATGGAAGACACCAGCTGGGACAAGATTTACGACCCGCAGCGCCTGGCGTGCAACGAGGTGCCCCTGCAGGCCGCGGTGTATTTCGACGACATGTACGTCGATTCGGGCCTGCAGCTCGATACGCTCAGCCGCGTGGGCAACTCGCACGCCTGGGTGACCAACGAGTTCGAGCACGACGGCCTGCACGGCAGCGTGGTGTTCAAGCACCTCTTCGACGAAGCCCTCAACCGCGGAGACCTGCGCCGGATCTTCTAACAAAGGAGTGTCCCCACCTGCCGGCACATAAGGAACGTCCCCAGGTGCCGGCACGAGAAAGACAGCGCTGCGGGAAACGATCCGCAGCGCTGTCTTTCTTTATGCAAATACGATCAAGTTATCCCTGTGTATCGCGGGCTTCTCGGCCAGGTCTGCCAGCAGGCGGTTGCTGGCGATCTGGTCCTGGCGGCGACCGGCAGCAAGCTCCAGCACGTTCGAATCGGCCTCGGCGATACCGCGAGCGACGACCATACCGCTCGGATCGCACACATCGAGCACATCACCCTCGGCAAACTGGCCATCGACCTCGCGAATACCCACCGCAAGCAAGGAAGAGCCACGGCTGACCAGCGCCTTCGCAGCACCATCATCGACCGTCACCGAGCCATGCGCCTTGTCGCCCAGTGCGATCCACAGCTTGCGGGGTGCGATGTCCAGACGCTCCGCCGGCGGATCGAACAGCGTGCCCACGCTCTCGCCGCGGGCGAGGCGCACGAGCGCATCGGGCTCCTCGCCCGAGCAAATCACGCTCTGAATGCCCGCCGTCATCAGGATGCGGCTCGCTCGAATCTTGGTGATCATGCCGCCCGTGCCCACCGATGTGGAAGAATCGCCCGCCGAGGCGATAATCTTGGCATCGATCTTATGCACGACCGGGACGAACTCGGCCGTGGGGTCCTCGTGCGGATTGGCGGTATAGAGGCCATCGATGTCCGAGAGCGTCACACACAGATCGGCAGAAACCAGGCAGCTCACAAGCGCCGCCAGCGTGTCGTTGTCGCCAAACTTGATCTCGTCGACGGTGACGGTATCGTTCTCGTTGACGACCGGCACCACGCCCAGCTCCACCAGGCGCAGCAGGGCGTCGCGTGCATGCAGGTAGGACGTGCGGCGGGCCGTGTCGTGGCGCGTGAGCAGTACGAGCGAGGTGAGCAGGTCGCGCGCATGGAACTCCTCGTCGTAGGCCGACGAGATGATGCACTGACCAGCCGAGGCGCAGGCCTGCAGGCTCGGAAGGTCGCCGACCGGCTTGCGGTCGAAGCCCAACACGGGATAGCCACAGGCAATAGCGCCCGAGCTCACCACGACCAGACGCCAGCCGAGCTTGCGCAGCGCTGCGGCTTGATCGGCAAGTCCGCCGATAAAGGCGCGGTTGACCTTGCCATCGGCGCCCACCACCGTGGACGAACCGATCTTTACCACCATCGTTTTATAAGAAGTCGTCATACGTCAAACCAATCAACTGTTCAGCAAACGGGCGAGCTGGCGGCCAAGGGAGCGCGATTCGCCCCTACCGCCCAAGTTCATTAGTGAGCCCAGGGAAAGGCAGAAGCCGCGGCCATGTTCTTTCGCACGAGCTCGTCGCGCACCTGTGCCAGGCCCTGCTCCATGCCCACCACATAGGTCTGCGGGTACAGGAAGCGCTTGTAGACCGGATCAAGATGGTCCAGTGCCCAGGCGCAACGCTCGCGTGCGTCCTCGATACTCTCGCGCGGGGCAACAGCGCTGCCATCGCGCACGATCGGCACCAGCAGCTCGCGATACTCAAGCTCGGAAACGTCGGTCACCAGGGCAGCATCGTTCACGGCCACGAGGGTATTGCCGCGCGCGGCACCCTCCCCCGCCAGACGGTCCTCGTCATAGATCATGTCGCAGATCGGGCCGCCAAAGCCGTCGTAATAGCGGCGCACGCGCTGCACGCCCGGGATCGTGCGCTTGTAGGGCTGTTCGGAGAGCTTGACCACCGGCGTCCACGGGTCCGCCTCGCTCGCACGGCGGGCGGAAAGCTTGTACACGCCGCCCAGCGCCGGCTGGTCATAGCAGGTCGCGAGCTTGGTACCCACGCCAAAGCTATCGATAGGCGCACCCTGGTCGAGCAGCGACTGAATCGTGTACTCGTCCAGATCGTTGGAAACCGAGATCCCCACATAGGGCAGGCCCTCGGCATCAAAACGGCCGCGGACATACTTGGAGAGCTTGGCGAGGTCGCCCGAGTCGATGCGAATGGCTGACAGACGCTCGCCTGCCGCCTCCATCTCTTTGGCAACCGTAATGGCATGCTCGCAGCCCTCGCGCACGTCATAGGTGTCGATGAGCAGCGTGCAGTTCTTAGGGCTCGACTTGGCAAACGCACGGAAAGCCTCGAGCTCGGAATCGAAGCTCATCACCCAGCTATGCGCATGCGTGCCAAAGACGGGAATACCGTAGCGGCGACCGGCGAGCACATTGGACGTAGAGGAACAGCCGGCAACGTAGCTCGCGCGCGCGACGGCCAGGCCGCCATCGGGACCCTGGGCGCGGCGCAGACCAAACTCAGCAACGGGACGGCCGTCCGCTGCCAGCACCACGCGCGCCGTCTTGGTGGCGACAAGTGTCTGGAAGCCGATGATGTTGAGCAGCGCCGTCTCGAGCAGCTGGCACTCCAGCGCGGGGCCGGTGACGCGCACCATAGGCTCGCGCGGAAAGACGAGCTCGCCCTCGGGGACGGCGTCGATGTTTACATGTGCACGGAAGTTGCGCAGGTAGTCGAGGAATGCAGGCTTAAACATCGCGCCGCCAGCCGGAGCCTGGAGCGAAGCTAGATAGTCGATGTCCTCGGGCGTAAAGCGCAGGTTCTCGACAAGCTCGGGCAGCTCGGCGGTGCCGCACATGACGGCGTAGGCGCTACCAAAGGGATGGTCGCGATAAAACGCGGTAAAACAACCCTGCTCATTGGCCTTGTCGCTCTCCCACAGGCCCTGGGCCATAGTGAGCTCGTACAGATCGGTGAGCATTGCAATGTCGGTAGGATGCGAGATGTCGGTCAAAGCCATGGGGCGACCTTTCGGATGCGTTGTGCAGAAGTTGAGGGTTGGACGAGGCGGACGTGCGGGCATGGAGCCCGGCGCGAACAGGTTAGTGCAGGCCCATGCTGCCCGTGATCGTGTAGACCATAAAAACGATAAACGCGATGAGGGCGAGCACGATGATGACTTTTTGAGCCGGAGCCATGCCGGGGATCTCGTTCTCGCCCGTAGGCTCCTTGGAAGTGACCATGCGCTGGGCAAAGGTCATCTCGTCACGGCTCGGTTTGGGCTCGACGGGCTTGGGGCGGGCGGCTTTCTTAGGCTGAGGCTTGGGCGCGGCAGGCGCAGGCTTCGCGGCGGCGGGCCTGGGCGCGGGGGCGGCGTTCGCGGCAGCCTCCTCGGCCTTCGCGCGCTCGGCACGCAGGGCAGCCAGCTCCTCACGCTCGCGACGGGCCTTTTCCTGCTCCTCGCGGCGGGCCTTCTCGGCGCGGAGCTCTTCCAACTCGGCGCGCTCCTCGTCAGACAGTGGTTGGGACTCCAGCTCGGCCATAGTTCAGCCCTTTCTTTTTAAAAAAAGCCGCCGACACAATGTCGACGGCTTATCAAATCCAAGGGTGGAGACGAAGGGAGTCGAACCCTCGGCCTCTGCCATGCGACGGCAGCGCTCTCCCAACTGAGCTACGTCCCCAAGACAAGTTGATATTTTACCTACGGCTCGCCAACTGTCAACGCCCAATAACCAGTCTTTTTGGGACGGGTCTATTTTGACTACCTTTCGAGCAAGCGATCCTCTCAATGATTTTTTAATCCCCGTCCCAGAAAAATCATCGACGAACGCGCTACTTTGCGCTGGTGAGGACGCCGGTGGTGTCGAAGGCCGGGGTAAAGCTCTCGTCTACCGCGCCGCCCTCTTGCCAGAACATCGTCGTAAATCCCAGGTCATCGGCATGGTCGAGCACCTGCTCGTACTCCTCGCGCGTCACGGCGCGTGCCAGGTCGCCGCCCTGTTCGCGCATGAGCGCGTTGGGCGTGTACTGGTTCATGACCGAGATCGGCACATCGCCCACCGTCTGCCACACCAGGTCCAGCACGCGGCATGAATCGTCTGCATGTCCCGGCAGCACCAGATGGCGCACAATCATGCCGCGCTTCATGAGCCCGTCCTCGTCCACCAGCTCTCCCCCGCGGCGCTCGATCTCGCGCGCCATCTGAGCCAGGCCCGACACGGCCACACGCGGGTAATCCTTAATATGAGAAAGCGACTGCGCAAGCCCGGCATCGGCATATTTAAAGTCGGTGAGCCACACATCGACCAGGTCACCCAGCGCCGCCACGGCACTCGCGCGCTCATAACCGCTCGTGTTATAGACGATTGGGATGACCAGCCCGCGTGCCCGTGCCGCGGCAATCGCAGCCGGCAGCAGATGCGCGTAGTGCGTCGCCGTCACCAGGTTGATGTTGTTGGCGCCCTGGTCCTGCAGCTCCAACATAATCTCGACCAGACGCTCGGGCGAAATCTCAAGCCCAAAATTGCCTGTCGAGATCTCTTGGTTCTGGCAATAGGCGCATTTGAGCGAACAGCCGCTAAAGAAAATCGTACCCGAGCCGGCCTCGCCCGAAATGGGCGGCTCCTCCCACATATGGAGCGCCGCGCGGGCGACCTTAAGCGTGTCGTCGGCGCCGCACACGCCACGCGCGCCCTCGCTGCGCGCCGCACCGCAACGGCGCGGACACAAATGGCAGGCGGGCGAAAAAAGTTCGGTCAACGACGTCGGCATAAAACCATGCTCCAAAACAACGATTCAGCAGCTCAAACGTAAAGGGATCAACCCCACAGACGGCTCGAGCCCAAGGCGCCGTAATCGTCCGACACGATTTTTGTAATGTCAAGACTGGAATCGATAAAGCGCCGCTTTATGATGTAGGTATTCCGCCCCCCGCGGAGCAACTGGGTGAACCGTCGCGTTTATTTAGGGAGCCCACACAGTCGTACCTAGTACAGGTATCCTTCGTTGTTAAGGACGCTGGAACAGTCGATGAGGGCACCCACCTGTTTTAGGTGGGTTCATTTTCGTAACGTGGGGGGTGGTTTTCTTTTGTCGAAAATCGCCATTACAGTCCATATGGATCCCCGCCGGCATCCCGACAAGCCATCGACAGCATCCTAATATCTGGTAAGCGCGTGATTATCGCTGCGTGCAACTACATGCACCCCCCTTGGTCGAGTATTATGGTTCGGCTATGCCCTTTGCGCATGGCGTTCTTCTGACCTTTTCCTTCGACGCTTGGCGGTTTTTAGATTCATGGCTTCATCCCCGAGCTACATACCGTACCTATGCGTGGCAGCGGCGGCTTTTATCACGACCTTCCTCGCGGTGCCCCTGGTCAAGCGCTTGGCAATTAAGCTCGATGCCGTCGACTATCCTTCTAAGCGCCGCATCAACACCAAGCCCATCCCGCGTTTGGGCGGAACGGCGGTGTTTTTGGGCCTGGTCGTTGCCTGCATTGTGCAAATACTAGGCACCTGGCACCTAGGCTGGCCACCCGTCCTGGTGCCGCACCCGCGCCTTCACATTAGCTATCCCATGCTGGCGCTCTCCTTTACCGTCATCTTTGCGACCGGCGCTATCGACGACGTCTTCCAGCTCACGCCCAAGCAAAAGCTGGCCGGACAGGTCCTCGCCGCGCTTATCGCCTGCATGGGCGGCCTAAAAATCGGCGTCATCGTCAACCCGTTTGCTCCCGGCGAGATCATGCTCGGATGGCTCGCCTACCCCATCACCGTAATCTATCTGGTGGCATTCACCAACATCATTAACCTCATCGACGGCCTCGACGGCTTGGCCACGGGCATCTGCGGCATCGCCTCGTTCACCATGTTTTCGATGGCCGTTCTCTCGGGCCGCATCGACGCCGCCGCGCTCTCCATTGCGCTCTTTGGCGCCTGTCTGGCCTTTTTGCGCTACAACTTCAACCCCGCAAGCATCTTCTTGGGCGACTCGGGGTCGCTGCTTCTGGGCTTTGCGCTGGGCTCCATCTCGCTGCTCAACGTGAGCCGCACCGCCGCACTCACCTCGCTTATCATCCCGCTCATCGTTGCCGGCGTGCCTATCATCGACACGTTTAGCGCCATCGTGCGCCGCAAGCGCGCCCACATTAGCATTGGGCAGGCCGACAAGGGCCACATCCACCACCGCCTGATCCAAGAAGGCTACAACCAAAAACAGGCTGTGCTGCTCATCTATGCCTGGTGCATTATGCTTTCGGCCGGCGCCGCCGCCATCAATCAGGTCGAGGTGCCCATGCGCGTGCTCATCTTTACCGTGCTCACCATTGGCTCGGCGGCCTTTGCCAAGCATCTACATCTGTTTGAGCCCGTGCTGCGCCACCATTACAACAAGCGCACGCACGAGGACGAGCTGGTCACCCCCGACGACCCCGTTTTTAAGCAGGAGGAGCAGGCAGCCGAGGAGCGCAAAGAAGAGCGCCACCACAAGCTCTAGGGCAAGCTGCCGAGGATGTGCCAAGGCACCGTTGGTCAAGCGCGGCCGCGCCGCACCCGTCGCACAAGCCGCCCCTCTCCTGCCCCTCACCCACTCACGCTCACCCCTCTCAATAAACACGCTATCATCAAGACCTACGAACGAACGTTAGGAGCAATCATGCCAAACGAGAACAGCTACGAAGTCGCGCTGCAAAAGAGCAACGCCATTCGCGAGGGCCTGACCAAAACGCCCGAGAAGTTCACCATGCTCACCGGCGACCGCCCCACCGGCCGTCTGCACCTGGGCCACTACTTCGGTACCCTCAAGGGCCGCGTTGAGCTGCAGAACATGGGCGCCAAGACCAATGTGCTCATCGCCGACTACCAGGTCATCACCGACCGCGACACGACTGAGCACATCCAGGACAACGTGTACAACATGGTCATGGACTACCTTGCCTGCGGTATCGACCCCGACAAGACTATGATCTACGCGCACTCCGCCGTGCCCGCCGCAAACCAGCTCATGCTGCCGTTCCTGTCGCTGGTGTCCGAGGCCGAGCTGGCGCGCAACCCCACGGTCAAGGCCGAGATGGAGGCCTCGGGCCACGAGCTCACCGGCCTTCTGCTCACCTACCCGGTGCACCAGGCCTGCGACATTCTGTTCTGCAAGGGCAACGTCGTGCCCGTCGGTCGCGACCAGCTGCCGCACATCGAGCTCACCCGCACCATCGCACGCCGCTTTAACAACCGCTACGGCAAGGTATTTCCTGAGGTCGAAGCACTGCTGTCCGAGACCCCGCTGCTTCCCGGCCTTGACGGTCGCAAGATGAGCAAGAGCTACGGCAACGCCATCAATATTTCGATGACCGCCGAGGAGACGGCCAAGCGCATCAAGAAGAGCCAAACCGACTCCGAGCGCATGATCACGTTCGATCCCGAGAACCGCCCCGGCGTGTCCGGCCTGCTTTCGACGGCTGCCATCTGCACCGGCCGCTCCGAGGTCGAGATTGCCGAGGAGATTGGCATGGGCGGCTCCGGCCAGCTCAAGAAGTACGTGACCGAGGCCGTCAACGAGTACTTCGCGCCGATCCGCGAGCGTCGCCAGCGCTACGAGAACGATCTGGACTATGTGAAGGACGTCCTGCACGAGGGCAATCGTCGCGCCAACGAGATTGCCGAGCAGACCCTGGCAGAGGTTCAGGACGCCATGGGCATGGTGTACTAGACCGATCTGCTGGCTTGAGCTTTCGATTGCTTTAGGGCGGGCGTTACGGCGTCCGCTTTTTTTGGAGCCGGACCGCTTCGGCTCCGTCCATCGCACTCCCCCGACAAACAGGAACAGGCCCGCCGGCAGTTAGTTGCCAGCGGGCCTGTTCCCGAAGTACACCGTTGAATCGCACAGAGGGGAGGAATGCGAATCAAACTCAACAGGGCAGGCTTTTTCATCGCCTATTGCCTGCTCCGTTGCTGAAACCAATATAGTTCACCATGGTTTACTTTCTAGCGTCAATGTGCGCCGCCATACCTTCTCCATAAGTTAGCTCCGGTAAACCTGCAACGGAAAACCACCACAAAGGGGACAGGCACCTTTGTGGTGGTTTTGACCACGGCGGAGCCGCTAGAGTCCGGCAGGCCAGCGACAAGCGACCAAGTCGACGTGCATGTCATCCTTAAACGCCACACCCTCCCCTAACAAAAGCTCACGTTGAGCATCGGGACCGCCAAAAGCAAAACCCTCGCATATGTGCCCGTCGGCAAACACCACGCGGTGACAGGGAATCTCGCCGGGACGCGGATTACTATGCAGGGCATACCCCACGTACCGCGCACTTCGTGGACGACCGGCAAGCAGCGCCACCTGACCATACGTGGCGACCATCCCCTCGGGGATCTGCTCGACCACCTCGTACACCCGTTCAAAAAAGCCCTCAGACGCCATTGCTCGCTCCCTTCCACCCGGAAAAGCATAAACCACCACAAAGGTGCCTGTCCCCTTTGTGGTGGTTTATGGCAGATCGGTTAGTTGGCGGGCTGGAAGAAGGCTACGGCGACGGCGCCGGGGCCTACGTGGGTGCCGATGGTGGCGCCGATGGTGTGAACGGGCAACTCGCCTTCGGTGTGGCCAGCCCAAAGTGCCGCGCTGTCCTCGATATACTTCTTGAGCACCGCATCCGAAAGGCCCGTATAGCCGAGCGCCAGCGGCATGGAAAAGTCGATGCCGCCCGCTTTTTCGACCTTCTGATTGAGCAGATTGCGGCCGTTCTTGGAACCGCGCGCCTTACCCAGCTGCACGATCAGACCGTCCTCGACAGCCACCACGGGCTTTACGTTGAGCAGCGTGCCCACGGCGCCGGCCGCAGCAGACAGACGACCGCCGCGCACCAGGTACTCCAGCGTCTCGAGCAGGCCGATAACCACCACACGGTCGCGCACGGCCTCGACAGCCGCCGCGATCTGGGCCGCGCCCTGGCCCTCGTCCACTAGGCGCAGGGCATACTCGACCAGCACGCGCTCACCCAGGGTAACGTTATTGCTATCAACCACATACACGTCGCCGCCCGGCGCCTCGGCAAGTGCGGTACGGGCGCTCTGATTGGTCCCCGAAAGTTTGGCACCCACAGTAATAATCACCGCCTCGTCGCCGGCCTCACGTGCTTCGGCAATCGCCTGCGAAAAGGCGTACGGGTTGACCTGACCGGTCTTGGGCAGCTCGTCGCGCTCCACGAGTATCTCGTAAAAGCGCTGGTGATCGATGTCGACGCCATCCATATACACATCGGTGCCAAAGGTAACGGACAGCGGCAAGACGGACAGCGCCGGGTGCTCCGCCGGCGACATATCGCTGGCGGAATCGGTAATAATGCGGACGGACATAGCGAATCCTTTCTTGCGCAAGTCTCGCGCAGGGAATTTTGACAGCAATGTCCCGGCACGGCGTACGCGCTCAAACGGGACGATACAGTTCTTGGCTGAAAGCTAGCGCCAGCGCGGCTCTAGATCTCGCGCAGGGTGTTGAGAATCGTGCGCAGCGACGCATACATCTGCTCGCGCTGCTCCACACCCATAGCCTTACCGGTGGTATCGAGCACCTCGCGAATGATGCGGTCCGCCTCGCTCATGCTCTCGCCGCCCAGAGCGGTCAGGCGCACCGGAGCACGATACTTAACGGCGGCATCGCCCGAATCATCGACCTCGACGTAGCCACCCTCCTCCAGATGCGCCAGCGTACGCGAGACGGCGGCGCGGGTCACGCCTGCCATGCGAGCCAGGTCGGCGCCAGTCAGGCCGTCCTTGCTGCGCTCAAGATAGTACAGGCACATAACGTCGGAGCCCTTGAGGCCCAGCCTTGCGCCCTCGGATGTCTTAATGCGCTGGATCTCCTTGTAGAGCCCGCTGATCAGTCCGACAAAGTCCTCAAAACGTGTCTCGTCGTTCTGCTGCATGGGAGACGACCGCCTTTCGCTTGCATAATGCTTACGGGTAAACATCTTAGTCGCATAAGCCGACACCCGTACCCAAATATCCCATTTGTTAACACATCAACATAAAAACCACCACAAAGGGGACAGGCACCTTTGTGGTGGTTTGGGGCATCAATAGGTTCTAGGCGTCGCTACAGCTCCACGCAGGGATTGTCGCGGGTCACAAGCGTCTTAACGACAACCGTCGCTCCCAGATAGCGCTCGAGCAGCTCGGCTAAGCGATCGATCGCGGCCTGGCAATCCCCCATCCGCTCGGGCTCCACGCACTCAATCGCCAGGAACGCATCGGCCGAATCATCGGACAGCGCCGTGCGAACGCCGTCGCGCCAGTTCCAGCAGCGGCACACAGCGCCCGCATCGTCGATGTAGGCGAGCTCGCCGGGCAGCGTCGGATCGTCCGCCTCCTCGCCAAGCGGCAAGAACGCATCGCCACCGTCGGTCACCTTCAAGCGAAGGTCTCCCTCGATCGCATGCAGATCCTCGCCTCCCACGGGCAGCGCGTAGGTCAGCGACACCGTGTTGTAAATATCCACCGCGGGCGTAATGTGGCCCACCGGTTTGCCCTTGAGCACGCGCTTGAGCAGGTTCTCGATCGAACAGCGGGCGCCCTTTTTGGTCTTGAACAGCCGATAAGCCTCGCGCCATGCCTTGACCGGTGCGTTCTCGCTGATAGTATCGCTGGTCAGATGACGCTCCGCGTCGATATTGGCGCGGTCGAGCAACGCCGCGATCGCATCCACGTCCTCTTGAGGAATCTGAGCCGCGGGCTTCATGCCCTTTACGACCACAACACCGACAGCCGCCTGCGGAAATAGTTCCCAAAACGAATCCTCGGCAACGAAGCTCTTCATGTGCTCTCCCTTCATAGCATGCGCCCGAGCCCGGGTGCCTAAACAAAAAGCGCCCTTACGACGGCCACCTTCAAAGTCCTACGGTGCCGCCACAAGAGCGCTTACGCTGCCCCTATCCGGAGAAAGGAGCGATATGTCAGGCGTATTGTAACCCGAGTCATCCGTGCGAGTAAAACCACCACAAAGGCGCCTGCCCCCTTTATGGTGGTTTTGGGTCGGAAACAACGCTAGTGTCGGAGTCCCAACAAGCCGCGGCCGCGATGACGGGCGCCGGCGTGCACCTGAGCGTGCGGACCGGCGGCCTTCACGGACTCGGGCAGGTGCGAGTACTTCTTCTCGAAGTTCTCCTCGAACATCACGGCCAAGTTGTGCGCCGCCTCGTCGTAGCGCGCGGTACTCTGCCAGTACTGGCGCGGCACCAGGATGCCGTCGGGCACGCCGTGGCACGTGGTGGGAATGTCGACGTTAAAGATATCGTCGTGGACGAATTCGCTGTCCTCGATGGTGCCGCCGAGGGCGCGCGCGACCAGGGCGCGCGTGTAGGCCAGCTCAATGCGATGGCCAACGCCGTAGCCGCCGCCGATCCAGCCGGTGTTGACCAGATAGACGCGGGTGTGACCGTCGGCGATGCGCTCGCCGAGCATCTTAGCGTAGACCATGGGGTCGAGCGGCATAAACGGCTCACCAAACAGCGAAGAGAACGTGGGCGTGGGCTCGGTGACGCCGACCTCGGTGCCGGGAATCTTAGCCGTAAAGCCCGTCACAAAGTGGTACATGGCGGCATCGGCCGTCAGGCGTGAGATGGGCGGCAACACGCCAAAGGCGTCGCAGGTCAGGAAGAGCACGACGCTTGGAGTGGTGCCCATACCCTTGGTCCACGCGTTGGGAATGTGCTCCACAGGGTATGCCACGCGCGTGTTGTGCGTGATCGAGACGTCGTCGTAGTTGGGCTTGCGGCTCTCGTCGAGCACCACGTTTTCGCAGATCGCGCCAAAGCGGACAGCGTTGAAGATTTCAGGCTCGTGGAAGGCGTCCAGGCCCTCGCACTTGGCGTAGCAGCCGCCCTCGATGTTAAAGATGCCCATGTCGGACCAGCCGTGCTCGTCGTCGCCGATCAGTAGGCGTGTGGGGTTGGCCGAAAGCGTGGTCTTGCCGGTGCCGGACAGACCAAAGAACACGGCGGTCTCGTGCGTGACAGGATCCATGCTGGCCGAGCAGTGCATGGGCAGCACGTCGTCCTCGACGGGCAGCAGGTAGTTCATAACGCTGAAGATGGACTTTTTGATCTCACCGGAGTAACCGGTGCCGGCAACCAGAATCACGCGCTCCTGGAAGTTGATGACCACGGCGGCGCTGGAGTTGAGGCCCTTAATGGCGGGATCGCACTGGTAGCCGGGAGCGGCGAGCACGCAAAAGTCCGGCTCACCGGTGCGCGCAATTTCGCGAGCGAGCGGGCGAGCGAGCATCTGCTTAATAAAGAGTGCCTGGCTGGCACGCTCGCAGGCGACGAGCAGTCGGCGCGTGTGGTTGCGGTCGGCGCCGGCCATGCCGCGGGTGACGAACACATCGCGCTCGTTGAGGTAGTTGACGATACCGGCCTTGATGGTCTCGTAGCTCTCGATCGAAAGCGGTCGGTTGACGGCGCCCCAGGCGATCTTGTCGTGAACATCGGGGGTGTCAACGATAAAGCGATCGTTGGGTGAACGGC
>CALJMO010000026.1 GCA_937982065.1 uncultured Collinsella sp.
GCCAAAATAAACCTGTCCCTTTTTGGTAGGTTTAGGGGCGGACCTGGCCGGTGCCGCGGAGCTTGTATTTGTAGGTGGTGAGGGCCTCGGCGGCGAAGGGGCCACGGGCGTGGAGCTTTTGGGTCGAGATGCCAATCTCGGCGCCCAGGCCAAACTCGCCGCCGTCAGTGAAGCGCGTGCTGGCGTTGGCGTACACGGCCGAGGCATCGACCGCATCCAGGAAGCGCTCGCAAGCGTCCGTGTCCTCGGCAACGATGGCCTCGGAGTGCATCGTGCCGTAGCGATTGATGTGTGCGATGGCCTGGTCCTCGTTTGCCACGACCTTCACGCTCATCTCGAGCGCCAGGTACTCGCGACCCCAGTCCTCCTCAGTCGCGGCGACGTAGTCATCGCCCTCCACAAAGCCGGCGTCGGCGCACGCGGCGCACGTGGCCTCGTCGCCGTGAATGAGCACGCCGTGATCGTGCAGCACGGCAACGACCGCAGGCAAAAACGCATCGGCCACAGCATGGTCGACCAGCAGCGACTCGGCGGCATTGCACACGCCTACGCGCTGGGTCTTGGCATTAACGATAATGTTGAGCGCCTTATCAAAGTCGGCGGATTCATGCACGTAGATGTGGCAGTTGCCCGTGCCCGTCTCAATCACCGGCACAAGCGACTCGCGCACGCAGCGCTGGATCAGGCCTGCACCGCCGCGCGGAATGAGTACGTCGACAATGCCGCGGAGCTTCATGAACTCGCCAGTGGCCTCGCGGTCGGTGGACTCGATCATCGACACGGCCTCGCGCGGGAAGCCCTTGGCCTCGAGCGCATCGGCCAGCAGCTCGGCGATCATGGCACACGAGTGATAGGCCAGCGAGCCGCCGCGCAGAATACAGGCGTTGCCGGTACGGATGCAGATGCCTGCGGCGTCGGCCGTCACGTTGGGGCGCGCCTCGTAGACCATAGCGACCAGGCCCAGCGGAACACTCACACGGGTCAGGTCCACGCCGCTTGCAAGCACGCGGTGGTCGAGCACGCGGCCCACGGGATCGGGCAGCTCGGCGAGCTTTTCCAGGCCGGCGGCCATGCCCTCGACGCGCTCAGGCGTCAGCAGCAGACGGTCGAGCAGACCGGCCGAAGTGCCCGCATCGCGCGCGGCGGACATATCGAGCTCGTTAGCGGCAACGATGGAGTCGACACCGTTGCGCAGTGCTGCGGCCATGGCGCGCACGGCCTCCTGACGCTGCTCATCGCTCGCCGTGGCAAGCGAGGCCGACGCTGCCTTGGCGGCAACGGCAAGATCATGGACATACGTGGCTATATCGACCGACATGGGCGGCCCTTTCTCCTAGAAGTTTGCAACCATGGTAGCCGATTTGCGCATGGCCTCGCCCGCGGCGGTAGAATTGGTCAAGCCGAAACACCGCAACGAACGGAAGACTCACATGGCCCTCATCACTTCGTACCACGTCCCCGGCCTTTACGTCGAGGACCACAGCATCGACGTCCCCCTTGACTGGCGCGGCCTGGAGCCGATGCTCCTGGCCGTCGGCAGCACCATGCGCCGCGGCGCTATGCCGGCACCAATCGCCGGCGCGCCCGAGAGCATCAAGCTCTTCTACCGCGTGGTTTGCGCGCCCGACCGCATCAACGACGATCTGCCGCTGCTCCTGTTTTTGCAGGGCGGCCCCGGCGGCGAGAGCCCGCGTCCGCTGTCGCCTGCAAGCGACGGCTGGATCGAGGAGGCCGTCAAGCACTTCCGTGTGGTCCTTCCCGACCAGCGCGGCACCGGACGCAGTAGCTGCGTGGACGGACGCACGATCAAGGCACTGGGTGATCGCGCAACGGCCGCCGGCGCCGATACAGCACGCTCGCAGGCCGACTTCCTCAAGCGCCACCTCGCCAGCTCCATCGTGCGCGATTTTGAGTACCTGCGTCTGGTGGGCTTTGGCGGCAAGCCCTGGGTCACGCTCGGCCAGAGCTACGGCGGCTTTTTGACGTTGAGCTATCTGTCGCTCTTCCCCGAAGGCGTGGCGGCAAGCTTTACCTGCGGCGGCATTCCACACGTGCCAGCGAGCGCCAGCGAGGTCTACGCGCACACCTTCCCGCGCATGGCAGCTAAAACTCAGCAGTATTACGACCGCTACCCCGCCGACGTCGAACGCGTGGCGGCCCTGGCCGATACGCTCGAGGCCCAGAAGCCCGTGCTGCCCGACGGCTCGCCGATGACGGTCGAGCGTCTACAGCTCATGGGCAGCGACTTTGGCATGAAGCCGAGCTTTGAGCGCATGCATTGGATTATCGATCACGCTTTTGTTGACGGCGACGGCACGCTGACCTGCGGCTCCTCGGTATCCGACAGCTTTTTGATGCGCGCCTTCGAGCGCACCAACACGCGCACGAATCCGCTGTACTGGACGCTGCAGGAGTTCATATACGCCGACGGCGACACTATGCCCATTGGCTGGGCCGCGGCTGAAGAGAAGGCGCACCGCGCCGAGTTCGACACGCTCGCACGCCCGCTCATGTTTACCGGCGAGGCCATGTTCCCGTGGATGTTTGAGCAGATGCCCGAGCTTAAGCCGTTTAAGCCCGCCATGGACCTGCTGATGGAAGACACCAGCTGGGACAAGATCTACGACCCGCAGCGCCTGGCCTGCAACGAAGTTCCGCTCCAGGCCGCGGTGTATTTCGACGACATGTACGTGGATTCGGGCCTGCAGCTCGATACGCTCAGCCGCGTGGGCAACTCGCATGCCTGGGTGACCAACGAGTTCGAGCACGACGGCCTGCACGGCGGCGTGGTGTTCAAGCACCTCTTCGACGAAGCACTCAACCGCGGAGACCTGCGCCGGATCTTCTAACAAAGGAGTGTCCCCACCTGCCGGCACAAAAGGAACGTCCCCAAGTGCCGGCACGAGAAAGACAGCGCTGCGGGAAACGATCCGCAGTGCTGTCTTTCTTTATGCAAATACGATCAAGTTATCCCTGTGTATCGCCGGCTTCTCGGCCAGGTTAGCGAGCAGGCGGTTGCTGGCGATCTGGTCCTGGCGGCGACCGGCAGCAAGTTCCAGCACGTCCGAATCGGCCTCGGCGATACCGCGGGCGACGACCATACCGCTCGGATCGCACACATCGAGCACATCGCCCTCGGCAAACTGGCCATCGACCTCGCGAATACCCACCGCAAGCAGGGAAGAGCCACGGCTAACCAGCGCCTTCGCAGCACCATCATCAACCGTCACCGACCCATGTGCCTTGTCGCCCAGCGCGATCCACAGCTTGCGGGGCGCGATGTCCAGACGCTCCGCCGGCGGATCGAACAGCGTGCCCACGCTCTCGCCGCGGGCGAGGCGCACGAGCGCATCGGGCTCCTCGCCCGAGCAAATCACGCTCTGAATGCCCGCCGTCATCAGGATGCGACTCGCGCGGATCTTGGTAATCATGCCGCCCGTGCCCACCGATGTGGAAGAATCGCCCGCCGAGGCAATAATCTTGGCATCGATCTTATGCACGACAGGAACAAACTCGGCCGTGGGGTCCTCATGCGGATTGGCAGTATAGAGACCATCGATGTCCGAGAGCGTCACGCACAGATCGGCAGATACCAGGCAGCTCACGAGCGCCGCCAGTGTGTCGTTGTCGCCAAACTTGATCTCGTCGACGGTAACGGTGTCGTTCTCGTTGACGACCGGCACCACGCCCAGCTCCACCAGACGCAGCAGGGCGTCGCGCGCGTGCAGGTAGGACGTGCGACGCGCCGTGTCGTGACGCGTGAGCAGCACGAGCGAGGTGAGCAGGTCGCGCGCATGGAACTCCTCGTCGTAGGCCGACGAGATGATGCACTGACCAGCCGAGGCGCAGGCCTGCAGGCTCGGAAGGTCGCCGACCGGCTTGCGGTCGAAGCCCAACACGGGATAGCCACAGGCAATAGCGCCCGAGCTCACCACGACCAGACGCCAGCCGAGCTTGCGCAGCGCTGCGGCTTGATCGGCAAGTCCGCCGATAAAGGCGCGGTTGACCTTGCCATCGGCGCCCACCACCGTGGACGAACCGATCTTTACCACCATCGTTTTATAAGAAGTCGTCATACGTCAAACCAATCAACTGTTCAGCGAACGGCCGAGCTGGCGGCCAAGGGAGCGTGACTCGCCCCTACCGCCCAAGGAATCATTTTGCCCAGGGGAAAGCCGAGGCCGCGGCCATATTCTTGCGCACGAGCTCGTCGCGCACCTGGGCCAGGCCCTGTTCCATACCCACCACGTAGGTCTGCGGATACAGGAAGCGCTTGAAAGCCGCATCCAGATGATCGAGCGCCCAAACACAGCGCTCGCGCGCGTCCTGGATGCTCTCACGCGGAGCCACCGCACTGCCGTCGCGCACGATCGGCACCAACAGCTCACGATACTCAAGTTCGGACACGTCGGTCACCAGGGCGGCATCATTCACGGCCACGAGGGTATTGCCGCGCGCGGCGCCCTCCCCCGCCAGATGGTCCTCGTCGTAGATCATGTCGCAGACCGGGCCGCCAAAGCCGTCGTAATAACGGCGCACGCGCTGTACGCCCGGGATCGTGCGCTTATAGGGCTGCTCGGAGAGCTTGACCACCGGCGTCCACGGGTCGGCCTCGCTCGCACGGCGGGCGGAAAGCTTGTACACGCCGCCCAGCGCCGGCTGGTCGTAGCAGGTCGCGAGCTTGGTACCCACGCCAAAGCTATCGATGGGCGCGCCCTGGTCGAGCAGCGACTGAATCGTGTACTCGTCCAGGTCGTTGGACACCGAGATACCCACATAGGGCAGGCCCTCGGCATCAAACCGGCCGCGAACATACTTGGAGAGCTTGGCAAGGTCGCCGGAGTCGATGCGAATAGCCGACAGGCGCTCGCCCACCGCCTCCATCTCCTTGGCAACCGTAATGGCATGCTCGCAGCCCTCGCGCACGTCATAGGTGTCGATGAGCAGCGTGCAGTTCTTGGGGCTCGACTTGGCAAAGGCGCGGAAGGCCTCGAGCTCGGAATCGAAGCTCATCACCCAGCTGTGCGCATGCGTGCCAAAGACGGGAATACCGTAGCGGCGGCCGGCGAGCACATTGGACGTAGAGGAGCAGCCGGCAACGTAGCTCGCGCGCGCAACAGCTAGGCCGCCATCGGGGCCCTGGGCACGGCGCAGGCCAAACTCCGCCACGGGGCGACCGTCAGCGGCGAGCACCACGCGCGCCGTCTTGGTGGCGACAAGCGTCTGGAACCCGACGATGTTGAGCAGCGCCGTCTCGAGCAGCTGGCACTCCAGCGCGGGGCCGGTGACGCGCACCATGGGCTCGCGCGGAAAGACGAGCACGCCCTCGGGCACGGCGTCGATGTTTACATGCGCACGAAAATCGCGCAGATAGTCGAGGAATGCGGACTTAAACATCGCGCCGCCGGCCGGGGCCTCAAGCGATGCGAGGTAGTCGATATCCTCGGGCGTAAAGCGCAGGTTCTCGACCAGCTCGGGCAGTTCGGCGGTGCCGCACATGACGGCATAGGCGCTGCCAAAGGGATGGTCGCGGTAAAACGCGGTAAAACAACCCTGCTCATTGGCCTTGCCGCTCTCCCACAGGCCCTGGGCCATAGTGAGCTCGTACAGATCGGTGAGCATTGCAATGTCGGTGGGATGCGAGATGTCGGTCAAAGCCATGGGGCGACCTTTCGGATGTGTGGTACAGAATTTGAGGGTTAGACGAGAGCAGAGGATGCGGACATAACGCCCGATGCAAATAGGTTAGAGCAGGCCCATGCTGGTCAGGATCGTGTAGCCCATAAAGATGACAAACGCGATGAGGGCAAGGACAATGATGATTTTTTGAGCCGGCGCCATGCCAGGGATCTCGTTCTCGCCCGTAGGTTCCTTGGAGGCAACCATGCGCTGGGCAAAGGTCATCTCGTCACGGCTCGGCTTGGGCTCGACGGACTTGGGACGAGCGGCCTTTTTAGGCTGAGGTTTGGGCGCGGCAGGTGCAGGCTTCGCAGCAGCGGGCTTGGGTGCGGGCGCGGGCTTGCGCTCGGATGCGGCGTTCGAGGCGACCTCCTCGGCCTTCGCACGCTCGGCGCGCAGGGCAGCCAGCTCCTCACGCTCGCGACGGGCCTCTTCCCGAGCCTCGCGGCGGGCCTTCTCAGCGCGGAGCTCTTCCAACTCAGCGCGCTCCTCGTCGGACAATGGTTGGGACTCAAGCTCGGCCATGGTATAGCCCTTTCTTTTAAAAAAAGCCGCCGACACAATGTCAGCGGCTTATCAAATCCAAGGGTGGAGACGAAGGGAGTCGAACCCTCGGCCTCTGCCATGCGACGGCAGCGCTCTCCCAACTGAGCTACGTCCCCAGGACAAGTCGATATTTTACCTACGGCTCGCCAACTGTCAACGCCCAATAACCAGTCTTTTTGGAGCGCGGCTATTTTGACAACTTTTCGAACAGACGATCCTCTCGATGATTTTTAATCCCCGTCCCAGAAAAATCATCGACGAACGCGCTACTTTGCGCTGGTAAGAACACCGGTGGTGTCGAAGGCCGGGGTGAAGCTCTCGTCTACCGCGCCGCCCTCTTGCCAGAACATCGTCGTAAAGCCCAGGTCGTCGGCATGGTCGAGCACCCGCTCGTACTCCTCGCGCGTCACGGCGCGCGCCAGATCGCCGCCTTGTTCGCGCATGAGGGCATTGGGCGTGTATTGGTTCATGACCGAGATCGGCACGTCGCCCACCGTCTGCCACACCAGGTCCAGTACGCGGCACGAGTCATCCGCATGCCCCGGAAGCACCAGGTGGCGCACGATGATGCCGCGCTTCATGAGCCCGCCCTCATCCACCAACTCTCCCCCGCGGCGATCGATCTCGCGCGCCATCTGGGCCAGACCCGACACGGCCACGCGCGGGTAGTCCTTAATATGAGAAAGCGACTGCGCAAGCCCGGCATCGGCATATTTAAAGTCGGTGAGCCACACATCGACCAGGTCGCCCAGCGCCGCCACGGCACTCGCACGCTCGTAACCGCTCGTGTTGTAGACGATCGGGATGACTAGCCCGCGCATCCGTGCCGCGGCAATCGCGGCAGGCAACAGGTGCGCATAGTGCGTCGCCGTCACCAAATTGATGTTGTTGGCACCCTGGTCCTGCAGTTCCAGCATAATCTCGACCAGGCGCTCAGGCGAAATCTCAAGGCCAAAATTGCCGGTCGAGATCTCGTGGTTCTGGCAGTAGATACATTTAAGCGAGCAACCGCTAAAGAAGATCGTGCCCGAACCGGCCTCGCCCGAGATAGGCGGCTCCTCCCACATATGAAGCGCGGCGCGGGCCACCTTGAGCGTGTCGTTAGCACCGCAGACGCCGTGCGCGCCCTCATCGCGCGCCGCACCGCAACGGCGCGGACACAAATGGCAGGCGGGCGAAAAAAGTTCGGTCAACGACGTCGGCATAAAACCATGCTCCAAAACAACGATTCAGCAGCTCAAACGTAAAGGGATCAACCCCACAGACGGCTCGAGCCCAAGGCGCCGTAATCGTCCGACACGATTTTTGTAATGTCAAGACTGGAATCGATAAAGCGCCGCTTTATGATGTAGGTATTCCGCCCCCCGCGGAGCAACTGGGTGAACCGTCGCGTTTATTTAGGGAGCCCACACAGTCGTACCTAGTACAGGTATCCTTCGTTGTTAAGGACGCTGGAACAGTCGATGAGGGCACCCACCTGTTTTAGGTGGGTTCATTTTCGTAACGTGGGGGGTGGTTTTCTTTTGTCGAAAATCGCCATTACAGTCCATATGGATCCCCGCCGGCATCCCGACAAGCCATCGACAGCATCCTAATATCTGGTAAGCGCGTGATTATCGCTGCGTGCAACTACATGCACCCCCCTTGGTCGAGTATTATGGTTCGGCTATGCCCTTTGCGCATGGCGTTCTTCTGACCTTTTCCTTCGACGCTTGGCGGTTTTTAGATTCATGGCTTCATCCCCGAGCTACATACCGTACCTATGCGTGGCAGCGGCGGCTTTTATCACGACCTTCCTCGCGGTGCCCCTGGTCAAGCGCTTGGCAATTAAGCTCGATGCCGTCGACTATCCTTCTAAGCGCCGCATCAACACCAAGCCCATCCCGCGTTTGGGCGGAACGGCGGTGTTTTTGGGCCTGGTCGTTGCCTGCATTGTGCAAATACTAGGCACCTGGCACCTAGGCTGGCCACCCGTCCTGGTGCCGCACCCGCGCCTTCACATTAGCTATCCCATGCTGGCGCTCTCCTTTACCGTCATCTTTGCGACCGGCGCTATCGACGACGTCTTCCAGCTCACGCCCAAGCAAAAGCTGGCCGGACAGGTCCTCGCCGCGCTTATCGCCTGCATGGGCGGCCTAAAAATCGGCGTCATCGTCAACCCGTTTGCTCCCGGCGAGATCATGCTCGGATGGCTCGCCTACCCCATCACCGTAATCTATCTGGTGGCATTCACCAACATCATTAACCTCATCGACGGCCTCGACGGCTTGGCCACGGGCATCTGCGGCATCGCCTCGTTCACCATGTTTTCGATGGCCGTTCTCTCGGGCCGCATCGACGCCGCCGCGCTCTCCATTGCGCTCTTTGGCGCCTGTCTGGCCTTTTTGCGCTACAACTTCAACCCCGCAAGCATCTTCTTGGGCGACTCGGGGTCGCTGCTTCTGGGCTTTGCGCTGGGCTCCATCTCGCTGCTCAACGTGAGCCGCACCGCCGCACTCACCTCGCTTATCATCCCGCTCATCGTTGCCGGCGTGCCCATCATCGACACGTTTAGCGCCATTGTGCGCCGCAAGCGCGCCCACATTAGCATCGGGCAGGCCGACAAGGGCCACATCCACCACCGCCTCATTCAAGAGGGCTACAACCAAAAGCAGGCCGTACTGCTCATCTACGCCTGGTGCATTATGCTTTCGGCCGGCGCCGCCGCCATCAATCAGGTTGAAGTGCCCACGCGCGTGCTCATCTTTACCGTGCTCGCCATTGGCTCGGCAGCCTTTGCCAAGCACCTACACCTGTTTGAGCCCGTGCTGCGCCACCATTACAACAAGCGCACGCACGAAGACGAGCTGGTAACCCCCGATGACCCCGCCTTTAAGCAGGAGGAGCAGGCAGCCGAGGAACGTAAGGAAGAGCGCCACCACAAGCTCTAGGGTAAGCTGCCGAGGATGTGCCCCGGCGCCGCTGGCCATGCGCAGCCCCGCGCCCATCATGCAAGCCGCCCCTCTCCTGCTCCTCGCCTACTTACGCCCCGACCCTCCAATAAACGCGTTATCATCTTGACCCATGAACATACGTTAGGAGCAATCATGCCAAACGAGAACAGCTACGAAGTCGCGCTGCAAAAGAGCAACGCCATTCGCGAGGGCCTGGCCAAGACGCCCGAGAAGTTCACCATGCTTACCGGCGACCGCCCCACCGGCCGTCTGCACCTGGGCCACTACTTTGGCACCCTCAAGGGCCGCGTCGAGCTGCAGAACATGGGCGCCAAGACCAACGTGCTCATCGCCGACTACCAGGTCATCACCGACCGCGACACCACCGAGCACATCCAGGACAACGTGTACAACATGGTCATGGACTACCTTGCCTGCGGCATCGACCCCGACAAGACCATGATCTACGCGCACTCCGCCGTGCCCGCCGCCAACCAGCTCATGCTGCCGTTCCTGTCGCTGGTGTCCGAGGCTGAGCTGGCGCGCAACCCCACGGTTAAGGCCGAGATGGAGGCCTCGGGCCACGAGCTCACCGGCCTTCTGCTCACCTACCCGGTGCACCAGGCCTGCGACATCCTGTTCTGCAAGGGCAACGTGGTGCCGGTTGGTCGCGACCAGCTGCCGCACATCGAGCTCACCCGCACCATCGCCCGCCGCTTTAACAACCGCTACGGCAAGGTGTTCCCCGAGGTCGACGCGCTGCTGTCCGAGACCCCGCTGCTGCCCGGCCTGGACGGCCGCAAGATGAGCAAGAGCTACGGCAACGCCATCAACATCTCGATGACCGCCGAGGAAACGGCCAAGCGCATCAAAAAGAGCCAGACCGACTCCGAGCGCATGATCACGTTCGACCCCGAGAACCGCCCCGGCGTGTCCGGCCTGCTTTCGACGGCTGCCATCTGCACCGGCCGCTCCGAGGTCGAGATTGCCGAGGAGATTGGCATGGGCGGCTCCGGCCAGCTCAAGAAGTACGTGACCGAGGCCGTCAACGAGTACTTCGCACCGATCCGCGAGCGTCGACAGCGCTATGAGAACGATCTGGACTATGTGAAGGATGTGCTGCACGAGGGCAACCGTCGCGCCAACGAGATCGCCGAGCAGACCCTGGCCGAGGTTCGGGACGCCATGGGCATGGTGTACTAGACCGATCTGCTGACTTGAGCTTTCGATTGCTTTTGGGCGGGCGCTACGGCGTCCGCCTTTTTTGGAGCCGGACCGCTTCGGCTCCGTCCATCGCACCCCCTCGACAAACAGGAACAGGCCCGCCGGCAGTTAGCTGCCAGCGGGCCTGTTCCCGAAGTACACCGTTGAATCGCACAGAGGGGAGGAATGCGAATCAAACTCAACAGGGCAGGCTTTTTCATCGCCTATTGCCCGCTCTGTTGCTGAATACAATATAGTTCACCGTGGTTTACTTTGCAGCATCAATATCCGCCGCCATAGCTTCTCCATAAGTTAGCCCAAGTAAACTAAACCACCACAAAGGGGGCAGGCACCTTTGTGGTGGTTTTGGCCACGGCAGAGCGCTAGAGCCCTGCTGGCCAGCGACAGGCGGGCAAGTCGACGTGCATGTCGTCCTTAAACGCCACACCCTCCCCTAGCAAAAGCTCACGTTGAGCATCGGGACCGCCAAAAGCGAAGCCCTCGCATATGTGCCCGTCGGCAAACACCACGCGGTGACAGGGAATCTCGCCGGGACGCGGATTACTATGCAGGGCATACCCCACGTACCGCGCACTTCGTGGACGACCGGCAAGCAGCGCCACCTGACCATACGTGGCGACCATCCCCTCGGGGATCTGCTCGACCACCTCGTACACCCGTTCAAAAAAGCCCTCAGACGCCATTGCTCGCTCCCTTCCACCCGGAAAAGCATAAACCACCACAAAGGTGCCTGTCCCCTTTGTGGTGGTTTATGGCAGATCGGTTAGTTGGCGGGCTGGAAGAAGGCTACGGCGACGGCGCCGGGGCCTACGTGGGTGCCGATGGTGGCGCCGATGGTGTGAACGGGCAACTCGCCTTCGGTGTGGCCAGCCCAAAGTGCCGCGCTGTCCTCGATATACTTCTTGAGCACCGCATCCGAAAGGCCCGTATAGCCGAGCGCCAGCGGCATGGAAAAGTCGATGCCGCCCGCTTTTTCGACCTTCTGATTGAGCAGATTGCGGCCGTTCTTGGAACCGCGCGCCTTACCCAGCTGCACGATCAGACCGTCCTCGACAGCCACCACGGGCTTTACGTTGAGCAGCGTGCCCACGGCGCCGGCCGCAGCAGACAGACGACCGCCGCGCACCAGGTACTCCAGCGTCTCGAGCAGGCCGATAACCACCACACGGTCGCGCACGGCCTCGACGGCCGCCGCGATCTGGGCCGCACTACGGCCCTCGTCCACCAGGCGCAGGGCATACTCGACCAGGACACGCTCACCCAGAGTGACGTTGTTGCTATCCACCACGTACACGTCGCCGCCCGGCGCCTCGGCAAGTGCGGTACGGGCACTCTGATTGGTGCCCGAAAGCTTAGCGCCCACGGTAATAATCACAGCCTCATCGCCGGCATCACGCGCCTCGGCAATAGCCTGCGAAAACGCGTACGGGTTGACCTGGCCGGTCTTGGGCAGCTCATCGCGCTCCACGAGCATCTCGTAAAAGCGCTGGTGATCGATGTCGACGCCATCCATGTACACATCGGTGCCAAAGGTGACGGACAGCGGCAGAACACTCAGAGCGGGGTGCTCAGCCGGCGACATATCGCTCGCGGAATCGGTAATAATACGAATGGACATAGCGAATCCTTTCTTTCGCGGACCTCTCGCGGGGAATTTTGACAGCAATGCCCCGGCACGGCATACGCACTCAAACGGGACTATGCAGTTGTTAATTGGAAGCAAATGCCTTGGCGGCCTTAGATCTCGCGCAGGGTGTTGAGAATCGTGCGCAGCGACGCATACATCTGCTCGCGCTGCTCCACACCCATAGCCTTACCGGTGGTATCGAGCACCTCGCGAATGATGCGGTCCGCCTCGCTCATGCTCTCGCCGCCCAGAGCGGTCAGGCGCACCGGAGCACGATACTTAACGGCGGCATCGCCCGAATCATCGACCTCGACGTAGCCACCCTCCTCCAGATGCGCCAGCGTACGCGAGACGGCGGCGCGGGTCACGCCTGCCATGCGAGCCAGGTCGGCGCCAGTCAGGCCGTCCTTGCTGCGCTCAAGATAGTACAGGCACATAACGTCGGAGCCCTTGAGACCCAGCCTTGCGCCCTCAGACGTCTTAATGCGCTGGATCTCCTTGTAGAGTCCGCTGATCAGTCCGACAAAGTCCTCGAAACGTGTCTCGTCGCTCTGCTGCATGGGAGACGACCGCCTTTCGCTTGCATAATGCTAACGGGTAAACATCTTAGCCGTACTTAACGGCCGGCAGCCCTGCACGCCCTATTTGTTAACCCATCAACATAAAAACCACCACAAAGAGGACAGTCACCTTTGTGGTGGTTTTGACCGGCGAACATGATCCGCAGGCGTCGCTACAGCTCCACGCAGGGGCTGTCGCGGGTCACAAGCGTCTTAACGACAAGCGTCGCTCCCAGATAGCGCTCGAGCAGCTCGGCTAAGCGATCGATCGCGGCCTGGCAATCCCCCATCCGCTCGGGCTCCACGCACTCAATCGCCAGGAACGCATCGGCCGAATCATCGGACAGCGCCGTGCGAACGCCGTCGCGCCAGTTCCAGCAGCGGCACACAGCGCCCGCATCGTCGATGTAGGCGAGCTCGCCGGGCAGCGTCGGATCGTCCGCCTCCTCGCCAAGCGGCAAGAACGCATCGCCACCGTCGGTCACCTTCAAGCGAAGGTCTCCCTCGATCGCATGCAGATCCTCGCCTCCCACGGGCAGCGCGTAGGTCAGCGACACCGTGTTGTAAATATCCACCGCGGGCGTAATGTGGCCCACCGGCTTGCCTTTGAGCACGCGTTTGAGCAAGTTCTCGATCGAGCAGCGCGCGCCTTTCTTGGTCTTGAACAGACGATAGGCCTCGCGCCATGCCTTGACCGGTGCGTTCTCGCTGATAGTGTCGCTGGTCAGATGACGCTCCGCATCGATATTGGCGCGGTCGAGCAACGCCGCAATCGCATCCACGTCCTCTTGAGGAATCTGAGCCGTGGGCTTCATGCCCTCCACGATCACAACACCGACCGCTGCCTGCGGAAACAGCTCCCAGAATGAATCCTCGGTAATAAAGCTCTTCATACGCTCTCCCTTCATTGTGCGCGCCCGAGTGAGGGCGCCTAAACAAAAAGCGCCCTTACAACGGCCACCTTCAAAGTCCTACGGTGCCGTCACAAGAACGCTTGCGCTGTCCCCATCCGGAGAAGGGGACGATATGTCAGACGTATTGTAACCCGAGTCATCCACGCGAGCAAAACCACCACAAAGATGCACTGGCCCCTTTATGGTGGTTTTGGGTCTGAGGCGACGCTAGTGGCGGAGTCCCAGCAAGCCGTGGCCGCGATGACGGGCCTCGGCGGACACCTGGGCGTGCGGGCCGGCGGCTTTGACGGACTCGGGCAGGTGCGAGTACTTCTTCTCGAAGTTCTCCTCGAACATCACCGCCAGGTTGTGCGCGGCCTCGTCGTAGCGCGCGGTGCTCTGCCAGTATTGGCGCGGCACCAGGATGCCATCGGGCACGCCGTGGCACGTCGTGGGAATGTCAACGTTAAAGATGTCGTCGTGCACGAACTCGCTGTCCTCGATGGTGCCGTCGAGGGCGCGCGCGACCAGCGAGCGCGTGTAGGCCAGCTCGATGCGATGACCCACGCCGTAGCCGCCGCCAATCCAGCCGGTGTTGACCAGGTACACGCGCGTGCGGCCGTCGGCAATGCGCTCGCCAAGCATCTTGGCGTAAACCATGGGGTCGAGCGGCATAAACGGCTCGCCGAACAGCGAAGAGAACGTGAGCGTGGGCTCGGTGACGCCGACCTCGGTGCCGGGAATCTTAGCCGTAAAGCCCGTCACAAAGTGGTACATAGCGGCATCGGCCGTCAGGCGTGAGATGGGCGGCAGCACGCCAAAAGCGTCGCAAGTCAGGAACAGCACGACACTCGGAGTGGTGCCCATGCCCTTAGTCCACGCGTCAGGAATGTGCTCCACGGGATAGGCCACGCGCGTGTTGTGCGTGATCGAGATGTCGTCGTAGTTGGGCTTGCGGTTCTCGTCGAGCACCACGTTTTCGCAAATGGCGCCAAAACGGACGGCGTTGAAGATCTCGGGCTCGTGGAAGGCGTCCAGGCCCTCGCATTTTGCGTAGCAGCCACCCTCGATGTTGAAGATACCCATGTCGGACCAACCGTGCTCGTCGTCGCCGATCAGCAGGCGCGTGGGATTGGCCGAAAGCGTGGTCTTGCCGGTGCCGGACAGGCCAAAGAACACGGCGGTCTCGTGCGTGACGGGATCCATGCTGGCCGAGCAGTGCATGGGCAGCACGTCGTCCTCGACGGGCAGCAGATAGTTCATGACGCTAAAGATCGACTTTTTAATCTCGCCGGAGTAGCCGGTGCCGGCGACCAGAATCACGCGTTCCTGGAAGTTGATGACCACCGCGGCGCTGGAGTTGAGGCCCTTGATGGCGGGGTCACACTGGTAACCTGGCGCGGCAAGGACGCAGAAGTCCGGCTCGCCGGTGCGCGCGATTTCGCGAGCGAGCGGGCGGGCGAGCATCTGCTTAATAAAAAGTGCCTGGCTGGCACGCTCGCAGGCAACGAGCAGTCGACGCGTGTGGTTGCGGTCGGCGCCTGCCATGCCGCGGGTGACGAACACGTCGCGCTCGTTGAGATAGTCGACGATGCCGGCCTTGATGGCCTCATAGCTCTCGACGGACAGCGGGCGGTTGACTGCGCCCCAGGCAATCTTGTCGTGAACATCGGGGGTGTCAACGATAAAGCGATCGTTGGGTGAACGGC
>CALJMO010000027.1 GCA_937982065.1 uncultured Collinsella sp.
TGTGAAGCGGCGGCGTGCTACTCTCCCACACCCTCTCGAGTGCAGTACCATCGCCGCGCCTGGCCTTAGCTACCGGGTTCGGAATGGGACCGGGCGTCTCACCAGGGCTATGACCACCGCAAAACCGCGATCACGGAACGACAGCCAAAACAAGGCGGCCATTCCGGCCATTCAATTATCATGTGGCGGTTTGGGAACCGGCTAGCGGACGCGAGGCAAAGCCTACCGTTGTATCGTTCAGTGACCATCCCAACGCATATTGCCGTCCAGGACGATCCAGCACAGGAAAGACGCGGAACCAACCACGAAAAACGGCTGGAATGTTATGTCGCCGTCGCCCGTTAGTACCGGTCGGCTCCACCCCTCACGGGGCTTCCACCTCCGGCCTATCAAACACGTGTTCAACATGCGGGCTACAGGATCTCGAAGATCCATGGAATCCTAATCTTGGAGCAGGCTTCCCGCTTAGATGCTTTCAGCGGTTATCCCTCCCGAACGTAGCCAACCGGCCGTGCCGCTGGCGCGACAACCGGCATACCAGAGGTTCGTCCACCCAGGTCCTCTCGTACTATGGGCAGGCCTCCTCAGGATTCCAACGAGCGCAGAGGATAGAGACCAAACTGTCTCACGACGTTCTGAACCCAGCTCGCGTGCCGCTTTAATCGGCGAACAGCCGAACCCTTGGGACCTGCTCCAGCCCCAGGATGCGACGAGCCGACATCGAGGTGCCAAACCATCCCGTCGATATGGACTCTTGGGAATGATCAGCCTGTTATCCCCGGGGTACCTTTTATCCGTTGAGCGATGCCGCGCCCGTGCGCCGGCACCGGATCACTATCTCCGACTTTCGTCCCTGCTCGGACCGTCGTCCTCGCAGTCAAGCCCGCTTGTGCGATTACACTCGACACCCGATTGCCAACCGGGCTGAGCGGACCTTTGAGCGCCTCCGTTACTCTTTGGGAGGCAACCGCCCCAGTTGAACTACCCGCCAGGCACTGTCCCTGACAAGGATGACTTGTCGAGGTTAGACGTCAAACGAGAACAGAGCGGTATTTCACCTTGCGGCTCCACGAATGCTGGCGCACCCGCTTCGAAGCCTCCCGCCTATGCTACACAATCCGCGCCTAACGCCAATACCAAGGTATAGTAAAGGTCCCGGGGTCTTTTCGTCCTTCTGCGCTTAACGAGCATCTTTACTCGTACTGCAATTTCGCCGAGCTCCTGGTCGAGACAGTGGGGAAGTCGTTACGCCATTCGTGCAGGTCGGAACTTACCCGACAAGGAATTTCGCTACCTTAGGATGGTTATAGTTACCACCGCCGTTTACCGGGGCTTGAATTCACCGCTTCGTCCCCGAAGGGATTGACGGATCCTCTTAACCTTCCGGCACCGGGCAGGCGTCAGTGCATATACAGCGGCTTTCGCCTTCGCATGCACCTGTGTTTTTGGTAAACAGTCGCTACCCCCTGGTCTGTGCCACCCACCAAAGCTCCCCGGGCTAGCCGGTTCACCCCAGCGGGTCTCCCTTATACCGAAGGCACGGGAGTGATTTGCCGAGTTCCTTGACCAGGATTCGCTCGATCGCCTTGGTATTCTCTACCTGACCACCAGTGTCGGTTTGGGGTACGGGCGGCCATGGCCCTCACGCCGAGGCTTTTCTCGACGGCCTGGACAACCGGATATCGAGCCCAAAAGGCTCCCATCATCACACCTCGCCATGCGCGCCATGCGGATTTGCCTACATGACTGGCTGCGTGCTTGACCACGGAAAACCACCTCCGCGGCCGGCTCCCATTCCGTGTCACCCCTGCGCTGACCTACTGCGGCTACGCTCCCAACGCCACGCGGCGACACCAACCCGAAGGAAGGAACCACCACGAGGCGGAGGTTAGTACTCACCGTCTCGGTTTTGCCGGTCCATGGTCGGTACGGGAATATCCACCCGTTCATCCATTCGACTACGCCTGTCGGCCTCGCCTTAGGACCCGACTCACCCGGGGACGACGAACGTGGCCCCGGAACCCTTGGTCATCCAGCGGACGGGATCCTCACCCGTCTCTCGCTACTCATGTCTGCATTCTCACTCCCACGAAGTCCACGGCACGGTTACCCGGCCGCTTCGCCCCTCGCAGGACGCTCTCCTACCCAGCAACCATGAAGATTGCTGCCGCGTCTTCGGTGGTGTGCTTGAGCCCCGCTACATTGTCGGCGCGGAACCACTAGACCAGTGAGCTGTTACGCACTCTTTCAAGGATGGCTGCTTCTGAGCCAACCTCCTGGCTGTCTATGCGACTCCACATCCTTTCCCACTTAGCACACGCTTCGGGACCTTAGACGACGGTCTGGGCTGTCTCCCTCTCGACGACGGAGCTTATCCCCCGCCGACTCACTGCCGGAATACACGTCAACGGTATTCGGAGTTCGGCTGCTGTTGGTACCCAACAAGGGCCCGCAAGCATCCGGTAGCTCTACCCCCGCGACGCAATCGACCGACGCTGCACCTAAATGCATTTCGGAGAGAACCAGCTATCACGGAATTTGATTGGCCTTTCACCCCTAGCCCCAGGTCATCCCCCCGGTTTTCAACCCAGGTGGGTTCGGTCCTCCACGCGGTCTTACCCGCGCTTCAACCTGCCCAGGGCTAGATCATCCCGCTTCGGGTCCAGGACAAGCGACTAAAAACGCCTTTTAAGACTCGCTTTCGCTACGCATACGCCACACGGCTTATGCTCGCCACCCGCCACTGACTCGCAGACTCATTTTTCGATAGGCACGCCGTCACCCCACGCAGAGGCTCCGACGGTTTGTGGGCGCACGGTTTCAGGAACTGTTTCACTCCCCTCCCGGGGTGCTTTTCACCTTTCCCTCACGGTACTGGTACGCTATCGGTCAGACAGGTATGCTTAGACTTACCCAACGGTCTGGGCTGATTCACGCGGGATTCCACGAGGCCCGCGCTACTTGGGACAACACGATCGGAAGACGGCTCACGTCCAGGTACGGGGCTGGCACCCTCTACGGCCAGGCCTTCAAGCCTGTTCCCCTGGCAAGCCGTTTTATGACTCCCGCCCGGCCCGTCGGAACCGGGACACGTGATCCCACAACACCGGCAACGCAACCCCCGACGGGTATCACGCGCAACCGGTTTGGTCTGATCCGCTTTCGCTCGCCACTACTCACGGAGTATCCCTTCCTGCAGGTACTGAGATGTTTCACTTCCCTGCGTACCCCCCGCCCATAGGCGGTGCCGGCCCATGACGGCCGGCGGGTTCCCCCATTCGGAGACCCTAGGATCAAAGCCATGTTGGAGGCTCCCCTAGGATTATCGCATCCTCAAACGTCCTTCATCGGTACTGTCTGCCAAGGCATCCACCATACGCCCTCGCAAGCGGCACAACAGCAAAACAAATTGTCATTGCCCCACCCGCGGGTTTCCTGATAGCAAGATCGCCAGACGACAAATCTTAACACTAAAATGATCACAAAACGATCGATCTCGAAACCAAACTCAATTGAAGAGTTTGGCGAAATCGCGATAAGCAAAAAGAAACCGAAGTTTCTCTTGCTCGCGTCCACTATCCAGTTCTCAAACCACCACGCGCCACACGATCCGACCAGCCACCCAGGACCGGCCGCCACGCATGGGCATCGAACCGCGCCACGATCACTCGTGGGGTGGCGGTCCGGGAGCCCAAAAGCATACCCATACCACTCCCGGACGGGACGAATCCCATCCAAGCCATTGATCTCTTCCACACCAGCATCCCCATGCGAGACCGTGGAACCATTCCACGGGCACGGGGCTCACACCGGACACGGAACCGTGTCCTGAAATTCTCCGTAGAAAGGAGGTGATCCAGCCGCACCTTCCGGTACGGCTACCTTGTTACGACTTAGTCCCAATCACGAGTCTCACCTTAGACGGCTCCCCCCAAAAAGGTTGGGCCACCGGCTTCGGGTGCTACCCACTTTCATGACTTGACGGGCGGTGTGTACAAGGCCCGGGAACGCATTCACCGCGGCGTTGCTGATCCGCGATTACTAGCGACTCCGCCTTCATGGAGTCGGGTTGCAGACTCCAATCCGAACTGAGACCGGTTTTAAGGGATCCGCTCCACCTCGCGGTGTCGCATCCCGTTGTACCGGCCATTGTAGCATGCGTGAAGCCCTGGACGTAAGGGGCATGATGATCTGACGTCATCCCCACCTTCCTCCGAGTTGACCCCGGCGGTCCCCCGTGAGTTCCCACCACGACGTGCTGGCAACACAGGGCGAGGGTTGCGCTCGTTGCGGGACTTAACCCAACATCTCACGACACGAGCTGACGACAACCATGCACCACCTGTCACTCCTGCTCCGAAGAGAAGGTACGGTTAAGTACCGGTCAGAAGGATGTCAAGACTTGGTAAGGTTCTTCGCGTTGCTTCGAATTAAACCACATGCTCCACCGCTTGTGCG
>CALJMO010000028.1 GCA_937982065.1 uncultured Collinsella sp.
GCTGCCGCGAGGATGGCTATGCACTCTTCATTACCAGCTCGGGTGGAAGCGCCGATGACGATCTGGAGCTGCTGCGCCAGCTGGTGACGCGCGGCGTTGATGGCGTCTTCCTGGTCGTGGGCGACGAGTTCTCCGACGACCGCGCCCTGCGCGAAGAAGTCAGCCACCTGCCCATCCCGGCCGTAATGGTCGACCGTGCCATTGAGGGGCTCGAGTGCGACAAGGTGATGTTCGACCACGAGATGGGTGGCTACATGGCCACTCGCTATCTGATCGAGCAGGGCCACCGTCGCATTGCCTGCTTGGTTAACGCGCGCCGTTCCAATACGGGGCGTAAGCGACTTGCCGGCTATGAGCGCGCGCTGCGCGAGGTTGGCTTGCCTATCGACGCGCGTTTGGAGTTTGAGAGCGAGTACTACATTCCGAGTGCCTACGAGGCCTCGGAGGCGGTGCTCGCGACCGACGCCACCGCCGTATTTGCAAGCTCGGACAACATTGCCCTTGGTCTGCTCAAGCGCTTACACGAGATGGGGAAGAGCATTCCGGGCGACATTTCGGTGGTGAGTTACGACAACTCGGCCGCCGACGTTCTCTTTGAGCCGGCGCTGACCGCGATTGAGCAGGATCCTGGTATCCTCGCGGAGCATGCTTTTGGCTGCATGTCCAAGCGCCTTGCCGGTAGGGGCGGTAGACGTGCCGAAGAAGTCGTTCTGGAGCCGGCGCTTATCGTGAAGGGCAGCGTGCTCGATCTTACCGAATGTAGCTAAGCGTACTTGTTTGTTTGCATAGATTGCATGCGGAGTGTCCGCTATTTGCCGGCAGGCACCCCGGCCCTCGTCCGTGAACTCTTCCGCTGGGCGAGCTATAGACGCCGCGCACCGATAGGGTAAGGCGGCGGCTTGAAATTGGTGCTATATTCAGGTTGAGTTGTTTAATGCTAGTACGGGAGGCTGATATGGGGCTGTTCAAGAAGAAAAACCCGCAGGATGCCTTTGATCCCGATGTGTTTACCATCACGGATACGATTTTGGACCCGCCGCGGTTTACGTTTTTGCCGGCTATCTACCAGGATGCCACGCATCGCAAATGGGCCGTACATCAGCGCGGCGGCGAGCCGAAGATTTTTGACTATGCGGACGTGTTGCAGTGCGAAGTGGCCGAGGCGGGCGATCCGGAGGCCGAAGAAGCGGTCTCTAAACAGGAATTTGCCCAGCGTATCCTGGCAAATCCTGCCAAGGCAGCAAAAATAAATGCTGCCAAGCGTAATATGTGTCTTGGTATGGGCGTTGTTGTGGCGGTTCAGACGGGAAAAGACGAGGTTTCCAAATTAGAGATTCCCGTTATGACCGACGAAGTCAAACGCGATTCAAGTCTATATAAGTCGTATCGGAATGTCGCCGAGAAGATCAAGGCAGAATTTGATGCCATGGGAGGGCTGGCCTAATTTTGGCGGCATACGTTTCTGAATGAGGAGTCTGTGCAATGGCAGGCGAATCTTATGCAATTCCCCCCAAAGATCATGCTGTTGAGGGAATTCTTTGGTATATCCAGCACCATCAGCTTGCCGGCGGCGATCGCCTGCCGGCCGAGCGCGTGCTGTGCGAAGAGATTGGCGTTTCGCGTACGGCGTTGCGTGCCGGTATCACGCGGCTTATCTCGTGTGGAACGCTCGAGAGCCGTCGCGGATCGGGCACGTATGTGTGTCCTCCCAAGCCGCTGAACATCTTCCAGGAAACGTATAACTTTTCCGATGCTGTGCGGACTGCCGGCCTGCACCCCTCTTCTCGTCTGGTTTCCACCGGGACCATCGAGGCGGATGAGGCGCTTGCCGACAAGCTTGGGGTGGCTGTAGGCGCTCCCTTGCTCCGCATGCAGCGCGTTCGACTTATTGAGGGCGAGCCGGCGTCAATCGAGACCGCTCACGTTAACCTGTCCCTGTGCCCATCGCTTCCCGAGCACGATTTTGAGTGTGAGAGCCTTTACGATGTCTTGCTCAAAGAAGGTGGCGTGCGCGTTGAGCATGGACGTGAGCATATCTCCATCTCGCGTTTGAACTTCGAAGAGGCCGAGCTGCTCCAGCAAGAAGAGGGAACGCCGGTGTTCTATGAGAGCTCGATCGAATTTGATAAGGACATGCGTTTTGTGGAGCATTGCAAATCGGTGATTTTGCCCACAAAGTTCCGCTTTGCCGATAACGGCGAAGAGAACGGCATGAGGAGCGTGGCAGGTGAACAATGGCTGAAACAGTAGATGCCACCCCGGTTTATATGCGCATTCGACGCTGCATCGAGGAACGTATCGAGCGCGGTGCATATCCCACGGGTTCCATGATTCCGTCCGAAAAAGACCTCGCCGAGGAATTTGGTACGACACGCTTGACCATCCGAAGCGCTGTCGATGAGCTGGTTCGACGCGGGCAGATTCGCCGTGTTCGGGGAAAAGGTGCCTTTGTGGCGCAGAAAGTACCTGCTTTTTTTGAACGCACGGTCGGTTTCCGTGAATCGGTCCGTGCTTCGGGCGGCGAGCCGTCCGTCCGTATTCTCGCGCGTTCCAAGCGTTATGCGGGGCCATATTACGCCGACCTGTTTGGCATCGCCGAGGACGACCTGCTCTATTCCGTTCGACGCCTGAACTGCATAAACGGTAGCCCCGTATCGATTGAGACGGCGCTGATTCCCTGCCTGCTGTTCCCAACCATCGAAGATATTGACGTGTCGGTCTTCAGTTTGTACGAGACCTATGAGATGCTGGGCCGAAAGCCAGTCATGGCACAGGAAAAGCTCGATATCGAGGCACTGGGCGCACGAGATGCCGGCCTCCTTGGACTGGAACAGGGCGATCTTGTTTTGCTTTTGGAATGCGTGAGCTATGACGCGAGCGGTCAGGCTATCGAGTATGTAAAGTCCTTCAATCGTGGCGATACGGGCGGCTACACCTATACGTACTAGCTGGGGCTTTGCATCGCGCGCGGTAACAGCCGGTCTGTTTGGGCAATTTGACCGACTGTATATACAACCTTACATGGCTCAAAATCGACCGTTCGCCGAAGGGGATAAATTAATCGACAAAGAGGTATCAAAAAGCCGTAACCTGTAACTGTGATTGGTATCAAATACTAATGATTTCTAACGAGGTGAGACGATGAAGATGCTCGATTACGTTCAGCTTGCCCATGTGCGTATGGGGGAGAACCTCGAGCGTTCGTCTGAGCTGGTAGCGCAGCTCGTTGATATTTTCCAGTCCGGTTCTTTTGACGCACTGCGCATCGTTGCTTCGGGTTCGTCGCGCCATGCTGCGGATTGCACCCGCGATTTCCTGCAAGATACGCTGCAGATGCAGGTGTCCGTTGTGACGCCCGAGGCCTTCGTCGATTTTGAACACACCTATCCACAGCATGCGCTCAACATTGCCGTTTCGCAGAGTGGCTATTCGACCAATACGATCGCGGCTCTTGATTACATGCGCGCACACGATATGGCTGCAGTTGCGCTCACGGCAAACGTCGAGGCACCCATCAAGGAACACGCCGACATCGTTCTTGACTACGGTGTGGGTGTCGAGTCGGTGGACTTTGTGACTCTGGGCGTCGAGGTTCTCGTTGAGTACCTGGTGCTCTTTGGTATTTACGGCGGTCAGGCGCGCGGAACGATTGACGCCAAGGGCGTTGCTCAGCGTCTTGATGGCCTGCGCGAGGCTATCCAGGCTAATGCCGTGATGTGCAAGACCGCCGAGGCATATGTCCAAGACCACATGCTCGAGCTTTCTGAGCACACGCCCGCTATGGTCGTCGGCAACGGCCCCAACTACGGTGTTGCCGAGGAGGCGGCGCTCAAACTGAGCGAGACCATCAAGATTCCTGCCATGCATCACGAAGGCGAGGAGTTCGTCCACGGTCCCGAGATGCAGATTGTTCCGGGCTACCTGGTGTTTATTGTCGACGATCCGCAGGGGTCGGAGCGTCTTGCGAATATCGCCGATGCGCTATCGAACGTTACGGCAAAAACGGTGCTGCTCACGGCCCATCCCAAGGGTAGGGCTCACGAGGTTGTGGTGCCTCAGGTGGCTCCGCTGCTCAGTGCAATTCCCAATCTCGTGTTCTTCCAGACGATTGCGGCAATAATCGCCGAGCGTCTGAAGTCATGGGACGTTCACCCGTATCTCGATGCTGTCTCCAAGCAAATGGAGGTCAAGGCGGAGGGCTACGAAGAGTCAGTCAATGCGCTTAAGGCCAAAGCGGCCGAGTGTTACGGAATGTAAGCGGGTTTTGATGCCCGTTGGCATGGGGGATGTGGAAACAACCCCAGAAAGGAGAGACAAATGAAGGAAACCGAGAAGATCGAGATCATGCATTTCGACCAGGAGGGCTATCTCG
>CALJMO010000029.1 GCA_937982065.1 uncultured Collinsella sp.
GATTGGTCAATCTCGGCCGACTATATTTGGCTAAAATAATCCGACGCTAACAGCGGGTCGTGCGCTCGGCACTGTGTGCGTGACATGGTGGCTTGTAAGGGGGTATCGACGTTGGTCGGTACCCCCTATATTGTTTGCCGGTATAAAGACCGTTCACCAGGTCGCTTTAAACTAAAAGGCCCCCGAGCAGTTTAATAAGCTGCTCGGGGGCCTTGTTGCTAATGGCCGGATGAATTTCTAGCCAACAGTATCGTCAGGCGTGGGCGAGGGGTCGGGAGTGGGCGTAGGCGTGGGCGTAGGCGTGGGCGTAGGCGTGGGCGTAGGCGTGCCGCCATCGCCGCCGGTCGAACCACCAGTGGAGCCGCCCGTCGAGCCACCGGTCGTTCCGGTGCCGCCGGTGGTGTCGCCGCCCGTGGTCTCGGTGGTCGTGGTCGTCGTGGTGGTCGTTGTGGTGGTTTCCTCTTCGTCCTCGTTCTCGTCCTTGTCGTCGTTCTCCGTCTTCTTGGTGTTGTTGGTGCCGTAGAACTTCCAGACGCTGTTGTTCTTGTAGGTGGGCGCCGTTCCGGTCGCAAACTCCTCGCGCTCGGTACCGGTCAGAACGGTGTTCATAAACCGCTTAAAGACAGGCAGGTTGGTGCTGTCGCCCAGCAGATCTGTGCCGTATTTTTGGATGGGGATCTCGCCCGCGGAATAGCCGGTCCACAGGGCGCACGCCAGCTGCGGGGTATAGCCGCAGAACCACAGGTTGGTGGTGTTGTCGGTGGTGCCCGTCTTGCCGGCATAGGGCTGGTTGACGCTCAGGGCGCCGGCAGCACCCGTACCGCCGCCCTTCATGACGCCGGACAGAACATCGGTGACCGCGGCGGCCTCGCCCTCGGTAAGCACCTGTGAGGGATTGTCCGTGTGCTGGTACAGCACCGAACCGGTACGAGAGTCAATCTCGGTGATGGCGATCGGCTGGCGATAGTAGCCGCCGTTGGCAAACGTCGCGTAGGCGGCGGCCATCTCAAGCGGCGAGATCGAGCCGGTGCCGAGCGTCATGACGGGAACGTCTTCGATGTTGTCCTTGGCGGGATCGATGCCGAGCTTTTTGACGAGTGAGATGATCTTGCTGTTGCCGACGGCTTCCGCCACCTGGATGTAGCCGGTGTTGGAGGAGTATGCCGTTGCCTGCTTAAGCGTGATGTTGCCATAGCTATGGTTGGCGTAGTTTTGGACCTCGGTCGTGGTGCCCTTAGCCTTGAGCGGCGAATTGCAGTTGAGGGTGACGTTGGGGTTCATGCCGTTTTGGATGGCGGTTGCCAGCGTAAAGGCCTTAAAGGTGGAGCCGACGGGACGCTTGGCCGTGGCATGGTTTACGTGGTTCTCGTCGGCGTTGTAGTCGTAGCCGCCCACCATGCACTTGATGTAGCCGGTCTTGGGGTCGACGACGACCATGCCCATATCCAGGCCGTCGAGTGAGAGCGTGTCGAGCTGCTGGCGGACGGCATTCTCTGCCACCTGCTGCATCGTGGGGTCGATGGTGGTCTTGACGGTCAGACCGCCCTTAAAGAGCACGTCGGTCGAGAACTCCTGCTCCAGCAGCTGCTTAACATAGGCGACAAAGTAGGGCTGCGAGTATACGTCGACGCCGCTGCCCGAAATCTCGGTCACGTTGAGGGTGATGGGCTCGGCCTGTGCGGCATCGTGCTCCTCCTGCGTAATGTGGCCCAGGCGCAACATGTTGTCGAGGACCTTGTTGCGACGGGACAGTGCCAGATCGGGATTGACCGTGGGGTCGTACTGCGAAGGCGAGTTGGGAAGGCCGATCAACAGTGCGGCTTCGCTCAGGGTGAGGTCGGCGGCGCTCTTGGACAGGTAGGTCTCGGCTGCGGCCTCGATGCCGTAGGCGCCGTGGCCGTAATAGATGGTGTTGAGGTACATCATGAGGATCTCGTCTTTGGAGTACATGTCCTCCATCTTTACGGCGATGTAGGCCTCGCGCACCTTACGCTCGATGGTCGAGTCGAACTGCTCCTCCTGCAGGATGGTGTTGCGCACCAGCTGCTGGGTGATAGTCGAGGCGCCTTCGTGTCCGCCGCCGAGGGTTGCCACCGCAGCACGCGCGATACCCCACAGGTCGATACCGCCGTGCTCGTAGAAGCGCTCGTCCTCGACGTCAACGGTGCCCTGCAGCACGTAGGGGGAGACCTCGTCCTTGGTGATGGACTTGCGGTTTTGCGTGTAGAAGCTCGCGATCTTGTTGCCGTTGCAGTCGACGATCTCGGTGGGCTCGCTCACCAGATACGCGTTGGCGTCGGTGTAGTCGGGCAGATCGGACAGCCAGCGGTTGACGTTGCCGACCATGCCGATGCCAAATGCCACGCCCGCAATCAGCAGAAAGCCCAAAAACGAGAGCAGGATTATGGGCAGGGCATGCGTCTTTGAACGGCTGCGTCCCTGTCGTTGGCGAGGACCCATATATTGACCTCCAGGTATGTCGTGCCGGACGGTGGATGTGCCGTCGGGGCAGGATGGACATAAGTTATTACACGATAAACCAAACGGGGCGCGCGAGGCCTCGTGTATGCTGGAAGACGGCATTTTTCAGAGTGAATGCATACCTTGGTAAGGAGTTTTTCGATGGCGATTCGGACGATGGGGCCGAGCGGACAATACGAGACTGGATTGGATGCTGCTGGTGCGGTGCTGCCCGAGTTGCTGGCGCCGGCGGGCGGGCTCGACCAGATGCTTGCGGCCATCGCCGCGGGTGCCGATGCCATCTATGCGGGGTTGGGCGGCTTTAACGCCCGTGTGAGCGCCCATGGCTTTACGGATAACGAGTTTGCGCGCGGCTGCGCCGTGGCGCATGCCCATGGCGTGCGTGTGTACGTAACGCTCAACGTGTTCGTGTTTGACGATGAGTTGTCTGACGCGGTGGCGTTGGGAGCCCATGCACTGGAGCTGGGCGCCGATGCTCTGATTGTCGCCGATGCCGGGCTGGCCTGCGCGCTGCGCGCGGCGATTCCCGGGGTCGAGATTCACCTGTCCACGCAGGCGGGCGTTCATAGCGAAGGCGCCGTGCGACTTGCCGCCGATGAGCTGGGGGTCGAGCGCGTGACGACGGCACGCGAGCTGACGGTCGACGAGATTGCGGCGCTATGTGCCACGGGCGTGCCCATCGAGGTATTCTGCCACGGTGCGATTTGCATCGGCTATTCGGGGGCGTGCGAGTTCTCGGCCCCGCGGCGTGGGCGCTCGGCGATGCGCGGCGACTGCACGCAGCCGTGCCGTCTGGCGTACGACCTGGTGGACGAGGCGGGGCAGAGCGTTGTCGCCGTCGAGGGAGATCGCCTGCTGTGCCCGCGCGACTATCTGGGTATTGCACATCTGCCCGAGCTTGTAGATGCCGGCGTGGCGTCGCTCAAGATCGAGGGGCGCATGAAGAACCCCGATTACGTATTCAACGTGGTGCGGGTGTGGCGCCGGGCACTCGATATGCTGTACGACGGCGCGTGGGACCCCGGTGCCGTGGAAGAGCTTGAGCGCGAGCTGGGAAGGTCGTTTAACCGTGGGTTTACCGATGCGTACCTGCGAGGGCGTTCGGGTGCCGAGCTGATGAGCTTTGAGCGTGCGATTAACCAGGGCGTGCGCGTGGGGCGCTTGGTCGCTGTGGGCCACGAAGAGGTGACCGTTGAGCTCGACGCCGCCGTGGCGGCGGGTGACACGCTCGAGATCCGGTTTTATCCGGGTGCCGACGCGCGTCCCGATGTGCCCAAGCGCTGGCCGCAGGTGCCCTGTCCGGTGGATGCCGCAGCGGGGGAGCGCGTCGTCGTGCATTGCAAGCGTAAGGTTGACACGGGCTGCGAGGTGTACCTGATTCGTAGCGCCGGCGTGTTGGATCAGACGGCGGCGGTGTTGGAGCGCATGCGGGCCGAGGCGGATGCGATTGCGCCCGTTGCGCGTGCCGTTGAGGTGCTGCCCTTTGAGGACGTTGCGGTGGATGGCGGTGCGTCCACGGAGTTGGTGGAGTGCGCGGTTCCCACTCGCATGGTTTTTGCTTGGCAGCTGATGGATGCCGACCCGCGCGGAGAACTTGATTTGTCCGACGCCGTTGTGGTGCTTGACGAGGTGTGCCGCACGGGTGACGCTGACTGGACCCGCTCACTGATACAGCGTGCCGGGCGCGTCGTCTGCCGCAACCTGGGACAGGTGGTGATCGCTCGCGAGCTGGGCGTGACGTTTGACGTGGCGGCGCCGGTGTTCTGCGCGAATCGGGCCACGCTTACCTGGCTGCGCGGACTCGGTGCGGGGCGGGTGTGCTTGCCGGCGGAGTTGCTCGGCAATGATGCGGAGCGTATTGCCGAACTGGCCGCTGAACCCGGCGTCTTGGGTCCGGTCGACGCCGACCGTCCCGAGCTTATGGTGTGCGAGCACTGCCTGCTGACCGCCGAGGGCGTCTGCGCCACCGATGCGACGGGACAGGTTCGTTGCCGCGACTGCTTGCGTCGTCGGCAGGTACGCTATCTGGTCGAGCGTGACGGTACACGTCTGCCAGTTGCCATTGACGCATGCGGCAGGACGAGGATTTTCCTGTCGTAGGTGCTGCGTCGCGTCAGTTTGTTATCATAAGAGAGTTTATGGACTTCCAGCACCGCCGTTTTCGGCGAGGGTGCTAT
This sequence comes from uncultured Collinsella sp., assembly GCA_937982065.1. Classification (GTDB taxonomy): domain Bacteria; phylum Actinomycetota; class Coriobacteriia; order Coriobacteriales; family Coriobacteriaceae; genus Collinsella. Next base: position 4,659 of record CALJMO010000029.1, read on the forward strand.
AGCAAAAGGAGGATACCCAATGCTGTCTGTTGACGAGCAAATGCGTATCATCACCTCGGGCGCCGCGCAGATCGTTCCCGAGGCCGACCTTCGCAAGAAGCTTGAGAAGGGCGAGCCCCTCAACATCAAGCTCGGCGTCGACCCCACCAGCCCCGACCTGCACCTGGGCCACGCCGTGCCGCTGCGCAAGATGCGTCAGTTCCAGGACCTGGGCCACAACGTCACCCTCATCATCGGCAACGGTACCGCGTTGATTGGCGACCCTTCGGGCAAGAATTCCACCCGTCCGCAGCTTTCGCAGGAGCAGATCGAGGCCAATGCCGAGACCTACGTGAGCCAGGCCATGAAGATCCTGGATCCCGAGAAGACCACCATCGTGCACAACGGTGACTGGATCCTTTCGATGGATCTGGCCGGTCTGCTGCAGGTGTGCTCCAAGTTCACCGTCGCCCGCATCCTCGAGCGCGACGACTTTACCAAGCGCTACCAGTCTCAGACGCCGATCGCCCTGCATGAGTTCCTGTATCCCGTGATGCAGGCTTTCGACTCCGTGCAGATCAAGGCCGACGTCGAGATGGGCGGCACCGATCAGCTCTTCAACCTGCTCGCTGGCCGTGAGCTCATGGAGAAGATGGGCATGGAGCCGCAGATCGCGCTCACCATGCCGCTGCTCGAGGGCACCGATGGCGTGCGCAAGATGTCCAAGTCCTATGGCAACTACATCGGCCTGACCGACGCTCCCAAGGATATGTTCGGCAAGACCATGTCCATCCCCGACGAGATGATCGGCAAGTACTATCGTCTGGCCAGCTCGCTCACCCCGGCCGAGGTCGACAAGATCGACGCCGCCCTGGCCGATGGTTCTGCCGACCCCTACGAGCTCAAGCGCGCTCTGGGCCGCGACCTGTGCGACACCTACCACGGCGCCGGCGCCGGAGACGAGGCTCAGGCCGAGTTCGACCGCGTGTTCAAGGAGGGCCAGCTTGCCGACTTCCCCGAGAAGCATGTCGAGCTGACCGTCAACGACGAGGGCCAGATCTACCTCGCCGGCCTGCTCAAGGACTTGGGCCTTTCGGCGAGCGCCGGCCAGGCTCGTCGCGATATCGACGGCGGTGGCGTCAAGATCAACGGCAAGGCCGTGGCTCCCAAGAGCTACAACATCGATCCCAGCGCCCTCAAGCTGGGCGACACCCTTTCTGTGGGTAAGCGCAAGGGCTTCAAGTTGATTTAGTTCCGCCGTTCTACCGAACGGCGGACCGGCCGACGCTGCGCGGGCCGCATTTGGACAATCTGACGTTCAACTTCAAGGGCGCGACCAGAAGGTCAGCGCCCTTTCGTTTCACGTCACCTTGTCTCAAATGCGACCCGCTCGCTGGCGATGCCAAAACATCGGCGCTTCCGTGGTTGGCACTTGGGGACGTTCCTTTTGTGCCGGCACTTTGGGACACTCCTTGTCATTGGTGCAAAGTAACCTGCCCCCATTGCGCCAAGCGGCGTGTGCCGTTAAGCGGAGAGGCGTATTGTTGACCCATCGTTTGGGCATACAATGGCTATTGGCTTGCTGCGGTGAAGGTCTGTCCGCTCCGCAGCTTTTTTCTACGGTTAAAGGAGTATGTATGTCCGTTGAGGTCATGAGGTCTGTGATCGAGGCCGCCGAGGGCCGCGTGCCCGTCGACACGCTGTTTACCAATGCGCAGATCGTCGACGTGTATGGCCAGCGTGTGGCGCCCGGCAGCGTTGCCGTCAAGGACGGTGTGATCGTCGGCGTGCTCTACGATGGTCGCGACGATGTCGCTGGCACCTACGAGGCTGCCGAGGTTATCGACTGCCAGGGTCGCTATCTCGCTCCCGGTTTTATTGACGGGCATCTGCATATCGAGTCTTCGAACATCCGTCCCGCCGAGTATGCTCGCATGGCCGCGACGCGCGGTACTACCACCGCCATTGCCGACAGCCACGAGATTGCCAATGTTGCCGGTCTCGACGGCTTGCGCTTTATGATCGAGGACGGCCGCCGCGCACCCATCTCCATCAAGTACATGATGCCTTCGTGCGTGTCCGCGCTGCCCGACGAGCAGGCCGGTGCCGTTATTTCGGCTGCCGATATGCAGGCGTTTTTTGCCGAGCATCCGGGCGATGTCTTTGGTCTGGGCGAGATGATGAACCTGCCGGGCGTCTTTATGGCCGATCCCGAGACCTGCGCTCGCATTGACGCTGCCAATCAGACGCCGTCCAAACAGGTCGACGGCCATGCTCCGCTTGTTGCCGGCAAGGATCTCAACGCCTATGCCGCAGCGGGTATTATCGCCGACCACGAGTCGACGATTCCCGAGGAAGCGCTCGACAAGCTATCCCGCGGCATGTATGTCATGCTGCGCGAGGGCACCTGCAGCCATGACCTTGCCAACCTGTCGCCTATGCTGCTGGAAAACCCCGCCCGTGCTCGCCGTTGCTGCTTTGCGACCGACGACTGCGCTCCCTCCGACGCGCTTTCGACCGGCATGATCGACAACGCCTGCCGCGTGGCCATCGAGGCCGGCATCGACCCGGTGGTCGCCATCTCCATGGCGTCTCTTTCCACGGCCGAGGCCTTTGGCCTGGACCACGGCTGTCGTGACCCGCATGAGCTCCGCGGCGCGATCGCTCCGGGCAAGCGCGCCGACCTGCTGGTGCTCGATGACCTGACCTTTGCCACGGCCCCGCATCGCGTGTATGCCGCCGGTGCGCTCGTGGCACAGGACGGCGCCTTTGTGGGCGAGGTTGCGCCCGAGACCGCTGAGGTCGCAGCGCTTGCCGATGAGCTGCGTGCTTCCGTTAAGCTGCCGAAGCTTTCGCTTGACGTGTTCGATTATGCCTTTAAGCCGGGCGAGGCGGTTATTGATGTGATCCCTGGCATGGCTATCACGGGCATGGTTCGTCCCGAGACTGACGAGGACTTGCGTCGCATTATGCTTATCGAGCGCCATGGCCGCGGCGTGTCGCTGCAGGCCGAGGGCGTCGACGGCGACGGTCCCGCCGGCATGGGGCTCGTCGGCAAGCATATCGGTCGCGGCTGGGTGCGCGGCTTCACCATCACGGGCGGTGCCATTGCCTCCACGATCGGCCACGACTCGCACAACGTGTGCGTGGTGGGCGACAATGCGGCGGATATGATGGCTGCCGTTGAGGCCGTGGGCCAGGGCGGCCACGTGCTGGTGCGCAACGGCGAGGTCGTGGCGCGCATTCCGCTGGCGCTCGGTGGCCTTATGAGCGAGGGCACGGCCGAGGATGTTGCCGCGCAGCACGACGACTTTATGGTCAAGGCGCGCGCCATGGGTATTGAGCCGCCGCTCGACCCCATCATGGGCATCATCTTCCTGCCCCTGCCGGTGATTCCGACGCTCCGCATCCGCCCCGAGGGCATGTTCGACGTCACCACCTTCACCTACGCCGACTAGTCATCGGGGACGTTCTTAAACGACTAGTCGTCGGTGACACTCTTTGGCGTGTCGCCTTACGCCGCGACCGTGAGACCTCTGGCACGCGTGAGCTATTTGCCAGGTCCTTGTAACGTTTATGACTGCGGGGTCTTATTTGAGCTCCCTTTGGGTACGTTGGAATCGGATACACGCTCGATTCCAACAAGCCCGAAGGGAGCTTTTCTATGTTTAAACTGATTGCATCCGATATGGACGGCACGTTGCTTGACGAAAACGGCCAGGTGCCTCCCGAAACCTATGAACTGATCCTGGCGCTACGCGAGCATGGCGTGCATTTTGCCGCATCGTCAGGTCGTCGCTACGATCGACTGTGCGAGTTCTTTGCGCCCGTTCGTGACAAGATGGACTTTGTCGCAGCTAACGGTGCCCAGGTCTACGCCGACGGAAAGATGGTGGACCGTGAGGTGTATTCGCACCTGGCGATTCGAAAGCTCGCCCAGGCCGTCGGGACGTTTCCCAATTTGCATCTTGCGCTCTTTGACCGAACCAAATCCTTCTTGCTCGATGACGAGTGCAAGTTCGTACGCGAGGTCGATAAGGACCTTCCCAATGCCGAGCGCATTTGGGAACTGCCCGATCCCAGCGTAAATATCATCAAGGCGAGTATCTTTTGCGATGACTGTGCCGTTATGGACAGCGCGTACGTGCTGCAGCGCGAACTTGGTCAGCTCTTTACCTTTGCGCCTTCGGGCAACGCGTGGATCGATGCCATGCAGCCCGGTGTGTCGAAGGCCTCGGGCATCGCACAGCTTGCGGAGCATTACGGCATTGGACGCGACGAGATCATGGCGTTTGGCGACTCGATGAACGACTACGAGATCATTCGCTTTGTCGGCACGGGCTGCGCGATGGAAAACGCGCGTCCGGCGCTCAAAGCGGTGGCCGATCGTGTGGTGGGGCGCAACCGCGACCACGCTGTCCAGCAGGAGCTCCGCCGTGTGCTAGAGGGCCTCGCTTAATCCGACAGATGGGGACGTTCCCGTTCTGCCGGCAGTGGGGGACAGTCCTTGCAGCCTTTCGCGAAGAGTGTCCCTAACGACTAGTCATTCAAGAACGTCCCCAATGACTACCAATGACTAGGCGAGGGCGGCCATGATGGTGCGGGCGACGCCGTCGTGGTCGTTGTCGAACTCGGTGATGGCGTCGGCGGCCTCACGGTCCTTGGGCTCGGCGTTGATCATGGCCATGCCGTGGCCCGCCGCCTGCAGCATGGGGATGTCGTTGATGTTGTCGCCGAAGGCCCAGGTGCCGGTAAGGGGCTCGCCCAGGTGCTCGCATAGCCACGTGAGGGCCGTTCCCTTGGTGGCGCCCTCGCCCATGACCTCGATATTCATGGCGTACGAACGCGTGACCTCAATGCCTCCGAGCGTGTCGAGCTCCGCCGCGATGGCGTCGCGATCGGCCGGGTCGTGCCAGTACATGGCGATGCGTTCGAGCGTCTCGACCTCGTCGATCTTGCTGTCGATATCCATGTCGATCGGTGTTCGTGTGCGCTTGAGCGAAGCCGCGATGTGGGGGTCGCCGCCGCAGAATTCGTCCAGGCGCGTGTAGAGCGAGCGGGGGAGGAAGCACTGTCCGTCCGCGAAGATATCGAAGGTGACGTCATGGCCGGCAGCAATGCTATGGACGCGGTGGGCGATGCCGCGGTCGAGCGGTCGGCTCAAGATGCACGTGGCGCGTGAGGCATCGGTGGGCGTACCGTCGTCGAGCTGCCAGACGCTGGCACCGTTGGCGCAGACCGCGTAGCGTACGGCGGGGTGAGCGAGGATGGGCTCAAAGATGCCCGACAGCGGACGCCCCGTGCACGGTACAAACTCAATGCCGCGACGTGCGAGCTCGTCGAGCATCGCCCAGGTGGCGTCGCTCATCTGCTTGTCACTCGTCAACAGCGTTCCATCCATATCGGAAAAAACAATCATTCGATGCAGCCCTTTCTGCTGGCATAAAAAGCGTGGCCGAGGGCGGTGATGCCCTGGCCACGCTCGGGTTCTATAACGGTCCGCGTCCTAGCGATCGGCGAGCGGCTTGTACTCCAGCGGCTCGATAACCGGGCGATACGCGGGACGGATGATGCGATGCGCGCAGAAAAGCTCTTCCATGCGGTGCGCCGACCAGCCGGCCATACGGGCGACGGCGAACAGTGGCGTAAAGAGCGTCTCGGGCACGCCGAGCATCTTGTAGATAAAGCCTGTGTACAGGTCGATGTTGGCGCAGATAGGCTTGGTCATGCCGTGGTCGCGCATCACCTGCGGTGCCAGGCGCTCGATGCGCTCGATGAGTGCGAACTCTTCGCCCAAGTCCTTCTTGGCTGCCAGCGAGCGCGCGTAACGGCGGCAGACCTCGGCGCGCGGGTCGCTGAGCGTATAGACGGCGTGGCCCATGCCGTAGATGAGACCCGTGCCGTCGAAGGCCTGCTTGTCGAGGATCTTGCCCAGGTAGGCCGCGACCTCGTCCTCGTCCTCCCAGTTGGAGACATGCGCGCGGATGTCCTCGTGCATAGACACGACCTTGGCATTGGCACCGCCGTGGCGCGGGCCCTTGAGCGAGCCGATAGCCGCGGCGTAGGCGGAATACGGATCGGTGGCCGAAGACGACAGCACGCGGCAAGCGAAGGTGGAGTTGTTGCCGCCGCCGTGCTCGGCATGCAACATGAGCATAACGTCGAGCAGCATCGCCTCATCGCGGGTGAACGCCATGCCGCCGCGCAGGACCTGTAGGATGGTCTCGGCGGTGGAGAGACCGGGCGTAGGGTGCGGCACGTGAACCTCGGAGCCGCGAAGCTTGGCGACCGAGGCCATGTGTGCGAAGGCGGCAATGCGCGGGAGACGTGCGAGCATGGAAATGGCGACGTCGATTTCGTGCTCGGGCGTGATCACGTCTGGTTCGGCATCGAAGGCGTAGAGCAGCAGCACGGCGCGCTGGAGCACGTTCATGATGCTCAACGACACCGTGGTCATGGGGAACTCTTTGACGTACTCGTCGCTTAGATGTCTAAAGGCACCCAGGCGCTCGCAGAAGCCGTCGAGCTCTTCCTTGTTGGGCAGCGAACCCGTGATAAGCAGATAGGCGACTTCCTCGTAGCCGTAGCGATTCTCGGCCTGGGCATTGTTGACCAGATCCTCGATGCTGTAGCCGCGAAGCGTGAGCTTGCCCTGATCGGGCACGACCTTTCCGTCGACCTTGTTGTAGCCGTGCACATCCGAGATACGAGTGAGGCCCGCGACCACGCCCGAGCCGTCGGCATTGCGCAGGCCGCGCTTGACATTGTGCTCGACAAACAGGTCCTCGTCGTACGGGGCGGTCGGCAGGCCGTGGTAGAGGTTTTCGCTTTCGGGCGAAATCTGACGGCTCGCCTCGTAATCCAGAACCAGGCGGCTCAGGTGATCGTCGAAGCGGTAGTAGATTTTCTTGGCGTCGTAGGCCATGCGCGCTCCTCTCCGGTCCGCTTTGGGGCCGCGCGCTTGGACGATATGACGTCAAGCTGCCCCGAGCGGCTTGTTCGCTACAGGCGGTACATAAAGTTAAAGACGTCCTCGCGCTGGATGGACACGTTGACGCCCGAAAGCTCGCCGGCCTCGGCCAGGGCCTTCTGCAGCTCGGCGAAGTCGAGCTTGGACTCGGCGGTATCGGCCAGCATGGTCATGGTAAAGATGTCCTCGATAATGGACTGCGTGATGTCGCGGATGTCGACGTTGGCCTCGCCCAGGACACGGGTGACGCCGGCGACGATACCGGGGCGGTTCTTGCCAAGGACGGTGATGACGATGCGGGAGGACGAGATCTCGGCCATGGGAAACCCTTTCGCGTGATTGCGGCGCGCGCGGGGCGCTCCGCTACGGTACAGTGTTCATCATTGTACCTGTCTGGCGCAAAAAAGGCGCGCTCGCTGCGGCGTTACATGCCTGCAACATGAGCGTAAGGGGGAAGGCCGTACGGGGAAGAGCCGTCTGGCGCGTGTCCGGCTCGTGTTGGGTTGATTTCCGATCTCAGCCGAACACATTGAGCGGACAGGCCGTTCCCGCAGTCAGCCGAACGCCTCCGACGGCTGATTCCGAACTGGAAGCGGAGGGCATCCCCGCCCTTCGGTAGGGGATACCGCTCCGCGGCGCATGCCGCGGGCGGCGCCCCTATCGGACCACCGTGACCTCAGTTGGGATGGGCCCAGCACTGCCGCGTACTCGGTGAGCTAGAGCCAACTGTTCGTCTTCACGTCGCGTATGGCGATATTTCGGTCGTCCGGCTCGGTGATGCCGTAGCCGAACGCCTGGAGCGTCTCGATGGACTCCTGGATCCTCTGTTGGAACATGGGACCCGGATCGACCCTCGGCCCGAGGTGCCCGCGCCAAAGGCACGGCGTGGCGCGCAGCATGTTATGGATTTTGGAGATGGGCTCGATGTCGGCGTAGACGTTGAGCGTCGCCATGGCGTCCTTGTGGCCGAGGATCGATTGGAGCGCCTTGATATCGCCGCCTTGGCGGATCCACTGCGTTGCGAACGTGTGGCGAAGGCCGTGGAACGTGATCAGCTCGTCGTTGGTGCCCATGAGGCCGTTGGTCTCCGAGAACGTCTTGAACGCCCTGCGGATATAGCTTGTCGTCGCGAAGGTCGCGCCCGGCTCCGACAGGATGTAGCAGTCCCCGATCTCGACCGCCCCGGTAAGGCCGCGCAAGCGCAGCTTTCCGCAGTCGATCTCGTGGGTCTCCTTCAGGAAGGGGAGTAGGCCGACCGGGTCGATGGGGATACCCCTGGCGTCATGGGTCTTGGTGTCCTTGATAAACGAACCCATTCCCTTCGCGTACGCCACCGAGTGTCTGATCGAGATCAGGCCCGTCTCGAAATCCACATCGCACCACCGAAGGCCGCAGACCTCGCCGATTCGCATCCCCGTGTGCAGGGCGAGTACGACCGCCCTCTAATCCTCGGCGGACCAATCGAGTCCGAACTCCTTTCGGGCATCCTCTTCGCTCATGACTTCGAGAAGGTCTCCGGGTTGGCAACGAAGGGCGAGGCATAGCTGCTCGAGTGTGTTGAAGCGAATGCCGCGAATATGCCCTTTTTTAATACGGGACAGGTTCACGGGCGTGGTTCCAATCCTTTCGGCAAGTTCGTTCGAGGAAATCTTTCGCTCGGCCATGATCTTGTCGAGGCGAACAATTACGGGCATGGCGTTTCCTTACGCAATCTCGTCGGAGTCGAGGTACAGCTCTCGGGCGTACAAGAAGAGCTGGGAAAGCATGAACAGGACGATGCCGAGAACCAGAGAGGTCCAATCGAATGATGAAGCGATCTCTTGGGCGCCGACGGCCCCCTCGCCGCCAAACATCGAAACGGAGGTTTTGAGTGAGCCGGCGTAGAGGCTGGTGGCAGCTTGAACAACGAAGAGAATGCCGAGCACCTTCAAGCATGTCGCAGACCCTTTCTTGAAGGGGTCTCCGCTCTTGATCGTCCACACGAGAACGGCGCTGAGGATGGTCGTAGCGATACCGATGACGGCAGGGACCAATGTCGAGATCGCAAGGGCTGGATACGCGGGGGAGTCTGCAATTACAGGGTTGTCGAGCATTTCGATTGCTGGCTTTAAGGAGAACGCCACTTGTGCGATGGCGGTGGCGCAAAGGGTCGCAGAGGCTATCGCACATGCGATGCGGAAGGAATGAAGCCGGGGAGTGCGATTGTCGGAACTCATAATAACCTCCGAAGAAGTTAAAAAACTCAGGTTACTTTTTAACAGTTTATGTTAAATTGACTTTGCCGGCAAGTAATAAGGGCCGAGCATTTTGTTCGGCCCCTCTGTTCCGACTGGATGAGGTTAAGGTTGGCGATGAATATGCTCAAAATCTCGAAGGCGATCTTTAGGTCGCTTCTCTCCTCCAGGTCGCTCTGTGTTGTCGTTGTTGCGTTGATGGTTCTTTGTGCTCTGCCCGTCTTCAGGAGCGCGGCTGGCATCGACGGACGGGTCGAATACCTCGAGTCGGGAATAACCCGTGTTGAGCAGGAATTGTCAGCATCCTATGCGGATGCGCTTGTGAATGCGGGGGAGGACGGTGTCTATACCTCTTCATCAAGCATGCCCGCGCTTCTGTACCCTCTTGCCGCGGGACGTCTTATCTTGGCACCGCTCTCTCCCCTACTTCCGTTTCTGCAGATATCGGATGGAGAGTACACCTATTATGACGGATCGAAGGAGTACTTGCTATGGGTCGCAACGGCCGTTGCCGTCTCGTTCCTTGCCGCGCGTCTTAACAAACGTGAAAAGCTCATCATCCAGGCACCGATGGGCGAGCTGGGTAGACTTGTTGCATCGAGCGTATGGGCGAGTGTTTTTGCAATGCTTGCCGTCCTCGCCATCAATCTTCCAGGGATAATCGCCGCGCTTGTGAAGAATGGCCCGGGCTCGCCGTTCTATCCGATAGGCTACATTCAATATGCGACTCCGGTTATCAAACCGGCTTGGCTGGTGTTCGTGCAGACGGCCATCTTGCAATTCTTGGTGGCAGCGTTCATCTCGCTTGTCGTTCACCTTGCCGTGAAGATTGCCAATAACCCTACGCTTGGAATCGTGTTCGTATGTGCCCTGATGGGGGTGACGATGGTTCCCGGGTATTACGGAAGATCCATCGCTTTACGTGAGTTCGCCCTGTTGAATCCCCTTACGTATGCGAACACTGAGTTGACCGTCGGCGCCTATAGCCCGTACCCGACAACGCAGATAGTGAATCTGCCTGGACTTTGCTTCGAGCGTGGCGCGATTGCCCTCGTATGCGCAATCGGGATCGAGGTGCTGGCAATTAGCCTGCTTTGCGTTGCTGGAAAGAGCGGCTGCGCGTGCCCGATATCCCCGATTTGTCTTGAGAGAGGTTCCTTCACTGCATCGAGAACGGCAACTCTTTCGAGCGCTTGTGCCTCCGCCGTTGCATACGTAAGAACGATGGGGAAACTGCTCCTGCGTTCTCCTACCCTCGCCGTATGCGCGATTGCAATGTCGACGACGATGCTGGCCCCGGCTCTGGTCGAGATGTTTCCTGACGCTGATAACGTTTCCGCTGTTCGGTATAGGGATGGGGAGCTCCGTTCAATAGATCGGTATCTAGAGCAGAACGCTGCGAATATGGACGTCGAGGGCAAAGCGGCCCTGGAAGACATGCGGGATGCTCTTTCGGGTTTCGTGTACGCGCCTATGCCTGCGGAGGGGTTTCGAAGCCTTGCGACGTACGAGCGCGCTCGAGGTGAGCTGGGCGCGGCAGATGCGACTCTCCTGCAATCGATCGGAATCGAGCCGGAGACTCCTTCTCGTGCGGAGGCGCGCGCCCTTCTGCTTGAGTCGATCGCGAGCTTGCCGGACCCCAAGGTTTACGAGTTAAGTACGAAGATGCCCCCATTAATCCTCCTTTCGTATCTCCAGGCAGCGCTTCCCTCCTTATTTTGGCTGTTGCCCGTGGTTGTCACATCGCTCGCGTGCACCCACCTGCAGTGTCGTTCCCTTCTGGTTCTCCAGATCCCCGCAACAGCGCATGTGCGTTTTCTGACGGCTGTTGCGCTGGCTCTCCTGCTTGGCTTGGTGCTGCTTTTGGTGTCGATGGTTCCCGCTGTCGTTGTGTCCGTGATTAAGAACGGTGCGGGTGGATCGGAGTATCCCGTCGCTCTCATTCGGGCGGGAGCTTCGACAACGTCCATGGTGGGGGAGGCGGTGTTGTGCAGTATTCCGTTGCTGGTCATGGCATACGGCGTGATTTCCGTCGTCGCTGCGTTGACAGCAGCGATTAGCCGCAACCCCGTTGTCACCGGAATGGTTTGCGCGGTTCTCTTGGTGTTGGGTTCGTTGAGCGCTCATGTTGAAAGCGTGGGCATGGGCGTCGCGCTGCTGGCTCCATTCGCCTCGTTTGATTCCGCTTCCCAGGTGGGGACGATTGGGTTCCTTGGGCGAGGGACGAACGCGATGCCTTTTGGAGAGGTCGTCGGCGCATCGGGCGCTCTGCTGGTGGTCTTGGGCGCCGTATCTCCGTTGATGGTGCGCCTGAGTGTTCCAAAGATCGAAAGGGGATGATCTCGATGATTGACCTTCAAACGCTGACGATCTCTTATGGAAAGAAGGTGCTCGTAGATTCGGTGAACGCTGAGTTTGCCCCGGGTACGGTCTACGGTCTCGTCGCTCCGAACGGGCATGGAAAGACGACGTTGCTGCGTGCGATGGCAGGTTTGCCGGGTCCTCGCGTGGACGGGAGCATCGTTCTGGATGAGGTGCAGGGTATGGGTGCGAGAGAGGTCCGTTCTATGATCTTCTATGCACCTGGTGAGGGGACGCTGCTGTATCCCGGATTGCGTGCGGAAGATCACCTCAAGATGGTTTGCGATATGTGGCCGCATGCTCGCGATATCGAAGAGATAGTGGAACAAACGCAGATAGGCGAGTTCGCGAAGATGAGGATCCGCACTCTGAGCCAGGGCATGAAGCAGCAGCTTACCCTGGCGATTGCGTATGCGACGGGCGCGCGGTACCTTCTATTAGATGAGCCCATGAACGCGCTCGACCCCAGCAGGGTGGACTTGCATTCCGAGATTCTCAGGAAGCTGGCCGATTCTGGTACGTGCATCATCATGTCATCCCACATCTTGGATTCGGTCGATAGGCTGTGCGATGAGATTCTGTTTTTGAAAGATGGGAGGCTCATTAGAAGCATTCCGCAAGATGATGCTGCGCCGAAGTCTCCTGGATCCCATTTCGCAAAGCCTGCCGGACGCGCCGAGGGTGCGCTAAGCACGTATCGGCGACTCTACGAAAAGGGCGGGTAGAAATGCAAGTTAAAATCTATGTGGTCAATATAATACCGTTGAACCAGCGTATCGATACCGCTCAGCCATTCGCCTCGCCCCCGTCGCACGTATCTTCATCCGGT
>CALJMO010000030.1 GCA_937982065.1 uncultured Collinsella sp.
ATCTTGTCGTGAACATCGGGGGTGTCAACGATAAAGCGATCGTTGGGTGAACGGCCGGTGCGCTCCCCCGTCTCGATCACCAGCGCGCCGTTGGATGCCATGCGGCCTTCTTCGCGGCGGATGGCGTACTCGACAAGCTCCGCAGCGGGTAGATCGACCAGCAGACGAGGCTGATTTTCAGCGGGATCTTCAACGAGTGTAATGCCAAAGTTGGACAGAACTTCTGCAGGGGTAACACCAGGCATGGGGCCTCCTTTAAAAACGCGGCACGTGGACGCGGCGCGCACTTTACTCACGTAAAGCCCGTTGTACCCGATATGCAAAAACGTTTTTGCGGCAAGGGCGGCAAGCCCGCCCAACGGTCAAAAATCGCAGGCAAGCGGCCCAGTCATTGGGGACGTTCTTAAACGACTAGTCATTGGGGACACTCTTGAACAGGCAGCATTCAAGGAGCGTCCCCGGATGCCGGCACTTAGGGACGTTCCCAAAGTGCCGGCACATAAGGAACGTCCCTAAGTGCCGACTACTGAATGGCGCCGCCGAAATTATTGAACAACCTGTTCAAAAACACGAGCGAGCACCGTCGCGTCTATACTAAAGCGCAGCAATAGAAAGGACTCCGCTTTGAGTATCACGCCCCTCGATAGCATTCGCCGCGCCATCGCCCGCCGCAACGGCACCTCCAACCCCGCTGCATCGAAGGACGGCGCCGCGAAGGCCCAGGGCGGCCGCATCGAGAACGGCCTCTTCCCTGCCTCGCACACTGCCGAGGAACTCGCACGCATCCAAGAGCTGAGTCAGCGCAACGCCGGCGGGCCCGATAGCAGCCAAGCCACACGTCGCCGGCGCGAACGCGATCGGGAGCCCGGCCCCGTCCGCCGCATGGTCAACGCTTGGTGGAACCGTCTGCTCGGCGCCGTCTACGGCGGCGGGTTCTCCATGCAGGAAGCGGAATACGAGGAGCACGCCACCCGCCGCGATTACCTTTGGAACGCTCTCGGCACCGCCGTGTGGGGCTTGGCGTTTCCGCTGCTCACCATCGTGTCCACACAGCTCGTGGGCGCCGAAGAAGCCGGCAAGTTCTCCATCGCCTTTGTCACCGGCACGCTCATCATGATCGCGTGCAACTACGGCGTGCGCAATTTCCAGGTCTCGGACATCGACGAAAAGACGTCCTTCGCCTCCTACCAGCTCAATCGTTGGATCTGCGGAGCGCTCGCCCTAGGCTGCGGCCTCATGTATAGCAGCGCCCGCGGCTATGACGCGCAGATGGCGACGATCGGCCTGGGCGTCTACCTGTATAAGGTCATCGACGGCGTCGCCGACGTGTACGAAGGCCGCCTGCAGCAGGCCGACAAACTCTACTTGGCTGGAATGAGCCAAACGCTACGCTCCGTCGGCGTCATCGCGGTCTTCAGCGTGGCGCTGTTCCTCACGCGCAGCATGCCCATCGCGGCCATGGACATGGGTGTCACCGCGATCGCCTCGCTCGTGCTGGTCACCGCGCCGCTCGCCCTGCTCGAGACCGAAAAATCGCGCCGCGTGAGCCTGCGCGAGGTCGGCCACCTGTTTGTCCAGTGCGCCCCGCTCTTTGGTGCACTGTTCCTGTTCAACCTTATCGAGAGCATGCCCAAGTTTGTGATGGAAGGCACGCTGGCATACAAATATCAGCTGTACTTTAATGCCCTGTTCTTTCCTGCGCAGGCTATTTTGCTGAGCATTGGATTTATCTATAAACCGCAGCTCCTGCGCTTGTCGAACATTTGGGCTAATCCTCGCAAGCGTCGTCGCTTTGACCTGATTATTGTTGCCGTTATGGCGCTGATCGTGGTCATCACCGGCATGTGCGCCGCATTTATGGCAGGTCCCGGTATTCCCCTCATGAGCTTTATGTACGGCCTCAGCTTTGAGCGCTACCGTACGCTGGCGCTGCTGATGGTCGTCGCCGGCGGCGTCACCGCGGCCATCGACTTTATCTACGCCATCATCACGGTGCTACGCCACGCTAGAGACGTCACCAAGATCCACCTGATCTGCTTCGCCGTAAGCGTGGTGCTGCCGGTGATCCTGATTAAGCTGCTGGGTCTGATGGGCGCTGTAGTGAGCTACCTAGCCATCATGGCCCTACTCCTGGTGCTGCTGATAATCGAGTACCGCCGCATCCGCCAACGCATCGAACGCGACCGCAACCCATACGGCGCCTAATTAGCTGCCCGGTCACCGGAATTTGCGATGGAATCACCCCGTCTGGGGTCTCGTTGCGGACAATATTCATCACGCAAAACTAAGTGAGTAGACTTTTACCGAATCCCCGACCACACCAACAGAGCACAAGTCTGTGACCTGCGGTTTTATTGAGGCAAATATGTTGGGTGCTCGGCATTTCCAAAAAAGTCTACTCACTTAGCCAGCGGGCAGCCAAAAAAGAACCGCCGCGACGTCGTTTGACTCCGTTGCGACGGTTTTTCGAGCATTTTCGCGCTGTCGAGGACGCAGACGCTCCTCATTTCTAGCGCTTACCGAGCAAGAAGGCGCTACTCTCCGAAAGTAGTCAAATAAGCCCCGTCCCAAATTAGCTACCCCTTGCACCGATTATTCGCCCGGGTTGATGTTCGCGTAGAACTCCGCCCCATCATCGAGCCGCAGGATGCCCACGCGACCGAACTCGGAGCCGGTGGCGGCAGCGCAGTCGATGTCGATGCGATCGGGCACACCGGCGGCATCCTCGCCGCCCAGGCGCACGATCTGCCCGCGGCCCGACTCCTCATCGAGCCCCGCAAGACCACCGACCTCGCAATAACGCCCGAGCGACACCGTTGGCGTGTGACCGCTCACAACGACCGGGCCCTTACCCTCGGTAGAAAGCAGCCCGGTCGGCACATCCCAATAGCCGTGACGAATCCACAGCAGGTCATCGGACGACTGTACCGCGAGCATCTGCTGCAGCAGCTCGCGATCGGCACCCACCGCTCCAACGCCATCGGCACAATCGACGCCATGCTCAAGCAAAAACGCGCGCGCCGCCTTCATCTCGATTCCAGCATGTACCAGCAGATACGGGCGCTCCTCGGTCTCGACCACCGCGTAGAGCGGCAGCGCGGCCATCCATCGCACGAGCTCCTCGTATGCCTCAAATTCCATGTCGTTGAGCTGCTCGCGCGTCGTCCAGCCACCGTTGATATCCCAGGTCTCGGCATCGAGCGGATCCTGACCAATGATGGCATCGAGCATGATCTGCTCGTGATTACCCTTGAGCACGTGGGCGTTGGGCAGCGAGCGCACGAGCTTAATAACGCCGACCGGATCGGGCCCGCGATCGATCATGTCGCCCAGCACGTACAGCGTGTCGTCGGACGTCAACGAGATCTTAGACAGGGCCTCGTCAAGCGCACGCACGTGCCCGTGAGCATCAGATGTCACATAGATCGCCATGGTACGCCTCTCCTTGCATTGCGGCCGAAGCCCGGTGCCGCAACTAAAACTTCAAGTTGAACTTAAACGTTACCCATTGTACTCCGTTGCAATAAAGCTGGAAAGGGTTTCCGAGCAGAGGCAAAGACGGCAGCCGTCTATGACGATATCGCGCACGCCCGCAATCCAACCCCATAAACCCACCATCTTTGGGTACAAATAACCACAGACAACTGACCGTGCCACGCCAACCACCCAGGAGCGGACACTATCCATGAACCAGATCCTTCTTTTTATCGGCCTCGTCATCATTTTGTGCCTGACCATCAAACCCGTCGGCAAAAAGCTCCCCTTCCCCACCCTGCTCATCTTTATCGCGCTCGGCATGCTGTTGGGCGTCAACGGCCCGGCGCACATCGACTTTAGCGACTACGCACTCACCGAAACCGTCTGCAGCACGGCGCTGCTGTTCATCATGTTCTACGGCGGCTTTAACACCAATATCGACCGCGCTAAGCCCGTCGCTGCGCCGGCGGTGCTGCTGAGCACGCTCGGCGTCGTCATCACCGCAGGCATCACCGGCGTGTTCGCCCACTTTGTGCTGGGCTTCGACTGGATCGGCGGCCTGCTGCTGGGCTCGGTCGTGGCATCCACCGACGCGGCCAGCGTCTTTAGTGTTCTGCGCGAGCACAGTCTGTCGCTGAGGGGCGGCACCGACTCGCTGCTCGAGGTCGAATCGGGCTCCAACGATCCCGTCGCCTACATGCTCACCGCCGTGCTCGCCACACTCGCGGCCGGCGGCGACATTAACATCCCCGTGCTGCTGGCCAAGCAGATTATCCTGGGCGTGGGCCTGGGCCTCGCCATCGGCTGGGCGGCGGGCCGCCTGATTGAACGCGCGCACGCAACGGCCGAGGGCGCGCAGACCATCTATTTGTTCGCCGTGGCCATCGTCGCCTACGCGCTGCCGAGTTACCTGGGCGGCAACGGCTTTTTAGCCGTGTACCTGGCAGGCATTGTGCTGGGTGCGAGCGACATCACCGGCAAGGTCGAGATGGCGCACTTCTTTGACACCCTCACCGAGATGGCAGAGATGACCATCTTCTTCTTGCTCGGCCTGCTCGTAACGCCCGCGCGCCTGCCGCAGATGCTGCTGCCGGGCCTGGCGCTCATGGCGTTTATGCTCTTTGCGAGCCGCCCCATCGCTGTCGGTCTGCTGTTGGCGCCCTTTAAGACAAACCCCCGCCAGGTCGCGCTCGTAACCTGGGCGGGCCTGCGCGGAGCAGCTTCGGTCGTCTTTAGTCTCTTTGCCGTGGTGGCCGGCGTTCCCGGCGGACACGACCTATTTGACCTGGTGTTTGTGATTGCCGTGTCGAGCATTGTGGTGCAGGGCTCGCTGCTGCCGGCGGTGGCGAAGAAGCTCGATATGATCGATGCGACCGGTGACGTGCGCCGCACCTTTAACGACTACCGCGACGAGGACGGCATGTCGTTTGTAAAGCTCAAGGTGGGCGCTGGACATCCGTTTGCCGGACGCTCGCTCGCGGACATTGGCAGCGCCACAGACATGCTCGTGGTCCTGGTGCTGCGCGACGGGGCGCACCCGGTGCTGCCCAACGGCGATACCGTCATCGAGGAAGGTGACCTGCTGGTGATGGCCGCGCCGACGTTTGAAGAGCGTGCCGAGGTTACGCTGCGCGAGGTCACCGTAACCCCCCACGGTCGCCTGGCCGGCCAGCGCCTGCGCGATGTGCCGCAGGGCAAGCATCCGTTTATTGTGGTGATGCTCAAGCGCGACGGCCAGACGATCATCCCCGACGGAAACACCCTCATATACGCCGGCGACGAAGCCGTCATCGCCACGCTGGCGTCGTAGTGACTAGGAGGTAGCTACTTTAGGACGAAGAGATCAAGCGCCTAGAGAACCTCATGTCTTCGCTCGCAGATTTGGATTTGCCTGAGGAGTAAGGTCACCCCTCCCCCATGTAACCATCCTGTAAATCATAGCGGCGCAGTAGAGTTTTACCGTGATGTGGTCGCGCCTGGCGCTCCACTGTGCTAAAGTATCCCGAACGTTCAAACGACTACGAGGGAGACTAGAAGATGGCACGTGTGCACAACTTCTCAGCTGGCCCGGCCGCACTGCCTACCAGCGTGCTCGCCGAGATCGCCGACGAGATGATGGGCTACCGCGGTTGCGGCATGTCCGTGCTCGAGATGAGCCATCGATCTAGCATGTACCAGCAGATTATCGACGACGCCGAAGCAACCCTGCGCCGTCTACTGAGCATCCCGGACAACTACCGCGTCCTGTTTTTGCAGGGCGGTGCCACGCTGCAGTTTGCGGGCATCCCCATGAACCTCATGCGCCGCGGCCGCGCCGGCTACATCGTGACCGGCAACTTTGCCAACAAGGCATACAAAGAAGCCGCCAAGTACGGCGAGGCCGTGCAGCTCGCGAGCTCCGAGGAATCCAACTTCGACCGCATTCCCAACATGGCCGACATCAACGCGCGCATTGCCGACGAGGCCGCGGGCGACGGGCTCGACTACGTCTACATCTGCCAGAACAACACTATCTTTGGCACCATGTACCACGAGCTGCCCAACTGCGGCAACGTACCGCTAGTCGCCGATGTCTCGAGCTGCTTTCTGTCGCAGCCGCTCGACGTTGAGCGCTACGGCCTCATCTACGCCGGCGCTCAGAAAAACGCCGGCGCCGCGGGTGTGACCGTGGTCATCGTGCGCAACGACCTCATCGCAGATGGCCCCGCCTTTGCGCAGACGCCGCAGTACATGGACCTCAAGGCCCAGGCCGCCAAGGGCTCCATGCTCAACACGCCCAACACCTTTGGTATCTACGTATGCGGCAAGGTGTTCCGTTGGGTTGAGAAAACCGGCGGACTTGCCGCCATGGCCGAGCGCAACTGGGCCAAGGCCAATCTGCTCTATGACCTGCTCGAGCACAGCGAGCTGTTCCATAGCACTACGCAGGCCGACAGCCGCTCCATCGCCAACGTCACCTTCCGCACCGGCGACGCCGAACTCGACGCGGCCTTTGTCGCAGGCGCGGCCGGGCACCAGATTCAAAACGTCAAGGGCCATCGCCTGGTGGGCGGTATGCGCGCCAGCGTCTACAACGCCGTAACCATGGAAGACGTGCAGGCACTGGCCTCGTACATGAAGGACTTCGAAGCGCAGCATAGTTTGAGCCCGCGATCTAACTAGCCCGCAACGCGCGGGCCGACCAGCCATCTCAAACCACCCTGTTTAGATCAAAACCTGCTAAGGAGTTTTCCATGCGCAAGATCAAAACCATCGACGACATTACCAAAGACGGCAAAGTCGAGTTTGGCGAGGGCTACGAGTTTGTGGGCACCGCCGAGGAGGCCGACGCCATCCTGATGCGCTCCACCGACCTGCACGGCTACGAGCTGCCCGAGGGCATTCGCGCTATCGCCCGCTGCGGCGCCGGCGTCAACAACATCCCCGTCGAGGAGTACGCCAAGAAGGGCGTCGTCGTCTTTAACTCCCCCGGCGCCAACAGCAACGCCGTCAAGGAGCTCGTCCTGGGCATGCTGGTGCTCTCGAGCCGCGGCGTGGTGCAGTCGATGAACTGGGTGCGCGACAACGCCGACGATCCCGAAATTCAGGTCGACGCCGAGAAGGCCAAGAAGGCCTTTGTGGGCCGCGAGCTCAAGGGCAAGCGCATCGGCGTCATCGGCCTGGGCAACGTAGGCTCCAAGGTCGCCAACGCCTGCGTTGACCTGGGCATGGATGTCTACGGCTACGACCCGTTCATTTCCGTTGAGCACGCGTGGGTGCTGAGCCGCGAGGTGCAGCGCGTGGGCACGCTCGAAGATCTCTGCCGCGGCTGTGATTACCTCACGGTGCACGTGCCCAGCAAGGCCGACACCATCGGCATGATCAGCACCGAGCAGATTAACCTGCTGGCACCCGACGCCGTCCTCATCAACTACGCGCGCGAAACCATCATTGACGAGGACGCCGTCGACGCTGCCCTGCGCGAGGGCAAGCTGAGCTGGTTTAGCTGCGACTTTGCCACGCCCAAGACCGTCAAGATGCCCAACACGTTTATCACCACGCACTCGGGCGCCGGCACTGGCGAGGCCGAGGCCAACTGCGCCGATATGGCCATCAGCGAGCTCAAGGATTACCTGGAGAACGGCAACATCGCGCACAGCGTCAACTACCCCGCTTGCAGCATGGGCAAGGCGCGCGCCGCGAGCCGCATCGCCTGCCTGCACGCCAACGTGCCCAACATGATCGGCCAGATCACGGCCATCCTAGCCAAGGACAACGCCAACGTGCAGCGCATGACCAACGAATCCGCCGGAGAGAACGCCTACACCATGTTCGACACCGACGAGCACCTGGACAGCAGCACCATCGAGGCGCTCAAGCAGATTCCTTCGATGTATCGCGTGCGCGTGATCAAGTAGCGTCGGCTGATCTGACGGGCAATTCCCCATGTGGCCTGCCCGTCACTGACATTGAATGCCCACGGGAGCGCCTTTCGCACGAGAGGCGCCCCCGTTTTTGTGAGTACTCCATTAAATGCACTGAGCCGCTTCTTGGCATACAATCTGTATGTTGACCTAACTATCTGTGAGGTGCCTATGGTTGATACAGATTTTGCTTGGCGGCTTACGCAAGAACTCGTGCGGATCGACAGCTCAGACCCGGGTGCGTATGAGGACGAGATTGAGCGCTATATCAAAGCGTTGGTTGAGGAACGGTTGGCGCAGCTGAGCCATCCGGTGCTCCATGCCGTGCAGGTTGAGGAACTCGAGGTGCTGCCCGGGCGCCGCAACCTTATGGTCACCGTGCCGGGACTGAGCGACGAGCCACGGCTCGTCTATATCTGCCATATGGATACCGTTACGCTGGGCGATGGCTGGGACGCAAACACGCCGCCACTCGGGGCGGTTGTGCGTAACGACAAACTCTATGGCCGTGGCGCCTGCGACATGAAGGGTGGCCTGGCCTGCGCCATTGCCGCACTGGTCCATACGCTCGAGCGCGTGGTAGCGGATGGCGCGCTGCCCCGCCGCGGCTTTTCGCTCATCTGCTCGGTCGACGAGGAAGATTTTATGCGTGGCTCAGAGGCCGCGATCGATGCCGGCTGGGTCGGCTCACGCGAATGGGTGCTGGACACCGAGCCCACCGACGGACAGATTCAGGTGGCGCACAAGGGACGCACGTGGTTCGAGATCGAGATGGCCGGCGCCACGGCACATGCGAGCCAGCCTTGGAAGGGCGCAGACGCCGTCGCCGCCATGGCCGAGGCCGTCTGCGCGCTGCGCCATGCGTTCGCGGCGCTGCCCGTGCATGATGAGCTGGGGCCTTCGACCATCACGTTTGGCCAAATCGAGGGCGGCTATCGCCCCTATGTCGTGCCCGACCACGCCAAGGTCTGGGTCGACATGCGCTTGACCCCGCCGACCGATACGGCCGCCGTAACGCGCATGGTAGAGCAGGCCATCGCCGTCGCCGAAGCCGCCGTTCCCGGTTGCCATGGCAGCTACACCGTAACGGGCGACCGCCCCGCCATCGAGCGCGACCCGAACTCTCCCCTTCTAGCAGCGCTCAAGCGTGCCGCCGATGACGTGACGGACGCGGACACGACCGTCGGCTTCTTTACCGGCTACACCGACACCGCCGTCATTGCCGGCAAGACAGGTAACCGCAATTGCATGAGCTACGGTCCCGGGTCGCTCGCGCTCGCGCACAAGCCCAACGAATATGTGCCCCACGCCGATATCGTTCGTTGTCAGCAGGTGCTAATCGCGCTCGCCGATAACGTGCTCTGGGACGCGAGCGGCCAAGTTGGGGCATAATAAGCCGCGAACAAACCGACTCGTGCGTTAGGACCGCCCATGAAAGCACTTCCGTTTCCCTGCATCCGCCCGGCTCAGGACCGCGTGCTCGAGGCGCTGCCTGCAATGGGCAGCATCCTGAGCGGCAACGATGCTCTGCGCGGAGCCATTGCCGATGGTCTGATGCTCAAGGACCCGGGTGCGGCGTATTACGTGTACGAATGCTCGGGCGAGCCGGGACGTGTGACGGGTGTCGTGGCGATCTGCCCGGTTGGTGCGCTGGCGGGCGGCGACGCGGTTGCCGCCGATACGACCGCAGCTGCGCGCGCAATCGCCGACCTCAAGGTACAGCCCCGTCCCGTAACGCTTGTCTACGAAGCCTCTCCCGTCATGGATATCATCCTCGGCGCCGCAAAAGAGGGCGCTTCACTCTATGCCGTCACCGACCCCGCCGGCATTACGCACCGCGTGTGGGAGGTCAAGCGCGAGGACGCCGTCGGGGCCATCCGCGCCATGCTCGACAAGGCGCCGGAGCCGGCACTGGCCGACGACCCTGCCTACGCTGTCGCACTAGTCGAGGCATCACAGCTCCTGACCGACGATGCACGTGCCGCCGGCACCTACACGGGCAAAGAGCCGTTCAACTTTGCCGTAGCTGCGCTCTTCCCCGCCGCGCAGGTCAGCGGCGGCGCGGCGCAGGTTCCGACGGGTCTGCTCACGCACCAGGTCGCGCGGTTCTAGCAAGACCAGACCGTCCAGCATAAAAATCGGCAGCCCAACAAACAGGGGGCGGAGATGCAGCAGGTACATGCATCTCCGCCCCTTTTGCGTCGAGAAGTTATGCCGACGACCCGTGCCGCCGCGCTCGCGTTATCCGCGCTGCGGACCCGCAGTAGCCACGAGCGGTTCAAGCCCCAGTTCGCGCGCGTAGTCTTCCTGCGTAAAGACTTCGACCAGTTCAAACGTATCGGCCGCATCGTCAAACGCAAAATGCAGCACTGAGCAGTTGCCCGGCACGCGTTCGCGCTCGTCGGCCGCCGCGCCCCGCACGTGGTCCAAAAACTCCTTGATAGCCGAACCGTGGCTCACCGCGAGCACGCACTCGTGGTCCGGACGTCGCATAAGATCGGTTATCGTCGCCGCCATGCGCTCGCGCACCTGCATCTGGCCCTCGCCGCCAAACTGACGATAGAAATCTCGCCACGGGCGCTCGGGCATAAGCATCACGCGCTCGGCCTCAAAGTCGCCAAAGAACCACTCACGCAGACCGTCCAGGCGCTCGTACGCCAAGCCCGGCCACAGGTTGGCGATAGTCTGCTCGGTGCGATGAAGTGTGGAGGTGTAGGCATGATCGGGTTCAATGCCGCGCGCACGCAAGAACATGCCGGCACGCGCCGCCTGGTCGCATCCCAGCTGCGTGAGCGGCGAGTCACTCCAACCCTGAATAATGCGCTTAAGGTTGAATATTGTCTGCCCATGACGAACCAGATACAGGTCTTTATTCATAGGGGTCCTTTCGTTCGTTACCAATCAAGGAGCGAAAACGCACCGTCGCAATAGCCAAAATGAAGCACGGCACCGTTGTCGGGTAGCTCTCCCCTGCCAGTCACATACTCAAGAAACTCCTGGCAGGAAGAGCCGTGGGAGACTGCCAGCACACAGTCGTGCTGCGGCCTGGCCATGATGTGGGACAGCGCCGCGACCATGCGCGACTGGAGCTCGCCTTCAGACTCGCCACCAAAGGCCACCGGATAATCACCCCAGGGCTGCGGCGGCATCTCGCGATTTGATGTACCCTCCAGCGAGCCCAAATGCCACTCGCGCAGGTCATCGACCAGCTCTATCGAGCGGCCCTCACCAGCAATTAGCTCAGCCGTACGCCGCGCCCGGCCCAACGGGGAGGAATACACACGGTCAAAGGTCACGCCACGCGCCTCAAACGCCGCGCGCGTCGCCAGCGCCTGCTCGCGCCCGCGCGCCGTAAGCGGCGAATCGTGCCCACCCTGCAAAATGTTCTGCACATTGAGCTCAGTCTGCCCATGCCGCACCAAATACAAATCTGCCACACGTCCTCCCCTCGCACCACCGCAAAGGGGACAGGTACCTTTGTGGTGGTTTACCGCCGGATCACACCGCGGTGACACTCAACTACACCAGTACGTCGACAAGCGAGCGCTTGGGTACGTGGTGCACCTGCGCCTCGTCGCGCCAATAATTGATGGAGCCGTCGGGGTTGGAATCGATCGCATCGATCACCTGTGTCTCGGCCGGAACGCCAAACGCCATGATCAGCTTGAGCTCATACTTGTCGTTATCGAGCCCCATGGCATCGATCGCGTGGGGCGTAAAGGCCTTGAACATGCAGGCTGCCACCTCGGGCGTGGCGCTGCGGGCGGCGAGCATCATCGTCTGCGCGGCAATGCCCGTGTCGACCTCGGTAATGGGAGCGGCTGGCTTGCCCGGAACGGCGCGCTCAGCAAGAATCGCGATGTAGCCGGTCGGGCGCTCGCCCTCATCGGGACCCGGCCAATCCTTAAACGCACCGGCCCACGCGAGCTCATCAAATACGCGCGCGCAATCCACGGCACCGCTCACCACATGAAAACGCAGACGCTGAGCATTGGCGCCGCAGGGAGTCAGGTGAGCCAGCTCTGCCAGCTCGAGCAAAAACTCACGCGGCACGCGCATGGACTCGTCAAAACGGCGGCACGTACGGGCACGACGGACCAGCGCATCAAACGCTTCCAAGCCGAGCTTTTCGCAACCCTGCTCTGCCATCGATTCGACACTCGACGGCGCCTCGGGAACTGCTTCGTTCATAGGGACCCCCAATAAAAGCCAATTGTTCTTAAGAAAATCTAACCTAAAACGTAGGCAATAACGAACAGAGCTGTAATGTTCTACATCTGTTGAATATCCCACATCCAAACGGGAACAAAGGTGACAATTCGCGAAGGTGAGGCTCCAATTCGCCCCTTCCGCCCCACGCGACAGCGCCCTTGGGCGATACTGGTTGCAAGAGCTACGGCTTACGCCGCACGAAAGGAGACATCATGGGCATCTTTAAGAACGATGACAAGCAATCGAGCGCGTTTGGATTTGACGAGAAAAGCATGGCAGGCAAGGCCGTCAAGGCCGTGCGCTGGATTTACGCCATCACGGGCGTCTTGGCACTCGTCGCCGGCATCGCACTGCTGTTTGCGCCCGCCAAGTCCCTCGTCTTCCTGACGACCGTCCTGGGCTTCTACTTTGTGATCACGGCCGCGATCAGGCTGTTTACCGCTGTTTTCGAGCCGCTGTTGCCCACCGGCTGGCGCGTTACGAGCATCATCTCCAACCTGCTCATCATTCTGGGCGGCGTCATAATCCTGCGCAACCAGGCCTTCTCGACCGCGACGCTCACCACGCTTGTAGTGGTCGTCGCCGGCTTTGGCTGGATCGTCGAAGGTGTCATGTCCATTCTGGAGTCCGAGCTTTCCGCCAACCGCGCCCTCGCCATCCTGAGCGGCGCACTCTCCATCATCGCGGGCATGTTCGTGTTTATCTATCCGCTGTGGTCGGCC
This sequence comes from uncultured Collinsella sp., assembly GCA_937982065.1. Classification (GTDB taxonomy): domain Bacteria; phylum Actinomycetota; class Coriobacteriia; order Coriobacteriales; family Coriobacteriaceae; genus Collinsella. The sequence goes on from CALJMO010000030.1 coordinate 12,815, forward strand.
AAGATGCTCGTCATCTTTAGCGGTGCCGCGCTGCTGGTGTTTGGCGTGACGCTGATTGTTCGCGCCATTCAGTTTGGCAAACTGGTGCACTAGATGCCAAAGACGCTTTTTATTGATGCCGACGCCTGCCCGGTCACGCGCGATTCGATTGACTGCGCGCGGAGGGCCGGCGTCGCCGTCGTTATCGCCGGCAACAGCACGCAGAACCTGGAACGCCACATTCGCCGCGACGATCCGCGCGACGCCGAGCACGCTCGACGCGGCTTTTGGGTCACGACGCTCGATGTGAGCGTGGGCGCCGATAGCGCCGACTTTGCCATTGTCGAGCGCTTGCAGGCTGGCGACGTGGTCGTGACACAAGACATAGGCCTGGCGAGCATGGTGCTCGGACGCGATGCCGCCGCCATCGGCGTGCGCGGGCGCGTCTACGATAAGGCGACCATCGACATGCAACTGTTTATTCGCCACGAGGAAAAGAAGGTGCGCCGCGCCGGGGGACGCACCCGCGGTCCGGCAGCCTTCACCACCGAGGACCGAGCCCGCTTTAAACGCAACCTCACCGAGCTGCTGCACTAACCAAGGCAGATTTTTGGAATATGTCCGGAAATCTGCCTTTTTGTTTTGAGCGGCGTGAGCACTCAGAATCCATGGCTCAACAAAAAAACGGGCTTCAAAATGCCATGCGTCGCCGCATTGTGCCGGCGCCGAGCATGGCTATTTTGAAGCCCGTTTTGTTAAGCCTACTTAGAGGCCAAAGGCGGATAGGATGAGGCCCCAGCCGGCGCCGATGACGTACATCATGATCAGGAACAGGACGTTTTCGCGAGCGCTGCGGTTGGTGCGGAACAGGACCAGGTAGCCCACGCCGGCGGAAATGAGCGTGCCGGCGAGCATCGGCGCCAACTGTAGCGCGCCCTCCAGGTACAGCTGCGTGATGACCACGCTGGCCGAGCAGTTGGGAATCAACCCGACAAGCGCCGAACCCAGGACAGCGAGCGTCTCGTTGCCGCGCAGGAACTGCTCGATTGCAGACTCGCCAAAGGTCTCGAGCACGGCGACCAGAATCAGCGTCACCAGGAAAATAAAAACCGAAACCTGCACAGTGTGCGAGATCGCGCTGCGGATAATCGACAGAACGGGCGTACCCTCGTGGGAGTGGTCGTGGCTGTGGCCGTGGTGGCGCTCATGTTCGCCCTCATGACCGTGATCGTGGCCATGTCCGTGTTCGTGCTCGTCCTCGTCTTCATCACAACCGCAATGGTCGCGCTCGCACAGCTCATGGATGTGATCGGCGCTCACGCCCGCCTCGGCCACCTCGTCGATGATGTCACCGCCGCTGTGGTCGTCGTGCGCGCAGTTCACATGAGCCGGATTGGCAGCGGTCCCCAGCACGGTACGGCGAATCGCCGCATGCGCGCGAACGTTACGACGCAGGCCGCGAATGGCGGCGTCCACGATAAAGCCCGTGACCAGTGCGATCAGCGCTTTCGAAGCCAAAAGCATCGCCATAGTCTGCACGGGAACCTGCTCGGCAAGTAGCAGCGGCAGCATCTCGTCGGAGGTCGAAAGGAACACCGCCACCAAGGTGCCCAGCGTCACGACGCGGCCGGCGTACAGCGTTGCTGCCATGGCCGAAAATCCGCACTGCGGCACAATGCCCAGCAGCGAGCCAACCACGGGACCCGCAGCGCCGGCGCGCTTGATAGCGCCGTTGACACGGTCGCCCGCAACGTGCTCAAGTGTCTCGAGAGCAAGATACGTCACCAACAAAAACGGCACCAGCGACAGCGTGTCCTTGCCGGCGTCGAGCAGAATATCAATCAGTAAATCCATGACGGATGGAACCTTTCGTGTCTTTCGGCAGCATTGTAAAAGTCCTAGCGGTCAACTAGGGTATTGTAGTTGTCCCGGGCGCGGTGCCAATAGTTGCCCATGGTAAACTATCATCTCGCCATAACTCAGTAACCTCGAGCCGCACAACGCGGCCCGTCCAAGGAGTAGCATATGAACGTATCGCAAGCACTCGAATACGAGCGCCAGCCGTTTATTCCCATGTTTATCTATGGCGATCACGGCGCCATGGAATCCGAACGTCAGAAAGGCGAAGAGGCCCTCAAGGTACTCGAGACCGAGTACTTTACCGCCGAGGGCGACCCCAGCTTCGACTTTGCCACCGTGCGCGACCTGGCTGACCGCAACCGCGACCTGTGCGACCAGATTGGCGAGGCACGCCTGCGCAACGTGACACCCGCGACGCTTTCGCGCGGCCTGTCCGATGCTGACACCTGCGCCGCCATCGGCAAGATGCAAAAGCGCACTGCCGCGTCCGTTATGCGCGAAATCCGCGGCGACCGCGACGCGCTCGGCGTGGCCTACGCCCGCAAGCCCATCCAGGGCACCGTGCTCGGTATCGACATCGAGACCACCGGCCGTGCACCCGAGCGCGGCTACATCATCAACGTGGGCTGGGAGATCATGGAGCTCACCAGCGACGCCGTCCCGCACGACGCCGAGGCACACTACTGCGGCCTGCCCGACATCTACCGCGGCGAGGATGTGCCGTTGTCGAATATCCACCACATCACCTGGGACGACATCGACGGCAAAAAGCCGTTCCGCGAGAACAAGGAACTGCAGAAGCAGCTGCTCAAGCTTATGAAGAAGTACCCGTACATGGCGCATAACGCCGCGTTCGAAGACAGTTGGTTCAAGATCCACCTGGACGGTTACGCCGAGGCACGCCGCGCCGGCAAGATCATCGTCATCGACTCGCGCCAGATCTGCCGCAGCTTGGATGCCGACGTCCGCTCGCTCCCCCGCGAATCCGCGCCCGCCGCGCTCGAGAACTGGGCCCGCCGCCGCGGCACCCTCGCCGCCGACGCCAACGAGCAGCACCTGGGCCTCGACGACACCGACCTCATGCTCCGCACCGTCCAAGCCGAGTTCAACCTCAAGAACCTGTTTGCCAAGTAGAAACGCCTGCGACAAGCATGGCCCCGTTCACGAGCGGCCTCGCAGCGGGAAACCCCGCAGCGGGGCCGCTCTACGTTCCACAGATAGATCTGCCATCACAAATTCTGAACCCTCATTTTGAACGATTTCGGCCAATTCCCGACACGTAATTCGTTGTCGGATGGTGATGCATCGATATCAAATGCGCAGCAATTGAGTATTTCTATGCTATAGCCGAGCTGCGAAAACATTAATTTAGGGCGTACCAACCCATTATTGCGTCAAGCTTTTGGACAGCATTTGGTTAGACCTCTAAAACGATTTTTCCACTCAGCGCCATCAGCACGGTATTAGCTGACACGATATATACCATGAGTATCGTATTGTCACATACCACTGCAAAAGCGGTCTACCAGGCCGCGCATTCGGTGTCTGCGAAAGGCATCGAGTCCTGTAGTCCTGCCGCGATTTACGGATCATGTCCCACCGGAACGCTCCTTGACGCAGCCGCAGAATGGCTCACCAAACATGATGTTTCCCTCGGCGCAAATGATTCCCTCGAGGTGATGGTGTTTGATCGCAGGAATGCGCGCTATGCAATGAACTGTCAATGCCACGTTTCTTCAAAACGATTCTCGAACTCACGCTTTATAGAGCTCAAAGATGGCATCTTCGTTGTTGGCGTTGAGCTTTGCGCGCTTCAGGCTGCCACCTATCTTTCTTTTCGCGAACTAGTGGAGTACTACTTTGAACTGTGCGGCGCTTATTCCCTTGGAACCGACTCTTCCACCTCCTATACCGAGCGTTTCGCGCTCACCTCGACCGAGAGGTTAAAGCAGTTCTTTAATTCCATTACCAGATGCGACGGTCTGGCCCTTGCCCGAAAGGCGATCCAATGCGTACGCGACGGATGCCGGTCTCCTATGGAAACGGCCTTTGTCATGATGCTAACGCTGCCCAAAAGCGAAGGAGGGCTTAGTATTAAGGGAATTGAGACCGATTACGAGGTGCAGGTCACCGCTGCCGCAAAGAATCTCACGAGACGCAAGAAGTTCTTTATGGATGCGTATCTAAAGAAATCTCGCACAGACATTGAATACAACGGTTTTTATCATGACGCGGAAGGAGACCGCGCCATCGATGAGGAGCGCAAGAATGCACTTGCGTCCATGGGATACGGAATCATCACCGTCAGCCGTTATTCCTTTATGCATGCCAGCGCTTTCGTTAGGGTCATGGAGGCGATCCAACGAAAAGAGGGCATACGCCCCTCGCGTCTACCAAAAGACTTTCAAATCATGCAAGAAGACCTGAGACAGTTTGTACTCAGAAGGTTTATAGAAGAGAAAAAGCGAATTCAGAAGCAGCTTCGCCAGGATTCCGAAGATCGTCAACGAATCGACCTCGAAAAAGCAACACTCGAAGGCATCACGCTGGATGACCCGACAATTAATGAAGTTCCGGCAATCGATGACATGCAGACAGTCGAATCCGACAGCCCATCATTTGCCCAAACAAACAGCCTCGCGCCCGAGGGCAGGATCTTCGGGGCCGGAAGCTAGACCGGCTAACAAGGTGGGTACCCTAGCGATGTGCAAAATTGCGAGTATTCAGCAGAGCCGGGTGTCCATCACACTCGAGTGGATCCAAAAGTGAAGCGAAATCACTCTTGCGTGAGAACGTTAGGCAACATTTGAGGAAGAACTCATCGGATTAACACCCTAAGATAACTCTTGAACTGCATTATATGGCCTGCAATAAATTAACGGACCCCCTATCGTTGCAGAATACTCCAATTTTTGCACGGCTCAGGGGCACCCACCCCGGCATCGGCTATCAAAACCGCTCAGTCCGGGATTTCGTCCACTATTCCCCATCATTTTGTGCAACGAATTACCTGAACGTCATTGACATATGAACATACACTCATATAATTGGAAGCAAGTTATATGAGCGCATGTTCATATGAAAGGATATCGCAATGAGCATCCGCGTTGATGAAACGAAACCCGACATCGAGGCCACCGAACCCGCGATCCCCACCACCTGCTCGCCCGAGGACCTTCCCGACGAGGAGCTTCTCTACGACCTCGCCGACCTGTTCAAGGTCTTCAGCGACACCACGCGCATCAAGATCCTCTATGCCCTCATGGGCCGCGAGCTCTGCGTGGCAGACATCGCCGAAGCGACCGAAACCTCGCAGTCCGCGGTGTCGCACCAGCTGCGCACACTCAAGCAGTCGCACCTGGTTAAATTCCGGCGCGACGGGCGCAATATCCTATACTCGCTCGCCGACGACCACGTCTACACCATGCTCAACCAGGGCATGAGCCATATCTGCGAATAGCAACCAACCACGGTACCAGCGCGGCCTGCACCCAAGCCGCAAAACAGGGAAAGGAACCCACCATGAAAAAGCAGTTTAAGCTCGACGAGATCGACTGCGCCAACTGTGCGCGCGAGCTTCAGGACGAGCTGGCCAAGCTCGAGGGCGTCAAATCCGTGTCCGTCAACTTTATGACCCAGAAGTTAACGCTCGAGGCCGATGACGCCGAGTTCGACGAGGTGCTCAACCGCGTTGTAGAGTTTACGGCCGACGCCGAGCCTGACTGCGAGATCATTCTCTAGCCCAGGTTTACGCCAACCTGCAAGGCCGCGCTTGCCGCGGCCTTTGCTCGCGAAATTATATGAGCGAGTGTTCATACATTCAAATGGGAGGATACGAGTCATGGCCACCGCCGACCCCAGGAAGAAAAAGAAGAAGCGCAAGAAAAAAGAGTCACTCGAGCATAAGCGCAACCGCATCCTGGTAGCGCTGGGCATTTTTGCCGTGGTGTACGCCCTCGATGAGCTTGGCACCCTCACCGCCGCATTCGGCACCCCGGGCGACATCTACGCCAGCTTTGTGCTGTTCCTCGTGCCGTTTTTGATTGCCGGCTACGACGTACTGCAAAAGGCATCCAATAACATCCGCCGCGGCAAGGCCTTCGATGAGAGCTTCCTTATGGCAGTCGCGACCATCGGCGCGTTTGCCATGGTGTTCTTCCCCGATACCGACCTGCACATGGCCGAAGGCGCCGCCGTCATGCTGTTCTACCAGGTCGGCGAGCTGTTCCAGGCATACGCCGTGGGCAAGAGCCGCAAGTCGATCAGCGCCATGATGGACATCGCGCCCGACTACGCTAACGTCGAGCAGCCCGACGGCACGCTCGAACAGGTCTTTCCCGATGACATTGCCGTGGGCACCGTGATCGTGGTCAAGCCCGGCGAGCGCGTGCCTATCGACGGCGTCATCGTCGAGGGCGAAACCCAGCTCGACACCGCCGCGCTCACGGGCGAGTCAGTTCCCCGCCCCGCCAAGTCCGGCGACGATATCATCAGCGGCTGCATCAACATGACGGGCCTCATCCACGTGCGCACCACCAAGCCGTTTGGCGAGTCCACCGTCGCGCGCGTCCTGGAGCTCGTGGAAAACGCCAGCGAGAAGAAGGCGCGCACCGAGAACTTCATCACGCGCTTCGCCCGCGTCTACACGCCCGCCGTCACCGGCGCTGCCGCGATACTCGCGCTCGGCGGCGGCCTGGTCACCGGCGCCTGGTCTGACTGGATCCTGCGAGGCCTGACCTTCCTGGTCGTCAGCTGCCCGTGCGCCCTCGTGATTAGCGTGCCACTGAGCTTCTTTGGCGGCATCGGTGGCGCGTCCAAGCTGGGCGTTCTCATCAAGGGCTCCAACTACCTCGAGACGCTCGCCGATGTGGACACCGTCGTCTTTGACAAGACGGGCACCCTCACCAACGGCACGTTCTCGGTGGTCGCGGTGCACCCCGAGGCCGGCTATACCGAGCAGTCGTTGCTCGAGGTCGCAGCCCTTGCGGAGTCGTTCTCCGATCACCCCATCGCGCAGTCCGTGCGTGTCGCCTACCAGGGCGAGGTCGACCCCAAGCGCGTTAGCGACTCCGCCAACGATGCGGGCCACGGCGTGACGGCAATCATCGACGGCAAGCACGTCGTCGTTGGCAACGCAAAGATGCTCGCCGCGGCCGGAGTCAAAGCGCCCGATTGCGAGGTCGTCGGCACCATCCTCCACGTGTTAGTCGATGGCATCTATGCCGGTCACATCGTGATTGCAGACACCGTTAAGGCCGATGCCGAACAGACGATCCGCGACCTGCACGCCGCCGGCGTCAAGCGCACCGTCATGCTCACGGGCGACCGCGAGGAAGTGGCTGCTACGGTGGCCAAGCAACTCTGCCTCGACGAGTTCCACGCGCAGCTGCTGCCGGGCGATAAGGTCGAGCGTGTTGAGGCGTTGCTCGCGGCCGAAAGCGGCAAGGGCAAGCTCGCCTTTGTCGGCGACGGTATCAACGACGCACCCGTGCTTACCCGCGCAGACGTTGGCATCGCCATGGGCGCTATGGGCTCGGACGCCGCAATTGAGGCGGCGGACGTCGTGCTCATGGATGACAAGCCATCCAACATCTCCCGCGCGATCCGCGTGGCGCGCAAGACCATGACGATTGTTTGGCAGAACATCATCTTTGCGCTGGGCGTTAAGCTGCTGATTCTAGTGCTGGCAGCACTCGGCATCGCCAACATGTGGCTTGCTGTGTTCGGCGACGTAGGCGTGGCGATCATCGCCATTCTGAACGCCATGCGCGCGATGGGTGTCAAGAACCTATAGCTTGTTTGTGGTCCCTCCGGCCGGGACCGGGCTTGGTTTTGAAAACGTCCTCGCGCATGAGGCCCGTCTTTCCTGCTCCTGCGGAGCAACGGAAAGGCGGGCCTCGCGCTGTGGAATGTTTTCAAAACCAAACCCGGCCCCGGCCTGCGGTGACGTAGCTGGCAGTTCTTGGGCATCGCTTGCTGGCGGGGTTCCTTTGCTGAAATGGACTTGGCCGAAAGGGCCGCTGGTCCCGGTCGCTGGTTCGCGCTTTGCGCGAACTCCGCGCTACTGGGGGTTCGTTAGGATTCCGCCGCTTGGCCCGTCGCCTCGCCCCGGTTCAGCATCGCCCTCAGTTTCTCGAAGCTTTCCTCGCTCAGGCAGTGCTCCATGTGGCAGCCCTCTTGCGACGCGACCTCAGCCGAAACACCCGCATCCTCCAGCAGCCCCACGAAAAAGCAGTGACGCTCCCACATTTGGCGAGCGACCTCCAGCCCTCGCTCTGTCAGATGAACATCTCGTTTGCCCATTTCGACATAGCCGTTGCTTTCCAGCGTCGCCATGGCCTTGGAAACGCTCGCCTTGGTTACGCCGAGGTACTCCGCAACGTCGATCGAGCGCACGATGACCTGACGTTCCGACAGAACGTAGATTGATTCGAGATAGTCTTCTCCAGATTCACGTAGGGCCATGGGCCGCCTTTCGCGATGATTGCTAGTTAGCCTTTGGATACTTTCCACGGCTTACTTTACCGCAAAAGTTGCCCATGTCTTACTACTTTGCCTAAAAGTTAGCCGTGTTTCACAAAACGTGCGGGACGAAAACAAAATGGGGACGCTTCTCAAGGAGTGTCCCCAGGTGCCGGGTGGCGGCCCGCAGTTACATCAGCCCAAAGTGCTTTGCGGCGTTGTAGATCCCATCGTCGTCCACGGCGGTCGTCACGTAGGTCGCTGCGGCCTTCACGGTCTCTTGCGCGTTACCCATGGCCACACTTGTGCCCACGGCCGAGAACATCGACAGGTCGTTCTCGCCGTCGCCAAAGGCGATCGCCTCGCTCGCATCGATGCCTAGGCGCTCCAGCGTCGCCGCCACGCCCAGGTTCTTACCGCCGTTGGCCGGAATAATATCGCAGAACAGATCACACCAGCGCGTAGTGAGCGAATGCGACACCGCATCGGTCACGATATGCTCGTCGGCCGGATCCACAAAGGCGCAGAACTGGTAAACCGGCGCATCGAAGGCATGGTCAAACGGCTCCTCGTGGTAGACGATTCCCGCGTTGCTACCGGCCGTCACCACGCGCTCGGACAGGCGGTTCACAAACGAGTTCTCGCCCTGCATGCACAGCGAGTCGTAGCGCCCCTGCGCCACCTGGTCCACAATCACCGCAACGTCGTCCGGATCAATCGGACAGCTACGGTAAACGCCCTCGGCATCAAAGCAGTGCTGGCCCGAGAGCGTAATGTACGCATCCCAGCCCAAGTTGAACAGCCAATCGGGCATCTGGTAGGTCGGACGGCCCGTGGCGATCACGCACGCAATCCCCTGCTCGTGAAAGCTGTCGAGCACCTGCTGCGCCGACGCCGGAATCCGGTGGGTCTTAAAGCTCAGCAGCGTGCCGTCGATATCGAAAAACGCAGCTTTGATCATCCTGGTCTACTCCTCGCCCTCGAGCTTTTCGCTCGCCTCGAGCCACGCCATCTCCAGCTCGTCCATGGCGGCGTGGGCCTCGTCGATCTTTGCCTGCTGCTCGCCCAGCGCCGTGTAGTTGGTGGGATCGACCTGGGCCATGGCGGCCTCGGCCTCCTCCACGCGAGCGCGCTGCGTCTCCATCTTGCGCTCGAGCGAGCTCACCTCGCGGCGGAGCTTCTGGCGTTCGGCGTTGGAAAGGCCATTGGGCTGCCCGCTCGTCTTAGGCTTTTCGGCCGCAACCGCTGCGGCACCGGTGTCGAACGTGCCGGTCTTGGCACTCGGCGCGCCCACGGGCTCGCCCTCGGCGGTGGCGTTGCACAGGCGCAGGTACTGATCGACGCCGCCGGGCATATGCGTCAGGTGGCCGTCAAGCAGTGCCCACTGTTGGTCGGTCACGCGCTCCATGAGGAAACGGTCGTGCGTCACCAGGATCAGCGTGCCGGGCCAGCCGTCCAGCAGATCCTCGACAATCGCGAGCATATCGGTATCCAGGTCGTTACCGGGCTCGTCCAGGATGAGCACGTTGGGCTCGTCCAGGATCGTCAGCAACAGCGACAGGCGACGGCGCTGGCCGCCCGAAAGATCGCCGATGCGACTCCAGAGCTGCTGGGTCGTAAAGCCCAGGCGCTCGCAGAGCTTCTCGGGCGAAGTCTCCTTGCCGTCGATGACGTAGTACTTCTTATAGTTGCTGAGCACCTCGCGGATCGTGTCGCCCATGTAGGGCTCGAGCTCCTCGAGCTGCTGCGATAGCACGCCAAAACGTACCGTCTGGCCGATCTTCACGCGGCCGCGCAGGGGCGCGATCTTGCCCTGGATCACGTCGAGCAGCGTGGACTTGCCGGCACCGTTCTCGCCCAAAAGACCATAGCGGTCGCCCGCGCCGATAAGCCAAGTCACGTCGGAGAGCACCTGCTTGGGCGTGCCGTCGGTATCCGCATAGCCGGCGTCCACGTCGATCACGTCGATGACCTGCTTGCCCAGGCGGCTCACCGCCAGGCGCTTGAGCTCCAGCTCGTCGCGCACGGGCGGCACGTCGGCGATGAGTTCGCGAGCGGCATCCACGCGAAACTTGGGCTTGGTGGAGCGCGCCTGGGCGCCCCGGCTCAGCCACGCGAGCTCCTTGCGCGCCATGTTGCGACGACGCTCCTCGGTAACTGCGGCCATGCGGTCGCGCTCCACGCGCTGCAGGATGTATGCCGAGTAGCCGCCCTCGAAGGGATCGACCTGGCCGTCGTGGACCTCCCACATGCTGGTGCAGACCTCGTCCAAGAACCAGCGGTCGTGCGTGACCACGAGCATGGCGCCCTGACCGCGCTGCCAGCGGGCCTTTAAGTGACGCGCGAGCCAGTTGATGGTGCGCATGTCCAGGTGGTTGGTGGGCTCGTCGAGCATGAGCACGTCGTAGTCGCCGATCAGCAGGCGCGCGAGGTCCACGCGGCGGCGCTGACCGCCCGAAAGCTCGCCCACCGTGCCCTCCCAGGGCACGTCGCTGATGAGGCCGGCGAGGATCTGGCGCGTGCGGGGGCTCGACGCCCACTCGTACTCGGGCGTGTCGCCCACGACGGCATGATGCACGGTATCGGTGTCGACAAGTTGGTCCTTTTGGCCGAGCAGACCGATCGTGGTGCCGCGGCGATGCGTCACGCGGCCATCGTCGGGCTCCAGCGTACCCGCGAGTACGCTCAGCAGCGTCGACTTGCCGTCGCCGTTTTTGCCGACGATGCCAATACGGTCGCCCTCGCCCACGCCGAGCGTCACGCTATCGAAAATATGCTTAGTGGGAAACTCTAGGCTGACGGAATCGCATCCCAAAAGAATCGCCATATGCCCTGCTCCTTCGTAGAAATTCAACGTTGTCCATGATAGCAGCGAAAAGGCGGGCCGTACGCGACACAAAAAGGCGGGCCATCTCGCAAAAGAGATGACCCGCCTCTCCAATCAGTCCCGCGGCAACCATAGCCGCCACGGGCCTCAAGCATGTCCCGGACTAGGAGAACATGCCGGTGAGGTAATCATTCAGCCGCTTATCCTTGGGCCGTTGGAAAATCTCGTCGGTCTCGTCGTACTCGACCATATCGCCCATGTAGAAGAACGCCGTGCGATTGGACACACGCGACGCCTGTTCCATGTTGTGCGTCACGATGACGATGGCGCGCTCGGCCACAATCGACGACATAAGGTCCTCAATCGCCAGCGTCGAGATGGGATCGAGCGCCGAGCAGGGCTCGTCAAACAGGATCACGTCGGGGTTGAGCGCGAGCGTGCGCGCGATGCACAGGCGCTGCTGCTGACCGCCCGAAAGCGCGTAGGCGCTCTTGTCGAGCTTGTCCTTGACCTCGTCCCACAGCGCCGCGCCGCGCAGACTCTCCTCGACCATGCGATCGAGCTCGTCGCGGTCGGTGACACCGTGGCGCTTAGGCGCAAACGTGATGTTGTCGCGAATGGACTTGCGGAACGGGTTGGGCTGCTGGAACACCATGCCAATGGAACGGCGCAGCTCGTAGGTGTTCTCGGTCTTGGTGTTCACGTTGCGCCCGCGGTAGTTGATCTCGCCCTCCACGCGGCAACCGCGAATCTCGCGATTCATCAGGTTGAGGCTACGCAAGAAGGTTGACTTGCCGCAGCCCGAAGGCCCGATGAGCGCCGTGATCTCGCCCTTGTGAAAGTCGAGCGACGTATCGTGCAGCGCATGGTGGTCGCCATAGTACACGTTGACGTCCTTGGTGGAGAGCACGACCTCGTCGCTCACGGCCCTGCCGCTCACGCGCACGCGTTTTTCGCTCTCCCCCACACTCGACAGAAAGTCCTGGGTCTCGGACGTGGCCGCCTCGGTTGCGGGCGTTGCATTCATCTCGCTCATTCGGCCGTCATCTTCCTTGCCAGTTGCTTGCCCACGATACGGGCAACTATGTTAAACAGCAGCACGCAGATCATCAGCAGTGCAGCGGTGCCCCAAACGATCTGCTGGGCCTCGGGGCTGCCCTCGCCGTAAATCTTGTAGATGTGCACGGCGAGCGACTCACCGGGGCGGAACACGTTCCAAGCGCAGGTGGGGCTCGACAGGTTAAAGCTCAAGAAGTTCAAACGCACCGGCGAGCTCATGCCCGAGGTAAAGAGCAGTGCCGCGGCCTCGCCAAACACGCGGCCGGCCGAAAGCACGATGCCGGTCACGATGGCAGGCATGGCCTCGGGGATCAGGATGTGCAGCGTGGCCTCCCAGCGGGTAAGGCCCATGGCCAGGCACGCATCGCGCTGGGCCTGCGGCACGTCCTCGAGCGCCTGCTGGATCACGCGCACCAGGATGGGAATGTTGAACATGGTGAGCGCGACGGCGCCGGAGATGATGGAGTACTTCCAGCCCAGCTGCACCGAGAACACCAGGAAACCGAACATGCCGACAACGATGGAAGGCAGCGAGGACAGCGTCTCGATGGCGGTGGAAGCGATGCCGCGGATGGGACCGTCCGGCGCGTACTCAACCAAAAAGACCGCGCCGCCCAGGCTGATGGGCACCGAGATGATCAGGGTGATCAGCAGCAGATAGAACGAGTCGAACAGCTGGTAGAGTACGCCGCCCTGAGTTCCGTTGGCGCGCGACGGCTGCGTGAGAAAACCCGGCTGGAACAGCGTCGAGATGCCCTCGAACAGGATATAGGCCACCATGGAGACGACGATGAGCATGACGATGGCGATGATTGCCGTCAGCACGCCCGTGGCGATGCGATCCTGCTTTTGGACGCGCCCGAGTCTCGCCTCGTCGATATGGATGCGCGTGCTAGCCACGAGCCTTCGCCCCCTTGCGGCCGATAATGTGGATGATCAGGATGAAGATGAGGCTCATACCCATCAGCAGCAGACCGAGCGCCCACAGAACATCGTCCTGGGCCGAACCCTCGGCATAGACCGCCATGGACGTGGTGAGCGTGGTGGTGATGGTCGAGGCCGGCGACAGCAGCGACGTCGGCATGGCCTCAATACCGCCGATGACCATGCGTACGGCGAGCGTTTCGCCAAAGGCGCGGGTCATGCCAAGGATGACCGCGGTCATGAGCGACGGCATTGCGGACTTGAGCACCACGTGCCAGATGGTCTGCCAGCGGGTGTAGCCCAGCGCGAGCGAGCCCTGACGGTAGCTATCGGGCACGGCACGCAGGCCATCGACCGAAAGCGTGGTCATGGTCGGCAGGATCATGACGGCCAGCACGATGGCGCCGGGCAAGATGCCCAGACCCGTGCTCACGTGGAAAACGCTCTTCATAAGGCCGACGACCACGTGAAAGCCAATCAGTCCAAAGACGACCGAGGGAATGCCGGTCAAAAGCTCAATAAGCGGCTGAAAGACCTTGGAACCAAATTTGGGTTGGATCTCGACCGCAAAGATGGCGGAGCCGATGGCGATGGGCAGCGCGATGAGCGTGGAGAGCACCATGACCGCAAACGAGGTGACAATCAGGGGCAGGGCGCCGGTGTAAGGCAGACCGTTTTCGGCTGTGTTAGCCAGGTCCCACTTGGTACCAGTGAAGAACTCGACGACCGAGACGCCGTCTTTGACAAAAGCCGAGAGGCCCTTTTGGGCGACCATAAAGATGAGCGCGGCAACGACAAGCGTCACGAGCGCTACGCACGCGCCCGTGACGCCCAGGCCCACGTTCTCAAGGTCGCGCTTTGGCAGCTGTTTTGCCATTGCAAACCTTTCCGGGGGCGATTACCTATTTAGCGGAGACCTTGCCGCTGGCGTCCTTGACGACCTTCATGGCAGAGACGGGGATGAAGCCCTGCTCCTCGACGAGCTTGCCCTGGACGTCGTCGGAAAGCATAAAGTCCAGGAAGGCCTTGGTGGCCTCGTCTGCGTCCTTGGCGCAGTACATGTGCTCGGTAGCCCAGATCTTGAAGGAGTCGTCGGTGACGTTCTTGCTCTTGGGCTCGACGCCCTCGACCTTGATGGCGTTGAACTTGGAGTCGTCGAAGTGCGAGAAATCGAGGTAGGAGATGGCGTTGTCGGTGCTGCCCATCTGAGTCTGGACGTCGCCGGACTTGTCGAGCTCGGCATCGCCCTTAAAGTCGACGGTCTCGTCGCCAAAGACGGCGGCCTCGAAGGTGGCGCGGGTGCCGGAGCCGGCCTTGCGGTTGAGGACGACGATCTTGACGTCGTCGCCGCCGACCTCCTTCCAGTTGGTGATTTGGCCGGAGAAGATACCTTTGAGCTGCTCGAGGGACAGGTCGTCGACCGTCACGTTCTTGGAGACGACGGGACCCATGCCCACGACGGCGACCTCGTGATCGACGAGGTTCTTGACCTGGTCGGCCTCGAGCTTGGTCTCGGCGAAGACGTCGGAGTTACCGATGGTGACGGTGCCGGCGGCGACAGCGGTCAGGCCCTTGCCCGAACCGTTACCCGAACCGGAGACGGAGACGTCGGGGTTGGCATCCATGAACTTCTCGGCAGCAGCCTCGACGAGAGCCTGGAACGAGGAGGCACCGTCGTAGGTCACCTCGCCGGAGACGGACTCGGCAGCGGCAGCGGCGCTGCCCTTGTCGGCGGCGTCGGATGCGCCGGAGCCGCCACAACCAACGAGACCGAGGCCCACGATGCTGGCGAGGCCACCAGCGAGGCCGAGGAACTGACGACGAGAATAAGCCTGATCGAGCATGATCTTCCTTTCATACATGCGACTCGCGGGCACCCTGCCCGCTTTGCTGTTTGGAAAGATACGGCCTCGACCGGGCAGCGTCCGCGCCAACTACGGTTTCTTACGGGCATTTGATAGACCCTTACCGCAAGCGCAGCACGGCCTTTACAAACGAATAACAAACCCGCCACCAAGCATGACCCGCCTTTTACACCAATAAAAACAAAGTTGCGGTGAAATAGTTCCTGCTTGGCCATCAAAGGGGGTGCGGACAGAAAGTTGGACCGCGGGGCGGTCCGGACTGGAGGTTCGC
>CALJMO010000031.1 GCA_937982065.1 uncultured Collinsella sp.
AGCAGATGAACATCGCCTTCTGCCTGATGGTCGCCAACATGCTCAAGAAGATCTATGCCGGCCGTCCCGATGATTACGCCGAGGCCTTGCACCGTCACAGCGCATTCTTCAACATCACCCCGCAGCTCGCTCCCTTCGTGGGTGGCATCGCGATGGCCATGGAAGAAAAGGTCGCTCGTGGCGAGGTTGAGCCCGAGAGCGTCAACGACATCAAGGCCGCCCTCATGGGTCCGCTTTCCGGCCTGGGTGACTCCTTCTTCCTGTCCACCCTGCGCGTCGTCGCCGCTGCCGTGGGCATCAGCCTGTGCCAGGCCGGCAACGTCTTTGGCCCCATCGCCTTCCTGCTCGTCTACAACATCCCGGCGTTCCTGATTCGTATCTTTGGCGCTATCAAGGGTTATGAGCTGGGCATTGGCTTCCTCGACAAGGCTCAGAAGACCGGCCTGATGCAAAAGATCATGGCCTGCGTCGGCATTGTCGGCGTTATGGTTGTTGGCGCCATGAGCAAGGACATGTTCTGGGCTTCGCTGCCCATCGCCATCGGTCAGGGCGACTCCGCCCAGACTCTCCAGGACATCCTGGACGGCATCATGCCCGGTATGCTCGGTATGGCCGCCTTCTGGCTCTACTACTGGCTGCTCTCCAAGAAGATCAACCCGATGGTCCTGATCCTCTGCACCATGGTCGTGGGCATCATCGGCGCTTACTTTGGCGTGCTTGCCTAATATGTTCGAATCGCGCTTCAATCGCGTCTAACGGTTGCGTCGATCTTTGGGGGCTTGTCGCATCTGCGGCGGCCCCCTGTTTTTTAAAAGCCTGTACGAAAGGGGAGGGCTATGGCCGTACCCGAGCTTTCGCTCATGAACATCAACCATCGTTACTACAGCATCGAGACGTTCTTTAAGGCTGCAGGTGAGGCCGGTTATCGCAATATCGAGCTGTGGACCGGCTCGATGCACCTGTATGTGGATTGCCACGAGCACGATTCGGTGGACAAGATTCGCGACCTTGCCGCCCAGTACGGCATCAAGATCGTGTGCGTTTGCCCCGAGCAGAATAACCCCAAGCCGTGGAACGTCGCGGTGCGCGGCGAGGCGGGCCAAAAACGCATCCTCTCCTACTTTAAGAATGTGATTGACGTAGCCGTTGAGTTGGGCGTGCCGCAGATTCTGGTGACGAGTGGTTGGGCCTATCTGGACGAGCCGGCTGAGGACGCCTGGGCCCGCAGCGTTGCCATGCTGCGCTCGGTGTGCGACTACGCCGACACGCGCGGTATTCGCGTCGCGCTCGAGGCGCTGCAGCCGTCGGAGTCCGTGCTGGTCAACACCGCACAGGATGTGGCACGCATCCTCGAAGCGGTCGATCGCCCCAATTGTAAGGCTTGTATCGACTTTGGCGCCATGGAAGTTGCCGGCGACACGATCGACGGCTACTTTGAGGTTTTGGGCGACAAGATCGTTCACACTCACTTTGTAGATGTGGGCGGCGGCACGACGCATCTTGCCTGGGGCGACGGCGAACGTGATATGCGTGCCGACCTCGAGGCACTCATGCGCCACGGCTATACGGGCTATGTCTCGGCCGAGACGTGTGATGGCCGCTACTATCAGGATCCGTCCAAGGCGACGACTCAGGTTATCGAGATGTATCGCCGTGTGACAGCGGAGATGGAAGCCGAATAACTAAACTGCGCGGTTGCGCCGGAAACGCTTGGGCGGGTCTGGCGCAACGCATTTTTAGCCTGCGAGTTGTGGAGCGCCCGTTGGCAGCGGAGATCGAAATAGACAACTAATGGCGTTGTAATACCGCTCGGGCAAGGAAACCGACCGTTCGTCGTAAATCTTCGTGAGTTTGGATTGGTATTAAATAACAAGCAATCGTATGGCTATAATTGGTATCGGCAAGAAGCGCGATGTATAGAATCGTGCACATGTGATGGGAGGACACACATGAAGGAGACCGAGAAGATCGAGATCATGCACTTCGACCAGGAGGGCTACCTCG
>CALJMO010000032.1 GCA_937982065.1 uncultured Collinsella sp.
TGCTTATTGCGCCGTTTTTGCTACACCGTTCCACGCTCCACTGCTACAGCGTTCCATGGCAGACTGCCACGTAGCAATGCGGGTTGCTCTGATTGCGAGGGGCGCGCAAGCGCCCCTCTTGGCCAATACGGCCGGTTATGCTCTTAGCCGATGCGCTTGCGCATTGACTCGTCGCCTTCAATATGGATGACGTCCGACCGATAGACTATGCGGTCGATGACGGCATCTGCGATTGCTCCTTCCCCGAGCTTTGAATGCCAGCCTGCTGGCGAGAACTGCGAGCAAATCAATAAGGACCCGCTGCGCAAGCGCGCCTCGACTATCTCTAAAAGCTCGCGCGCCGCCTTCCCCTCGAGCTTTTCCAAAAGCCAATCGTCCAGTATCAGCAAGTCGCATTTCGTGTAGCGCTTCTTCGCCTTGAGCCAATCCTCGTTCTTGCTCACGTTCAGCTCGTCGAGCATTTCGGGCAACCGGACGTACCTTACGCTGAAGAAGGCGTTGCAGGCCGCCACCCCGAGCGCGCAGGCAATCCAGCTCTTGCCGGCGCCCGACGCGCCCGTGATCACGACGTTGCGGTGGCCTCTTATCCATGTGCAGTTGGACAGCTCTATCAGTTTCGTGCGGTCGAGCTTGCGATCCGCGTCGTAGCGGACATCGGCAATGTTCGCCTCGGGATCGGAGAAGCCGGCCTGGCGCAACAGCCTCGTCCTCCTGTTGATGCGGCGCGCGTCCCATTCGGCATCGACTATCATGGCGAACCTCTCGTCGAAGGTCATCTCTGCCACTCCTTGCGATTCCTCCTGGTCGCGATACGCTTGCGCCATCACCGACATCCTCATGCCATAGAGTTTGTCCATCGTCGTCTGGCTCGCCGTCATTATTCATCGTCCCCCTCGCTCAAGTTCCGGTAGTAGTCGCCTCCGCGCAGATACGCTCCGGCGTTTTGGTCCTCGGGCCCTGCGGCCCCCATCTCCGAGATAATCGATTTGATCGTCTTGTAGCTCGGCCTGGGCGTTAGAGAGCAGGCCTTGGCGCACGCCTGCTCGAGCATCTCCCTTCCGTGCTTCTTCGCGAGCGCCAGCACCGCGCGGCACGAGCGGTAGGACTGCTGCTCGATCTTGCGCGACCTCAAGATGGCATCGACGGCTTCCCCGCAGGACGGGCCGATCCCGGCCGCCCATTTACGGAAGCGCTTCGCGTCCCACTCCACAAAGTCGCGATGGGAATCGGGCATGTGGTCGGGGTTGGTGCGGTAGCTTCCCCTAGGGCCGTAGATGCGCTCGTGCATGGCGATTCGCTCGCCGTCGCAGGCCACCCAAACAGCGGATCTGGTGGCGCATAGCTCCACCTCGCGCTTGACGTAGCTGAACGGAACCGAGTACCAGCATCCGTCAAACGAGACGTGGTAGTTAAAATTAACAGTGACAACCTTGCGGGTAACCATCTCGTAGGGCTTGCCCGGCAGCGGGATGAGCAGCGGCTTCTCTTGGCGGACGAAGACCTCATCCCTGCTGCCCTCGCGCTTCTGGAACGGACGGGCGTTGATCTCGCGCACCTTCTCCAAAAGAGCCTCGTTCAGCTGCCGGAGAGAGGTGAACAGCTGGTTGCGAAGGGGCGCGATGGCGCGCTGCTCGATGACCCTCACGCTCATCTCCACCGCCCCCTTGTCCCTCGGCCTCCTGGGGCGCGCGGGCACGACGGCGCACCCGTAGTACTCGGCCATCCTGCGGTACTGCTCGTTGATCACGAGCTCTTCGACGGTGTTCTTGACGACGCCCTGCTTGAGGTTGTCGGGAACCACTATCGGCACGCTGCCGCCGAAGAAGGCGAAGGCGTGGACGTGGGCCTCGACCCAGGACTCCGCTCTCATGTTGTAGGCGCCCTCGGCGAACATCTCGCCCGAATAGGGCAAGCACGCCACGAAGACGTAGACTTTGCGCGCCTCGCCGGTGTCGGCGTCGAGCACCTCCATGGTGTCGCCGACGTAGTCGACCTGCATCTCCTGGGCGGGTTTGCGCTCGATGCGCATGGAGACCTTGTTGGCGGCCGCCCAGGCGCGGTGCTTCTGGCAGAAGGCGGAGTACAGGTAGGGTTCCATGCCCGATGCCAGGGCGTCCTCGCAGTACTCCCTCCAAAGCGTCAGCATGGTCATGCCGGGACGGTTCATCTCCTTGTCGATGCGGGGATGGTCGATCTCCGCCTTCGACATATCGGATCGCTCCTTTGCCGGATAGATGACGGCTCGAATCGCCGCATCGTTCATCTCCTCCGGCAAGGGCCACTCGAGGCCGTGCGCCTTCGCGCGGGTGGTCACCGCCCTTACCGTTGCGGTGGAGCACCTGCACGAGAACGCTGTGTTCCTGACACTCACCCCCATCGCCCTTTGCCGAAGTATTTCTCTGTACTTGACCATTTTTTCTTCCTTTCTCGCAATGGTCCGATGGGCACTTTTGTGCCCATCGGAATTGTGGCGGAAAAGGAAGCGCCCCTTTCGGGGCGCGTGGCAATTTAGATTGTTAGGGTGTGGCAGTCTGCCATGGAGCGCTGTAGCAGTGGAGCGTGGAACGGTGTAGCAAAAGCGCTGCAATAGTCA
>CALJMO010000033.1 GCA_937982065.1 uncultured Collinsella sp.
CGAGCGGGGGCTCCTATCTTTTTAGTGCCCTCGGATTGGGTCATAGTGTCTGTCGGTACCATAACATCGGCGTTGCCTTGGCTGTTGGCACGTAGTCGTTGGGGACGTTCTTAAATGACTAGTCGAAGGGGACACTCTTGCCGGCGCTTGGGGACAGTCCCTGAGTGCCGGCAGATTGGGACACTCCTTTGTAAGATGGCGCTGAAGACTGTCCCCGACGACTAGTCGTTTAAGAACGTCCCTAATGACTATGACCCCTTTGCACCAGTTTCTGTCGAGTCGGTGCTCCTTGCGGGTTGCCCGTATAATGGTTTGCGTATGAACCGCAACCAAGGAGTTCCAGTTTATGGACCAGAGCCTTTTTAAATTCGACCTGATCGCCGAGGACCCGACGACGCACGCGCGCGCCGGCGTGCTGCATACCCCGCACGGCGACATCGAGACGCCGATCTTTATGCCCGTGGGCACCAAGGCAAACGTCAAGGGCATCCCCACCGAGACCGTCAAGCAGCTCGGCGCCCAGATCGTGCTTGCCAACACCTATCACCTGTCCATGCGTCCCGGCGAGGACACCATCGCCGAGCTGGGCGGGCTGCACAAGTTTATGAACTGGCACGGCCCCATCCTCACCGACTCGGGCGGCTTCCAGGTGTTCAGCCACAACGACGCCGTCAAGCTCACCGACGAGGGCGTGCGCTTTATCGTCAACGATTACGACGGTCGCCACGTGTTCTGGACGCCCGAGGACAACATGGAAATCGCCATGAAGCTCGGCTCCGACATCTGCATGCAGCTCGACCAATGCCCCGGCTATCCCGCCACGCGCGCCTACGTCGAGCGCGCCGTGGAGCTGTCGAGCATGTGGGCCGAGCGCTGCTATAAGGCCCACACCCGCGACGACCAGGCGCTCTTTGGCATCGTTCAGGGCGGCATGCATCTGGACCTGCGCCTGCGATCGCTGCGCCACCTGGAGGAGTGCGGCGACTTCCCCGGCTACGGCATCGGCGGCTACTCGGTGGGCGAGGACCACGAGACCATGTTCGAGACGCTGGCGCCGCTGGCTTCCGAGTACATGCCTAAGCACAAGCCACGCTACCTGATGGGCGTCGGCAACCCTACCACGCTCGTGCGCGGCGTTGGCGTGGGCATCGACATGTTCGACTGCGTGCTGCCGACGCGCACCGGCCGCATGGGCACGGCGTTCTCCAGTGAAGGCCGCCTCAACTTCCGCAACGCCCGCTTTGCGCACGACGACGGCCCCATCGACCCCACCTGCACCTGCCCGGTGTGCACGGGCGGCTACAGCCGCGCGCTCATCCGTCACATGGTCACGCAGAAGGAGATGCTCGGCGGTATTCTGCTGTCGATGCACAACATCTACTACCTGCTCAACCTTATGCAGCGTGCCCGCCAGGCCATTATCGAGGGCCGCTACGGCGCGTTTGTGAGCGACTGGATGAACAGTCCTGCGGCGGTGGACTACTAAGAGCGGCGCGGGCGCTTGCGGAGCGTGGGCAACGGCAAGGGGCGAGCGCCGGCCGGTCATCACGTTCGCTAACACCGTCTGCGCGACCGCTGACCGATAGCTTGCAAGCACTTGATGCATCGTGGGTACCATACCGAATAGTTGATGTTCGGGCGGGTGTTTGGCGCATGGCGTCGACCCCGCCCGTTTTTCTTTTTCTCGATAGGAGTACCCATGACTAAGAACGAGAATGTCGAGGGCGAGCCTGCCTACGACGAGACGTACCGCCGCGGCCCCGTGGTTATGCGCGGCCCCATGATTCCTAAGGACAACACCTACGCCAACCTGCTGGCGCCCGAGGAGTCGACCGACTGGCTGCATGCTGATCCGTGGCGCGTGCTGCGCATCCAGGCCGAGTTTGTCGATGGCTTTGGCGCACTTGCCGAGCTCGGGCCCGCTGTGACCATCTTCGGTAGCGCTCGCACGCCCAAGACCGATCCGCTCTACAAGGCGGCGCGTACCGTCGGGCGCAAGATCGCACAACGTGGCGTGGCGGTCATCACCGGTGGCGGCCCCGGCATCATGGAAGCGGCCAACAGGGGAGCGGCAAGTGTCAACGGCAAGTCAGTTGGCCTGGGCATTGAATTGCCGCACGAGCATGGGCTCAATAAATACGTGAACCTCGGCATGGACTTCCGTTACTTCTTTGTGCGCAAGACCATGTTCGTCAAATACAGCTCGGGCGCCATCGTGTTTCCCGGAGGTTTTGGCACGCTCGACGAAATGTTCGAGGTGCTCACGCTGGTGCAGACACACAAGGTCAAGCGCATGCCGCTCGTTTTGGTGGGCACCGAGTACTGGCAGGGCCTATTCGACTGGCTTAACGGTCCGGTGATGGACGCCGGTATGATCAGCCCGCTCGATCCGGAGCTGGTGCACATTACCGACGACCTCAACGAAGCCGTCGACATTGCGCTCGGCGGGCTGATGTAGAGCAATCGTGCCCACCGCGACATGGATATGCATGGCAATCTGATGCTATCTAACGTCAGTTTGCCATCTAAACTGGGTATACTGATGTAAAAGATGAGGCGAGGAGGTCGCGTATGTCTACTGCAACGGTTAAGCCCACGACGGTTCGCATCGAAGAGGGGCTCAAGGAACAGGCGACTGAGTTCTTGGACTCAGTTGGCTTGAGTCTCAATTCGTATCTCAACCTTGCTGTTCGGCAGCTGGTAAATCAGCGAAAGATTCCTTTTGAGATTGTAGGAAGGGCGGAGGTGCCCAACGAGGCGACGAGGCGTGCCATGGTAATCGCCGAGGCTCATGAGTTGGGGATTTTGCCGGACGATAGCCCGTCATTCAACGACGCTGATGAGCTTATGTCATTTCTTGATGAGGAATAGCGATGTTCGAGATCAAAGTCGAGGCTCAATTTAAGGCGGACTACAAACGAACGATGCGCATGCATCCGCAGCTAAAGAGTGAGTTTAAAGCGGCGGTTGCAGAGCTTGTGGCTCATGGGTCGCTTCCGGCGGAGTACGGCGCCCACGAGCTCTCAAACCCGGGCGGCAATTACAACGGCCACATCGATTTCCACCTATCCGATGGCTTGGTCGATGTGGTCGTTCTATATCTGCCCCATAAGACTAACCCAGTGATCAGGCTGGTGCGAATGGGCACTCATCAGGAGCTTTTTCAGGGTTCGCTGGGCTGATCGCCGATTTCTAAGTTGCGGTGGAATAGGGATTGATTTGCGGCCGATAAGCCAAAAACAGTCCCTATTTCACCGCAACTGATGTGGACGTCCCTAGCGAGTTGGCTGGTAGCGCGGGCAGTAGCTGATGGCGATGGCGTCGACGCCTACATGGGTGGCGATGGTGCAGCCGATGGGGCCGGTGCCGGCGTCTACGTAGTCCTGGCCTGCGAGTGCCTCGTCGACAAGCTCCTGCTCCTCGGCGGCACCGGTCGTGAGCACGCGCACGCTGGAGCCCGGATGCTCGGCCAAAAACGCGAGGCAGTCTGCCATGGTGTTGGCGACGATGCGCTTGGCGCCGCGGCCCTTTTTGATGGCCTTGATCTCGCCCGACTGCCACTCCGGCGAAACGGCCAGGCGAATATTGAGCATCTGCGTGAGCTGGCCGGCGAGCTTGGGCGCGCGGCCGTTCTTAACGAGGTTCTCGAGCGTGCGGGGAATCAGCAGCAGGTGCGCGTCGGGCAGGGTCGCGCGGATCTGTGCCTCGGTCTCGTCCAGGCTGCGGCCGTCCTCGCGCATGGCGAGCGCGTACTCCACCAGCAGGCCCTCGGCACCCGAGCCGGTGCGCGAATCGATGCAGCGCACGTCGAGCTCGTGGGTCTCGGCGACCAGGCATGCGTTGGAATAGCAGGCGGACCATTCGCTGCACAGCGAGATAAAGATCGCGCTGTCGTGGCCGTCAGCACGCACGCGGTCAAAGAGTGCCTTGAACTCGCCGGCACTCGGCTGCGAGGTGTGCGGCAGCTGCTCGGAGCCGGCCATGCGGGCGACGTACTCCTCGGCGGTGATCTGTACCTGGTCGAGCAGGTCCTCGCCCTCGATAATCACATGCAGTGGAATGACGTAAATGCCAAGCTCTTGAGCACGGGCGGGGGAGATGTCCGACGTGGAGTCGGTTATGATGGCAAAAGACATAATTGCACCTTTCATTGGGGCGCTTGCGCGCCGCCTTCTGAGAGCAAAGTGCGACAAGTATAGTGGAGTCGTTCCACATTTCTAGGTTCAATTGTTGAATAGTCAACAGTTTGAAGTGTCGGTGTGGAAATCATCAACTGGGGAAGAGGAATGCCGATGGAGGCGTTGGAGATATACAGGCGGCCGGTTGTGCTGTTCGATTTTGACGGCACGGTGGCCGATACGGGCCGGGCGGTGATGAGCTCGACGCGCAAGACGTTGGCCGCGCGCGGGTTTTCGGAGGCGCAGATGGGTGACCTGCGCCGCATGATCGGGCCGCCCCTGTGGAAGAGCTTTCACGACTTTTATGGCTTCTCCCGCGAGGAGTCGCTTGTGGTGGCTGACGAGTACCGTGCCTTTTTTGATGAGCTGGGACCGGAAGAGTATCCCGTGTTCGATGGAATCCCCGAGCTGCTCGATGGCCTTGTCGCGCAGGGGCATCGCTTGGTCGTGGCGACGTCACGCATGGAGGCAAAGTGCATTGACATGGTGGGCGAGCTGGGGCTTTCGCAGTTTGAGGCGGTGGTTGGCATGAATCCGCCGCAGGGACGCGAGACCAAGGCCGATTCGGTTCGCGATGCCCTGGCGGCGCTCGGCGCGACGGCGGGCGATGCCGTGATGATCGGCGATCGCTTTAACGATGTGGAGGGCGCACACGCGATGGGCGTGCCGTGCATCGGCATCTATTCGGGCGCGGCAGCGCCGGGCGAGCACGAGGCGGCGGGTGCCGATGCAGTGGTGCACTCGGTGGCCGAGCTTGCTAAACTTTTCGCTATCTAATAGACGTAATGTGAGGGGCGGGCGTACCCGTCACTCATTGGTGAGGAGGTCGTCCATGAATCAGGTGGAGCAGAGCGTCGCTGAGTATGTCGACGAGGTCTGGGAGGATGTCGTCGCTGATATCGAGCAGCTGGTGAGTTATCCTTCCGTGGCAGTTTCTGCCGATGCGGAGCCCGGCGCGCCGTTTGGCCGCCCGGTCCGTGACGCGCTCGATTGCGCGCTCGGCATCGCGCAGAAGCTCGGCTATCAGACGAGCGACGACGAGGGCTATGTGGGAATCGCCGATATCCCGGGCCGCGGCGACAAGCAGCTCGCGACTATCTGCCACGTGGACGTGGTTCCCGCCGGCCCTGGCTGGAACACCGATCCGTTCGCGATGGAGCGTCGCGAGGGCTGGTTGCTCGGTCGCGGCGTGATCGACGACAAGGGCCCGGCAGTGCTGTCGCTTTATGCCGGCGCGTACCTGTTCAAGCACGGCATTGTTCCGCGCTACACCTTCCGCGCGCTGCTGGGCTGCGATGAGGAAGTGGGCATGTCCGACGTTCACCATTATCTGGAGAACCACGCAGACCCCGACTTTTTGTTTACGCCCGATGCCGAGTTCCCGGTCTGCAATGCCGAGAAGGGCCAGTTTGGGGCGACGTTCGTGAGTCCCAAGATCGACGGCGGGCGCATCGTGTCGTGGAGCGGCGCCGAGGCGAGCAATGCCATTCCGTCGCAGTCCATCTGCGAGCTCGCGATTGCCGCCGATGAGCTGCCGGCGCCGGTCGAGAATGCTGACCGCCTGGAGATCACGGCTCTCGACAATGGTCATGTGCAGATTTTCGCCCACGGTATTGGCGGTCACGCCTCGATGCCCGAGGGGACGATCAATGCCGTCGGCCTGATCGTGTCGTATCTGCGCGAGGCCGAGGACGCGTTTGGTGCCCGCGGCGAGCGCCTGCTGACGCCTGCCGAGCACGAGTTTGTCAAGTTTTTGGCCTTTGTGCATGCGGACGCCTATGGTCGCGGCCTGGGTATCGACGCGACGAGCCCGGCGTTTGGCCCGCTCACCTGCAACCCCGGCGTCATCCGCGTGGTGGATGGCCATATCGAGCAGGTCATCGACGTGCGTTTCCCTGATAGCACGAGCGCCGATACCATCCGCGAGCAGCTCGAGCCGCTCGCGGGGCGCTTTGACGTGACGTGTCGCCTGGGTCATGCAAAGGTGCCGTTCTCGGTGTCTGCCGACGATCCGGCCGTGAAGGCGCTTATCAATACCTATAACGAGTTTACGGGCAAGCACGCCGAGCCTTTTGCCATGGGCGGCGGCACGTACGCGCGCAACTTTGCCCGCGCCGTGTCGTTTGGCCCCGAGGAGACCGGCCTGGAACTGCCCACATGGGGCGGCCAGATGCACGGTCCCAACGAGTGCGCCAACGAAGAGCAGCTCAAGCAAGCACTCAAGATCTATATTGTTGCGATCCTCCGTTTGAATGAATTAGAGCTTTAGGGTTTCGCGGTTTCCCAATCTAAGTTGCGGTGGAATAGTTCCTAGAATGGGCCATTTGGGGGTGCGGACGATTTCTTGGACCGCGCCTAGGCGTATCCAAGCTTCCT
>CALJMO010000034.1 GCA_937982065.1 uncultured Collinsella sp.
TAAAGTGCAACGGCTTGAATCGAGGGGTCAGCATCCCCCTACGAAACACGCAGTTCGATAGGATACGTGGCGTTAGCTGTGCCGTCAACAGACCACGCCACCGGGCGTATCCTAAAATAGCCACATTTCCGCAAAGCCTACACAAAAGGAATCCCCTTCTGTGCGCGGGGGCGGATTCCCGGGCCGGGCGGCCCAGGGGTTAAGTTTGCTGCTCTACAGTCCTGGCTCGCACGGAGGCCACATTAAGTGGCCTCCGGCTCGTGCGGAACTCGCGACAAACTTAACCCCTGGGCCGCCCGGCCCGGGAATCCGACGTGCTCGTTGGGGCAACGCTACCTGCCAAAAAGAGACAGGTTTATTTTGGTCGGTTTTATCTGGGGAAACGTCGCGCTCCAGCGGTGATCTGCTCTCATCTGTCGCATGGAAATCGGCGGCGTTTTCGGAAGTATATCGCTCAGTCTAACCACCCATTTACCGCAAAAGAGGCCGCTTCCCCTAGTAGGAAGCGGCCTCAGACCTTACGAATAGACGATGGTAAAGGGTACTTCTGTTTCGGTCTCTCCTGTTGACGTGTACCTCGTGCCTTCGAGCGTTACTGAAACCACTTGGTCGACATCAATCAACTTCGTTGGCACCCAAATGTTCTCTCCGCTATTGCGTGCCATCGAAACATAGAAGTTGTACGCCCCTGCGTCGTCATCTTCGATAATCTGCTCCGATCCATCCTTGTAGGTGACGGTCAGTTTATGATCAACTGCTTCATAGCCCAGATCATCGATATGCGTCTGGATGGAAAACGGACTGATCTCGAGAGGCGAGTCATCGGAGCGGAGTTCCTTTGTATCGACGTGCGCTCCGACGTTAAACTCTGGCGTCGATACCTCGATCACCTTCGCATCCTCACCTTTGCCCTCCGTCCAGCTGATATTCCAGGTGACCGCATGTCCCAAATCTCGCTCGCGATCCCACGAGGCAAAGTACATCGTGCCATTAATGACTGTGTCGCTTGATGTGTCCTTATCAATTGTGCAGCGTGTGTCAGCCCATTCCTCGCCGAAGTTCATGCTTGGCGTGCCGATGCCTTGTTCTTCTTCACCATAGAGAACAAGTTCGCCTGTCTCTGCTGCTGGCTTGTAGTAGTTAACTCCATTTGGATTGGACAACGTAAACGTCACGGCGCCGCAGCCGTTTTGATCGATAGCCATCTCATGGATATCGAGCGTATAGCCGTTACCCTCGACGGACAGATTAACCTTCTGGACTGCACCCTCCAGGCTTTGGGGCGCGATACCATCACCAAACTCTCTGGTGTAGGTGTATTTAGTCCCCGATGAGCCACCGTTGGTCCAGGTAATGGAATCCCCATTGCCGTGGTTTCCCCAGGCTGAGGCAAAATAGCCGGAATTGACAACGGCGTAGGCGACCCCTCCGGTCGCCAGTACTCCGGCAAGACATCCGATTACGGCAACATAGAGAGGCTTCGCGTGGCCCTTTCGATGAAGCGGCTCACCCGCAGCGGTATTTAGGACACGATCTGCAAGATCGCTATCGGCTTGGATGGACTCGAAGGCCTGCTTGATTTGATTGGATTTCACGGTCGCCCTCCTCTAGGATGAACTTGAGCTTCGATCTGCCGCGAGCCAAACGCGTTCGAACAGTCGCGGCTGGCACATGCAATAACTCGCCAATCTCTGAGGTCGAAAAGCCCAGATAGTAATAGAGCATGATGGGAACACGGAATCGTTCCGGAAGTCGCATGACGTCTGACAGGACCGCTTTGGTCTAATCCTGCACCGCCGAAAGCGAATCGGCCAGGTTCTCAATATCCTCCACACGCCTCCATGGCTTTCGAAAGAGCGATTTGCATTCATTGATCGTGACCCGGATAAGCCATCGACGAAGATGTTCCCAACTTTCAAAGTTTCCATCGCTTTTAAGCAACTTAAGAAAGACATCTTGGGCAATATCGTCGGCATCGGCACGATCGCGCAGGTACGTCAATGCGATTCGAAACACGACATCCCGTTGATCTTCGACCGCCTGTCTAAATGCCTGTTCTTCCATAATCACCTCCCGGTGACGGTAATGATTCTTGATGAGGTCCTCACCATAGATACGCTTTGACCGAACGAAATGTTTCAAATTCAAGCAGGAATA
Organism: uncultured Collinsella sp.; assembly: GCA_937982065.1. Lineage (GTDB taxonomy): Bacteria > Actinomycetota > Coriobacteriia > Coriobacteriales > Coriobacteriaceae > Collinsella. Next base: position 2,158 of record CALJMO010000034.1, read on the forward strand.
ACCTACCAAAATAAACCTGTCCCTTATTGGCAGGTTTTCTTCAACAAAAAAGACCCGCTCCCCTGTTGGGAAGCGGGTCTTTGGAAGGACGGTTAACGTACTAGAAAATTACTCCTCGTCGTTGTCCTTGGCCTCTTCGGCGTCGTCGGTGTCCACGAGC
>CALJMO010000035.1 GCA_937982065.1 uncultured Collinsella sp.
GGCATCCGGGCCTTTGCTAGCAACTTGATGTTGCGGGCAGCTTAGAACTTGTGGCCGCACTTCTTGCAGACGCGCAGCTTGTTCTTGCCGTCCTTCTCGTGACCGACGCGGGTAACCTTACCGCACTCGGGGCAAACGAGATTGACGTTGGAGGCATCGATGGGAGCCTCCTGCGAAACGATGCCGCCCTGCTGGTTGGCAGCGTTGGGCTTGACGGCCTTCTTGACGACCGAAACGCCCTCGACAACGACCTTGTTCTCTGCGGGGAGAGCACGCAGGATAACGCCCTGCTTGCCGCGATCCTTACCAGAGAGAACCTGGACCTTATCGCCCTTCTTGATATACATATATCTCCCCTAACTACAGGGTCTCGGGAGCGAGCGAGACGATCTTCATGTACTTCTTGTCACGAAGCTCGCGAGCGACGGGCCCGAAGATACGGGTGCCGACAGGCGAACCATCGTTGTTGATGACAACGCAGGCGTTCTCATCAAAGCGAATGTAGGAGCCATCCTTGCGGCGGATCTCCTTAACGGTGCGAACGACGACGCAACGGACAACGTCCTTCTTCTTGACGTTGGCGCCAGGGGTAGCCTCCTGGACAGCACCGATGAACACATCGCCGATGCCTGCATAACGACGCTTGGAACCGCCAAGCACCTTGATGCAGCGAATCTTGCGAGCGCCGGAGTTGTCGGCGACGTTCAGCATGGTTTGCATCTGAATCATGGTAGATGTTCCTCCGAACTAAGAACCGAAGAGAGGTGCGCAGCCTTTATGCGGCTCGTGGTATGCAAGCCAGGCATACGCACATCTTCGGAAACGTACAAGTCGTAAGAGCGACTGCTTATTTAGCGCGCTCGACGACCTCGATGAGGCGCCAACGCTTCATCTTGGACATAGGACGGGTCTCCATAACGCGGACGGTATCGCCCACGCCAGCCGTGCACTCCTCGTCGTGAGCGTGCAGCTTCTTGGAGCTGGTCATCATCTTGCCGTACTTGGGGTGACGCTTGCGCTCGGTGATGGTGACAACAATGGTCTTGGCACCGGAGACGGAGGTAACGACACCCGTACGGACCTTACGCGAGTTACGCGAATCAGTCATGTTCTCTCCTTAGGTCCTACTCGGCGACAGCGGACTTCTCCGCTGCGATCTCGCGGGCGCGCTGCTCCGTGAGGACGCGAGCGATGTCCTTCTTCACGGTGTTGACGCGAGCGGTGTTGTCCAGCTGGCTGGTGGCCATCTGGAAACGAAGGTTAAAGAGCTCGGCACGCATTTCCTTCAGCTTCTCAACGAGCTGAGCGTCCGAGAGCTCACGAATCTCTGCGGGCTTCATTAGTTCTCCTCCTTGGCGGCGGCGGCGTCCTCAGCAGCCCACTTGGCCTCGAGAGCGGCCTCCTCAGCCATCTCCTTCTCGATGCGCTGCTCAGCGTTCTTGGCAGCAACAATCTTGGTCTTGATGGGGAGCTTGTGCTGCGCAAGACGCAGAGCCTCGCGAGCGACCTCCTCGGGAACACCCTTGACCTCGAACATGATGCGGCCGGGCTTGACGACGGCCACCCATTCCTCGGGGTTACCCTTACCAGAACCCATGCGAGTCTCGGCAGGCTTCTTGGTGATGGGCTTATCGGGGAAGATCGTGATGTAGACACGACCGCCACGCTTCATGTAGCGGGTCATGGCAATACGAGCGGCCTCGATCTGACGGTTGGTGATCCAATGGGCCTCGAGAGCCTGGATACCAAACTCGCCGAAATGCAGCTCGGTATTACCCTTGGCCTGGCCCTTCATGGAGCCACGCTGCACCTTGCGGTGAAGAATACGCTTAGGGGCAAGCACTACTGACCCCTCCTCTCGGAGTTACGACGACGAGGACGGGAAGAGCCCTCGAGTGCAGGGTTGGGAACAGGCTGGCCCGGGAGCTTCTCGCCCAGGTAGATCCAGACCTTCACGCCGCAAGCGCCCATGGTGGTGCTGGCGACAGCCGTGCCGTAGTCGATCTTGGCACGGAGGGTGTGCAGAGGCACGCGACCCTCGCGGTACCACTCACGACGGCCCATCTCGGCACCGCCGAGACGACCGGAGCACTGGATACGGATGCCCTTAGCGCCGGCCTTGCGGGCGGACTGGACAGCCTTGCGCATAGCGCGACGGAAGGCAACGCGGCCCTCGAGCTGCTCGGCGATAGACTGAGCAACGAGGTTGGCGTCGAGCTCGGGGCGCTTGATCTCGACAACGTCGACGGAGAGCTGGCCCTTGGAGACGCCAGCGACCTTCTCGAGCTCGGTGCGGAGGGTATCGATCTCGGCACCCTTCTTACCGATGACAACGCCGGGGCGAGCGGTGAGGATGATGACCTTCACCTTGTCGCCAGCGCGCTCGATCTCGACGCGGGAGACAGCTGCGCGGGAAAGACGCTTCTCGAGGTACTTGCGGATCTCGAGATCGTTACCGAGGGTCTTAGCGTAATCCTTCTCTGCGAACCAGCGGGAGCGCCAGTTCTCGGTGATGCCAAGACGGAAGCCGGTGGGGTAGACTTTCTGACCCATACAGCTTTACGCCTCCTTTCGAGGAGCAACGACGACGGTGATGTGGGAAGTACGCTTCAGAATGCGAGAAGCGGAACCCTTGGCGCGGGGACGGATGCGCTTAAGCGTCGGACCCTCGTCAACATAGGCAGCGGCGACAACCAGGTTGTCGGCACGCAGACCGTTGTTGTTCTCGGCGTTCGCAACGGCGGAACGGAGAACCTTCTCGACATCCACGGCGACGGCGCGGTCGCAGAAGTGGAGGATGTCGAAGGCCTGAGCGACAGGCTTGCGGCGGATCAGATCGACCACCAGGCGGGCCTTGCTGGGGGAAACACGCACGTACTTAGCGACGGCGCGAACCTCGGTGGCCTCAGTTTCAATAGACTTAGTTGCCATTTACGGTTAACCCCCTATTTGGCCTTGTGGCCACGGAACGTACGAGTCGGCGCGAACTCGCCGAGCTTGTGACCAACCATGGACTCGGTAACATACACGGGCACATGCTTGCGGCCGTCGTGGACGGCGATGGTGTGACCAACCATCTCGGGGAAGATGGTGGACGCGCGGGACCAGGTCTTCACGACGTCCTTCTTGCCAGCCTCGTTCATCGCGGTGATACGCGAGAGAAGGCGAGTCTCCACGAACGGGCCCTTTTTGAGACTTCTGCTCATAAGTGCTTTCTCCTAAAACTCGGTATCCGAAATTACTTCTTACGGCGACGAATGATGTGCTGGTTCGAGACCTTCTTCTTCTTGCGCGTACGAAGGCCCTTCGTCGGCTTACCCCAGGGGGTAACGGAGGGACGACCAGAGGTGTGGTTCTTGCCCTCGCCACCGCCGTGCGGGTGGTCAACAGGGTTCATGACGGTACCGCGGACGGTCGGTCGCACGTTCATGTGACGCTTGCGGCCGGCCTTGCCGATGACGATGTTGGAGTGATCGGCGTTGCCGACCTCACCGACGGTGGCGCGGCAGGTAACGAGGATGCGGCGCATCTCGGAGGAAGGCATACGGACGATAGCGTACTTGCCCTCCTTACCCATCAGCTGGCAGGAGTTACCGGCGGAACGGGCGATAGCGGCGCCCTTGCCCGGCTGGAACTCGACAGCGTGGATGAGCGTACCGACGGGGATGTCGGCGAGGGGCAGAGCGTTGCCCGGCTTGATGTCGGCGTCAGAACCGGACATGACGGTCTGACCGACCTCGAGGCCCTTGGGGGCCAGGATGTAGCGCTTCTCACCGTCAGCGTAGTGCAGCAGAGCGATGCGAGCGGAACGGTTCGGATCGTACTCGATCGTGGCAACCTTGCCGGGCACGCCATCCTTGTTGCGCTTGAAGTCGATCACGCGGTAACGACGCTTCACGCCGCCGCCCTGGTGGCGGGTGGTGATGCGGCCGTTGTTGTTACGACCGGCCTTCTTGGGCAGGGGCTCGAGAAGAGACTTCTCGGGCTTGGTGCAGGTGATCTCGGAGAAGTCGGAGATCGTCTGCCAACGCCTACCAGCGGAGGTCGGCTTAAGGTGCTTTACAGCCATTACAATCCCTTTCAATAGGAATCCGTTAGCCATCGCAGACAGGGATTCGAGGTTCTGCCTCGGGTGCGATGACACCGGACATATACACGGTTCCGGGCGTGTCCATTTTATACGCCCAAAACCTTGAGCTCCCGCCTCCCCTATTTGGGAGGCATGAGCTCACTCAACAGCAGCGAGTCTTAGGCCTGGTTGCCAAAGACCTCGATGGTGTCGCCCTCGGCCAGCGTGACGATGGCCTTCTTCCAAGAACGGGTCTTTCCGGCGACATAACGCACGCGCTTGGTCTTGGGCTTGACCGTCAGGGTGTTCACGCGAACAACCTTGACGCCGAAGATCTCCTCGACAGCGTCCTTGATCTGATACTTGTTAGCATCCTTGGCGACCTCGAACGTGTACTTGTTCAGCTCCATGCCGGAGAAGGAACGCTCGGACACGATCGGACGGATGATGATCTCGTGGGCGGTCATTTATGCAAGCACCTCCCCGAAGTGAGCGGCGATGTCGGCGGGCATCAGCACAGCGTTGTTGTTGACGAGATCGTAGGTGTTGGCCTCGTCGGCAGTGATGATGAACGTCTTGGGAATGTTGCGGAACGACAGGTAGGCGTTGACGTCCTCATCGCGAACGATGATGGTCAGACGCTTGCCCTCAAGGCCGAGAGCCTTGAGCATGGCGACAGCAGCCTTGGTGGAAGGCTTCTCGAAGCCGTAGTCGTCGACGAGCACGAGCTCGCCATCGGCCAGCTTGGCGGACAGCGCGGAGCGCATAGCCAGCTTGACCTCCTTGTTGTTCATACGCTTAGCGTAGGAACGGGGCTTGGGGGCGAAGACGACGCCACCGTGACGCCACTGGGCAGCACGGATGGAACCCTGGCGGGCACGGCCGGTGCCCTTCTGACGCCAAGGCTTCTTGCCGCCACCGGAAACCTCAGAGCGGCCCTTAGCGGACTGGGTGCCCTGACGCCAAGAGGCCATCTGGCACTTGACGATGTGGTGCATAACGTGGATGTTCGGCTCGATGCCGTACACCTCAGCGGCGAGCTCGGCCTCGGCGACCTTCTTGCCCTCGCTGTTCTTTACTTCAAACTTTGCCATTTAAGTGTTCTCCTTGGTATGACGCTGGGCTAAATGGGCTGGGCCCTTAGGCCATACGGATGGCGACGAGACCATTCTTGGCACCCGGGACAGCGCCCTTGACCAAGATGAGGTTCTGCTCGGCATCGATGCGGACAACGGAAAGGTTCTTGACGGTAACGCGCTCGTTACCCATGTGACCGGCCATCTTGACGCCCTTGAGGACGCGCGCAGGATAGGCGCACTGACCGATAGAACCGGGGTGACGCTGGAAGTGAGAACCATGCGTCATAGGACCGCGGCGCTGACCCCAGCGCTTGATGCGACCCTGGAAGCCCTTACCCTTGGAGGTACCGATGACGTCGACCTTCTCGACATCAGCGAAATCAGCGACGGTAACGACCTCGCCGACCTTGTGCTCCTCGCCGTTCTCGACGCGGACCTCACGAAGGAAGCGGACAGGCTCGACGCCAGCCTTGGCGAAGTGACCAGCCATGGGCTTGTTCACGTTCTTGGCCTTGATGTCGCCGAAACCGATCTGGACGGCGTCATAGCCGTCGGTTGCCTGAGTTTTAACCTGCGAGACAGCGCAGGGGCCAGCCTGGATGACCGTGACGGGAACGACGTTATCGTCCTCGTCCCAAACCTGGGTCATGCCAATCTTGCGGCCGAGAATCATGCTGATCAAGATATGATCCCAACTCTCGCGTGGTCTTGGGACAATGCGTACGCCACCGAGCGTACGCCCCTAGAGGACCACTACTTACACGACGTGCTCCCCAGCCTTGTATTTCGCCCGGACTACCTGACAACCCTATTAAGCAGGCATTTTGTCCAGCCAGAATACTCCCCTGGTTACACACAGTTGTTTAGTATACACGGCTGCGGGCGTATCCATCGAGATTCATATTTCACTCACATTGTTTACGCAGGTAAAGTGCGTGGC
>CALJMO010000036.1 GCA_937982065.1 uncultured Collinsella sp.
GTCATGCCGCCGAAGTTGAAAGGCAGATTGCCGCTCTGGCGGGCTTGCAGCGTCGGCCCGTTACGCAGTTTGGTAAAACCGCGTAACTTACATGACCATAACGTAGCGCGATCCCACGTAGTACTGCTTACCCATCAAAACCGGCTCGTCATCGGGACCGGTAAAGCCGGCACGCAGGTTGAGCAGCGGATCGTGCGGAGCAATGCCCAGCTCGGCCGCCTGCTCGGCGTTAGCTCGAACGGCCTCGACCGTACGGTAGCCAACCGAGACAATCGGGATTCCGCCAACACGCTCGACCTCGGCAAAAATCGACTTGTCCTCAAGATCGGCCGTCAACAGCTCACGGTAGGCGTCAAACGGCACAAAGATGTTCTCCTCAAAGATGGGCTCGCCGTCGGCCGTGCGCACGCGCTTGATATGCAGCAACAGCGCATCCTTCTGCAGGCCAAAGAACTCCATCTCGTTTTGGCGCGCCGGAACGATCTGGCGATCGATCACGTGCGCACCGGCCTTCATGCCGTTGCCGGCACACAGCGCGGTAAACGTCTGCAGCGTCGAGGCGTGAAACTGGCGGTTGATGTGCGGCGCGGAGACAAAGGTGCCGCGGCCCTGCTGCTTAACCAGGTAACCATCGGAGCACAGCTCCTCGACAGCGCGGCGCACCGTAATACGGCTCACCTCGTACTGCTCGGCTAGTTCAAGCTCGGACGGAATACGCTCCTTGGGTGCATAAACACCTTTTTCGATCGCATCCTTGATTTCGTCATAAATCTGCTGGTAAAGCGGTGCATTTTTGGGCGCAGGCATATCTGATCACTCTTATCAAAATAGCTAAATTTCTCATACGTATATAACGTCTAGTTTCATGTTACCTCATATTGATAAAACGATACACCCTCCCTACCAAAAAGCGACAGCTTCATTTTGGTAGGTTTTATCTGGGCAAACGAGAGCCCTCGAAAGCAACGGGGCTTTCGGGGGGCTCGTTCGGATGGGTTGCGCAGGACCGGCAAAATGCCAATACCCTACTTGCCGTCGTCCTGCTGCAGGCTGTCCTGTTCGCTGAGGCGCGCCTGCCTGCTGGCCATGCGTGCGGGCTTGTCGGGATCGGGAACGGCCGTGGGCATGGGCTCGTCGACATGACCGCCCCACCAGCCGCCCACAAAGTTGAGCGTGTGGAACACGTTGATCACGGCGCCGGGATCAACGTCGCACACCAACTTGATAATGTCCTGGCTCTCGTAGGTCGAGACAACGGTGTTCAGCAGGTACATCTTTTCGCGGCTGTATCCGCCGACGACCTCGGCGCAGCTAATGCCGTGCTGAAAATGGTTTACGTAGGCAGTCATGACCTCGTCTGCCTTACGCGTCGTGATCTGCAGCGTCACGCGATCGTAGCGACGATAGAAACTGTCGATGGTCTTGGTCGAAATAAACTGGAACACGATGGAATACGCCGCCTTGTCCCAGCCAAACATAAAGCCAAAGATCGCCAGGATAAAGCAGTTGAAACCAAAGATGACGCCCCAGATGGTCTTGCCCGTGTGGTTGGAAACCCACAGCGCGATAAAGTCGGTGCCGCCGGTGGATGCGCCGGATTTAAGCGCGATGGCAGCGCCCAGACCCGAGACCACGCCGCCAAAAATGATGAGCATAAGCTTGTCGCCCAAAAATGGAGCGAAGTGAAAGATGTTGAGAAAGAGCGATGAGAGCACGACCTGCATCATCGAGAAGATGACGAAGCGCTTGCTAATGCCGCTCCAGCATAGGAGCGCCACGGGAATGTTGAGCGCAAGCATGCCGAGCGAGATGTCGATGTGAACGCCGCCCAGCGAGGTAACGCGATCGAGCAGGACCGCGACGCCGGTGAGACCGCTCGGAAGCAGGTCGGCGGGCTGAATGAACGCCTGGATCAGGAATGTTTGGAGGACGGCAGAAATTGTGACCGCCACGGCAGTAATGGCGCGGCGGACGATGGTGAGGCGGCCGAGCATGAGCACGCGGTCCGTGAGCTGATCGATGGCGTTCGCCACGTAGGCTCCTTTCGAAGGCAGATGTGGTTGTGGGGCATGCCCGCGATTGTAGCATGGAGCGTGCGGGGGCGCTTCAATTCAACCTCCCTCGACAACCAAAACGGGACCAGCAACCCCCACGACCAAAGGGCAAAATTCCAAGTGAGTAGACTTTTTACGATCTGCCGAGCACACCCAAAACCGCCACTCCTGTGACCTGCGGTTTTACAAAGGAAGATATGCATTGTGCTCGGCCTGCGCCAAAAAGTCTACTCACTTAGCCCAAATCGAAGCCAAACGGATCAAAATCGAAATCAAATTGAGCCAGTCCACCGCAAAAAACGTTTGAACCAGTGCTTTTCGCGGCGGATTGACACTACAAAGCGGGCAAAATGTCGGTCAGATTGTCGATGACAACGTCGGCGGCGGACTGATCCAGGTTGACCCCCTCGTGCGGACGCAGCGCCAGGACGCGGGCGCCGGAGCGCTTGCCGGCCTCGATGCCCAAAGGCGAGTCCTCGATAACCAGGCACTCGGTAGGCTCCACACCCAGCGCCTCCATGGCGCGCAGGTAGATCTCGGGGTCGGGCTTAAACGCACTGCACTCGTGACCGCTGATGGTGTAGTCCAGCACGTCGGCGATACCGGCGATATCCACCAGCTCGTCAATCAGCTCACGATACGACGAGCTCGCGATGGCACACTTTACGCCGCGCTCGTGCAGCTCGCGCATCACCGGCTCCGTCTGCTCGTTGAGCAGCTCGGCATACGGAACGGGATGAGCGGGGCAATATCTTTTTTTATATTCCGTGAGCAATTCCTCGCGTAACGTGAGATTGCCAGGAACTAAAGCTTCCCAGATTGCCGGTTCATTAGACCCCGAAAGATCTGGAATTCTATCGTACGTAATGCCATGCTCCTCCATATACGCCACGCGACGACGGTTGTAGAACCACTCGGTATCGACCAGCACGCCGTCCATATCAAACAGCACTGCCTTGATCATACGCATCTCCTCCCACCTGCCAAAAAGGGACAGGTTTATTTTGGTAGGTTTTATCTGGGGTTTTATGACGCGACAAACACGCCCTCCCCAGAGCAAAAAGGGGATGGGGCGCAAACCCCATCCCCTCTCAATCAACCCGTAAGGTCTACTTACTTGTGATTAGTAGGAAAGCTTCCACATGTAGCGACGCATGGTCAGCGGGTGCTGACGGGCCTCGGCGATCTGGTTGCCGTACTCGCGCATAACGGCGAGGTGCAGCAGCGGGTTGAAGTAGGTGACGACGCTCGCGGGCACGGCGTCAGCCAGGCCGTAGTCCTTGGAGTCGATCAGAGCGACCTTGGCGCCCATGCGCTCAAGGAAGGTAAGGGCGCGGGCGTCCATCGGACGGGTAGCGCCATCGGACATGAAGAAGACGTAGGGCTTACCCTCGGTGGAAACCTCGAACGGGCCGTGGAAGTACTCGCCGGTGTTGTAGGCGGCGGCGTCGATCCACTGCATCTCGGTGAACAGGAAGGCAGCGTGAGAATAAGCCATCTTCTCGGAGGCACCGGAAGCCATGAAGTAGATCATCTTGTCGTCCTTGAAGTCCTCGGCGAACTTCTTGGCGAGCTTCTTGCAGTGCTGAGCGGCGTTCTCGCAGAGCTCGAAGACGTTGGTGAGGCCGGTGATCATGTCCTCGTAGTGGTCATAGCCCTCGGTCTGCTGAAGGATCTCGACAGCAAGAGCGATGGCGTAGCCGGGCTTCTCGCACTTGGCAGCGAAGTTGGCGTGGAAGCCGTGAACGATGACGTAGTCAGCGTCGACGGTCAGGGCGGAGCCAGCCTTGTTGGTGAGGGAGACGACCGGGCAGTTGTGCTTTTTGGCGGTCTTGTTGGCCTCGACGGTCTCGGGCGTGGAGCCACCGAGGGAGCAGGTGATCACGAAGGTGTGCTCGTTGACCCAGGAGGGCGTGTCGTAGTTGAACTCGTTAGCGGTGAAGATCTGAACGTTCAGCTTGTCCGTGTTGTTGGCCAGGAAGTACTTGGCGGGGTAAAGGTCGGACATGGAAGCGCCGCAGCCGACGAAGGCGACGCTGTGGATCTCGTGGTTGGACAGGACGTCAGCGACGATCTGCTTAGGGAGGTTAAGGTCGATCTCGTACATCTGATACATTCCTTTCGATTTTTGCGGCGCCACTTTGCCGGACGCACACAGGGTTACCGTGATTTGGACCGACTCGTCGGCCCGTTGAGGATGTGTCAAAGGGACTGTCCCTTTGACACATTTGGGGATGGAAGCCTGCCTGGGGTATGGGATGCCAGGCAGGCCCCCGGGGGAAAGCGGTTAGGCGCTTAGTCGCGACTAGGCCAGGATGCCGGCCGCGGAGAGGGCGATGCCGCCCACGATGGCGATCACGAGAAGCCAACCGGTGTTGACGTTCTTCTTGATGAGCCAGTACATAAGGCCGGTGAGGCCAAGGGAGATCATCTGGGGCATCATGCCGTCCAGGATGTCCTGGATAACGACGGTGCCCTCAGCGAACTGCAGCGGGGTGGTGGCGCCGATCAGCGTAGCGATCATGCCGCCCACGGACATAAGACCCACGATGCCGCAGACATACATGAGCTTCTCCATGAGGTCGCCGCCCTGAAGCTTGCTCAGGTACGCGTGGCCGCCCTGATAGCCCATCTTGGCTGCGAACCAAGTGATCAGCACAGAGGGGACGATGGAGATGAGCATGGCCAGGATCGGGCCCATGATGGAGCCCTGCTGAGCCAGTTGAACGCCCAGGCCAAAGGCGATAACGCGGATGGTGCCCTGGAAGAAGGAGTCACCGATGCCGGAAAGCGGACCCATGAGGGAGGTCTTGACTGCGTTGATCGAATCAGGATCGAAGTTCTCGGGATCCTTGGCGTACTCCTCCTCCATGGAGGCGGAGAGGCCCAGGATGAAAGCGCTCGTCTGCGGGGTGCAGTTGTAGAACGCCATGTGACGGTGGTAAGCCTCTTTCTTAGCAGCGAGCTGCTTGGGGTCGGACTCGTCCGGATAGAGGCGATCGAGCGTGGGAACCATGCCGTAGAGGAAGCCCATGTTCATCTGACGCTCGTAGTTCCAAGAGGCCTGGATGGCCCAGGAGCGCCAGAAGAACTGGCTGACCTTCTTGTTCAGGGACACGTCCTTGGTTGCGGTTGCCATAGTGTGTTCCTCCTTAGTCTTCGTCGTCTTCGAGCGGATCGTAGTCGGAATCGACACCGGCGGCTGCATGGGAACCGTTGAACTTGAAGCCCATGAAGACGACAGCCAGGCACACACCGATCAGAGCGACCGCGATGACGGACAGGTTGAGGTAAGCGGCGAGCAGGAAACCGATGAACAGGAACGGAGTCATACCCTTCTTGATCATCATGGTGAGCAGCAGGGCCAAGCCGTAGGCGGTCATAATCTTGGTCGAAACGTTAAGACCAGTGGACAGCCACTCGGGAACCATGTTGACGATGGCCTGAACCAGGTCGGTGCCAACAAAGACGGCGAGAAAGATCGGCAGGAAGTACATGATGGCGTACAGACCGGAGCCGGCGCAGATGTGCATACGGTAGGCGGTCTTGAACTTTCCGTTATCGATCGCGCTATCTGCCACATGGGTGAGGGCGGCGATGATGGAACGGAACACGATGCCGAGGAGCTGACCCAGGACGGCGACCGGGATGGCGATCGTCATGGCGGTCTCGGCGGAAGCATCGGTCAGGCACGCAAAGGCAGCGGCCACGATGCCGCCCAGGACCATATCGGGCGGAACGGCAGCGCCGACCTGCACCAGGCCCATGGACACGAGCTCGACGGCGGCACCGACGGCAAGGCCGGTGGGTACATCGCCCAACAGCAGACCGACGAGTGTAGCGCCAACGAGGGGCTGCTCGAAGTTAAGACGACCGAGCAGGCGGGAGTCCCACATGCAGAACACGCCGACGAGGCCGACGAGCACCGCACTGATGAACGTATTCATACCCTTCTCCTTTCAGTCAGGCAAAAGCCTGGTTGATTACAGCTTGGCGTCGATGTCGACGCTCTGATACGTAGGGGTCTGCTGGACATAGAGCTTGATGCCCATGTCGAGCAGCTGGTTGACGTCGGCCTTCTGGGTGGCGTCGAGGAAGACGGAGCTGTCCTTGCCGCCGATCTGATCGGCACCGTCGTGGTTGGCGGTGGCGCCCAGGTTGATGGCGTCGAGCTTGTAGCCCTGGCAGAACTGCAGCATCTCGGCCGTGTTGCCAAAGACGAACATGACGCGCTCGCCGAGGGTGTTGAGCTTGTCCATCTTGGCGAGGGCACGCTCGACGGTGAAGACGTTCAGACGCACGCCCTGGGGCTTGGCCAGCTTAAGAGCGCCCTTCTTGATGTCATCGTTGGCGGCAGCGTTGTCGACGACGATGATGCGCTCGGCCTGAACCTTGGTGGTCCAGGTAAAGACGACCTGGCCGTGCAGCAGACGGTAGTCAAGACGTGCGAGGACGATCTTGGCGGGACCGGAGCTGTGACGGGACGCCTTGGCCTTCTTGGCGGGAGCCGCGGCGGCCTCGACCGGTGCGTTGGGGTTGGTCAGACCGATGCGAGCCTCGTTGATGAGGGCCGCGAGCTCGGCGCCCTTGACGGGGACGGGGCTCATAGCGAGCGTGAGCGCCAGCGGGATGTTGAAACCGCTGACAACCGTGAACTTCGTGCCGTTCTTGGAAAGCTCGACCATGTTGTTGTTGACCGAGCTGCCGAGCATATCGGTCAGCACATAGACGGTGTCGTCCGCGTTGAACGTGGCGATCATGGCGTCCACCTTATTGGTGATGGGCTCCTTGTCGTCACGAGCAAGCGACACGACGTGGACGTTCGACACGTCACCGAGAACCATCTCGAGCGTGTCTTTGGCGCCTGCGGCCAGGCCGCCATGAGATGCGAGAATGATCTGATTCATCTTGCCTCCTCCTTTTCATTATGGTCATTATAACGTCTTATACGTTGCGGATATTGCTAATTAGTATAAAGACCATTCGCGGGTGAAAATCTACCGTTGACGGGTTTAACGTACTTGAAACGTTGGGGCTGGGTAGGCCGGCGCTGGCTGGATAACCCCAAATCAGACGCCTCGCCAATCCCCTATCGCACGAAGTACCAGGGACTTTCCTGCACGGTGGGCTCCAGCGCGATGCCAGTGCGCTCCTTAAACAGATCCATGTCCTGCGTTTTCTCCGTCCACCACGCGTTGGGCTTAAAGGTCATGCTCTCAACGATATGGCCGACAAAGGCACTGTTGCGCAGCTTGGAGAAGTTGGTGTTCATAATCAGGATGGATGCAAGCGCCAGCACGATGCCCAGGACCTTGATCGCGCCGGCGGGCTCGGCGTAGATGCCAATACCGACCAGAACGGTCGCCACGGTTTCGAACGAAGCCACGACCGGCACCTTCGACGTCTCAAGATCCATCGAAAGGCCCTGCATATAGAAGATGTACGCAAGAGCCGTCGGAATAAAGCCAAAGCCTGCAAACAGCAGGATGAGCTGCGGGGACATTGCCGCGGCCACATCGGACCACGGGGCCGAAAGCACCGCCATAAAGCATCCACCAAAGACAAAGCCCCAAAACGTGACGGCCAGTGGATGAAGCGTCTTGGTAGCCATACGGCTAAACACCGCCAGCAGTGCACCGCAAAGTCCGGCGATCACACCCGACGCGACGCCCCAAGCCGAGAAATGGAAACCAGACAGGTCGCCGCTCGTCACCGCGAGCACGCAACCCACAATATTAAAGACGATGGCGACGAGCTTGGTGGGGGTCACGTCCTCGCGATAAAGCACGTGGCCGAGCGCGACGCCAAACACCGGCGAGGTGTAGAGCAGCACTGAGGCCGTGGACATGCCCACCTCGCCCATGCACTCGTAATAAAGCGTGTTAGCGGTGGCGAGGCCGATAATGCCAAGAAGCGCGCAGGGAACAAGCTCTTTAGGACTTGCCTTGAACAGCGCCATGGGACCCGAAACAGTTCCCTCACGAGCACCTCCCTGGCAACCCATAAATGCCAAGACCGGAGCCATTAAGACGGCACCCGACAACAGGCGAAAGGCCGCCATGCTCTGAGACGAAACGCCCAGGGCCGATATTCCGTTAACAAAGATTCCGATGGTGCCCCACATAAGCGCGGCGATCAGCACCAGCACATAGCCCAGATTGCTTTTCCTCAACGCAGCCTCCTCGCTATTGTTTCCAATATGTTTCGTACTACGTTATAGTCGTTATATACATTTTTCAAGACACAAATCGGCGAGCGGAAAAGCGATCCGTTTTCCTCCGTCCCCAGCGGATTACTGGGCGGTTGCGGTGAAATAGTTCCTAAATAGAGGCTTCAAGCCCCCAAACAGGAACTATTCCACCGCAACTTATGAGGACATCGAGCTGTTAGGCCGCTCTATCCCCTAGTAGTCCAGCTTCCACATGTAGCGGCGCGTCATGTAGTCCTTGTGCGTGACGGCAGAGAGCGCGCGCATGTAGACGTTGTTGAGGATCGGGGCAAAGATCAGGTGGTTGAAGTACTCGCTCACGCTGTCCTTGATGTCGTTGAGGCCGAGCTCCTTGGCGTCGAGCTGATAGACGCGCTCGCCACCGTACTGGTTGACGAAGCGGATACCGCGCTCGTCGTTGCAGCGGCTGCGGCCGACGCTGATGAGCTGGAACAGCGAGGTGCGCTTGTCCAGAATCTCGAAGGGGCCGTGGAAGAAGTCGCAGGTGTTGATGGTGCAGGAGTCGATCTGCAGCATCTCCTGCACGTTGCAGATGCTAAAGACGTAGGCAGCACCAAAGAGCGGACCCTGAGCCATCACGTTGATGCAGGGCTTGTCGGCGTTTTGCTCGGCCCACTTGGCGGCGAGCGGACGGGTGTACTCGACGGCCTTGCGATAGATGGGGTCAACCAGGTCGAAGGCGGCCATAGCGGTCTCATACTCGGCATAGCCCTCGGTCTGCTGCGTAAGCTCCATGGCGATCATGGTCACGACGGCGGAGTTAGTACGGCCCATGCAAGACTCGTCGACGGCCAGGCTGTCATACTGAATCTTGTAGTCGCAGACCTCGGTAAGGCCGGACTCGTCGACATAGATGGCGATGGTGCTGGCGCCGTGGTCCTTGGCGACCTGGGCGGCGACGATGGTCTCCTTGGTGCCGCGCATGGACACGACGACGGCCAGGGTGTTCTCGTTGACATAGGCGGGCGTGGCGTGCACGAACTCATTGCTGGTGTAGCTGGAGCTCACGACCTGCGTGGCCTCGTGCTCCATAAAGTACTGGGCAGGATAGTTGCCGCCGTTGGATCCGCCGGCGCCAATCCACACGACGCGCTTGATGCCGCCCTTGTCTGCCTTGTCGGCCAAAACCTGGGAGACGACGTCCTTAACCTGTTCCTGAGTAGTCATCGTGCATCAGCCTTTCTTCTCGTTTGATGCTCTCGATGGCATACAAGTTACATACATGTTTTGATTATGTCGACTAGTTGTATGCTATATTTGTCTTAGAAAATTTTCTGATACGGTTTTCGATAACTTGCTACCAGCGGTTTTGTTGTTGTATTGAATACATGCTTGATTAGATACGCATACAGGTTAGATACAGGTTGATCGCATGAACGCTTCATCTAAAAAGAGACTGACCCAATACGAGCGCTTGGCGGGCATGCTGCGCGACCGCATCGCCTCCGGCACCTACGCGCGCGGAGACAAGCTGCCGTCCGAGATGGAACTCATGGACGAATCGGGGCTGTCGCGTAGCACCGTACGCCACGCCCTTAAGGTGCTCGTTGATGAGGGCCTGGTGCGCACCGAGCGCGGGCGTGGCGCCTTTGTGGCCGACACGCCGGCGCTCCACGAGAACAACCTGGTGTTTTCGAGCTACACGACACAGGTCCAGGGTCAGGGTATGAAGCCCACCACGCGCACGGTGGACTCTGGCTTTGCCAAGGCCGCGGGCAATGCGGCCAAGTTCTTCGATGTCGCCGTGGGCAGCAAGCTCGTCAAACTTGTCCGCCTGCGTTATCTGGACGATGCGCCGCTGTGCCTGGAGACCACCTATCTACCACCGAGCTTTGAGGCACTCATCGATCGCGATATCAACGGTTCGCTCTATGCCACGCTACGACAGGAGTTCCATCGCGCGCCGGCACAGGGGCACAAGACCTTTGAGGTATGCTATGCCTCGCAAAACGAGGCGTTTTTGCTCAACGTTGAGCGTGGGCAGGCGCTGATCCTGATCACCGACTACGTCTACGACACCGACGGCCGCCCGCTCCATGTCTCCAAGCGCATCCAACGCACCGACCGCGCCAAATACACCGAGCCCATCGGCTAACCTGCCAAAATTAACCTGTCCCTAAATGGTAGGTTTGGGGAGGTCGGGGAACCAGATTGGTTTGGGTTGGCTGGGAACGCGCTCGGCTAGGACCAACTCCATCCAACACATGTCGTACCAGCGACCGAACTTTTGGGCACAGCGATCGAAGGCGCCCACCAGGCGATACCCCATATGGGCATGGAAATCCTGGCTGTTGTGCGTCAGGTACTCGTCGTCCTTATCGTGCGGCACGGCAATGAGCGCGCACATGTTGGTGATGCCCATCGCGACCAGGCATTGCTTGAGCGCGTCGTGCAGCTTGCGACCCAGACCACCATGGCGCACATCGCGCGCCAGGTAGATCGACGTCTCGACCGACCAGTCGTATGCCTCGCGGCTGTTGAGCGGACTCACATAGGCATAGCCTACCGGACGCCCGTCCAACACCATCACCAGATACGGATAGCGCTTGAGCGTACGCTCGATGCGCCCGGCGAACTCCTCAACGCTTGGCACCTCGTATTCGCAGGTAATCGCCGTCTCGCGCACATACGGTTCGTAAATGGCAAGCAACGCCGGCGCGTCATCGGGCGTCGCCAGGCGAACCGTCGGCTCGGACATCTCGGTCATACAACCCTTCTTCCTCAAAAGCAAAGGCCGCCCCACGCCAAACCCAGGCGCGGGGCGGCCCCTTGCCATTACATCAGGCTACAGGACAGCCGCCAACGCGTCGATATCCTCCTGCGTCGTGGCCCAGCTGGTGCAAAAGCGCACCACCGTGTGGGTCTCGTCGTACTTTTCCCAGTACTCGATCGAGGCGTGCTCGCGGATGCGCACCATGTCCTCGTTGGGCAGAATCACGAACTGCTGGTTGGTCGGCGTCTCCAAGAAGAACTGGTAGCCGCGCTCATGCAGCACGCGACGCAGCGCCTGAGCGGTCTCAATCGCCTGGCGACCAATCTCAAAATACAGGCCATCGGTAAAAAGAGCCTCAAACTGCACACCCGTCAGGCGGCCCTTGGCCAGCAGCGCGCCGTGCTGCTTAATACGCGGAATGGGATACGCCGGAGCATGCATGCCGCAGAACACCACGGCCTCACCACACAGAGCGCCGCACTTGGTGCCGCCGATGTAGAACACGTCGCACAGCTGCGCCAGCTCGGGCAGGGTAATGTCGCACTCGTCGGCCGACAGCGCATAAGCCAGGCGGGCGCCATCCACAAACAGCGGAATCTCGTGCTTCTGGCACACCGCATGAATCGCCGCGAGCTCGGCCTTGGAGTACAGCGTGCCGTACTCGGTCGATAGGCTCACGTACACGGCACCCGGGAACACCGTGTGCTCGTAGCTCTCGTTTTCGTAGAACACCTGGATATAGTTCTCGAGGTCCTCGGCGTGCATCTTGCCCTCGTAGCCGGGGATGGTGAGCACCTTGTGGCCGCCAAACTCGATGGCGCCCGCCTCGTGGCAGGCAACGTGACCAGTCTCGGCAGCAACGACGCCCTCGTACGGCGCGAGCAGCATGTCGATCACCGTCGCGTTGGCCTGCGTGCCGCCCACCAGAAAAAACACGTCGGCGTCAGGCGCCTGGCAGGCCTCGCGAATAAGCTGCTTGGCACGCTCGGTATGTGCATCGGTACCGTAGCCGGGCTGCGGCTCCATATTGGTGTCGACGAGCGCCTGCAGCACCGCCGGATGTGCGCCGTGGGAATAGTCGTTGTTAAACGCGAGCATGGCAATCCTCTCTTACCGGGTATCGGTCAGATGATTCAAACGGAGCTATTGTACGCCGTTGGGATAGGCAATGCGCGCGGCAAGGCACTCAAGCGCCAGCACCAGGGCAAAGCCGCAGCTTACGTCACTCAAAAAGTGCGCCCCGATCACGATACGGCCAAAGGCGACGAGCGCCGCGACCGTGGCAGCGACCCAAAAGACCACACGGCGGCGCGACGGCTTTTCCTTAAAGGCCGCCGCGGGAAGCCCGGCGAGCATAAGGCCGATCGCCGCATGCGCCGTGTGTCCGCTCGCAAACGACTTAAAGCCGTCCTTGATTACGCCGGCCACAATATAGCTCCACTTGTCGGGGTTGCCAATCACCCACCACGGCTGAAAATTGAGCCCCGGCGTGACCTCGATCACGCGCATGCGCGGGCGCGACCACAGCGGCTTGACAATCACGTTGAGGATAATGGCCTGAGCGACCCACACGGCAAGCACCATCAACGCCCAGCGCGTGAGCTCGTCGGGCTCGGTCGTGCGCGTGAGGCGATAGACGATAAGGTTGGCGGCGATGACCAGCACAAATGTCAGCACCAGCTGAACGGCAATGAGTTTACCGCCAACCTTCAGGGACGAGACGATCTCGTAGCCGGCCAGGCCAACGTTGACGAGGATGCCGAGCACGGCGAGCCATTTGCTCTCCCTGGAGTCGGGACGCACCGCGCGTACGAGCATAACGCCCGCGACGCTCGCCGTCAGCTCAAACGGCAGCTCTCCGGCGGCCTCGATAAAGCGACCGTAGATGCTGCCGATATTGAACAGCGCGCTCGAGATCTGATAATCGAAAAAAGACCCGACGAGCAGACAAAAGGCCAGGATGACCGCGATAGCAGCGGCATCTTTCTTATAGATATACCCGAACATGCTTTCCTTTCGATGGGGTCAGATTGCCCAAATGGGGCGTTTGCAGCGTCGACCCGTTAGTCATCATCACTAGCGCCCAGCTGTTGCAGCAGCATGAGTGCCGCGGCCACCGGGCCGGTGCCGTCGTTGGCGTCGAGACCGCGACCCAGGCCGCTGCCCGCACCGGCGCCTGCCTTGTAGGGTACCGACAGCTTGCGGCTCTTGGGGAAGTTCACCGCGCCATAGCGGGTCTTAAGCTCAAAGGCCACCTTCTTAGGCACGTCGACGCCCAAAAACGTGATGCGACCGCCACTGAGCGTGACGCTCTCGAGCCCCAGACGCTCGCCGCGAATGCGGATGCGCGCGCGATTGAACAGGTTGAGTCCCGCCAACGGCAGCTCGCCATGCGCGGCCTCGGTCTCTTCCTGCACCTCGTCGATGCTCTCCAGGTCCTCGGCCGCTGCGAGCTTACGGTACACGAGCACGCGCTGGTCCACCGCCGGCAGGTACTCCTCGGACAAGAAGTAGTCGGCCGGCAGGTTAATACCCACGCTCGCCGCCTCCACGCCGGCGTCGTCATCGCCGCGCGCCTCGGCCACGGCCTGGCCCAGCATCTGCGTAAACAGGTCAAAGCCCACGCTCGACAGGTTGCCGTGCTGTTCGGCTCCCATAAGCGAGCCGGCGCCGCGAATCTCCAGGTCGCGCATGGCGATGCGCATGCCGCTGCCCAGGTCCTGAAACTCGGAAAGTGCGGTCAGGCGCGCCGTTGCCTCCTCGGTGAGCGGCAGCTCGCCCGGGAACATAAAGTACGCGTAGGCCTGCGTGGCAGAGCGACCCACACGACCCTTGAGCTGGTAGAGCTGCGCCAGACCCAGGCGTTGCGAATCCTCGATGATCAGCGTGTTGGCAGTCGCGTTGTCGATGCCGCTCTCCACGATGGTCGTGGCGATGAGCACATCGATCTTTTTGGTCGCGAACTCGATCATCACGTCCTCGACCTCGCGCGGGCTCATCTTGCCGTGCGCCACGCCCACGCGCGCCTCGGGCGCGGCCTCGTGCACGCGCGCCACGGCGTCGTCGATGGTCTTGACGCGGTTGGACACGTAGTACACCTGACCGCCGCGGCCCACCTCCAGGCGAATCGCCGCACTCACCACGTCGGGGTCGTACTCTCCCACGTGCACGATCACGGGGCGGCGCCCGGTCGGCGGCGTGGTGATCAGGCTCATGTCGCGCACGCCGCTCGTGGCCATCTGCATGGTTCGCGGAATCGGCGTTGCCGAAAGCGTGAGCACGTCAATCTGCTCACGCAGGTTCTTGAGCTGCTCCTTGTGCTGCACGCCAAAGCGCTGCTCCTCGTCGATGATCACCAGGCCCAGGTTCTTGGGGTTCACATCGGCCGAAAGCAGGCGGTGGGTGCCGATGAGCACATCGATCGTGCCCTCGGCAAACGCCTTGAGCGCGCGCTTTTGCTGCGCCGGGGTGCGGAAGCGGCTGAGCACTTCGACCTCGAGGCCAAACGGGGCAAAACGCTCAAAGAAGGTCTCGTAGTGCTGCTGGGCCAGAATGGTCGTGGGGCAGAGCACCATGACTTGGCGGCCGGAGTCCACGCACTTAAACGCCGCGCGCAGGGCAACCTCGGTCTTGCCGAAACCCACGTCGCCGCACAGCAGGCGGTCCATGGGCTTGGGCGCCTCCATGTCGGCCTTAATGTCGGCGATGGCCTCCAGCTGATCACGCGTCTCGTCGTAGGGAAAGCTCTCCTCCATCTCGATCTGCTCGGGCGTGTCGGGCGGGCAGGCGATGCCTGCGATCGACGAGCGGCGCGTATACAGGTCGACCAGGTCAAACGCCAGCTTTTTGGCGTTCTTGCGCGCCTTATTGGTGGCACGCGTCCAGTCGGCAGTGTTGAGCCTGGTCAGGCGCGGCTTGTCACCGTCGGGACCGACGTATCGCGTGATGCGGTCGACCTGCTCGAGCGGCACGTAGAGCTTGTCGCCGTCGGCGTATTCCAGCAAAAAATAGTCGCGCTCCTTGCCGCCCACTTCCTGGCGCGCGATCTCGCTAAAGAGCGCGATGCCGTGGGTGGCGTGCACCACGTAGTCACCCGGCTTAAACGGGAAGGTAATCTGCGTAATGTCCACCTTGCGGCGGCTGCGCGCGCGGTTGGCGTCCATGCGGGCGTTGAGGTCGGCGATTGAGAACACGGCCAGATTGGCGTCGGGCACCACCACGCCCTGCGGCAGGGCGGCGTCCACAAAGGTCACGCGCCCGCGCGAGATGGTGGGCACGGCGGCACCGGTGGCGGCCTGTGCGGCGCCCGCCTCCAGAGAGCGGGCGTTGAGCGCATCCGCCTTGCGTTCGCGAATCGAGGCATGGGCCTCCTGACGGGCGGTGCGATCGGCAGAATCTGCCGCGGCCACGCGCACACGGTCGCCGATAGCACCGGCATTTTCGGGCGCCGCAGTCAGCGACTCCTCAAAGGTAATACCCTCATCGCCAAAGGTAAGCTCCATCGACTCGCGCGCGCCACGGTCGGGAATGGCAAACACGCAGGCATAGCGCTTGCCCACGACCTCCTGAATACGCGTCATAAAGCGATTGTCCGAACCCGCGATAGCAGGCTGCTCAATCTTGAGCTCGGCCGTCACCGCACCGCCGGCACGGATGAGGCTCACGTAATTCAGGCGCTGCTGGGCACCAAAGTCGAGCTGCTGGGCGCGCACATACAGGCCGTCCAGGCGGTCGACCCCCGCCTCGCCGGCACGTGCCTCGATATCCTCGTAGGCGCGCAGGCAATCGTCGAACAGCGAGCGCGGCTCGGACAGCACCACGAGTGCCTTGCCGCTCACATGCGACAGCGGGCTCACGGTCTGGCCGTACATCACCGGCAAAAAGCGGTCGAGTTCGGGCGTGACGATACGCGCATCCACCATCTCGAGCAGCGCCGCCAGTTTGCTGTCGTCCTGGCTGGCGCGATAGAGCGCCACATGCATGTTGTGGACGGCCTCGTCGGTAAGCGCCAGCTCACGGCACGGGAAGATCTCGATACTGTCCTCGTTGCCGATGGTCTGCCCCGTTGAGCTCACCATGCGGCGGATGCGGTCAATCTCGTCGCCAAAGAACTCAATGCGCACGGGCGCTTTCTCTTGTGCGGGGAACACCTCGACGGTGTCGCCGTGAACGCGGAACAGACCGGGCGCATCAGCGGCACCGGCATTGGTGTAGCCCATGCCCACCAGGCGATGCGGCACCTCGTCAAAAGGAACCTCCTCGCCCACCGCAAAGGTCGTGGACTCCCAGTAGCGGCTCTCGACCGGCGGCACGCAGCGCAGCAGCGCGCGGGCCGAGGCAACCATGATGCAGTTGTCCCCGCGCACGATGCGCCCCAGAGCCTCGCAGCGCTGCGCCACCACGGCGTCGTCGGGCGCCTGCTCGCGCCACGGATAGTCCTTGCGCTCGGGAAAGCGGCACACGTGCGCCAGGCCCACATAGGCGGCAAGGCTGCGCGCGGCGCGATCAGCCGCATCCTCGCCGCTCACAATGTAGACCGTCGGGCGCGGGCGGCGCGCAAACTGGGCGGCCGCCATAAGCGTGCGGCCCGACTGCGACACAGCCAGCGTCACGTCCTCGCCGGCATCGAGTCCGGCCTCGACGGTCTGCAGTGCCTCGGCAGTGTAGAGCTGCGCGGCTATACGGTGAATGAGCATGCTGTTCCTCCGGCATTGCAACGCCAAAAGCCCGCCGGGGCAAGCTCGGCGGGTATGCGGCGGATTTCATTGCCTGTCATGGTAGCGCATGGAGAGGACTCCGGCTCAAGGACAAACCCAGCCCCGCAAAAAACGCCAGACGAAGATGCGTTCCGCCCTACCCCGCTACGCGCACGCTGGGGCACAAATCTGCCAGCGGACACTCGTCACACTTGGGTTTGCGGGCGTCGCAGATCTCGCGACCGAAGGTAATCCACTGGTGGTTGACCGATTCCCAATACTCGCGCGGCAAAATCTTGAGCAGGTCTTGCTCGGTCTTGAGCGGCTCTTTGGCATGCGTCTTGGGACTCAGCATCAGGCGGTGCGCGATGCGGTTGACGTGCGTATCGACCGCGATGCCCTCGACAATGCCAAACCCCACGTTGAGCACGATGTTCGCCGTTTTGCGTCCCACGCCCGGCAGTTTGACGAGTTCCTTCATGTCGGCAGGTACCTCGCCGCCGTAATCGGCAACGATCATCTGCGCTGCCTCCACGGCATGCTTGGCCTTGCTCTTATAAAAGCCAAGCGACTTGATGGTGTCTGCCACGTCAGTCACGCTCGCCCCGGCCATGGCCTCGGGCGTGGGCCACTGGGCAAACAGCCGCGGTGTCACCTTGTTGACCTGCGCATCGGTCGTTTGCGCCGAGAGCAGCACCGCGATCAGCAGGCGGAAGGGATTCTCGTGGTCCAAAAAGCACTCGACCGGGCCATAGCGACGGTTGAGACGCTCGCACACCTCAACGGCGCGCTCGCGCTTGGCGGCATTGGTCTCGCGTGGCATAACGACTCCTCGGCTCAACGGCACAATAAACTTATGGGCACAATTGTCCCACGTCCGAGACGCCTACGCCTCCAAAAATGCGCCGGTCTGGCGGCCCCACAGGCTTGCGTACTCGCCGCCCGCCTCGACAAGCTGCGCATGCGTACCGTCCTCGACAATCTCGCCGTCCGCCAGCACCACGATGCGGTCGAGCGCCGCCACGGTGGACAGGCGATGTGCCACCACAATGGAGGTGCGTCCACGCATCAGGTTTTCGAGCGCCTCCTGCACCAGCGCCTCGGACTCGCTGTCGAGGGCAGACGTCGCCTCGTCGAGCACTAGAATCGGCGCGTCGGTTAGGATGGCACGGGCGATAGCCACGCGCTGACGCTGGCCGCCCGAGAGCTTGACGCCGCGCTCGCCCACCATGGTGTCAAAGCCACGGGGCAAGCGGTCGATAAACTCCAGGGCATTGGCCAGGCGCGCGGCCTCGCGAATCTGCTCATCAGTGGCGTTGGGACGACCGTAGGCAATGTTTTCGCGAATGGAGCGGTGGAACAGCAGCGCCTCCTGCGGCACGTAGGCAACCTGGCGGCGCAGGCTCTGCTGCGTGCAGCGCGAGACATCCTGACCGTCCACGAGCACGCGGCCGCCCTGGACATCGTCCAGGCGCAGCAGCAACTTGGTGAGCGTCGTCTTACCCGAGCCCGATTTGCCCACCAGGCCCACGCGCTGGCCCGCCGCCACATGAAGTGTCAGGTCATCGAACACGCTCTCGCCCGCCGCAGCGTCACGGTACGCAAAGCTCAGGTGCTCAAAATCAATCGCGCCCTCGGTCACTTTGAGCTCAGGGGCGTCCGGGTCGTCTGCCACCAAACATGGCTCGTCCAGCACGCGCGTCATCTCGGCCGCATCGCCCAAAGCGCGGTTGATGCGCTGCATCATGGAGCTTACGTAGTTCAGGCGCATGGTGAGGTTATAGGTGTAGGTAAAGATCATGACGAGCGAGCCGGCCGAGATGCCAAACCACGCGTTGCCGCCCGCCACGAACACACTCACCACGGCCATAGTGATGACGATAAGGCCCGAGGTCGTAAAGTTGCGCTGCATCATGGCATGCATCGAGACTGTCTCAGCGTCGCGCGCGGCACGATCGGCGGCGTCGAACAGATCGCGTTCAAAGTCCTCGCGCCCGCAGGTCTTGACGGCCAAGATGTTCGTGACCGCGTCGGAGAGCACGCCCGAGAGCTTGTTCTGCGCGGCGGACGTCGCGGCCGAAAGCGGCATGATGCGCTTGTACATAAGCCAGACAAACGCGATGTAGACGACCATGATACACACCAGGATCACGGTAAACGTCGGCACCACCGGGGCGAGTGCGGCCACGGTGCAGACAACCGAGGTGATGGTGGGAATGAGCGAATACACCGTCACGTCGACCAAGCCCGTGTAGCCGCTCATAAAACGGCTCGTCTGGCTCACAAGCGATCCGCCAAAACGGCTGGTGTGGAATGTCATGGATTGATTGGAGAGCGTGTCGAAGCTTAGACGCGCCAGGTGATAGTTGCCTGCGATCTCGAGCTTGTAGACGGTGTAGTCCTGTAGTTTGGAGAGGATTTGACCCACCAGGTTAACGAGTACGAGCGCCAGGATATAGGGGCCGAAGACCTCAAACACCTGGTCACCCGCCACGGGACCGGCTTGAACGCGGTCGACAATGAGGGCCATCACATAGGTATTGGCAAACGTCAGCAAAAAGATGTAGCCTGCCGACGAGAATACCGAGAGAAAGACAATCAGCGGCTGCATGCGCGTGACACGCCAAAACCGCTGCAGCGTGCGGCGCACGGTGGAGCGGCTGAGCGGGCTGGTGCTTCTCTGAGACATGGGCTTCCTTTCGTGTCTGATAGGGCGAAACGCCATTGTTGCACATTGGAGCACGCTTCAGACAAGTGCGATACGAAAAGCGGTGGGGCGCCCGCGTTTGCGCCGGTACCCCACCGTCTTGTTGCAATTAGTCCTTGTCTTCTTGGTCCGCGAGAAGGCTTGCGGACGTGAGTCCCAAGATTTCATCGGCTTGGTCGGCATCTTCCAGCGCGTCGATGTCCTTGAGCTTGCGCTCCATAACGTTGGTGCGCGTGGTGATGATGCCCTCGACCGTTTTGCCCGCGGTCTCGATCTGCTGCTGGGCGCGGCGCAGCGCCTTTTGATAGCGCGGCAGCTCGGCCTTGACAGCGGAGAGCACGCGCAGCACGTCATCGGTGCGTTTTTGCAGCTTAAACGTTTGGTAACTCATCTGCAGGCTGTTGAGAATGGCCGCCATGGTGCTAGGGCCGGCAACGTTGACGTGATACTCGCGGCCCAGGGTCTCGATAAGCCCGGAGCGGCTGACGACCTCGGCGTACAGTCCCTCAAACGGAACGAACATAATGCCAAAGTTGGTGGTCGCGGGCACGCTCAGGTACTTCTCGCAAATGTCTTTTGCCTCGCGCTTCACCATCATATCGAGCGTCTTGCGTGCGGCGGCGACGGCCTCAGCGTCACCCGACTCCTGGGCGTCGAGCAGATGCTCATATGCGTCGCCCGGAAACTTGGAGTCAATCGGCAGCAGCACGGGGTCGCCCTCGTCCACCGGCAGCTTGACGGCAAACTCAACGCGCTCCGAGGCGCCGGGCTTGGTGGCGACGTTTTCCAGATACTGGTCGGGTGTAAGGATGTCCGCCAGAATTGCACCCAGCTGCACCTCGCCCAAAATGCCACGCGCCTTCACGTTGCCCAGCACGCGCTTAAGGTCGCCCACGCCGGTGGCGATGGACTGCATGTCGCCCAGGCCCTTGCACACGGCCTCGAGCTGGTCGCTCACCTGCTTAAACGATGCCGACAGGCGATCGTTGAGCGTGCGGGAAAGCTTCTCGTCCACCGTCGCGCGCATCTGATCGAGTTGCACGTTGTTGTCTTTGCGGATAGCACCCAGCTGGGCATCGACCGTCTCGCGCACCTTGTCCAGGCGGTGCTCGATGCCCTCGCGGTTGGCACCGAGCTGTTGGGCCGTCTCGCGACGCAGGTCATCCATCCGGTCACCAGCTTGCGAAAACTCACGTGCGATGGTCAGGTAACGTTGCTGCTCCACGGCCGCATCTGTCGTCTGCTGCTGCGCGATGGCATTGGCCGTGCGGCGAGTTTCGGCCAGCGCGACGTTCAGGGCATCGAGCGCGTTGTTGGCCTGCTCGAGTGCTGCCAGCGTTTCCGCGCTACTGTCGCCACGCTCCCGCAATTCGGCACGCAGGCTCTTGAGCTGGAGGGCGCAAGCCGCAGCAACCCCCACCGCCACCAAGGCGATCACAATAAGCACAATATCAATAGCAGACATAAACTCCGCCCAACAAACCCAATCGAGCACCAATCAAAACCGCGATCAATCTTACCCCGTCACACACACCGGGTGCCCGGCCCCTTCTTGGGTGCCCCTCCCCTCCGCATATTCCATAATGCGGCGCGCCGTTTTCCTGCTCACCTTTGAGTCATCGCCGGCCAAGTATGCGTATACGTTTCCTTTATTCAGGCGCAGAGCACGGCAAAGGCCATAGCGCGTTACACCCGATTCCTCCAATGCTTCCAGCGTTTTCTTTCTCATCAGGGCGTTCACCCTTCTATCGGCCGCCGGCTTTTCCTTCACTGCTCTATACGCACGCCAAACGTTGGCATAACGATTAGGGAGCTCACTTTTAGCGCATAGAGACGTCATGCTACCCGCTTGGCCGTACAAGGATAAAACGTCTCGGTAATCCTGTTCCATCCACGAGCCCTCGGATAAGCCCAGAACGTATTCGGCTTTTCCTTGCGCCAAAGCGAGCAAAAACAGAGGCTCCGCCACGCGCGGCGCATCCGTCGTCGCCTGCTCAACCAATTTTCTAAAACTCAGCGACTGCTGTCCGGATAGTTCTCGGCAATAGCCTTTTAAGAATCCCTCAAAGGTCAGATTCAACCGAGTACCTCCTTTTTGTATTGCCTGTATGCACAGACCATCTCTTGATAGCTTCGCTCCGAAGGCGACGACGCCAGATTCTCCAAGGATGTCGTTAAGTACCTTAACATGGCATTTTCTATTATTATTCATCTTCAATAATACTATTCAGTCGCATGACAGGACCAACAGGATGCAAGGATTCTACTCGTGGCGACAATCCCTACACCCTCGAAGTCCTAATGCGACAAACGCTAACTCTCCCAGCCGGCGCGGATGGTTGTTATGACGTCGCCTAGGCGCTGGCCCAGAGCCGTTAGATGTTGGAGCACCTCGTTGGGCGATGCGCCGTTGAGGATGCACGTGAGGACATACGACGCCAAAAAGATGACCGCAAGCCCCAGCGGGATGAGCACGATCATCGCCAATGTGCGCAGGCGCTGGCCCACGCGGCGACGACGCGCACGACGCTTGTCGAACGCGAGCTCCTGCGCATATGAATCTTGCTGTACGGAATAGGCCTCTGGTGCCGATTCGCCCGCAGGCGAAACCGCAGGCGTGGCATTTTGCGCAGGGGGCTGGGCTGCCGCCCCCTGCATTTGCATCTCCATGAGTCGTTGCTGCTGACGCAGTATGCGCTCAGCTTGTTGCTGCGGAGTCTCAAGAAACAGATCCATGCTGGCCTCCAAAATCGGAGCATTCGACGCTTACGACCAGCATCCCGCACCGCCATGACCGCGACAACGCAATTGCCGGCAATAGCCGCAAAGATTCTTTTGTCAGAAAACTGTCAAAAAGCTCAACAACTCGCCTACCAGCACTTTCTTTGAGCTTTTTTCGCCAGCAATCTTTTGCCCTTCCGCTCTTGCGCCAACCGACCAAAACCTAACCAAAAGCTTGACGGAAATTGTGGAGACCGGGACCCCACACAAAAAGTGCCGCCCCAAAGGGGCGGCACACAAACTTATTATCAGCTTTTCTGTAACGAGCACGCGGCGACTCAACGCCGGAGCGCAGGGCGGGGAAACCTTTGCCTCGCGCGACCCTGCGAAGCCGTGAGCAAAAGGGAGAGGTTTCCCCGCCCTGCGCTCCGTGGTCGGTGAGGACAGACTACATGCCCGCGAGACCTCGGGCGGCGGTGGCGCACATAAACGCCAAGGCTAGAATCACGAGCGAGCCCGCGATGTCTGCCAACACGCCCATTGCACGGCGCTCAAACAGCCAGCTCTCAAAGTGCGGGGCAACGTTGCGCCAAACACGCCACAGCAAGATGCCCATACCGATGACGCCCGGGATATTGAGCAGTAGGATCTCGGAGCACAAAAGACTGATCAGGTTGCCGGCGACAAAACCAGCGTCGCCCTCGCAGTATTTGCGGTAGACCATATACAGCATGTACGCCACAAACGGCTGCAAGCACGCAGAAATAAACGTGACCACCATCGAGGGCTCTTGCGAAAAGACCTCGGTGAGTTTATCGACACTCGTAGCGTCCTTCGAAGCCAAAAATAAACCGATAACCACAAGGGGCACCACGCCCAAAATTACCTCGACCAGAGTAAACAACTTGGCAGTCAAATCCTCACTAGCCGAATTCAAATGGGGCGCCCACTCAGGATGAGCATGCGCGCCGACTTTCTTGTCCTTCTCGGCACGATCGGCCTTTTTACCCTCGGCAACCCGACGACCAGAATCCTTGCGAGTTCCCGCCGCAGCAACCCGAGCCCGAGACTTCTTACCCATAACCAACACCTCACAAGAGGAAACGAAAATCGCGTGCCGAATGTTGGTGTAAGGGCCGCTTCCTTGGCCGTAGAAAGCAGGAAGCGGTTATCGCCTAGAATCTTAATTGCTGAAGTTAGGATTCGAAGAAAGGCAATAACCGCATATGGACACGATACACGAAATGACGGCCGATGCGGCCCTGATGCCGCGATTCGACGACGGCATGGTCAACATGACGGAGCTGATCAGGGTCATGGCCGAGTCGCTCGTCAACGAGATCATGGACGCCCAGGCCGACGAGGCCTGCGAGGCTGGCAATCAGAGAAATGGCTACCGCGAGCGCAAGCTCACCACCAGCGTGGGGACCATCAACCTCAGGATCCCGAAGCTGCGCGCCGGCAGCTACTTCCCCGAGGACCTGATCGAGCGCTACTCGCGCGCGGACCGCGCCGTGGTCGCTGCGGTCTCCGAGATGGTGACCAACGGCGTGTCCACCAGGAAGGTCAAGCGCGTCGCCCAGTCCATGGGCATAGACCGCATGAGCGCCAGCCAGGTGTCGAGGATGTGCTCATCGCTGGACGAATCGGTCGCCGACCTGCAGGAACGCGACCTGTCGGACGCCAGCTACCCCTACGTCTGGCTCGACGCCACATACATCAAGTGCAGGGACGCCGGCCGCGTGCAGTCCACCGCGCTCGTGACCGCCATCGGCGCGGGCTCGGGAGGCTACAGGCGCCTTCTGGGGCTCGACGCCATCGACACCGAGTCCTACGACGGCTGGAGGTCGTTCCTGCTGTCGCTGCGCGCACGCGTGGTCGACGGCGTCATCTGCGTCACCAGCGACGCCCACGAGGGCCTCAAGCGCGCCATCCAGGAGGTCTTCCCCGGCGCCGCGTGGCAGCGATGCGTCGTGCATCTGATGCGCAGCGCCGCCGGCAACGCGCCGACCAGGCAGAAGAGGGGTGCCGTGCTGGGCATCCTGAAGGCCGTGTTCGCCGAGCGCGACCCCGAGCTCGTGCGGGAGCTGTACCAGCTGGCCACCGAGCGGATAGAGGGCTTCTGCCCCAAGGCCGCCGAGGTGCTCGAGGAGGCGGAGGCCGACGCGCTGGCCTACCTGGACTTCCCCTACGAGCACCATGTCAGGCTGCGCACCAACAACGTGCACCGATAATTCGAACCTGCCCGGGGTTACACGCCTGTCATTCCGGACATAGCATGCGCTTAGGCATCCGGTGACCCCACAACGATCTGACGTTCAGGCTGTCTTTCTCCTGACCTGTCCCGGCTGCCTGCGCGCACGAGGCGGAGCCTGCGTGACCTGATAGAAGCATGGGGCAGAAACGCGCTCACATCCTGCGTCCCGTCGGTGCACTGTCCGCGGCCCCGCCATCGCGCGAAGATGATACACCGAGAGGTCGCGTTCGGCGAGGAAGGCGGTTTGCATGAAGGTGGAGTACGGGAGCGTTGCGGAAGGCGCCGTGTGGGCAGGGGTCGACACGCACGCCGCAACCAACTGGCTCAGCGTGGTTGACGCGAGAGGGTCGGAGCTCTTCTCGGGGGAGTTCGCCACCGACCCCGAGGGTTACAGGAAGCTGTGCGACGAGATCCGCAGGCTGGGCAGCCCCGTGGCCGCAGGCGTGGAGTGCACGGGCACCTATGGCGCAGGGCTCGTGAGGGCGATGGCCGCATACGGCATTGCCTGCTACGAGGTCATAACCCCGGGAAGGCCGAGGCGCGGGCCCGGATGCGACAAGGACGACGCGGCCGACGCGCTGAGGGCGGCAAAGCAGGCTCTTTCCGGCGAGAACCTCGCCGTGCCCAAATCCCAGGACGGATGGGTTGAGGAGGTGAGGAACATGACCGTCGCAAGGGAGGAGCTCGTCAAGCAGTGCACATCCCTGGCAAACCTTGCCCTGGCAACGGTCAGGAAAGGGCCCGATGAGATCAGGGCGCGCCTCGAGAGGCTCGGGACCGCAAAGATGATGGGCGTGCTCGCAGGATGGGACGAGGCCGAGGCCGATCCCATCTGCGACGCCGTGATGTTCTCCCTCGCCGCACTGGGGAGGGTCTGGGCCGAGGCGAGGAGGTCGGCAAGGCTGCTTGAGGAGCGCATCGAGAGGACACTGAAGGCGGGCAACCCGGCGCTTGCGTCCATGTACGGCTGCGGCCCGATTTCTGCCGCCATGCTCGCGATAGCCGCAGGGGATAACCCGGAAAGGATGGGCTCCGAAGCGTCGTTCGCAGCTCTGTGCGGCGTTTCGCCGATAAGGGCCTCGAGCGGCAAGGTGGAGCGTCACAGGCTGAATCGCGGTGGCAACAGGAACGCCAACAAGGCCCTTCATATCATCGCGATGCACAGGATGAGGACGGACCCGAGGACGACCGAATACGTCGAGAGGCGCAGGGCCGAAGGGCTTTCCGATCGAGAGATACGAAGATGCGTCAAACGCTACATAGCGCGTGAGGCGTACCGCCTTATCATGCATCCCTACGATGTGCCCATCGAGGGGAAGGGGCCTGAAATGCGGGCTGAAAGAATCGCATCTGGGGTTTCTCAAAAAGACGCAGCAATCGCTCTCGGCGTCACAGCTTCGACACTCTGCGACCTGGAGCTCGGCCACCATCAGTTCCGGGAGCTGGCGCTGCGCTACAGGCAATGGATAGACGACGGCTTCCCATTGGAAGCCGGAATCGCCTCTTGACACCAATAGAAGCGTCAGGAGCGCGCCAACCGCGAGCTCAAGCGCCGCAGCCGCGTGGTGCAGGTCTTCCCCAGCAGGAAGTCCCTCATCAGGATGATGGGGGCCGTGTTCTCGGAGATGGACGAGGACTGGGCGGGCCGCCGCTGGTTCAGCGACGACTCAATCGGCAGGGCCGTGGAGGGCGCAAAGGTCAACGCGCCCGAGCACGCCTACGAGGGCACCGCAGCCGAGCACGCGGCCAGGATCATCGCGCTCGTCGTTGCCGACAACCCGGTTCCCGGCAGGAAGGCGGCGTGACATGAGCTAGAATGACGGCATTCTAGGTGATTCTCGGTTCCTTGGGCAGCCTGCGGCTACCCTCGAGAACCGAGCTCTACACCAACATTCGGGACACTACCGAAACGAATAGCCAACGCTACCCAGTGTACCCTCTAAGCAACGTCACCGCCCCAACCGGCCCCCACAAAAAACGTGCCGCCCCATAAGGGGCGGCACACAAACTTTTATCAGCTTTTCTGTAGCGAGCACGCGACGACCCAAAGCGGGCCGGGAGGGCCGGATTACCTTCCCTCAACGCGACCCTGCGAAGCCGTGAGCGAGGAGGGAAGGTAGTCCGGCCCTCCCGGCCCAGCTCACGCTAGCGCCACGCGCTAGTAGTTCACCACCTGCTCCTCAAAGTACGCCTTGGGGTG
Organism: uncultured Collinsella sp.; assembly: GCA_937982065.1. Classification (GTDB taxonomy): domain Bacteria; phylum Actinomycetota; class Coriobacteriia; order Coriobacteriales; family Coriobacteriaceae; genus Collinsella. Next base: position 26,578 of record CALJMO010000036.1, read on the forward strand.
GTTACACACCGGGCACACCTCAGGCGCCTCGGCACCAACGTGCAGGTGCCCGCAGTTCAGGCACTTCCACACCTTTACGCCCTCGCGCTCAAACACCTCGCCCGATTCAATGCGCTCGACGAGCTTGTTGTAGCGCTCCTCGTGAGCCTTCTCCACGGCACCGACGCCACGGAACTTTGCGGCAATCTCGGCAAAGCCCTCTTCCTCGGCGGTCTTGGCAAACTCGTCGTACATCGTGGTCCACTCGTAGTTCTCTCCTGCGGCGGCATCGCGCAGATTGTCCAGGGTGTCGGGAACGGCACCGTCGTGCAGATACTTAAACCACAGCTTAGCGTGCTCGGACTCGTTGCCCGCGGTCTCGGCAAAGATATTCGAAATCTGAACGTAGCCGTCCTTCTTGGCCTTGGATGCATAGTAGCGATACTTGGTATGCGCCTGCGACTCGCCGGCAAAAGCGGCCTCGAGGTTCTTCTTGGTTTGGGAATTCTCAAAATCCATAGGTGTACTTCCCTTCATCACATGCCGCCCGTAGGCTTCGAGCGGCCCTATCTTTAGGATGCCCCCATGCCGAGAATCTAAACCTTACAATCCCGTTCTTCAAATTCAAGCGAGCTAGACGCTCAGCCAGCGATTGCCCTCGACACGGCAGAATCCCTCGCGTTCCAAGTCGGCAAGAATGCTTGCAATCAAATCGCGCCCGATCGGCGCGCGGCCCGCCGCCTCCTCCATCTCGTTAACGCCTGCCATGGCGGCATCGAGCGTGATGCCCGCCGGCTGTCCATCGCGCGCAGCCAACAGCATACGCACGATGTGGGCGCGCTTTTGACGACGCGAGCCCTCAAACTTGGACTGGCGACTATAGCCCGCCGATCGCCTAGACGGATTGGGCAACGCCTTCTTAAGATACGCGCCATAATCCAGCAGCGCGTAATACCACGCACGCGGCGTGTCGGCGTCGTCTTGAGGCATGGCAAAGGGGGCAATCTCGTCCGCCGTCGCACCGGGAGCCGCCGGGCAGGCCGCCTGAATCAGCGGCACCAGCTCGCGATCGGGAACAGCCGGCACGTCGGGAAAGAAATGGTGCAGAAAGACCGTGCGCACGTTGGTCTCCAGATACACGCCCGGAAGATCGAATGCGAACGACCGAATGCCCTGCGCCGTCGCCGGCCCAATACCGGGCAGGGCGACCAGATCGCGCGTCTCGCGCGGGAACTCCCCGCCCCAGTCCTCTACAAGCTGCTGTGCGGCCCTGTGAAGTGCCAGAGCACGACGGTTGTAGCCCATGCCCTGCCAAGCGTCCAAAACGTCCGAGGGTGCTGCCTGCGCAAGTGCCTGCACAGTCGGAAAGCGCTCGAGCCACGCCGGCATGCGTGTCTCCACGCGCGGCACCTGCGTCTGCTGCAGCATGACCTCGGAGAGCCAAATAATGTAAGGGTCACGCGTACGTCGCCACGGAAGGTCGCGATAGCGCAGGACCCCTTCCGATCGAATCATCGAACGAAAGGGGTCCTGAATCATATCTATGCTCCTTATGCGGCGTTATTTCTCCTGGCAAACACACGCACAGGCGGCGTACTCGGGAAACGCATCGCGGTCGGCAAACTTGGGGTCGACGGCCGGGAACTGGCGGTGAGCAACGATATCGCCCAGCGAAACGGAATCGAGGTAGTCGCGCATCAACGCTTGAGCTCCGGCCCACAGGGGATGATAGCAGCACATACCCATGCGTGCACAGTCGCCATCGGGTGCGGTGCAATCATTCATAACCATAGGACCCTGAACGGCCTCGACGACCTGGCGGATAGTGACGTCGTCCGGACTGACCTTGAGACGCATGCCACCGTGGGCGCCACGCAGGCTCTCCACAATACCGGCCTGGACCAAACCGTGCTGAATCGAGCGGGCAAACGAATACGGAACATTGACCTCTTCGGCAGCGGTGCGAACAGAAAGCAAACACTCCGGATCCTCAGCAAGCATCGCCAGCATACGAAGGGCGTAATCAGTCTTCCTCGATATGTCCATTTTTCCCCTTTCAAGGAATACGAACAGCTCGAACGAGCTCCGGGGCCGAGCTTGTGTCGAGACGCTAAATGACCGCCAGGACATCCAAATGGTAAATCGGATATCCACTGAGTGCCGCGCTTGGAGCGAAATGCATCAAATGCGGCGCACAGTGCAATTTAGTATAACCTAACCCCCTGTCTCGTAGAACAGGCGTTGCGCAACAAAGCTGTTGTTCAGACAGATATACTTATTAGATTTTACTTGCGTTCCCGAAGGCGCGGGGATTCTGGGCGAAGATGCACCAGGGCGATCGTTCTATCAAAACAAAGTGCATCAAACGCAAAAAGCCACGTCCGAAGACGTGGCTTTAATTGCGTTGGCGGGAAGTACGGGGCTCGAACCCGCGACCTCCGACGTGACAGGCCGGCGCTCTAACCAAACTGAGCTAACTCCCCAGGCAGACGTTCGCGTTTGTTTCCGCTCGCGTGCGCTGCGGGAATTAGTATACACAGAAGTCTGTCCGGCGCGCAACAACTTTTTTGAAAAAATTTTTCGGTCCCTCCGGGAGGGTCTCCGGGGCTGAGGGCGGGGGTTAAGTTTACTGCTCTACAGTCCTGCGCAAGACGGAAAGCACATTAAGTGCTTTCCTTTGCGTGCGGAACTCGCGACAAACTTAACCCCCGCCCTCAGCCCCGGAGACCCTCCCTGCCGTCACATTGTTCGAGCCGCTGTTGTTGCTCGCCGCTTCGCGGCTCGGCGGCCCCGTTCTCCGCGGCGGGGTTTGTCTAAGGATCTTGCCGAAGCTCTGCCTTTGGCTCAAATGGAAACGGGGGACGCATCTGCATCCCCCGTTTTTGTTGCGGTTAGTCCAAGTCAATAAATTTAGCGCTTAGGATCTTGCCGTCTTTTACTAGCATTCTGGCCATGGTGGGGCCTCGGGTGCCTCTGGGGTAGCTGGCGCTGCCCGGGTTGAGGACTAAGCAACGGCCCACTTGGGCTTCTTTGGTTACGTGGGTGTGGCCGTTGATGGCTACGTCTACGGATCCCACCGGAAGGTCTTCGCGGTAGTGGGCTACGGCGAATTTGAGGCCTTCGTAGGTAAAGAGTGCAAGACGGTCTACATCGGGGCCGTAGTCGCGGTAGTAATCGTTGTTGCCCAGTACGGCCCGCACGGGGGCGATGGTGCATAGGTGCTCGTAGTCTATCTCTGACGTGAGGTCGCCGGCATGGATGATCAGGTCTGCGCCCTCAAGCTCATCCAAGAGCGCAGGCGATAAATAGCCGTGGGTGTCCGAGATGATGTCGATGCGCTTGGCGCTTGCACTGTTCATGGGATCCCTTCCGCAAAAAAAACGATTCGGCAGATACATACAAAAAAGGCCCCACGGCTCCGCAGACGATGGGTCTACAGGGCTGCGGAGCCAGCGTGCTAGAGACTCAGGGCCTTCTTGAGCGGCACGACGCGGCGGCGCGAAACCGGCACGCGTTCGTCGACGCCCGTAATGCCCAGCTGGATGGCGCCCGAGGGCACCGTCTCAACGTCCGTGACGCACGCCAGGTTGACGATATAGCGGCGGTGAACACGGAAGAAGCCAAAGTCGCAGAGCTTGGCCTCAAACTGCGCCAGCGAGGTCGTCGACAAAAAGCGATCATCGACGGTATAGATGCAGGAGTAATCGTCCTTGGCCATGATAAAGCGAATGTCGTCCACGGGAATGAGCACCTTGCGGCCGCCCTTTTCCACCGGGATACGCTCGATGGTCACCTTGCTATCCGTGACCGGCTTGGCGCGCTGCATAACCTTCTCGATCGCGCGATCCAAGCGAGCTTCCTCGACAGGCTTCATCAGATAATCGACGGCATCCACGTCGAATGCCTCGACCGCATGGTCGCTATACGCAGTCACAAACACGATCGCCGGCGGATTTTTGAGCTTATGCAGCGCCTCGGCAAGTTGCAGGCCCGAGGCACCGGGCATCGAGATATCGAGAAACACGACATCCACGCGACTTTCCATAAGCATCTCGATGGCGGAGCGGACGCTCGACGCCTCCGTGATCGTGCCGATCTTGCCCGTTTGCTCGAGCAGGAAGCGAAGCTCCGAGCGAGCCGGCGCCTCATCATCCACAATCATCGCACGCAGCATAGGGATAAAACCTTTCGTCAACTAACTACGCCGGGCATCCGTCGCATGACGTTGAGCCCGTAGCCTTTTATTTTACTCTTGAATGTCAAAGATGCTCTCTGACAAATCAAGATGAAGAAGCGCTTTGGTGCCCTTGCCCGGCGCCGATTCGACACGCGTATAGGAGTGTGGCCCATAAAAGCGATGGATGCGCTCCGAAATATTGTGCATGGCCACACCGGCGCCGCCACCCTGGGGAGAGCTGGCGTCGGGACGGGCAGAGCGCTCGTCAAACAGTCTGGCGGCGGTACCCTCATCCATGCCCACGCCATTATCGGCCACGGCAATCAAGATTGCATCCTCGCCGTCTTGGTGAACGGTCACGTCGATCCTCAGGGCGTCGTCATCGCCCATACCATGACGTACGGCGTTCTCGACAATCGGCTGGATCACGAACGCCGGCACCAGCGTATCTTCCACGTCCTCGGACACATCGAACGTCGCAAGCACGCGGTCCTCGCCAAAGCGGGCCTTCTCAAAGGTAAGGTAGCGCTTGGTCTGTGCAACCTCGCGCGAGACCGGAATAAGCGATCCCGAGTTGTCGAGCGTGGCACGATAGAACGATGAGAACTCACGAAGCAGTTCGCGGGCCCGCAGCGGATCGGTGCGCGTAAACGATGCAATGGTGTTCAGCGTGTTGAACAGGAAGTGCGGGTTAATCTGCGCCTGCAGCGCACGCACCTCGGCGCGCGCTGTGAGTTCCTTTTGCACCTCGAGCTCGTGGATGGCGAGCTGCGTGGACAAGATCTCGGCAAAGCCCGAGGCAAGCGCGTACTGGGTACGGTCGACGGCGCGCGGGGTCTTGTAGTAGAACTTGAGCGTGCCGACGGTACGATCGCCCACCTTGATGGGAGCGATAATGCCGGCGGGAACTTGGTTGTGCGAGCCGTCCGAGCCCACGACATCCACCATACGGTTGAACGACTGCACGATGCCATGTTCGATAACGTAGCGTGTGGCAAGCGTGTGGATGGGAGAATCTGGCAGTAGTTTTTCCTCAAACTCTCCCGCGCAGGCAAGCACGTTGCCCTCGTCGGTGATGGCCACCGTCATGGCGCGCGTCTCGGGCAAAATGCGCCGGCACACCAAACGCGCCGACTCCTGCGTCAGACCGCCCTTAATGTCCTCGAGCATGGCCGAGGCCACCGAGAGCGTCTCCTCGGTGTACTGGGAGCGCACCGAATCGGGATTAAGCGTCAAAAAGATAAAGATACACAGAAAGATGCAGAGCAGGGCACAGGCGACAACCGTCGCAATGGGTTCGATTCCGGTCGCCAGTGCAAAGATGAAGTAGGCCATCACGCAGATGGCGCAGAACACGGCAACGATGCGGAAGAACGAAATTGAGCTGTCGCGCCCGTCACGGCGGTCGGCCATTACTTCCCCTCCAGAATGTCGATCAGCTGGGCGTCATGCCAAAGCCCGTCCATAATCTTGGGCCAGAAGCTCTGGAAACGCAGGTAGCTTGCGGCGTTTTGGCGCGCGTAGGTCTTGGCCTCGTCAATACCGTGGCGCCAGATGCGCAGGTAGCCCTCATGCTCGCGGGTAAACACGCTGCGGACCATAGCGGTCTTGCGCACGCGGTCGTCGAGCTCGCGCGAAATCCACGGGCCCGGGTAGGGCATGAGTGATGCCGCCGTAACGGGAATGAGCTCCTTTTGATGCGCGGCGAATGTCAACTTGGCCCGTTCGTAGTACCAACGGTATACATCCTGCATAAAGCGCGGTGAGCGCTTTTCGGACTCCGGAGGCAGATGGCGCACGGTCCACTCGTTATCGAACCACACGTCGTAGCCAAACATGCGCATGTTAAAGAGGTAATCCAAGTCCTCGCCGCGGGTGATAAACGGGTCAAAGGCCACACGCGTAAAGGCGCGGGCGTGCAGGGCCATCAGGCCGCCGCACACGTAGTTGGAGCGCGAGATGCGGGTGCCCGAGAGCGCCTTTTTCATCCAACGGTTGAACTCGATGCGCTTGGTCCACCAACGATGGCAGATGCCCGCCTTGTCCGTGGGAGCCAGCGGCGAGCCGTCGCGATCGTAGAAATAGCCGCTCTTGACCAAGATCGGCAAGCCCTGACGCGTCTGCTGCCCCAACGCATAGGTCGCGCGCTTCATAAAGTCGGCGTCGATGACAGTCTCATCGTCATCCAAAAAGATAACCGCGTCATGCCCCAGCACAGCGGCACAGGCTAGCCCCATGTTGCGGATGGCACCGTAGCCTCGCAGGCTCACGCACTCGCCCGAACCCTTGGGCGCGATCTGAGCAACCCGGTCTGCGATGCGCGAGGCCTGGGTGTTGGTGACAACGGTGACCTTGAGCGTGGGATGCGCGTCGACAATCTCGTGCACGCGCAGCGACACATCGGCTGTGGCAGAAACGGGACAGACCACCAAAAGGATGATGCGCGGGATGTCACGTACCTGCTCAAGCGAGGCCAGGCAGCGGTCGAGTTCGGGATTGTCGGCGTTGAGTCGCGTCGAATGGTCATAGGTGCCAGGGGCGTTTGCGCAAGCGTCATCGCCCGCCCAATACGTTGGAATCACGACTGTGGCGTTCATGCCTTACCCTCCCTGCAACACAAAAACGGGACGCCGCCAAACACAGGCGACGCCCCGCGACCTAGCTGATTCCATCATACCCACTTGGGCAAATCATTGCTCGCAAGTCGCAATGTTTATTGCGGATAACCCCAAAAGAGTACCGTGGACAGGCACAATAGCCGCTCGCTCCTATGCAGCATGCTCTGCTGCCCGAGTCATGCGGGACAGGCGAACCAGCAGCATAAAGCCAACGATCAGCAGCACGCCAATAGAAAGGACGCCCAGCGACGGGTTGCCGGTCAGCGAGGTAACGACCGACACTAGGAAGGTGCCCATAACGCTTGCATAACGACCAAAGATGTCAAAGAAGCCGTAGTACTCGTTGGACTTTTCCTTGGGGATAATGCGACCAAAGTAGCTACGGCTGAGCGCCTGCACGCCGCCCTGGAACAGGCCGACCATAATGGCAAGCACCCAGAACTCAAAGGCGGTCTTTAGGAAGAACGCGGCGAACAGCACAATGCCCATGTAGGCGGCGACCGCCACCAGGATCATGTTGAGCGTGCCCACGCGTCCGGCGAGCTTGCCGTAGATGATGGCGGACGGAAAGGCCACGAACTGCGTAACGAGCAGCGCCAGTACCAGCTGGGTCGAATCGATGCCCAAAGCCGAGCCGTAGCTGGTAGCCATGGAAATGACCGTGTGGACGCCATCGATATAGAAGAAGAACGCAATCATGTAGACCAGCACGGTCTTGTTGTGGGCGATCTCGCGCATGGTGTGTCCGACCTCGGAGAACACACCGCCAACGATGTGGCCGATGGTGTCCTCGGGACCGCGCTCGCGACCATACTTTTGCTTATAGGTGTGAATGAGCGGCAGGGTAAAGATGAGCCACCAGGCACCAGTGATGATAAAAGACAGACGCGTTGCCAGCATGGTGGGGACGCCAAGAGCGGGGCCACCCATGATGAGCGCCAGGCAGATGACGAACGGCACGGTGGAACCGATGTAGCCCCAGGCATAACCCGAGCTGGACACGGCGTCCATGCGCTCGTCGGTGGTAACGTCGGGCAGCATGGCGTCGTAGAACGTCATAGAAGAGTTAAGGCCGATGGTGCACAGCACGTACACGGTCAAAAATGCCATGGCGGACATTGGGATAGCCTGCGCCAGGCAAAGAACCAGGCCCGTGAGGAAAAAGCCCAAGAAGAACTTGATTTTGTTGCCAGCGTAGTCGGCAAGTGCGCCCAGAATGGGCATGAGCATGGCGATGACCAGCGAGGCGATCGTCTGTGCATTGCCCCAGGCGACCACCAGGTCGGCCGAGGAAGCGCCGGTATTGATGGCGTTAAAGTAAATGGGCACCACCGAGGTATTGAGCAGCACGAGGGCCGAATTGCCCACATCATACATAACCCAGTTACGCTCGAGCTTGGTGTATTTCATGGACAGGGACCCTTCGTATTCGCCCGATATGCAGTTAGTTCATCGTACCCCAATTGTCCAGAACCGCCGGTAAGGATTCGGCAAAGGGGCACGCACGGGCCCTATTCCTCGCGGTCGAACTCCTCATCGGCATTGAGCACGCGACCGCTGTAGTTGACGTGACTGGTCACGGCATCCATGTCACCGGTCTCGATAAAACGTGCGACCGTGCACTCGTAATCGCCCAGCGCGCGATCAAAGACCTCGGGGAAACTCTCGTTCGAGGCCTCGTCGGTAAAGGGATTCTTCCATGTCAGATGGCCCAGGTTACCGGTGCGCTCGGGCAACTCCGTCGTCACGCGATGAGCAAGGCCGTCGAGCAGCGAGTAATCGTGCACCAAGCCCTCAACCAGCGAGATCGCGCGCGTCTTTGCGGAGCCGGCCGGCTCAATCGCGCGGTAAAGTCGCTGCATATTGGCAACGGCAGCACCGTACTCCCCCGCCGGAATGTCAATGCCGTACACGCGTCCGGCAACATAGCTCATCAGCACGCCGGCCACGCGATTGATGCGATCAGTGGTGACGATCTCGCCCGCCGGCGGGTAATCGTCAACCGTAGCGCCATCGCGTTTAAGCTGCAGCATCAGCACATCCAGGTCGCTCTCGATCACGGCATGGACCTGACTGCTCGAATCCTCAAGCTCTGAATCGGACTCGACAATGCCAAACTGCTGCTCATAGACAAAGGGATGAGCGTTGCGGTCGAGCACGTAATGAGACAGCAGGCCCAGCGCAAAGGCACGACCCAAGCTGGCGTCGCGCGGCAGCAGATGCGACACGCCGTCGCGCAGGCACGCAAACTGACGAGACATGCGCGACCGATGCATGACCTGCGCCAGCAGCGTGCAGTCGGAAACACGCGGTGTCAGAATGTGAAAGAAAAACGGGTCGGGGCCTTGGTTGCCCAAGATAAAGGCAATGCGCTCTTCATCGGACGTGATGACGCCCTGTGGAAGACGGTCGATGCTTTCCTCGCCAAACAGATGATGGGTGATAAGCGCGGGCATAATGATCCTTTCGATTTCATTCGATGCCACCCATTATGCCCACCGCGCGCCCATGCCAAACCTGCGATGGTAAACGACGGCACGCAGACCGTCTACGCAAGCCCCAAGTGTGCTTTAACCTCGGCAGCGCGACGGCGGGACACGGGCACCGTCGAGGTTACGCGATCGAGTCTGAGCTCCATAAGACCCGTGGAACCGATCTCGACATTGTGCACGTCTTCCAAATTGACCAGATAGCTGCGATGAACGCGAATAAAGCCCTCGGAGACCAAGCGACGCTCGAGCGAAGAGATCGACTCATTGATCAGGTACGTTCCCTCGGCGCAGATGGCGTTGCAAAAATCGGCGCGCGCCTCAAAGTAGCAGACGTCTGCGGCGGGAATGAACACCTTTTTGCCCCCGCGGTCCACCGTCAGACGCAAAGGCTGGCGCGGAGCGTGGATAACTCGACGGGCACCCAAGGCTGCCTCGATCTTGTCGAGTGCCTTTGACAGGCGTGCGTCCTCGACCGGCTTGACGACATAGTCGACCGCATCGAGGTTATACGCATCGGCGGCAAACTCGGCAAACGCCGTCACAAACACAACCACCGGCGGCGTCTTTAGGTTCTGCAGCGTCTCGGCAAGCTCAATTCCCGAGCGGCCGGGCATCGTGATGTCCAAAAACAACACGTCGGGCTTGTTCGAGAGAATCGACTCCACGGCCTCGGTGACATTGCCCGCCTCGGCAATCTGACCCACACGCATATCCTTTTCCAACAGATAGCGTAGCTCAGCCCTAATTGGAGGCTCGTCATCAACCACCAAGATGTTCCAGCCTTCGGACATATGTGCTTCCCCTCTTTTTCTCTCAATCCAACCGCGTGCTACGCCGTCAACGGCGCCGGCTCATGCGGCTCGCCGTTCAGCTCGACGATGACCTGCGTTCCCACGCCCTCCTGGGACTTCACGCGCATGCCGGAATCTTCTCCGTAAAAGAAATGGATGCGCTGAAGCACGTTGAAGAGCGCCAGGCCGCAACCTCGCTTGACGGAGCCGTCGGCGGTAATGCTCTCGGGCTCCTCTCGGCGATGCTGCTCAAACAGATGCGCACAGACTTCTTCGCTCATACCGATGCCGTCGTCCTCGACGATGATCTCCAAACCGTCATCGGTCTCGAAAGCCCTAACATGAATAGAAAGCGGCTCGGTCTCGCGCTGCGCGTGCTTGATGCAGTTTTCGAGCAACGGCTGCAAGATAAACGGCGGCACCATGCAATCGCGCACCTCAAAGTCGATATCGACCGAGACGCGCAGACGGCCGTCGCCATAACGAGCCTGCATAAGGTTGATATAGCGAGTGCCCTGTTCCACCTCGTGCTCGAGCGTTGTGAGGGTATCGGAATCAGAGAGCGTCTGACGGTAGTAATTGGAAAAGTCGATCAGCAGCGATCGCGCCTTGTCGGGCTCGGTTCGAACGAGCGACACGATCGTGCTAATGGTATTGAATAGAAAATGAGGATCGACCTGCGATTGCAAGGCGCGCAGCTCCACGCGGGCCGTAAGCTCGTCCTGGCGCTCGAGCTCAAAGCTCGCAAGCTGCGTGGAAATGAGGTCGGCAAAGCCCGAGGCAAGCGCCGTCTGGCGCATATCGATGCTGCTCAGACGGGGATAATACAGCTCGAGCGTGCCCACGCAATGCCCGCGCACGGTAAGCGGTGCGACAATACCGGCGCGCAGGCGCGGAAAGTAGCCACCCGTCTCGGTCGAGGCATCGCGCGAGAACACGCTTTGCTCACCGCTGTTGATCACGTTGAGCGTAGTCCGCAGCACCACCGGGGTGCCCGCGGGGCATTTTGCCGAGTCCTCGCCCCAGCTTGCCAACACCTGCTTGCCGTCGGTAAAGCAGATGGCAGAGGCGATAGTTTCGGACAGGATGATCTTAGAGGCGCCCAGGGCAGCTTCGGGCGTAAGGCCGCGCGACGTGTAGGCGAATATTTTCGACGCGATGGCGAGCGTGCGGTCGGTAGCGCTCGATGTGAGGTCGTCGGGAACGACAAAGACGTACGAGAAGAAGAAGCACAGCATGACCAAGCCGGCAATGACGACAACGGCCGGAACGGGATTGGGATTATCGGTTAGATCCCAGATGAGCAGCAGGATAAGCAGCGGAACGACGATACCGAGCAAGATGGCTTGAACCACATGCTGAGCGGTACGAAAGACCTTGGTAGAGTTGTAGCTCTTGCCCAGAATCAGCCTATTGAGATCCACCGTCATCTCCTTCTTACTGACGCACCCCATAGCAATAAAGAGGGCCGCAAGCGACCCTCTCCATTGCATTATGCAATCAAATACTGTGTTTTACATCAAGCCATCGATGAACGGTAGCTTAGGCGCTGTACTTGTTTGCCTCGCCGAAGGTGCCGCCCTCGACAATCCAGCCGTCCTTCATGATGACGTCCATGTTGTCGGTGTTGAGCACGTAGATGTCGGCGGCGACGTCACCGTTGACGACCAGCAGGTCGGCGCACTTGCCGGCCTCGATGGAACCGGTCTCGTCCTCGATGTGGCACATCTTGGCACCGTTGAGGGTGGCACAGGTGATGGTCTCGACCGGGGTGAAGCCGATCTTGTCGACGAACTCGTACATCTCCTCGATGGAGCAGGTGCCGTACGGGGTGACGAAGGAGAAGGAGTCGGAGCCGATCGTCATGACGACGCCGCGCTTCTTGGCCTCGCGCAGGCAGTCGTAGTTGCGCTGCAGCTCCTTCTCGACCAAGGTGCCCTCGTACTTGTCGTGCAGCTCGGGGACGTAGACGGGCGGATAGGTGGCGTACCAGGTGGGCAGGAAGGCGATCGTCGGGGTGAAGAAGGTGCCCTGCTCGGCCATGAGGTCCATGGTGCGCTCATCGATATCGAAGCCGTGAATCAGCTGCTCGCAGCCAAAGCGAACGGAATCGTAGGCAGCGGCGTGGTTGTTGTAGCAGTGGCTCCACACGGGGATGCCGACCATCTTGGCCTCTTCGACCACGGCCTGAATCTCCTCGGAGCAGTAGTGCTGGTCGCGGCCGGAGTCCCAGCGCCAGATGCCGCCACCGGTAGCCCAGATCTTGATGGCATCGGGGTTCTCGCGCAGGCGACGACGGACGGCCTTGCGCAGATCCCAAGGACCGTCGACCTGATCGCCCCAGGGGTGCGATTCCTTGTTGAGCTCCTGGCTGCAGTGGTGGGAGTCGCCGTGGCCGGCAACGCGGCAGAAGCCAAGGCCGGTGGCCAGAACGCGCGGGCCCTTGAAGACGCCCTTGTCGATGCAGTCACGGATCTGGATACCAAAGCGGCCGATCTCGCAGACGGTGGTGAGGCCGTGGGTGAGGCAGTCATAGGCCTGCTTGACGGCGACGGCCTGCTTCTCGAGGAGCGGCTGCATGACCCAGTCGGTGTCATCGTCAGTCAAGTTGCCCGAGAAGTGCAGGTGGGTGTCGATCAGGCCGGGAAGGACAGTCTTGCCGGCGGCGTCGATAACCTCAACGCCCTCGGGAAGGTCCTGCATAGCACCGGCGTACTCGATCTTGCCGTTGTCGTCGACGAGAACGAGGGAGTTCTCGACCGGCTCGGCACCGGTACCGTCGATGAGCTTGCCGCCAACGATTGCATACTTAGTGGACATGGTTCCTCCTTATGGATCCATATAGTGGGCGAGGCCGTGTTGGGTTAAGGCCTCACAAAGCTACCCAAGTGGCGCCGGGTTCGGTGCGCGGAAGAGAGGGGCCCGCGCACCTGATCCGCCCCGGCTCGGCGTTACTTTTTGCGGGAATTGGTGAAGGCCATGAGAGCCAGGCCGACGACCAGCCAGCCGATTACGATGCTCCACTCCACCATGTTGAGGGAGGCGGGAGAGAACGGAATCACAAGCAGGCCGATGATGATGGCACAGGCACCGATGGCGAGGCCGATGCCAAACTTGCCGCCGGGCACCTCGTAGGGACGAGGCAGGTCGGGCTCGGTGAAGCGCATACGCAGGCATGCGAGGGCGACCATGCCGCAGGAGAAGATGAAGGCGAGAGCCGACACGTTGGTCAGAGGGATGAGCATGTTCTTGCCCAAAAACGGTCCGACGACGGTGATGACGCCCAAGACGACGCAGGCAAGCTTGGGAGCGCCGGACTTGGGGTCGACCTCGGCGAACTGCTCGGGCAGCTGGCCCTTGCGGCCCATGGCGAGCATGATGCGGCTCGTGGCGCCGTAGAAGGAGTTCATCGGGCCCATGGGTCCAAGCGTGGCGATGACGAGCATGGCCAGGTACAGAAGCATGTTGATGCCCTTGAGGCAGGCGAGCGCGGGAACCGGGCTCTTAACGAACTCATGCCAGTCGAGGATGGTGCCGAACGAGTAGATACAGACCATGTAGAAGCCGCCGGCGGCCAGCAGAGCCAGGGAGATGATCTTGCCGAACTTGTTCCAGTTGAGGCCCTCGGCCGCTTCCTCAGCCTGCTGGGGAATGGTGTCGAAACCGGCGTAGAAGAACGGGGTCAGAACCAGGACCGACACGATACCGGCGAACAGGCTGGTGCCCTCGGTGGCGGCCTTGCCGCCGCCAGCGCCGGCGACCTGGGAGAACACAGGCATGGCGTTGTCCGGCGAGCCGGTGAACAGCGAGACGCCCATGGCGAGCAGCATGCCGCAGAGCAGGGCCTTGGTCAGGAAGGCCTGGAGCTTGGCGGCCGAGCTGGCACCGCGGAAATTGAGGAAGATGACGTAGACTGCAAAGCCGAGCGCGATCAGCGTCGGGAACAGGTAAACGTCGGCGCCCAGGATGGTGTAGAGCTTGACGGCGCGCAGCCACTCAAGACCGGGCAGGCTACCGAACATCTCGGACACGAGGGTCGAAATGGCGATGGCCTCCCACGGGCACAGGATGCCGTTGCCCAGGGCCAAAAGCCATCCGGTGATGTAGCTCAGCGTACGGCCAAAGCTACGATCGACATACTCGACGATGCCGCCCGAGATGGGGATAGCAGCCGTGAGCTCACCGAAAACAGCTCCGACGGGCACGAGGAAGATTGCACCCAAGAGGAATGCGATCATAGCGGGAACGGGACCGCCGCCCACGACCATCCAGTCGCCGACCTGCAGAACCCAACCGGTACCGATGATGGCACCGAAACCGATGGTGAAGAAGTTCCAGAGCGAAAGCGTTTTCTTCATGCCGCCGTTATCCCCGACTGCAACTTCTGCGTTCTTGTCCGCCATTGTTCCCCTCCTTTCCTTTTTGACGCCCTTGGCGTCACCCCTTGCGCGGTCCGTTTTGCCGCGCGCTTTTATTCCATGGCTTTAAGATACGGCCTTGGCGCAGCAGCGCCGCTCGCAGCTCGACCGAAGGCAGAACTGCAAAACGAGCGGCACCGTTTTTGGGACGAACGGCGGGAGACGTCATTCGTCTTGGACGCTTTCATCTTGTCTGCTTTTGAATACCTGTTGCCGTGGCGCTTGGCGCGCGGCGCGGCAACGTTCATACCATTTGTCAGGCTTTTGGCGCACATGCCCATGTGTCGTGCATCTTTTTATGTAGGATAGACAAGTTACACATGAGGCAAGGTGATTCGAATGGCATACGGATACAATGACGGCGACCAACGGCCACAAAGCGTGCGCCTTGCCGGCCGCACCACGCCAACGCCCAGAAGCACCTCCGACAACGACAACCCGCAGCGCCCCCAAGAGCAGCCCGGGGCTTCTTCGCGGCAGCAAAGCCGTACCGTGCAGCAGTCAGACCGCGTCAGTACGAGCACACGCCAACGTCAGACCGACACATCGCAGCCACGCCGCTACGATCGCCGTAAGACCGACTACTACGTCAAGCGCTCCTTTTCGCGACCTCAACGCGATCGCGGCAATTCCGCCCCTCACCCCGCGTCGCACACCACAAGCCACGCGCTTCCGGCCCGCCGCCTACGCCTTGCGCTTTGCTCCATCGCCGCCTGCCTCGTCTTTGTGTTTTTGGGATCCTGTATCTCCCACGGATCAGCCGGTCTTGAGCCCACTGCCGAGGACAAGCTGCTTAAAGCTCCCGTCGCACCCGGTTACTCCTTTGCGTTCTCGACCCCACGCTCGCAATGGCAGGCCGGCACCATGCCCCACATCTACCAAATTGACCCCGCATGGTCGGAGCTGCCCTATGCCGGTGGCACTATTCGCGAAAACGCTTGCGGTCCTACCTGCCTCACCATGGTCTATATCTTTAAGACCGGCCATACCGATAAGACGCCGGTCGATATATGCGCGCTGGCCGAAGCCGGCAACTACGCCCCCACTGGTGCCACCGAGTGGTCGTTTATGACAGGCGGTGCGTGGCAGCTGGGGCTCAACGGAACACAGCTCTATAACGATCGCGAATCGATTACCCAAGCACTTCGCTCGGGTGCGCCCGTCATCGCCGCAGTGCGCCCCGGTACATTTACCAACGTAGGCCACTACATCGTGCTCTACGACATCGACGACGCCAACCAGATTGGCGTCTACGACCCCAACTCGGCCAGCCGCAGCGCCCGCCGCTGGGGCGTCGTAGAGGTCCTCAACGAAGTCGAAGCCATGTGGGCCTACTACTAGTCATTGGGGACAGACTTAAATGAGTGGTCATTGGGGACGTTCTTGTTTGACTAGTCATTTAAGAACGTCCCCAATGACTAGGTGAATAGCAAAAGCCCCGCAGTCGGAGCGGACTGCGGGGCTCATGAAGAGAGGCTAGTTTGTGGGCGCTTTGCCTAGCGCCCACGAGAGAGGCAACAGAGTAGAGACTACTCGTGAATGCGGGTACCGGAGAGGCCGGCCATGGTCTCGGCGGCCTTGTCCAGAGCGCCGATGATGCAGGTGCGGCCCTTGCGGGAACGGGCGAACTTGATGGCAGCGCGGACCTTGGGCTCCATGGAGCCCTTGCCGAACTGGCCCTCGTCGGCCAGGCGCTCGGCCTCGTCGGCGGTGAGGTCCTCGAGCTCCTCCTGGTTGGGCTTGCCAAAGTTGATGGCGACATGCTCAACGGCGGTCAGCAGGAACAGAACGTCGGCGTCGCAGTCCTCGGCCAGCAGCTCGCCGCCCAGGTCCTTGTCGATGACGGCGGGAACGCCCTTGTAGCAGCCCTTGTTCTCGTAGTCGCGGACGACGGGGATGCCGCCGCCACCGCAGGCGATGACGATGAACTCGTTGTCGAGCAGGTTGAGGATGGAGTCAGCCTCGACGATCTTCTTGGGATCGGGGGAAGCGACGACGCGACGCCAGCCGCGGCCGGAATCCTCGACGAAGACCTTGGAGGGATCCTCGGCCATGAACTCCTTGGCCTGCTCCTCGGTGTAGAAGGGGCCGATCGGCTTGGTCGGGTTCTTGAACGCGGGATCATCCGGATCGCACTCGATCTGGGTGACGACGGTGGCGGCGTGCCAACGCTTATAGCGCTTGTGCATCTCGCGGCCGATGCCCTGCTGCAGGTGATAACCAATGTAGCCCTGGGACATGGCGCCGCACTCGGGCAGCGGCATCTCGGGGGTACCGATGGCGTCGTGGGCAGCGGCGAAGGCGTTCTGGATCATGCCGACCTGCGGGCCGTTGCCGTGGGTGATGATGATCTCGTTGCCCTGCTCGATGAGACCGAGGAGAGCGTGGGCGGTGTTGCTCACGGCCTCGATCTGCTCGACGGGGTTGTTGCCGAGGGCGTTGCCGCCAAGGGCGACGACAATACGATCGGGCTTGCCAAGAGGCTTAGACATTGCTGGAATCCTTTCTGTAAAAGGCCTACAACCCATTAATAACCCGCGTCCGTGCGATACGCGAGTTTATTAAGGTTTATATTCTCTTTATCGCTCATTTTATTCATTTTGAAAATAGCGGAACGGTGAACGGTCGTTTTTGTCCGCTCAGCGTACAGAACACCAGCTCAGACATATCTACGCCATTTACGTGCAACTTTATTTAAATGCAGCAAGGATTATGTCGGATTATGCAAACTACATCTCTGCTAAACACAAAACGGACAGCGCGATATCTTACTCGCGCTATACGAGATTCTATGCACTTATAAGTCGAGTATGCACCCCTGCAAAAACAAGGGGCTTTTCATCCAGCATAAGGAATAAAGAAGGGCTCCGAAAAGGCGGCAACAGCCAAGTCCCCCATCCATCCCCAAAGTGGCGCGAGGTTTCGCGGCAAAGCCGCGAAACAGCGAAGGGGACGGAATACCCGGCCAACTACGTCCTTCATCCGCCCACACAATCCGAGGACGTAGTCGTAGCAGGATCTGAGGGCTAACCTTCGCGGACACTCCGCAGAACGAAAGAACCCCCGCCGCACGTAGTGCGCAGCGGGGGTTCTTTCATGTCCGAGGACGTCCGCGAAGGTTAGCCCTCAGATCCTGCGGTGGGAGACCTAGGCCTCGTTGTACACCGTCTTGAGCTTCAGCAGGTGCTGATAGCGGTCCATGGCGGCCTGCTCGTTCTCCTTGAAGAGCTCCTCGGCGCGCTCGGGGAAGGAACGCGTCAGCGAAGCGTAACGGGCCTCGTTCATCAGGAACTCCTGATAACCGCCCGCGGGCTCCTTGGAATCGAGCGAGAACTTCTTGCCGGCAGCAGCCTCGGGGTTGAAGCGGAAGAGGTTCCAGTAACCGCACTCGACAGCCTTCTTCATCTCGGCCTGGCAGTTCTGCATGCCGCCCTTCTTGATGGAGTGCATCTCGCAGGGGCTGTAGCCGATGATGAGGGACGGGCCGTCGTAGGCCTCGGCCTCGTGGATGGCCTTGAGGGTCTGAGCCGGGTTGGCACCCATGGCGACCTGCGCCACGTAGACGTAGCCGTAGCTCATGGCAATCTCGGCCAGGGACTTCTTCTTGGTCACCTTACCGGCAGCGGCGAACTGAGCGACCTGGCCCAGGTTCGAGGCCTTGGAGGCCTGACCACCGGTGTTGGAGTAAACCTCGGTGTCGAAGACGAAGACGTTGACATTGTGGCCGGAAGCCAGGACGTGGTCCAGGCCACCGAAGCCAATGTCGTAGGCCCAACCGTCGCCGCCGAAGATCCAGAAGGACTTCTTGGTGAGGTAAGCCTTGTCGGCGAGGATCGCCTTGGAAGCGTCACAGCCGCACTTCTCGAGCTCGGCAACGTAGGCAGCGGCAGCGGTCTTGGAGGCCTCGGCGTCGTTGACGGAGTCGATCCAAGCCTGACCGGCAGCCTTGAGCTCATCGGACGGACCATCGGCAGCGATGATGTCCTGGGTAGCGGCGATCAGCTTGTGCTGAACGGCCTCATAGCCAACAGCCATGCCCAGACCGTGCTCGGCATTGTCCTCGAACAGGGAGTTGTTCCACGCCGGGCCGTGACCGTCCTTGTCCTTGCAGTAAGGAGCGGTGGCAGCGGGGTTGCCCCAAATGGAGGAGCAGCCGGTGGCGTTGGAGATGAACATGCGGTCGCCGGCGACCTGGGTCACCAGACGTGCATAGGCGGTCTCGGCACAGCCGGCGCAGGAGCCGGAGAACTCCAGGTAGGGCTGCTTAAACTGGCTGCCCTTGACGTTGGCCGCGATGAGCTCCTTCTTCTCGGAGACGTTCTCGACCATGTAGTCCCAAACGGGCTGCTGGTCCATCTCCTGCTCGGTGGGAACCATCTCGAGGGCGCCCTTGGGGCAAACCTTGACGCAGTTGGTGCAACCCATGCAGTCGAGCGGGGACACAGCCATGGTGAACT
This sequence comes from uncultured Collinsella sp., assembly GCA_937982065.1. Lineage (GTDB taxonomy): Bacteria > Actinomycetota > Coriobacteriia > Coriobacteriales > Coriobacteriaceae > Collinsella. The sequence goes on from CALJMO010000036.1 coordinate 45,510, forward strand.
TCATGCCCTTGGCCTTGGGGCCCATGGCGTCGAGCGTGCGGGTAGCCTCGGGCGCGGCGGCAGCCTCGTCCTCGGTCATCGCGAACGGACGGATGGTGGCATGCGGGCACACGTAGGCGCACTGGTTGCACTGGATGCACTTGGTCTCGTCCCAGTGGGGAACGACCACGGCGACGCCGCGCTTCTCGTATGCGGAGGCGCCCAGCTCAAACTGGCCGTCGGCGCAACCGACGAAGGCGGAAACAGGCAGGCTGTCGCCGTCCATGCGATCGATGGGCTCGAGCAGGTTCTTGACCTGCTGGGCGATAGCGGACTTGGTCTCCTCGGAGAGCTCGACGGGAGCGGCATCCTCGGCGGTAGCCCAGTCGGCCGGAACCTCGAACTTACGGAAGGCGGTAGCGCCGGCATCGATGGCCTTGTGGTTGGCGTCGACGATAGCCTGGCCCTTCTTCATGTAGGACTTGGTAGCCGCGTCCTTCATGTACTGCAGGGCGTCCTCGGCGGGCAGGACCTTGGCCAGCGCAAAGAAGGCGGACTGGAGCACCGTGTTGGTGCGCTTGCCCATGCCGACCTTAGCGGCCAGGTCGATAGCGTCGATCAGGTAGACGTTGACGTTGTTGTTCGCGATGTAGCGCTTGGCCACGGCGGGCATGTGCTCGGCGAACTCCTCGTCGCTCCACTGGCAGTTGACCAGGAAGGTGCCGCCCGGCTTGACGTCGCGGACCATCTTGAAGCCCTTAACGATGTAGCTGGGGTTATGGCAAGCGACAAAGTCGGCCTTGGTCACGTAGTACGGCGAACGGATCGGGGAATCACCAAAGCGCAGGTGCGAGACGGTGACGCCGCCGGTCTTCTTGGAGTCGTACTGGAAGTAGGCCTGGACGTACTTGTCGGTGTGGTCGCCGATGATCTTGATCGAGTTCTTGTTGGCGCCGACGGTACCGTCGCCACCCAGACCCCAGAACTTGCACTCGATGGTGCCGGGGGCTGCGGTGTTGGGCGCATCCTCGGCCTCGGGCAGGCTCAGGTTGGTCACGTCATCGACGATGCCAATGGTGAACTCGCGCTTGGGCTCGTCCTTCTTAAGCTCCTCGAAGACAGCGAACGCGGACGCGGGAGGCGTGTCCTTGCTGCCCAGGCCATAACGGCCGCCGACGACCTTGATGCCCGTCTTGCCGGCCTCGTAGAGAGCGGAGACGACGTCCTGGTAGAGCGGCTCGCCGATGGAACCCGGCTCCTTGGTGCGGTCCATGACGGCGATCTTCTGGACGGTCTCGGGGAGAACGTCGACGAAGTGCTTGATGGAGAACGGACGGAACAGACGAACCTTGACCAGGCCGACCTTCTCGCCGTGAGCGTTGAGGTAGTCGATGACTTCCTCGAGCACGTCGCAGAAGGAGCCCATGCACACGACGACACGGTCGGCATCGGGAGCGCCGTAGTAGTTGAACAGGCCGTAATCGGTGCCGAGCTTCTCGTTGATCTTCTTCATGTAGCCCTCGACGACGGCGGGAAGCTCGTCGTAGACCTTGTTGCAGGCCTCACGGTTCTGGAAGAAGATATCGCCGTTCTCGTGGCTGCCGCGGGTGTGCGGGTGCTCAGGGTTGAGCGCGTGGTCGCGGAAAGCCTGGACGGCGTCCATGTCGCACATCTCGGCCAGATCCTTGTAGTCCCACATGGCGACCTTCTGGATCTCGTGGCTGGTGCGGAAGCCGTCGAAGAAGTTAAGGAACGGGGTCTTACCCTCGATGGCGGCAAGGTGAGCCACCGGCGAGAGGTCCATGACCTCCTGGACGTTGCCCTCGGCGAGCATGGCGAAGCCGGTCTGACGACAGGCCATGACGTCGGAGTGATCGCCAAAAATGTTCAGGGCGTGGGAAGCGACGCAACGCGCGGAGACGTGGAAGACGCCCGGGAGCTGCTCGCCCGCGATCTTGTACATGTTCGGGATCATCAGGAGCAGACCCTGAGAAGCCGTGTAGGTGGTGGTCAGAGCACCGGCGCCCAGCGAACCGTGAACGGTACCGGCTGCACCTGCCTCGGACTCCATCTCGACGACCTTGACCGGGGTGCCGAAGATGTTCTTGCGACCCTGGGCCGCCCACTGGTCGACATGGTCGGCCATCGGGCTGGACGGCGTAATGGGATAGATTCCCGCTACCTCGGTGTACGCATACGAAACATATGCGGCCGCCTCGTTGCCGTCCATAGACTTAAACTTACGCGCCATATACCCCTCTCCTCTCATATAGGTATACAGGCCCCGGCGATCGCCGGGATGTTGGCGTGATGGGATTTACGCTGTTGCTTCCAATCATCTGGCAGGCAGGCTCAGCAGCAGGTACGTGGCGTGGAGAGAAGACATGCCGAGGCGAGGGGCAACTGATGCGCCCCACAGACCCGACCGCCCGTCTTGCACATGACCGAGCGCCGCAAAGGCCGCATGCCGGATGCTCCCGGGCACGCCCCGGCGATGGGAAGCGCCCGCAACGGAAATCCGCATGCGGGTTTATTGTACCCCGCCGTCAAGTGTAATTTCGGCAAATATAGGCGGGCGGTAAAGGTTTACCTCGGGTGACTGCCGGGAGCAAAATGATCCCTTGGAGACGGAGGGACCATTTGGCGGGACTGGCTAGAGGGCACCGAAGAGGATGGCGTAGGTAGTGGATTCGCCGAGCTTGAGCTCGTCGCCGGGATTGAGTTGGGCGGAACGGCCGGGCTCGACCTGAATGCAGACGCGCGTGGCCCCGTTTACCACTACGGTTCCGTTGGTGGACGACAAGTCCTCGACGTGCCAGATATTTTGAGCATCGCACCAGATATGGGCATGGCGGGCCGAGACATCGTCGCCGACGTCGGTAATATCGCCCTCACCAGTGGCCAACGCGCCAATCTCAACACCCTGCTCACTCGGCTGAATCCAGCGCGGGGCGCTCACGACAAAACTGTTTTGCACGCGCAGCAAGCCCAAGGGGTGCGCCGGGGCGGGTTCGCGTTCGCCCGCGGTCATCGACATGCCAAGCGAACGCGGCGTGGAGGTGCCTCCGCCACAGGTCGCGTGCGCGTAGTCGATGGCATAGTTCACCGAGGACCGCACATCCGCCGAACAACCGACGGCGACAAACAGCACCAGCACGGCCTCGGCGCGCTCGGCGGGCATGAGTTCCGCCGCCTGGGACAGGCGATCGAGCGCGTTGCGATAGAGATTCGTGTCCTGGTGGCACTCTTCGAGCGCACGTACCATCGGTTCACCTGCAGGACCGCACACCATATTGATCACAGCCGTGGAGTCCATGGGGTTGCGCTGGCGCAGGGCCAGTTGTGACATAATACGCGCAGCCGAGGTACCGTATTCGGCAAAGTAGCGCTGCTGAAGCGTGCCGACCGGCGCGCGAACGATAAAGCGGGAAACCCAAGAGCGATCGGCGGCCCGGCTCTGCGGGCTGCGGCCGTCGGCGAGCGGGCGGGACGAAAGCACCAAGCCGCACAGCTCGATATGGCTCAGATGCGCCGCGCGCTTAAAGATGTCAAACATGGCCCCGCATGGGGTGAGCTCAACTTGAGATGCCATGACCTAGGCCTCCTTGGTCGTAGAAATAGAATCGGACGATACCTCGACAGGTCTGCCAAAAGTACGGGCAGCTGCGGCTCCACCGGCAAGCGGAGTCGCCATCTGGGCTTTTGTGCGTCGCGGTGCCGAAACGGGAAGTTCAAAGGCAAAGCCCATCGCAAGCAAAAACCACGTAAGCGTATAGGTTGCAACCAGAGCGGCAACAAGGCCGCCCATCACGGCGCGTTGGGAAAATACGCTACATGCAGCCACAACCAGCACCGGAACCTCGCAGGCAGAAAGCGCAAGCACACCCTGCAGGAACCCCGAGCGCCGATCGCGCGCAAGTACCCCCGCGGTAACGCCGGCTATGCCTGGCAGCGCCAACGCCAGTGCGGCAATAATACCCGGTAGCGACCCAGACCACACGAGCGATCCCAAAGTCGCCGTCACGCGGGCGCCCGACGCCAGCAGCGCGGCCGAAACCACGACCACAGCCCAAACCACGCCACAGACGACCGTCGCGCCGACCATCAGCGCGCGACGAACCGCGCGGCCAGACGCATCCATGGGGCACGGCGTGAGCGGCTCGCCGCGGAGCGAACGACCGACATTTTGCGCATAGTGGTCACAAAACGCCGAGAGCGCCGCCTCGACCGCCGCCGGCTCGGGACGATCTTTTTGATGGCTGGACAGACAGGCCATCACCACGTCGAACAGCTGGACATCGACAAACGCCAGCGCATCGCGTAGCTCTTCGGAATCCGGCTCAAGCCCTAGCTGCTGGGCCTGCTCGGCCGCGGCGAGCGCCACATCGGGCTCACGACGAAGCAGCTGAGTCAAATCGCAACCGGGCGCATGGGCACCAATGGGATAGTCGGGCCGCGTGTCCATCTTGAGACGGTAGGGGCTCGCGATGTCGCGCGTCTTTTTGCGCGAACCCGAGGTGCCCGAAGTACTCGGCGCAGCTTCGTATGGCGCGACGCCGGCAATGAGCTCGTAAACCGTGCTTGCCGCGGCATAGACGTCGATCGCCGGCGACATACGCAAAGCGCGCAGGTCGGGAATATCATCGGTGAGCATCTCGGGCGGAGCGTAGGCAACCGTCGCGCGACGCAGCGTGGCATAGCGCTCGGTAAAGGATGCCTTGCCGCCGGTACCGGCCACGGCCGACGCAGGCTCGAGCGCCAGCGACGAGCCAAAGTCGATCAGGCACAGGTCAAAGGTGCCCTCGGCAAGCTGCCGGTCAAGCGGCAGGCGCGCCGTACGCACCATAATATTAGCGGGCGAGATGTCGCGATGGACAAAGCCCTCCCCCACCAGGCTCATACGGCAGAGCAGGTCGAACAGGTCGCGCCCCAAGCGCGCCGCCACAAGCGGCGATAGGCGGCCGGCATCGTCCACGGCAAAGCGCGAGCGCAAGCGGGCGAGCGTCTCGCCCTCGACCCATTCCATGACAATTGCAGGCACACCGTCGACCTCGCCCCAGCCATAGAGGCGGGGAAAGCCCTTAAGGCCCGAAAGGGCGCAATGGCATTCGTATTCCTCGCGAAATGCCGCCTTGAACTTGGCGACCAGCGCCTCGTGAGCGGCATCGTCGTCAAACTCATCGCGCGTCGGCAAGATGAGCTGCTTGAGTGCCACGGCCACGCCTTGGGCGTTGACGGCACGCGTCACGCGGCCGATACCGCCACGGCGCATGGTGGCATCGTCGGCAAACAGCATCGTAAAACGACGCAGATAGGCAGGCAGTTCGTCCTGACCGAGCGCAATGGCCGGCTCAAACCCGTCGACACGCGCCAGGCGCAGGCCGACCATCGGATCGCGACCGAGCGATTGTGGTGTGGTGGATGCAAGATCGGTCATCATAGGGCAAGCGCCGCCACGTTATTGTTGAAGTTACCGAGCGCGACGTCATCATCGCCGTAATGGCCGACCCATTGACATAGGTTGGTGTAACAGCCCCACAGATTGGCATACTGCTGATACCACTTTGACCGGGGCGAGAATGTCTGACGACCGAACTCGGCTCGAATGACAAATATCTCCCCGACCAGGCTGTCGCACGGCCTGGGATCTCCCGTAGAGTTATAGGTCGAGACCACGTCATTGGCACGAGAAACGTAACTGTCGAGCATGTTGTACTTGGTCACAAGCCAACTGTGAATGCTCTCTTCCTCAGCAGCGGAAAGGCCACCGGAGTTTGCATCGTTGTCAGTGTTGCCGCCCGTCGAGCCGCCGTTTCCAGACCCTCCGGTAGAGGAACCCGCCCCAGAGCCGCCGCCCGAACTCGATGAATCCGAGCCGGAGCCAGAAGTATCCGAGCTACCGGGCTTTCCGGACTGCTGGGCGTCCTGCTCCTTCTGCTGCTCGACCTTATTCACCGTTGCCGCCACGCTATTGTTGGACAACCGATCGATGATCTTGGTGTTGGTGAGCACGATGGTTTTGCCATTGGCAAGCGTGACTTCGTTGTCCGGGGCCTCGGCGCCGTCCGCATCGTCGGTGCCAAACACAATATGCGCGACCACACTTGCCCAAGCATATCCAGTCGTGATACCCAGATCACTTTTGACCTCATGCCCCACGCGCGGTTCGCGTGCGGCATGCGCCTGCATCATGGACGGCACGGTCATGCCATAGGCAGTAACGCCAGCCATGACCAGCACCAGCGAGCACGACAGCAGCACGTACGCCCGAGGCGCCAAGCCCAATCGGCGTCGGATGCGCACCGCGGCGCCGCGCTTTGTCTGATTGCCACCGGGCCGCATGCGTTCTCCTCCAACAAAAACACGCCGCTCGGGAGCGGCGCATTCATTCGAATCCATATTTGAGTGTATCAGCGAACCAAAAAGGTTGCGCAACGAATGGACAAATTAAGGATGCGAGCGGAAGCATCCATGCGATAAGCGGATACGAAGCATCTTTGTTGCACAACAAACTCACAGTCGCACGGGGAAATTATGACTACCCCGTGCGTCGCGAGGAAAACATACGGCAGGAGCAGGCTCGCCACCTAAATCGCGCGGCGGGCCTCGATGGCGCGGCCAAGCGTAAGCTCGTCGGCATACTCCAGGTCGCCGCCCACGGGCAGGCCGCTCGCCAGACGCGACACCTCGACGCCCAGCGGCTTGATAGTGCGGGCCAGGTAGCTCGCCGTGGTCTCGCCCTCAATATTGGGGTTGGTGGCGATGATGACCTCGTGGATGTCCTCGTGGCCCAAGCGTGCCAGCAGCTCGCGAATGTGCAACTGCTCGGGGCCAATCTTGTCCATGGGACTGATCACGCCGCCCAATACGTGGTAGAGACCGTGGTAGCTGCCCGTGCGCTCGATTGCCTGGACGTCGCGCGGCTCGCCCACCACGCAAATGCGAGTGGTGTCGCGCATCGAATCCTGGCAGATGGAGCACTCGTCGGCCGTGGCGTAGTTAAAGCAACGGCTGCAAAAGTGAACCTCCTGCTTAACCTCCAGGATAGCCTCGGCCAGGCGGCGCGCCTCCTCGGCGTCAGCCTCCAACAGGTAATAGGCGATGCGCTGAGCCGACTTGGGGCCAATGCCCGGCAGGCGACCCAGCTCATCGAGCAATTTTTGCAGGCTATGGTTAGCACTCATATATATGCGCGTCTTAGAACGGCATGCCCGGGATGTTGAGGCCGCCGGTGATGGCGCCCATCTGCTTGTTGGCGAGCTCGTTGACGCCGCGAACGGCCTCGTTGACGGCAGCCATAATCATGTCCTGCAGCATGTCGACGTCCTCGGGATCGAGCGCATCGGGATCGATGGTGAGGTTGACGAGCTCCATCTCGCCGTTAACGGTCACCTTGACCATGCCGCCGCCGGCAGAGGCGTCGACGGTCTGGGACTTGAGGTTCTCCTGCGCGGCGGCAAGCTGCTCTTGCATCTTGCGAGCCTGCTTCATCATCTGCTGCATGTTCATACCGGCCATGATGGCTCCTTTACGTGCGGCCGCACGCCGAGCTGCAAGGGCAGCCGGAGCACGGCGGGACTTTCAAACTCAAGAATCGTACCACGGCGCGAGGCCAGCGAGCGGGGCGGACACGCCACCTCAGTCGATATACATGTCCTCCAATACAAACCGCACGCAAAGATTATGCAAGGTCGTATTATGCAAGGTTGCATAATTCGGCGTATATGCCCTTCCGCATGGTTACTCCACCGGCTTGAAGATGGTGGACTGACCGAAGACGCTGCGGATGAGGGCTTTGGCCTCGTCCTCGGTCTGCGGGATGCTTGGGGCTGCGCCCTGATGGCCGAAGGGACTGCCCGCGCCGGGGCTGGACTCCCAGGGAGCTGCAGGAGCGTCCTCCTCTTTGGGGGCAGTTGCAGCGGGCTTGGGCGCGGACGCCGTGGCCGGCACGTCGAACGGGGGCAGATCGTCCCCGCCTGCATCGGCGGCAAAACCGGCGACCATGGCATCGTCGTAGGGCACCTGCTCGGATTCCCACGGTGCAGACTGCGCGGACGGCTGAGCCTTGGGAGCGGACGCGCGCTCGGGCGCGCGGGGCGCAGGCTCAGTCGGGAGCTTGCCCGTGGCGGGAGCGCCGGCAGGGTTGTCCGAGCGCAGCCAGGGGGCCTTGCCCAGGTCGGATGACTTGGGCGCAGGCGCAGCGGCAGACTTGGGCGCGGGGACCGAAGCAGCCGATTTGGCCGCGGCTGGCTTAGGCGCCGACGGGATCGATGCCGCTACCGGCGCCGCTTGCTGCTGCGTCGCGCTGGCGCTCGAGGATGCAGGGGCCGCCGAGGACACGGGTTGCGGGTCCGCAGATGCCGCAGCCCGTGCAGATGGAGAATGCTCCTCATGTTGAGGAGCCGGCGTGCCACCCCCATCCAAGACATAGTCGACGGTACGACGACCGAAGACTGCGCAGACCGTCGGCAGGACCACCGATTGCATGTCAGCGCGGCCGAGCATCTTGATGGCAAAGGTCGAGCCCGCGGGGAACGAGACGGTGAGCTTGGAGCCGTCGTCGGCCGTGGCGCGGGCGTTGAGCAAAAGCCCTGCGTAGGAGGCCTGACGAGCCTTGACACGCTCGACAACCTCGGCCCATTTGCGCTGCAGCTCTCCGGCATCCTCGACCGCGGGCGTCTCGGCAGCACCGGCGGCGGCAACCTGGACGGCATTGTTGGACTGGGGCTTAGGTGCCGGAGCGGTGGCAGGCGCGGGGGCCGCAACGGGCTGAGACGTCGGAGCCGGCGCAGGCTGAGGTGCAGGCGCTGCAGGCTTGGAAGCTGACACGGACGCAGAACGGGGCGCAGGCTGAGCCGCCGGAGCGGCAGCGCCACGGTCCCAAGGCATACCGCCCTGGCGCGCGGACGTAGCAGCGGGGGCAGCGGGGGCAGCGGATGCCGCCGGAGTGGCAGCACGAGCGCCCGAAATGAGCGTCGGCTGCTGGGCGGCAGCGGGTACGGATGCTGCAGGCGCGGCGGCCTGAGCAGCAGCCACGCTCGCCGGCACCGCGGCATTGGCAACCATGGCCTCCAGGCGTGCCACGCGCTCGGCCAATGCCTCAATCGTTATATCAGCCTCGGGACGTGCCAGGCGCGTGCAGGCGATCTCGAGCACCAGGCGCACATCGCTCGCGCCCCTCATCTCCAGTGCGGCATCATCGAGCACTGTCAGCACGCGGGCCAGGCGATCGGCAGGATGCTCGCCAAAGGCAGCGGCCTCGGCAGCAAGCGTCTCGGCCTGCTCGGAGCCGCCCCCAAACAGCTCGGCACGGGCACCGGCAACGCAGGCAACGTACACGTCACGCACATGCGCCACCAGGTCGCGCGTCAACTCAAGCAGGTCAATTCCCTCCTCGACCTGTGCGCGAATGAGCCCATAGAGTTCAGCAATGTCACGCTCGGCAATGGCGCGGGCAAACTCGCCCAGGATCTGGTCCGAAACCTCGCCCAAGAGCGAGCGGGCGTCGTCCGCATGCACGGCGCCGTTACCAAAAACGCTCAGCTGCTCCAGCGTGGACAATGCGTCGCGCATGCCGCCCTTGGCATGGCGCGCCACGATCGCCAACGCCTCATCGTCGTAATCGAAGCCCTCCTGCTCGCACACGTATGCCAGGCGATGCTCAATATCCTCGTTGCCGATGCGATGGAAATCGAAACGCTGGCAGCGCGAGAGGATGGTCTCCAGAATCTTTTGCGGGTCGGTGGTGCACAGCACAAAGATCACGTGCGCCGGCGGCTCCTCAAGCGTCTTGAGCAGCGCGTTGAACGCCGCCGTCGTGAGCATGTGGACCTCGTCGATGATATAGATCTTGTACTTGCCGCGCACCGGGGCAAAGTTGACGGAGTTGATGATTTCCTCGCGCACATTGTCCACGCCCGTGCGGCTTGCGGCATCGAGCTCGTAGACATCCGGGTGGTTGCCCTCGGCAATGAGCTCGCACTCCTCACAAGTACCGTCGGGCATGCAGCCGCTTGCACCATCGGCGCGCGCCGCCTCGGCATTGCGGCAGAGCAGTGCCTTGGCAAGAATGCGCGCCATAGTGGTCTTGCCCGTGCCGCGCGGTCCGCAGAACAGGTACGCATGGGACAGGCGTCCCTCGGTGATAGCGTGCTCGAGCGTCGAGACGATATGATGCTGGCCCACCACGGAGTCGAAGGTGAGCGGGCGATACTTTCGGTACAACGATTCCATGGGTGCTCCCCCGGGTATACTGAGTCTTGTTGCCGCGACGGCCATGCGGTCGCACGGCATACTGCATTCATAATAACCCGTACGGCGAGCCCGCCGCGATAGGAGTCCAAAGAGCATGGCAGATGCAGAGAGCAACCTCGTTCCCTCCGAAGCAGCCGACCAGGTCGAGGTCGCGCTCGAGAAGCAGGCCGCAGCCGACGACGGTATCCTGTACCTCAACGAGTACCAGTACGAAAACGACCTGGTCACCGACTTCGCCCGCCTGGTCGCCTCGCCCAGGCGTCGCGGCTCGCTGTATGTCGCCGCGGCAATTGCCGCGCTCATCGGCATCGGCATGTTGGTGGCCGGCGGCAACTGGATCAAGTTTGGCGTCGTGCTGATCGTATTCGGCGCCTTTTTGGCCTGGTGGAGCAAGAACCTGCACCACACCCTCGCCCGCGACTTTATCGACGCCGTCGAGGCCGACGAGTCCATGGGCGGCCGCTATCGCCGCGTCGCCGCCAACGAGGACGGCCTGATGGTTTGGGGCAAGAGCGGCAAGTCGCAGTTCTTCCCGTTTGAAAAGCTCGACCACGTGCTCGACGGCGAGCGCATCTTTGTGGCCATGTTCGCCGACCAGGGCGTGACGATCCCTAAGGACACCTTTGTCCGCGGCGATGCCGAGCAGTTCGGTCCCTTCCTCAAGGCGCGCATCAACAAAAAACTCCGCATCGAGACCAAACGCAAGAAGATGAAGGCAGAAAAGGCCGCCGCCGAGGCCAAGCAGGGCGACCAGCCCCAGGAGACCAAGGGCAAGCAACGCAAGCAGAAGAAGAACAAGAAGAAGCGCTAAGGCCAAGTCAGACAGGCAGCTTCGCATCCCGCTATCCTCCCCATGCGCCCGAGCGTGCTACACTAGCAGCATCTATGCCACCGCGAATGGCTCGGCCCCGCGCCCGCCGCTCGCAAACGAACTTTAAACGCACGAGGGTTGGCCATGCCGCTTTTCTCGCAACATACCGCCCGGTTCTCGCCGGACGTTCCTTTGGAGGGCACCAGCTCTCGCGAGCTGCTCAAGCGGTACCAGCCGCTCGAGACACTTGCGACCGGCGGTTTTGGCTCCATCGAGATCTGCCGCGACACGCACCTGCGCCGCCGCGTCGCCATTAAGCGCATCCCCCTTATCAACGGTGCCGGTATGCCCGCCAGCGACATCATGGATGTCCTGCGCGAGGCGCACACTGCCGCCATGCTTCAACATCCCAATATCGTGCAGGTCATCGACTTTACGCACGACACAGCCTATGCCTACCTGGTTATGGAATATGTCGATGGCATGTCGCTGGCCGAGTTTTTGCACCGCGCGGACGGCCACTCACTTACCTTTGACGAGGCCGCGGCCATTGCCGATGCCCTGGGCCAGGCGCTCACCTTCGCCCATAGTAATGGCGTACTCCACCTGGACATTAAGCCCGCCAATGTGCTCATCGACCACTCGGGCAATGTAAAGCTCACCGACTTTGGCATGGCGCGACTGTCGTCCGCCGGTGGCTTTGGCGGCGCGCGCGGCGGCACCATCGGCTACATGCCGCCCGAGCAGCTCGATATCGAGACCGGCACGGTCGATGAGCGCGCCGATGTCTTTGCCCTCGCCTGTGTGATCTACGAGGGCCTGTGCGGCAGCGCTCCCTTTATGGCGGCCACGCCCGCCGACTCGCTCGGCCGCATCATCGGCGGCGCCACCTATCCCAGCGAGCTGATACCACACTTTCCCCCGGGAGCCGAGGCCGCGCTCATGAGCGCGCTCTCCCCCATGCCGCAGGACCGCCCCAACAGCATCGAGGCATTTTGCGACCAGCTCCTTGCCGGTCTGGGCAGCGTACGCGAAGGCCGTCGCAGCCTGGAGCAAATGGTTGGCGAGCTTTCGGATGACGAGCAGGAGCTCGACGATATCGAGCCGTCGCACTACGAGGACGACGCCATCGAGGTCGACCCCGCACTCGGCTGGGCGGGCACGCGCTGGAGCCATGCGCGCGACTACACCATGCGCACTATCTCGGCGCTAACGTGCGGCACCTTTAGCTTTTTGCTGATGCAAACGGCCGGGGTCGCAGCGCTTCCCGGCCTGGTCATTGCGGCCATCGCGATCGGAGCGGCGGCTGGCCTGGCTCCCCAGATCGGCTCGGCCATCTCGGCTGTGGGCTTTTTGGTGCTCATGGCCAACGCCACCATGCAGGCACAGGGCATCCTGTCGATGCTGCCCGTCGCGGTGATCTTTGCCGCCGCCATGTCCGGTTGGTGGATCGCCTGGGGTCGCACCGAGGCTGCCGCGAGCGCCACGCTCACCTGTGCACTAGCGCTTGGCTGTCTGACCGGCAATACCTTCCTGGCAGCTGGGGTCGCCGCCGGCGTCGCGTCATTTTGGCTCGGCCCGGCAAGCGCCGCCGCGGCAACGGGCATGGGCGCGCTTTTTGCCCGTCTGGCCACGGTCGCGCTTTCAGCCGGAGGCGTGCTGGGGCTCGGTAACGTTGCCGCAGCGCTGGGAGACCCGCTCCTTTGGGCTGCCTTTGTGCTGGTCGCGGCAACTGCCGCAGCGTCATCCGCGCTGCTCAATGCCCATGCCAAGCGTGTCGATCAGGGCTCAAACCTTGCCGCAATCGCCACCATCGCTGTCACCGGCATCGGCTGCGCAGCGGCGTCCTGTCTTGCACACCATATGGAAATTGCCAGCCTTGCAGCCGCGGTCATCGCCAAGGCGGCGGTTGCGGGAATCCTATCCTCTATAATCGTTGGGATATGCCTATATTTGCTCGGATACCAAAGAACCTATACGGAGAGTGATCTTTCGTGAACTTCCTGAACATCTTCGAGGACCACGTGGCCGGCATCTTCGGTGCCACCCGTGCCCCGTTCTCCTTTAAGAAGCTTGCCAAGCAGGCCGCTCGCGACATGGAGGATCAGACTCTGGTGATCAACGGCGTCAACACGGCGCCGGCACTCTATACCATCCTTATCGCCGCCGACGACGATCCCATGCTCGCCCCGTTCTACCCCGAGCTTTCGCGCGAGGTCCGCGAGTTTGTGAAGGCGCAGGCCGAAAAGCGCCGCTATGTCTTTGTCGGCGAGCCCCTCGTGCGCTTTATGATCGATCCGCAGCTGCGCGCCGGCAAGTTCTCGGTCTTTGCCGAGAACGTCGATGCCCCCACGCTCGGCCGCCTGTACGAAGAAGAGCGCGCCTATCAAAACGGCCTGGGCCAGAACAACTCCGCGGCAAGCCGTGCCGCCAGCGCCCCGCGCGCCGGCCAGCAGCAGTTTGCTGCCCCGCAGCAGCAGCGCCCCGCCGCCATGCCCCAGCAACAGCCGACGCCTCGCGCCGCCGCTGCCGACCCGCTTGCCGCGGCAGACCCCTTCGCGCCTAGCGTCCCCGACCCCGCCGCAGCGCCCATCCCGGTGCCGCAGACCGTCTCGCGCGACGCGCTTGCCGGCATGGGCGGAGCCGCCGCGACCGGTGCCGCCGTGGGCCTAGGCGCCGCAGCCGGCATCGCCTCCAACATGGCGAGCACTCGCGCCCCGCAGCGCCCGCTCGCCCAGCTCGTCGACGTCGTGAGCGGCGAGAGCCATAGCATCACCTCCGCACAGGTGACCATCGGTCGCGAGCGCTCGGTTTCCGACATTGCCCTGCGCGACCCCAACGTGTCGCGCCGCCACGCCCAGCTCACCTTTACGGGCTCGGATTGGTCGATCGAGGACCTCAATTCCACCAACGGCACGCTCGTCAACAACCGCCGCATTACGCGCTGCCCGCTGCGCAACGGCGATCTGCTGACGTTTGGCCTGAGCACCTTTGAATTTAGGGGATAGTCGCTTATGAACATCGATATCGTCCTTTTTGCAGGCCGCATCGTCCTGGTCGCCCTGCTCTATATCTTCCTGTTCGCCGTCATGAAGACCGGCGTGGGACTTGTGCGCGGACAGCGCCGCGACTCGGCCATTTGGACGATCGATGTGGACAAGGGTCCGCGCGGCATCCGCGGCATCCACGTAGACATGCTCGGCCCCGTCATCGTCGGCCGCTCGCCGTCTTCGGACATCTGCATCAACGAGCCGTTTGTCTCGGCCTCGCATGCGCGCTTTTCGCTACAGGGCCCGGCGCTCATCATCGAGGACCTCAACTCGCTTAACGGCACGCTCGTCAACGGCCGCCAGCTCGTGGAGCCCGCGACGCTGCGCGAGGGCGACGAAGTCCAGATTGGCGACGTGGTCATGAAGGTGAACCGTCGATGATCGACGAGGAGAACAAGTCCGCAACCATGACCGAGGCACCGGCTGCCGCCGTAGCTGCACCGGCCCACGCCGCTCCGGCGGGCTCCGCACCCGTGGAACCCGAGGACACCGTGTTCTCCCTGCCTCTTTCGCATGTAACGCATGATATTTCGGATCTCGCCGATAACGAGGACGAAGAAGATGCCGCAGCGGCGCCCATCGGCGCACATGCTGCGGAACAGCCCACAGCGCCCGAAGCAACCCCGGCGCCGGCTCACTTTGCAGAGCCCGTCGCCACGGCAATCAACGAGAGCGCTGCGGTGTTTGCGGCACCCGAGCCCGCCGCGCCGGCGTTTCCCATGGCCCCGGCATCCGAGGTTGCGCCCGCGCCTACGCCGACGCCCGAGGCGGGGACATCCCCCGAGGACGGCCCTGCACCCAAGTCCCCGCAGCCCGCGCCCGCAAGCGAGTCCGATGCCGCGGCCGAGCCCGCCGCCCAGTCGCAAAGCACGCCCGCGCCGTCGCACTTTGCGACGCCCGAGCCTATAGACGTCAGCCCGCAAGACGACGAGTCGGCCGCCCGCGTGTCCGATGAGCCCGACTCCCCGGACACCGGCGATTCCGAATCAAATGACGAAACCGACACCGTCTCTCCCGGTGACACAGCCGAGATCGACGTTGCCGCCGTTGAGGCCAAGCTCAAAGACCCCGGCTCGACCATGAGCTTTGAGCCCCTGACCGAGGAGCGCATCGAGACCGACTCGACCTATGATGCCGGCACCACCACGCAACTCATGTGGGGCGCCCGCTCCGACGTTGGCTGTGTGCGTCCGCACAATGAGGATTCCTACCTGGTGCAGTCGCCGCTCTTTTGCGTATGCGACGGCATGGGTGGTCACGCTGCCGGCGAGGTAGCCTCCTCTATCGCTGTCGAGACCATTGCCAAGACAGCTCCTCAGTCTGCCGACGCCGCACGCCTGGCGGCAGCCGTCGAGGCCGCTAACGCCGCCGTAATCGAGGCCGCCTTGAATGGCCTGGGCAAGCCTGGCATGGGCTGCACAGCCACTTGCGCCTATATCGAAAACGACACGCTCGCCATCGCCCACGTGGGCGACTCGCGCGCCTACCTGCTCCACGAGGGCACGCTCATCCGCGTGACCCGCGACCACTCCTATGTGGAAGAACTCGTGGACGCCGGCGAGATTACGGCAGACGAGGCTCGCGTCCACCCCAACCGTTCGGTCATCACCCGCGCGCTGGGCTCGGACCCCGCTATGTATGCCGACCACTTCACTCTGCATATCGAGGAAGGCGACCGTCTGATCCTGTGCTCCGACGGCCTTTCGAGCATGATTCCCGATAGCGATATCGAGAACATCGCCACGCAGTCCTCAACCGCGCAAATCTGCGTCGATAACCTAGTGGACGCGGCGCTTGCCGCCGGCGGCCACGACAACGTGACAGTAGTAGTCGTTGACCTGGTTGACGATGGCGTTATGCGCGAGGCACAACGCTTGCGTCGCCGCAACATTACTATCGCCGCCATCCTGGCCCTCGTCTTTGTGCTGGCAGCTGGCATCTGGGCCTACACGGGTGTCACCGGCTCGTACTACCTGGGTACCTACCAGGGCAATGTCGCCGTCTGGCGCGGCCTGCCCGGCAAGCCGCTCGGACTCAAGCTCCACTGGCTCGAAAGCGAAACCAGTATCAAGTTGTCCGACCTGCCCGAAGACACGCAAAACCGCCTCAAGGCGGGCATTCCGCAAACAAGTGTCGACGATGCGCACGACACGATATCCAAGTACCGCCACCAAATCGACGAGGAGCAGACCCGCCAGGTGATCGACGCGCAAACGATTCGCGACAACACCAATCAGGGATCGACCTCCGAATCAGATTCCGAGAAAACCGCCGAACAGTCCGCCGAGGCCGAAGCCTCCGATAAGAATTAGAAAGGGAGTGCCGCTTATGAGTCGCCGCAACACCGAGCTGCTCTTGCTCATCGCCTCGGCGTTCCCCGTCATCCTGCTGTATGCGATGTACGTCCTCACCGCGGGCGCTGCCATCTCCTTTGAGACGCTCGCCGTACCGATCGGCCTCTTTGCCGCCTTTGCCGCGGCCCACATTGCCGTGCGCATCTTGGCGCCTGGCGCCGACCCCGCCATCCTACCCATCGTATTTATACTTTCGGGCATCGGCATCACGTTCGTGACACGCCTCGCCCCCGCTCTCGCCATCTCACAGCTCATCATCCTGTTTGTCTCGGTGGCCCTGATGGTGGGAACGCTTGCGCTGGTCAAAAACCTCGACGTGGTCATACGCTATAAGTACACCTTTGGCATTATCGGCATCATCCTGCTGATGCTGCCCATCTTTATCGGCACCACGATCTCGGGCTCCAAGCTGTGGATTCGCATCGCGGGCTTTACCATCCAGCCTGGCGAGTTCGCCAAGGTCTTTATCGTCCTGTTCCTGGCCGGCTACTTGGCCGAGAACCGCGAGCTGCTCTCCATCTCCAACCGCAAGATCCTGGGCTTTAAGATCCCTCGCCTGCGACTGCTGCTGCCGCTGTTTGCCGTGTGGGGTGTGTGCCTGCTCGTCGTCGTCTTCGAACGCGATCTGGGTTCGGCCGTGCTGTTCTACACCATCTTCTTGCTGATGCTCTACGTTGCCACGGGACGCTTTTCGTATGTCGTTATCGGCCTTGCGCTCTTAGCCGTCGGAGCCGTGGGCGCCTACAAGTTCCTGTCTCACGTTCAGGTGCGTTTCCAGGTTTGGCTCGATCCGTTTAAGGACGCCCAGGGCCAGGGCTACCAGATCGTCCAGTCGCTCTTCTCGCTTGCCGATGGCGGTCTGGTCGGTGTTGGCATCGGCAACGGCATGGCCAACAACATCCCTGTCGTCGAGTCCGACTTTATCTTCTCGGCTATCGGCGAGGAGATGGGCCTTTTGGGCGGCGGCGCCGTGCTCATCCTGTTTATGCTCTTTGCCGTTCGCGGCCTGACCACAGCTGCCCGCGCAAAGTCCGACCTCGCCGCCTTTAGTGCCACGGGCCTTACAGCCGCCATCAGCTTCCAGGCCTTCTTGATCGTTGGCGGCGTAACCCGCCTGATCCCGCTGACCGGCGTCACCCTGCCCTTTATGAGCCAGGGCGGCTCCTCTCTGCTGGCGAGCTTTATCATCGTCGCGCTCCTGCTGCGCGCCGGTGACGAGGCGACCGGACGCGAGGCCGAGCTTACCGGCACCGGCACCATGGCTGCCATCACCGATGATCAGGTCGCATCTGCCGCCGCCCCGACGGGCACGCGCTTTTCCACCTCGTCTTCCTACGGCAGCGGCAGCCATTCCGTCGGCTCGCGCATGCGCCGTCGCCTGCTCGACACGCCTGAATCCGGTGTACTCGGCCGCGTGGCGCTCGCCAACCGTCTAACCCGTGCGGTGCTCGCCTTTACGGCGCTGTTCGCCATCCTTATCGGCAACCTCACCTATGTCCAGGTCATCAAGGCCAAGGACTATCAGGACATGTCGACCAACAACCACACCATCGCCCGCTCCAAGTACATCCAGCGCGGTTCCATCATCACGTCCGACGGCGTGACGCTGGCCGAGTCGCTGCAGCAGGAGGACGGCACCTACGTACGCTCCTACCCCAACGGCAACCTGGCAGCGCACGTGGTTGGCTATGTGAGCCAGCAGTATGGCACCACCGCCATCGAGAGCGTCATGAACGACACGCTCACCGGCTCTAAGGATTACTCCAGCTGGAACAACGCCATCGCGTCGCTCGCGGGCCAGACCCAGCCGGGCAACACCGCCAAGCTCACCATCGACTCGCGCATCCAGACGGCTGCTGAGCAGGCGCTGAAGGGCTTTAAGGGCGCTGTAGTGGTCATCGACCCGCGTACCGGCGCGGTGCTTGCATGTGCCAGCTCGCCCACCTACGACAACACCAACATCGATGCCCTGCTGCAGACGGGCGGCGGCGAGGACGGCTCCATGTACAATCGCGCCATGGACGCGCTGTACACGCCGGGCTCAACGTTTAAGGTCGTTACGCTTTCCGCGGCACTCGAGACCGGTACCGCCAGCCTTACCAGCACCTACCAGGCGCCCGGCTCCATGGACATCGGCAACGCACCGGTCACCAACTCTGCCAACGAGAGCTACGGCACCATCAGCCTGCAGCAGGCCTTTGCCGTGTCCTCCAACGTCGTCTTTGGCCAGGTGGCAAACGAAGTTGGCGCAAACACGCTCGTACAGTTTGCCAACGCCTTTGGCTACGGCCAAAAGCTCGGCCAAGACCTGACCTCCGCGGCCTCCATCATGGCCGACCCGTCGCTCATGACCGAGTGGGAGACCGCCTGGGCCGGCGCCGGCCAGCCTGTCGGCATGGACCACACGCCCGGCCCGCAGACCACCGTCATGCAAAACGCCGTGATTGCCGCCGCCATCGCTAACAGCGGCGTGGTCATGGACCCGTACTTTGTAGCCCAGGTACTCGCCCCGGACGGAACCGTGGTCAAGACAACGCAGTCCCGCTCGCTGGGTCAGGCCGTCAGCTCCGCCACGGCCGACCAGGTCAAGCAGGCCATGCTTGCCGTCGTCCAGTCCGGCACCGGCACCGATGCCCAAATCCCCGGCGTCAAGGTCGCCGGCAAGACCGGCTCGGCCGAGATCGGCGGCACCAACGTCAACTCGATGTTCGTTGGCTTTGCACCTTACGATTCACCCACGGTCGCCATCTCGGTGGCCCTGGAGGATTACGACAAGCATGACGTCGAGGCCGCCAAAATCGCCGGTATCGTCCTGACTGCGGCGCTTGCCGCACAGGGAGCGTGATGCCCATGATTGAATCGGACACCCGAGGCGCGCCGCGGCCGAAGAGTTAGCGGCAACGCGCCACACGGCCCCAGCGGCCACATCGTAGGTACTACACACATCGTTGAGCGAATAGTTATGTTAGGAGCAGGAATGGAACAGAGGGTCCTCGGGGGAAGATACCTCCTCAAGGATAAGGTGGGAACGGGCGGCATGGCGACCGTCTACCGTGCACAGGACCAGGTCCTCGACCGCACGGTAGCCGTCAAGATCATGCTGCCACAGTATGCCGGCGACGCAACCTTCGCCGCACGCTTTAAGCAGGAGGCCCAGGCAGCAGCCGGTCTCTCCTCCCCCTATATCGTGGGCGTCTACGATTGGGGCAAGGACGGCGACACCTATTACATCGTCATGGAGTACCTGCGCGGCACCGACCTTAAGAGCGGCATCAAGAGCCACGGCGCCCTCGACCCCAAGAAGGTCGCCCAGATCGGCTCGCAGATCAGCTCCGCGCTTTCGGTCGCCCACAAGCACGAGATCATCCACCGCGACATTAAGCCGCAGAACATCATGGTGCTGCCCGACGGCAACATCAAGGTGATGGACTTTGGCATCGCGCGTGCCAAGAACAGCCACCTCACGCAAGACAACAACGTGCTGGGAACCGCCCACTACGTCAGCCCCGAGCAGACCCGCGGTCAGGACCTCGGCCCCACCTCGGATATCTACTCGCTGGGCGTCGTAATGTATGAATGCGCCACCGGCCGCGTTCCCTTTGACGGTGACGACGCTATCTCGGTCGCACTCAAGCAGGTCAACGAGTTGCCTATTCCGCCGAGCCAGATCAACTCCGGTGTCGACGCCGACCTTGAGCGCATCATCCTCAAGTGCATGGAGAAGGACCCCGCAAACCGCTTCCAGACCGCCGACGAGCTGCGTCAGGTGCTCAACAGCTACCTGTCGGGCCGTGCCGTCAACGTCTCGGAGCCCACGCGCATCATCGGTGCCCCCGGTGAGTTGAGCGCCACCAAGACTCGTGAGCTTTCCGATCAGACGCGCGCCATGGTGCGTCCTGTCTCGGGCGTGAGCGGCCAGAATACCGCCCGTAGCTCGGTTTCGGGCTCCACCGGCTCCTACGAGGTCGAAGAGCCCAAATCCAACAAGAACAAGATCATCGCCGCCGTGGTGGCAGCGGTTGCCGTCATCGGCATCGTGGTGGCCTTTGCCACAGGACTCTTTGGCGGCGAGCAGGTCGCCGTGCCCGACGTACTGGGCAAGGACCAGCAGACTGCCGTCGAGCTGATCAAGGAAGCCGGCCTCGAGGTCGGCACCATCGACCAAAGCTACAACGACGATGTCGACGAGGGCAAGGTCGCCGAGCAGACGCCCAACGGCAACACCAAGAAGGCCAAGGGCACTAAGGTGAACCTGGTAATCTCCAAGGGCCCCAAGCCCTCTGAGAAGGTTGAGGTTCCCCAGCTTGTCGGCCTGACCAAGGACCAGGCAGAAGCCGCGCTGGCAAGCGTTGGCCTGAAGGGCAACGCCTCCGAGGAGGCCAACGAGGCCGATGAGGGCCAGGTCTTTGATCAGGGCACCGAAGCCGGTAAGGAAGTCGCGAAGGGCACGACCATCTCGTACAAGGTCTCGAGCGGCCCGGATACCACGTCCGTCCCCGACCTGACCGACATGACCGAGGCCCAGGCGCGCAACGCCCTCGATATGGCAGGTTTTGGCGTCGACGTGAGCTACCAGGAGAACGACTCTGTTACCGAGGGCACCGTGATCAGCTGGAACCCCAGCGGTAAGCAGAAGCCCGGCGCCACGATTACCGTCGTCATTGCCAAGAAGTCCGGCAAGGCCACCGTCCCGGGCAACCTGTACGGCAAGAGCATTTCCGCCGCCGTTACCGCGCTCAACAACGCCGGTTTCTATAACATTGGCTTCTGTGACCAGAACGGCAATCCCGTGAGCGGTAACGAGGATGCCACCGTTACGGGCGTCTCCCCCACCGGCAAGCAGTCCACCGACAGCACGATCACGCTGACGGTCGCACTTTCTGGTTCGGGCTCGGGCTCGGGCACGAGCACGGGCGACGATTCCGGTACGACCAACTAGTCGCCACCCCACCGCTCATCGCGGCTTTCGCCGCAAACATATTCGCTCACAGGCGCCCGCTTGCTCCCCCAGCAAGCGGGCGCTTTGTTTATCGACAGACCAGGGCTCCATAGCAACGCAAAGAGGCCCGCAAAAGCGAGCCTCCCAGGTGACAACAGAATATGTGATGCAGTAATTACTGGCCGCAGAACTTCACCATGATCTCGACCACGAGCTTCTCGGAGTTGAGCTGCTGTATCATGATGCCCTGCTGGAACAGCGGGATGTTGGCGCGCGTGCGCTCCGGATCGGAGTGCTCGACGAACTCCTTCTTATCCAAGGTGCAGACCGAGCGCGACAAAACGACTTCGAAGCGACCCATTACGGCATCGCGCATGCGCTACAATCTCGGTTAATCTGTTAACCACCCGAAAGCAGCAGGAGGCCCCATGCCCACACCAGGCAAGCGCCCATCCATGCGCCAGATTGCCGTCGCGGCCGGCGTATCCGTCGCCACGGTCTCCCACGTCATCAACGGCAGCGGCCGTTTTTCCGAAGACACCCGCAAACGCGTGGAAGCCGCCCTAAAGGAATACGGCTACGTCACGAACATGGCGGCGAAGAGCCTCCGTATGGCCCAGTCCCGGACCATCGGTATGATCGTGCCGGACATCTCCAACGACTTCTTTTCCAAGATCGCCCTGCATGTGGAGCGCGAGCTGGCAACCGAGGACTACTCGGTCTTTGTTTGCAACAGCGCCAATGACCCCGCCCGCGAGCGTGACTACTTCCGCACGCTGGCAAGCAAGCAGGCCGACGGTATCATCTGTATCTCCGGCCTGCGCAGGCTCGACGGCGAGTTCGTCCCCCACGGAATCCCCGTGGTCTGCATCGACCGTGCGCCCGAAAACGACCTCGGTTTCCCACACGTGGGCTCCGACAACATCGGCGGTGGCTACATGGCGACCGAGCACCTCATCGAGCGCGGCTGCAAGGACATCCTGAGCATCTCGAGTTTTACCGCCAACTACCCCGGCAACGAGCGCCAGATGGGCTACGAGCGGGCGCTCGCCGCGCACGGAATGCCGCTACGCCGCGACTACCAGCTGTTTGTCTCGGGTAAGCAGCCGAGCATCATCGAGTCGGAAGAGCTCGTGACCGACTTCCTCTCCACGGGCTACCCCGTCGACGGCGTCTTCGCCCATAGCGACCACGCAGCCGTGGGCGCGCTGCGTGCGCTCGTTGCCGCCGGCAAGCGCGTACCCGAAGACGTCCGTCTCATCGGCTTCGACGATTCCGTTTACGCGCAGCTTCCGACGCCGCAAATCAGCACCATCCGCCGCTTCCCCGAGCGCCTCGCGCACGAGGGATGTCAGGCCCTGCTCGCCCTGCTGCGCGGCGAAGAGCCCGAGATGGAGACGCTTGTCCCCGTTAAGCTCGTGCAACGCGCGAGCAGCTAGACAGCGAGCAGCGAATAGCCGCGTTTTTCTCTCGCATGTGCTCTATCCCACGCGCGACATGCAAAAAGCCCGCCACCACACGGGTGACGGGCTTTTCCGCTACCAGCCGCGTGCTTCCTCCGCACGTACGAGCTGACGAGCCTCGATCTGGCGAATCATATCGATGCGTCGCTGGTGACGGCCGCCCTCGAACTCGCCGGTGAGCCAGGCGTCGACAATCATTTTGGCCAGCTCGATGCCTACCACACGAGCACCAAATGCGAGCATGTTGGTGTTGTTGTGCTCGCGCGACAGGCGAGCGGAATACGGCTCAGAGCAGGTGCAGCAACGGATACCGCGCACCTTGTTTGCGGCAAGCGAGATGCCCACACCCGTACCGCAGATAACGATACCGCGATCAACCTCGCCGGACATGACAGCGTCCGCCACGGCCTCACCCGCGATGGGATAGTCAAAGCGCTCGGTGCTGTCCGTACCGAAGTTCACGACTTCGTAGCCGTACTTCTCCTGGATATACGCCGTGATGGCTTCCTTGTACTCGACTGCGACGTGGTCGTTTCCAATACCGATCTTCAAAAGAGACCCCTTTCCATAAGAACCATTCGCGCATGCCGCGCGCTCAATCCGTCCTAATTCGCCGTTCCGCTTCTAATACACCTCGCCGGCGCGCAAACGGCGCAGACACTCCTCGTAACCAGCGTCCTTGCCAAACAGCGCACTGGTGCCCAGGATAAATCCGTCCGCGCCAATGGCGGACAGGTCGCGCACGCGCTCGGGCGAGCAGGCGCCGTCGATCATGAGCTTGAAGCCAAAGCGCTCCTTCAGCGCGGCAAGGCGACGCACCTTGTCGTTCGTGAACTCGATAAAGCTCTGACCGGCAAAACCCGGATTCACCGTCATGACCATCACGTAATCGCAGAGGTTCAACATCTCCTCGATCTCGGAGATAGAGGTGTCGGGGTTCACGGCGATACCGGCGCTCTTGCCGAGGGACTTAATCGCGGCGAGTGTCTTGACCACGTAACGCTCGGACTCCGGATGGATATAGATGATGTCCGCGCCGGCGGAGGCGAAAAGTTCAACCTTGCTGGCAGGATTCTCGACCATAAGGTGCACGTCGACGAGCTTGTTGGTGGCAGCTCGCACGGCCTTGATGTCTTCGAGACCCATGGCGAAATTGGGAACGAAACTGCCGTCCATCACGTCGCAATGGAAGATGTCGATGCCGGCGGCGTCGAGATCCTCGACGGTCGCACGCAGATTGCCGTAGTCGGCGCACATGAGACTGGGGCAGAGCAGCATAGTGAACTCCTTATCTGCTCGGTGATTATCTACTCGGTGGTAATTAATCGTTTAACCTTTATCTACAGTCTGGCTGATTAATCGTTTAACCACGTTGTTAACCTGCAGGCTTTTCCAGATTCACAACGTTGCCATATTTGCCTATCTAGCTGGTATCATGCAGGAGCCCGCACCACGAAACGCTGTCGTATTCCCTAGGAAGAAATCCCGCTACGCGGACAGCAGCAGCCAGGGGCCGCAATCCGCAGACCTGAGCCCGGACCCCCTACGCTCCAGGCGTGATCAGGCGCGCGCACTGGGCGATCTTCTCGTCATAGGACTCCGCGATAATCGACACACCATCGAACCCAAACGCGCGAACATTCGAGAACTGATGGAACTTCGAGCTGTCGCACAGCACGTACGCCTTATTCGAATTCTCGCGCACGATGCGCTTCTTCGCCGCCTCAACGTAGGAGGGCGTCATGACGCCGCGGTCCTCGTCAATCGCGTTGGTCCCGATAAACGCCTTATCGAAGTACAGATCGCGCAGGATCGATTCGGTCATAGAACCGCAGAACGAGGAGTTCACATAGTTGAACTCGCCACCCACCACGATGAGCTGGGCGCGCGTCTCGCTCTTAATCAGGCACGCCGAGGCATCCGTCGTGTAAATTGTCACGTCGCGGTCGAGCAGCAGACGCAGCAGCGCCGTGCAGGTGGAACCCGAGTCCAAGTAGAGCGTGTCCCCGTCCTCAACAAAACGCAAGGCGACTTGGGCAATCTGTTCCTTCTCACTCCCGTGTAGGCCCGAACGCGTCGAGATACTCGCCTCGTGGACAGCCGAGAGGAGCCTCACCGCGCCGCCCGAAAGATGCTTAACCTTGCCAAGCGCCTCCAGCTCCTTGAGGTCGCGACGTAGCGTCGAAATAGAGACGCCCGGCAGCTCCTCCTGCAGCTCGGAAATCCTCGCGAGGCCCGACTTCTGCAGGCACTCTACAATTCGCTCCTGGCGCTCATACGGAATCATATTGGGAACCTCTCCAAACCACTCTGCTTCACGCTCGTTCATTTCTTTTCGAAAAGTGTAACGCACAAGCAGAATAGCGGCCGCCACCTGTTGCGATGACGACCGCTTAATCGATTGACCTACCCTCTCGTTCACAATTTGAACGAGGTTGACACACCTCGCGTAAGCGCGACGCTCTTCAAGCGAAGAGAACGACCCTAGGAGAGGCGGCGCATCCGGGGCTCTTAGGCGAGCTGATCCTCCTTGCCGGTGAAGGCGAAGGCAAGAACACCGGCCACGACGGCGGAAATGAGCATGCCGACCATAGCCCAAGCGAAGTTCATGGGGTCGGAACTCACGAAAGCCGGGAACGTAGTGACGGAACCGAAGGTGAACGCAGTGGTGACGACCTTCATGATACCGAGGAACGCGCCGCCGACGGCACCGCCGATGATCTGCGCAAGCCAGACCTTCTTGTTCTTCACGAGCATACCGAACAGCGTGGGCTCGATGATGGCGGACAGGGCGATCGATACGACACCGGTCATCGCGAAGCTCTTGAGCTTCTGGTCGCGGGCCTTGAGGAACACGCCGAAGGCGCAGCCGATAACGGCGAAGTTGCAGGCGAAGGTGAAGGGGCAGATGTAGTCGAAGCCGTTCTGAGCGATGTTGTTGATCATGATGGGGTTCACGGCCCAGTGGATGCCCATGGACACCAGCACGGACCAGCCGCCGCCAACCAGCACGCCGGCGAACACGGAGCTGCGCTCGATCAGCCAGTTGACCACGAAGGCGATGGCCTCACCAGCGTAGACGCCCAGGGGACCGATGACGAGCATGGTGAGCGGAACCATAACGATCAGGGAGATGGCGGGCAGCACGACGAGCTTGAGCATCTCGGAAACGTGCTCATCGAGCCACTTGTACAGGTACGAGTAGACCCAGACAGACAAGATGGCAGGGATAACCGTGGAGTTGTAGTTCATGAGAACCACGGGGATGCCGAAGAAGTCCGTCATGGCGCCGTTGCCCGCGTCGCCCATGAGGGCGATGAAGTCCGGGTAGAGCAGGCACGCGCCGAGCAGCGCCGACAGGTACGGGCTCGCGCCGAAGCGCTTGCCGGCGGAGAAGCCGAGCAGCACGGGCAGGAAGTAGAACACGCTCATGGCCAGGGTGTACAGGATGGTGTAGGTACCCGTGCCCTCAGCGATGATGCCGAGCTGGGCGGCCAGGATAACGAAGCCGCGCAGGATACCGGAGCCGGCCATGGCGGGCAGCAGCGGGGCAAAGATGCCGGAGATCGCGGAGAAGACTTGGCTGACGATGCTCTCGCCCTCGTCCTTGGTAGCAGCGGAGATTTCCACGCCCGAACCCTTGACCAGCGGCTCAAACTTCTCGTACAGCTTCGGGACCTCAGTGCCGATGAGAACCTGGTACTGACCGGCCTTGTTCAGCGTGTTCACAACGCCTTCGACTTCCTTGACCGCAGCGTCGTCGCAAGCCGCGTCGTCTTTGAGATTGAGGCGCAGGCGCGTCGCGCAGTGCGTCATGCCCGAGATGTTCTCGGGACCACCGACGGCGTCCAGAATCCCCTGAGCCATCGCGTTCCAGTCGCGTTTCATTGGTTACCTCCCCATTGCGCAGAAGAGCTCGCGGACAAGCTCGGCTGCCTTAATCGCGTCGTTTGCATCGATAACGGATTGGATCTTCTCCATGCTTACGGCCTCGATGGCGTCGTTGAGCAGATGGATCATCTGGTCGTTCTGTGCAGCCTCGCCGGCAGCGGGCTCGATGACCGGGAACGTGTCGAAGTAGATTGCGCTGTCGTAACCGTGCTTCTTCACGTAGTAGAGGAACTCGAGGGTCTTCACCGGCGTGGACGTACCAATCATAAGGCCATCGTCGAAGCGACCGTTGCCGTCGTTTAGGTGAATGCCGTAGAGCTTGCCCTCGCGGCCGAACAGGTCGGCGGCCATGGCAGGGTTCTCGTGCTTCATGAGCATGTGGCAGTAATCCAGCGTGACGCCCAGGTTCGGGCGGTCTGCAGCGTTGAGAATCATGCCGGTCATACCCATGGAGTCGATGAACGCGTACGCGCGCTCCTCGTAGGGTTTGTACTCAATCGAGATCTTGAGGTCGGGCGCGTAGTCGCAAACCTTCTGGAATGCGGCTACGAGCTGGTCGAAGACGCGAGCGTAGGCGATCTGGAAGCTGTAGTCAAAGCCGTCGTGGCCGAGCCAGATGGTCACCGTGTTGCCACCGGCAGTGCGGCAGTAGTCGCACGCCTCGTAGCAGAGCTCAAGGGCTTCCGCGGCAAGGGCATCATCGGCATTGCCCAGGTCACCGTTGAGGAAGGCGTTGCGGAAGCGCAGCGCGCAGCCGTTCAGCTGCAGGTCGTGAGCTGCGAGCTTGGCGGCCATGTCCTCAGCCGTGACACCTGTGCAGTGCTCGGGGTAGTTGAGGTCGACGTGCGTGAGGCCCACGCTCTGGAACTCCGCGAACACGCGATCAAGATTCTTGTCGCCATCGCGAAAATAGGAGTTGATACGAGTTGCAAGCTTCATGCTTCTACGTCCTTTACCTTCGTCCTTGATCGTTTCTGCCCGTTCGAGCACCTGATCTATATCCGTAATTCGATAAGGGCCGCCGCCTGCGCGCCGGGGCTTACCCTGTGACATGTAGATTACTGCCACATAAGTTCATTTTCAATCAGTATTTTTCACTCTTTTTCTCATTGTGTCAGAGTTTTTCACCGTATAAAGCCATCTACCTTGTGGTTTTGCTGTTAATCAAGTTTGACCATTCTTGAAATTACCTGATTTTTTCTGAATTAATTTGCCGTTTATCGGTAAAAATCGACCGCTCACGGCTGACGGCGACGCAAGATAGAAGATACTTGCATGAGGAAAAGCACTGAATTCCCAGCGCCGATTCGAATGACGCGATTGGTGACGCGAGCGTCGACGGCCCGAATCTGCCGTCGGCCCCCACTAACCAAAAACGGCGCCGCTCACGCGACGCCGTCATATTCCCTGGTGCCCCCGGGCGGATTCGAAAACTCCCCCCCCGCGGGGAAATTGGTGACGCGGGTGTCGACGGCGCTGAGCGCTCCGTGTTTTGGTATGTGGATATGGCAGCCATCAACCTTTCTCGGCATGTGAAACTCTAGGCACATATGAGCATACCTGAGCGACGCAACACATGCGCTCCATCTATCCCAACAAGCTCCAGCGGTACCCGCACTTCCCATTTCGTGTATACAGCAGCTAGATTGGGCAATCATGTCAGTATTCAGACGTACGGCCTACAATAAACTCCTCGATTGGAAAGCGAGCAATGGATCCCGAGCCATCATGCTCGAGGGGGCCCGCCGCGTTGGAAAAAGCACCCTTGCCCAAGAGTTTGCGCAGTCCAAATACAAATCCCACCTCGTGATCGACGAATCTGTTGCGAGTGAAAAAAGAAGACCGGAGACTCAACTGGTCTCCGGCCTCATTTCTAAAAAACGTCTCGTGGTTCTACTCGTGCTGTCGGGCTTCTACCAGCCTGCAGAAGTCGTTGACGCTCATGAGCCATTCCCTTTGCGCGAGCGTGTAGGTTTCGAACAGCGATGAGGGCACAACGAGGCTGAGCCTGTCCTTAGCCATAGCTCGTGTGTAATCCTCACTTACGGCGGGCTCAAGTGTTACAAGATGCTTGTCCTCGATTCTGTCAGCCTCATCAAGCACCTGACGCCAACGCTCCTTGATGGTTGTCTTGGCACCGAGCATCGTCAGTCGAGCGACAGGGAACTTGGGGTCGTGGTAATCGTCAATAGAGGGAAAGATGAAATCCGGCTTTGATTTGCCCTCGGTGTATTTCTGCGCCGAGTAGCGTATGCCCCTAGCATCGAATAGCATCGAGAGTTGATTCTCGAACGCCGTCCCCGCACGGGACTTGCGGCGCTGGAAGGCCGACATAGTGGTGCGCAGCACGCCATCAACATCAAGCGCCGAGCCAAGGTATGGCGCGAGGTCGCGCTCCAAGAGATGCCGCTCGAAGACGCGGAACAGCATCTCTTCGCGTTCGTAACAAGCGACCAAGCAGCCATCCGGGTCGCCCGTCCAATCGAGCTTTCCAAGGGTGGAAGCTGAGTAGGCTGAGAAGTCTGCCCCTTTGGGGAAGGACTCGCCGAATTTCTCGATCATACCGTCGAGGAAGTTCTCCGCTGCGATCGGCATGCTAACTTCGATGCCGATGGACTCCAAAATCCTTGCGGCGATCGACGTGATGCGCGTATCCTCCCGAGCAGAGGGCGTAAAACCCTTCTCGCCAACCCCGTCGAGCGCGAAGAGCCAGCGAACTTGAGATTCCGCCGTACTCCCCGCTCGGGCAAATAGGATTACGACCTCCTTGGCTTCGTGTAGGGCCAAAACCATGAGGTCGCCCGGACGGGCCATGCCCATGGCAGCATTATCGTTGTAGTAGAGCCTATACTCAGTTCTAGTTGGATGCTTCCTGCGGGCGTCGTACCAAGTGGTATAACCATGGTCGAATATAGGGTCTGCACCATCATCGAGATATGCGAAGGTAGTTCGCATCCCCTTTATGTCATCGTCTCCGAAAAGCGCGCGCAAAGGCCCCACGCCGTTGAATTCGTGCTGGTGGCTTTTATTGGCCCCCATGATGTCAACGCCCGCGAGGGTTTTCGCGACAGCACCGTCAAAATACGCGCCAAGTACTCCATAGTCCATCCTAGAACACCTCCATCATCAACTTCGCGACCGAGCGCACGACCGGCACGGTCACGGAGTTGCCGAACTGCCTGTATGCCTGAGTATCCGACACCGGGATGATGAACTCATCGGGAAATCCTTGCAGGCGCGCGCATTCGCGGGGAGTGAGTTTACGAGGGTTTTTTCCTTCCTGCCCGACCAGAATCTCGCTGCCATCCTTGTGGTACCGGGCGGAAAGCGTCCTTGTCGTGTCCTCTGGGCCGACCATCGAGTATCCAAAGCCGTGGCCCGCCGCCTCATGCTTTTCGCGATAGGCGCGCAGATAGGCCCATAGCTTATCCGAAATGGTGTAGCGTTCGTTTGGTTGCTCTTCGAGGATTTCCCCTAGCGTATGTCCCGGTCCCGGCACCTCAAGGTCATCCCACGAGAAGGGAACTTCCTCCCTGAACCCCACGATGTAGATGCGCTCCCTGTGCTGGCACGTCCAGTTTTTTGAATCAAGCACTTTCCAGAAAATATGGTATCCAAGGTCCTCCTCAAGCGTCTGTCGTATGACCTTGAAGGTCTTCCCGCCGTCGTGACTCGTAAGGTTCTTAACGTTCTCAAGCAAGAAGGCCTTCGGGCGCTTGTCGCGTATGATGCGAGCGACCTCGAAAAAGAGGGTTCCCTGCGTTTTATCCTCAAAGCCGGTGGGTCTCCCCAAAGATTGCTTCTTCGAAACACCTGCAAGGGAGAATGGCTGACAAGGAAAGCCTGCGAGCAGGACATCGAAGTCCGGTATATCGTTTGATGCGACCTGACGGATGTCGCCCGCCGGGGTCTCTCCATAGTTCATCCGGTAGGTTTTCTGGGCGAACTTATCCCACTCGCAAGAGAAGACGCACCTACCGCCAAGCTCCTGGAACGGCATTCGTATACCGCCGATGCCCGCGAAGAGATCGCAGAAGGTAAAAGGCGCGTCGCTGCGCTCCCCTTGGTCAAATGGAGCCCCCGCATCGAGCGATGCGATAAAGGCGCATTCAGCCGCCGTTGGACTAGTATCCCCAGACTCCCAGCGCCGAACGGTGCGTTCGCCAGACGAGCCCATACCAAGGGCGGCGGCGAACTCCTTTTGGGTGAGGCCGAGGTCAATTCTCTTTTGCGCTATATCAGCTGCATTTAGTTGCATGGGACGCCTATCTTGGTTGAAAAACGGTCAAACTGTCCTGTATTTACCACAGCGTTAGTCTATCACCCCGAGCGGACATGTCTTCCCCTTGCTTCAGTCCGCCTCTAAACCCCGTAGCATCAACTGGGCTTTAGGGCTTGGACACTCTACCGGAGGGCTCTAGACGCAATTGGTGACGCGGGTGTCGACGGCCCGAATCCGCCGGCGGCCCCCGCAAACCAGAAACGGCGCCGCTCCCGCGACGCCGTCATATTCCCTGGTGCCCCCGGGCGGATTCGAACCGTCGACACCCGCTTTAGGAGGTCATGAGCTATTACCCTACCTGTGGTTTTTCATTTTCATCAATATCTCTGTTTCCGCAGGTAGTTTATCTATTCTGCCGTTTTTGCTCTTCTTGATTAGTTTTCTATTTCACCCTTTTTACACCCCTTTACCCCTTCATTTTGACTTGCAGGGGTGAAATTTTTGGGTTAGCCTCGGGGGCGAGGCCCTCAAAGCCCCGCCCCCGAGGCTAACCCAACGCACCACCCCTGGAGACCCATGGAAACCAGAATCAAACCCACAGCCAAAGGCACTTCCGAACCGATCAAGGGAAAACCCGGTTCCTTCCGCATCTACTTCTCTCTCGGTCGCGACCCCGAATCCGGCAAGAACGGGAAACGAGTCAGATACCTAAAGACACCCAAGAGAACCATCCATTGCAAGAGCAAAAACCCGAAGAACTGGCCCGGTGAGGTTGCGAATGCGCTCGATGCCTACCGGAAGGAGCTGGAGACCTATGAACCGGCTGGCGACATGCCGACCACTGTTTCCGGATACGCCGAGGATTTCCATCGGCTCCGAGAAAGCTCCTTCGGCTCCCCTCTTTCTTTCCAAAGAGAGGAATATGACGTGCGCCATATACGCGAGCTGTTCGGCGACATGCCCCTCGGTGCGCTGAGACCCGACGAGATCAAACGGGCGTATGCCGAAGCAATCTCAACCGGAAGATTCACAGAGGCCGAGATTCGTCGTATCCACGTCAAGCTCAAACAGGTCATGCAGGACGCACTGGGGAATGAGCTAATCGAGCGCAACCCATGCATCAGCATCAAACTCCCAAAGCCAGACCTTAGAGTGCGCAACTTCCTCCCACCCGACGAACTGCCCCGATTCACCAAATGCCTGCTATCCGAACCCATGGGGCCGATGACCGTCTGCACCATGCTCATATTCCACCTAGGACTCAGAAAAGGCGAGGCCCTGGGGCTCTGTTGGGAAGACTACGACCCCGAGGCGATGGAAATCAGAATCGTCCACCAGTACACCAATGACAAAACGCTCAGGGCACCCAAATCGGAAATGAGCAGGCGGATCCTGTCTATAGACTCTTCGCTAGCCGCGTATCTAAACGACTGGAAGATGCGGCAGCGCAACCTATTCGAGCAACGCGGGCTAAGACAGAGAAACTCTGACCCCATCGTTCACGCCCTCAGCCCGCATAAGGACGAAAACGGCAACCTTCACGTCAGTATCACCCGACCCGATGGACACAACTATTCACGCTGGTTCAGGGACTTCTGCGTCGACAACGGCTATGGCGAGTACGCCAACGTGACAAGCCAGTTCGAGCGCAACGGCAAGCTGCACACACGCGGCACCGGATACTCGGGTCTCGTCCCCCACGGACTGAGACACACGGCAGCGACGGCGCTCGTCGCAAACAACGTCGATTTGAAGACCGTTCAGGCGCGGATGGGACACGCATCAGCGAGTACGACGGCCAATTTCTACACCCACGCAATCAGAGCCAACGATCGCAACGCTGCCGAGGTCTTCGAAAAATTATCTGAAGGTAATGAAAATTAATACTCTCATAATTGTGTCACTAGATGTATACTGCAAATAAGGCCAAACAGAGAGGAGGTTATCAATGGCACTTACCACTGCGAGCAGCAAGCTGCGTTCGACAATCCTATTCAACTCAAAGGATGAGCAGGTACTCTTCAAGCGCTCCAGCGCTGACCTCGCCGCGGCAAGGGGTCTCACCCCGTCCGCGCTCCTAGCAAGGCTTCCCATGGAGCAGCTGACGAGCTCGGATCTAGGCAGGTGGGCCGCGCAGCTCATCTATGCTGAGGATGGGAGCTGTCTCGACGCCTTCGAGGGCATGTTCGAGGACTGGAGCGCAATCCAGCCAGAAAATGATTGCCGCGACGTCATCAAAGGCTTTTTTGACTACTGTCATGAAGCAAGGATCTGCATCGACACCACGAGCGAGCGCGTTCATCATCTCCGCACTAACTGGGACAGCATTTGCCTCATTATGGAAGAGGCTGCAAAGATGCCCGAGTGCAACCTCGACGCACGTATCCAGGCCAAGACCGGCCGTGAACTCGAAACTACCCTGCAAGACCCTACAGCGTTGCTCGCCGTTACACCTTTGGTCTCATACATTCTCAACGCATGGGAGCACATCAAGGGCTATTCCTGCACTTACCGTGCTCTGCTCGATTTCGCCAACATCGGCAGATCATCCCGCAAGGGATACAGCGAGCCCGCAGAAGCTCGAATCAGCCTTCTGCACCTTATCGACGAATACGAGAAGAAAGGGGCTAATTAGTCGATAAAACCATTTTACAAACAAGCACCCGACTCCTCTCACTGTCGCCAAACATCGAAGAGGAGCCGAGCGCCCTACTAAAGGAGTTTATCATGCATCTTGCAGATGGCCCCAAGACCGACGCCATCTCCGCAGGCATCAACCTGCGCCATGTCGGCACCAAGCGCATCATGAGCCGCCTGGACGTTCAGATCCTCACCGGCATCGGACAATCCAGCGCCATCAAGCTCATGAAGTCCACCCACCACTGCTTTAGCATCGCCAACCAGTACTTCGTCATGGAAGAGGACCTGTTCGACTACTTCCACAAGCTGGCAGAGGGGGCGAGCGAGTAATGCAGCGCCCGAACGTCAATCCCCTCGTCTTCGAGCTTGATGTGCTCGACGAGCACGTCCACGCCCTTCAGGAAGACAAGCCCATCGCCTCCTTCGGGCTCGACGCACTCAACAGCATCCTCGGCGGTGTCTACCCCGGGCTCAACTACGCAATCGGGACCGCCCCGGGCAAGGGCAAGACGACACTGGCACTCCAGGAGGCCGACAAGCTCGCGGCAGACGGGCACCCGGTAATCTACGTTTCCGCCGAGCTTCCCGCGCACAAGCTGATCGAGAAGAGTCTGGCGCGTCTCAGCGACGGCAAAGTCGCGTTGTCCGAGGTCTCCAGCTGCGCGACCCAGAATCACCCTAAGCACACGACTTTCGAGGCTGCACTCGACAAATATCGCACCCAGATCGCCCCCAATCTCTGCATCACCGGCCCGCTCAACACCGTGGAGCTCTCCAACCTCGTCGGGCTGGTAACACGCGAGCGTGGCGAGGTCCCCATCGTCTTCATTGACTACCTCCAGCTCCTCGCCTGCGGCGTCACAGCGGACCAGCAGTTCATCGACGAGCGATTGGCTATCACAGCATGCGTGAAGGGCCTCCGCGAAATCTCGAACCTCTATGGCTCTCCCGTCATCGCACTGAGCTCGACCACTCGCAAGTCCTACGATTCCGGGAAGTCGGCCAGGCCCAACCTCGCCATGTTCGGTGGTTCCTCCGCTGTCGAGTACGGCTTTGACTCGGTGCTCTACCTCGCCGATGACAATGACAAGCCCGAGTGGCCCTACGAGTCTCCCGCAACCGGCACGCCCCTCAAGCTCGTCGCCCTCAAGAACCGCTACGGCACGCTGGGCGAGTCCCGACTCGACTTCGACGGTGCGCGCGCCACCTTCCACGACAGGGGCTAGCCCATGCGTGGCAAAGCCAAGACCGCGCATATAAACGTCCGCATGACCGAGGAGGAGCGTGCCGCCATCACGGTGCGCTCCTCCTCTTTTGGTATGGCCCCATCGACGTTCATGCGCGAAGCCGCCCTCCTCATTGGTGAGAAGCCCGTCAGGATCGCCGACGAGGCGACGCTGCGGCAGCTTCTTCATCAGATGAAGAAGCAGGGCGGAAACCTCAACCAGGCCGTCCTCACCGCAAACGCCTATGGCGTGGATACGCAGACGGCCCAACAGCTCGCGGAGGCCGTCCGTCTGGTATCGAGCACGGCCTCGCAGCTATCGAACCTCATCTCCAAGAATCGAGAATGATCATGAAAACCAAGATGCCCACAGCGCTCATATCATCTCTTCTCCTAGCGATCATCGCATGCCCCGTCCTCGCCGTCCCCGTCGACGATTTCGTCTCCGGGACACCGTTAGGCGCGGCTGCGATTCCGTCGTCGTTCGGCGTGGATACCGTCCTCGGCTGGTGGCTCACGGGTGCGTTCACTGCTTGCCCGCTCGGAACCCTGCTGACCTTCCTCCTCGCCTTTTGCATCTGCGCTCTCATCGCCTACTCGACCACCCTCAACGCGAGGGCCGAGGACGGCGGCGTGCTCGGCGACGCCCACGTCAAGACGGGTCGCGAGGTCATAAAAGGGTCCATGACCTGGGACGGCTCGACGAATCCCTCGTCACGTGGGTTCGTCTATGGGTTCACCAAGTATCACGGCAAACCCTGCTATCTCTACGAGCCCAAGAAGATGGCCTTCGTGTCAGGGGCCACCGGGTCAGGTAAGAGTCGCTTCCTCTATCTCCCCTCAATCGACCTGCTCAGCTACGGCGGCGCTTCCAACGGATCCGAGCCCGCGACCCTAATCGTCTCCGACGTGAAAAACGAGCTCATAGAACTCACGGGCGACGAGCTGGCCCGTCGCGGCTATCGCGTCCTGCTTCTCGACACGCAGCACCCCTATAGGGGACAGAGGTTCAACCCGCTCAAGCAGGTGCTCGACCTCCATGCCGAGGGACGCGATCAGGAGGCCGAGCAGGCGGCGGACGCCATCGCGGAGCTCGTGGTGCAGGACGACGAGAAAGACAAGGGCTCGCACTGGACCGCCTCGGCCAGGGGCCTGCTCTCGGCCCTGGTCCTGCTGGTCTCCATGTCCGACGAGTGTCCCGAGGAATCAAAGCACCTCGCGACCGTCTGCGAGGTCCTGGACCGCGGCACCGAGGCCGAGGGAGACGATCCGTCCGAGCCCCTGAAGGCCGTCTTCCGCGCTCTGCCGAGCGGCCACCCCGCCAAGGGCAGGGCGTCGCAGTTCGTCTCCTCGGGCGGCAACGAGCTCAGGAGCATCCTCTCGACGCTCAAGGTCGCCCTGCGCCCGTTCTCCTCCGCCCCGGTCGCCTGGATGACCTCCGGCTCCGACATCGACCCGCACACGGTACTCACGGAGAAGAGCGCCGTCTTCCTTCACGTGCTCGACGAGGGCTCCCCCTACAACTGCATCGCGGCGATGTTCCTCTCGCAGCTCTGGGCTTCGGTCCAGGCGGTCGCGGACGTGAACGGCGGCAGGCTCCCCCGCCCCGTGCAGATACTCGGCGACGAGTGGGGCAACCTGCCCCGCGTCGAGTGCCTGCCCGCCCTCCTCAGTCTCGGGCGCGGGTGCGGGACGTTCTGGGTCGGAGCGACGCAGGACGTATCCCAGCTCAACAAGTATGGCGAGAGAGACGGCCGCAGGAAGATCCTCGCGAACTGCGGGGTCAAGATTGCGATGAAGCTCGCCGAGGAGGAGGACCGCCGGTACTTCACCGAGCTCATCGGCAAGACCACGCGCCACACGCAGGGCACGAGCAACGGCAGGACCGCGTCGGGCACGTCATCCTCGACGTCCTACAGCGAGAGCGCCAACGACGTGATACACCCCTGGGAGTGGCGCGGCATGGCCCCGGACCGGGACGGGATCATCGTCGTGAAGCACGCGGACAACGGTATGCCCGCATGTCGAGCCGGCGTCTTCCGCTCCCCCGTCACCGACTGCACCAACACGCCCACAAGGGAGCACTTCGACCTCGGGACCCCCGAGCACGAGGCGGAGAACCGTCGCGCCTACCAGCGCCGCCTCGACGAGTCAGCTGCTGGGAAGATGCGCGAGGAGGCCTCGACCTGGTGCCCAAAGTGGCCCGAGCCGGAGAAGAAGAACGGGAGCAAGCCGGGCGGCAAATTCAGCGGGCTCTCGCTCGACTAAGGAGGCGACCATGACGGCGATAAAGCAGACGAGCGTCTGCAGCGAGAGGCACCTCGCGAGACTCAGGGATTACCTCTCCTGGGACCGCGACAAGGCGCTCGCCCACGGCACGCAGAACATCATCGACGATGACCGCTGGTTTCAGGAGATGGCGGACACGAGGGCGGCCATGGGTCACGACAGGCCCGGCAAGGCCGGTGCCAAGTGTACCTACATGCAGCACCAGATACTCGGGTTCCTCCCAGACGAGTGCGACCTCAACGGCGGGAAGATGACGCCGGAGCTGTGCATGCGCTATGCGAGGGAGTACGTGGCCGAGCGCTACCCCAACCAGGAGGTCGTGATGGTGCTGCACCGCGAGCGCTGCCGCGCGGACGCCACTGACCGCTACGCCGTGCACCTCGGCATCAACCGCAGTGATCTGGAAACCGGCCGAAGGCTCGACGAGGGCCCCGCCCGAAAGGCGGCAGCATCACGCGTGAAGACCGTCCGTACCCTGGACGAGAGGTATGGACTCAGGCAGCTTGAGCGCGGCAAGGCCAACTCGCGCGTCCACGCGAGGCAACCCGGCACGGAAGAGCGTGACATGGCCCGAAAGGGGCAGGCCGAGCGCTCGGAGAACGCCCGCATCCGCGTCGCGGTCGCCCGCCGGATCGAGGAGGTCGGTCGCATGCGCGACTGCCCCGACCGGATGGGCGAGCTTGAGCGGCGGCTCAGGCGGGACGGCATCGAGCTCGCCAGGTCGAAGGGCGGGAGCCTCCAGTACCGATTCTTCTCGAAGGCCCTCGGGGCTGTGCGGAAGGTCAACGGCGGCAGGCTCGGCTTCGCGGTCGACCACTCGACCGGCCTCGTCGTCCGCTTCACGCTGCGCGGGATAGCGACGGCGATGAGGGCGTTCTGGGAGCTTGAGCGCAAGGCGCTCGAGAACCAGAACGGGCGAGGGGACTGAGCATTTGGGCCGGGACGCAACAGGCGTCCCGGCCCCTTTTGGCGAGAGCGACTTCGGAGCGGTTCGCCCCCGCCGCAGGCGGCAAGATGATTCCGTGCAACGGAATCCATATCTTGCCCGCACGGAGCGAGCCACTTGCCAGGGGCAACGCGAGCCCGGGCGGGTGAGCGCCGGCTGAGCCGACGCCGAGGAGACACGACCCTGGGGAGCGTCGTACGACGGCGCTCGGCGACCCGGCGCGAGAGGCCCCGCCCGGCGACCACGGCGGAGCGATGGCGACTTCCGGAAGCCATCGAGCGCAGCCGTTCGGCGGGCGGGGCCGGCGTGAGCGGAGGCGGACGAAACGCGACCCATGGGGAGCGTTGCAGGGAGCCGCAGCGAGAGCGACGCCTCGCGTCGCGGGGGGCCCGCCCATGAGCGGGACCCATCGGCCGCAAGGCCGATTGCTACGCCTCGACCCTCAGGGGCGGGTCCATGGCGCGAGCCTACAACTGCTCGTACGCCCTCTTCACCAGCTCGCCCATGAGACGCCTGCGCCTGCCGAGGAACTCCTCGTAATCGAGGTCCTCGAACCCTATGGGCAGGGCATGCTCCTCGCAGTTGCGGCGGTACTCGTCCTCCCCCAGCGAGTCGCGGTACTTCCTGACGTACTCGCTCGGGGCGTCGTCCGAGATGTAGATGTTGTTCTGGTAGTCCACGAGGGTGAAGTTGCCCCTGTTGCTACGCTGCGAGAGGTAGCCCCTGGACTTCAGGTAGTTGTCCGGGAACAGGTGGTGCTTGTCCAGCGCCTTCTTCGAGCCCGACGAGCCCATGAGCAGGAGCTGGGACAGCGGGGCCGTGCTGAACAGTGCCTTGGTACCGAGCACAACCTGAGCCGCGACGAAGCCCCACCAGGTCGGACCCGTCGCCTCGTTTGCATCGAGGGAGCTGGGCAGCGAAATGGAGAAATAATCGTCCGTCATGATGGCGGCAAGCCTACGGTCGAAGTACGCCTGGAACTCGTCGGCAGTATCAAGGCGCAAGACGTCGTTAAGCTGCTGCTCGAACTCGGATTCGAAGGACCCCACATAGAGCCCCGTTATGGCTGCGGCGAAATACCAGCGTCGCACGAGCCTGCGCACAGCCAGCGGCTCCATGTCGAACTCATAGCGCCCGATAAGGTAGAACGCATAGCAGAACATGAGCGCGTTGCCCGACCCCACCTGGTCGGAGCAGACGTAGCCCGCCTCCGCCAGCGTGTTGATGAAGGCATGCCAGTTGTTCAAGTCAAGCACGAGATCGAGGGCGCGACCGAACGTGGCAAAGTTCTCGGCTCGCGTCTCGAGCGTCGTTTC
Organism: uncultured Collinsella sp.; assembly: GCA_937982065.1. Lineage (GTDB taxonomy): Bacteria > Actinomycetota > Coriobacteriia > Coriobacteriales > Coriobacteriaceae > Collinsella. The sequence goes on from CALJMO010000036.1 coordinate 84,889, forward strand.
CTTTGTCTTGAGATCTCGCCCGCGAAGAATCTGGTAGGCATAACGCAGGCGACCCCTCTTGAACCCCACGCCCACCGTGGCGCGAATGATATGCGTCGGCGAGACGGTCATGAGCGGGTTGTACGAGGTGCCCTTTGCGGGCGCATGGCTCATGGCGCAGAACTCCTCTATACGTTCCCTCATGGCAGGTTCGTAGACCGAAAGCAGGGTCATGATGAAGTCATCCTGCTTAAGCGCCTGCCCTTGCGAGTTCACACGCACAAAGATGTCCGATACGGTCTCCTCGTCAGCCGATTCGGAAATCTCCAGCGTCGGCAGAAGATAACGCTCAAGCCCGAGTAATGCGTTGAGCCCGCTCTCGACAGCATCCTCGCCGTCATCGTCGAGTTCGGGTTCTCCCTTTTTGGCATTCGCCTCGTTAAGGCGCTTGATGAACGCCCTGCGATAGGCGCTCAGCTTGTTGTCGTGGTTCGCCGCGAAGGCCTCGGATACGTCCGGCACATAGCGCGAATCCTTCTCGGTCGAGGCGTCGGCATTCTTGAATGAGCGTGCGATGGGGTCGTAGGCGACCTTCACCGTTCGCTCCCTGAAGTTCTTGTCTCGCACGGGTACGCCGTACAGAGAGCTCAAGAGGGCAGTGAGCCTCTGCTGTCCGTCGATGACAAGGGACTTGGGGACGGTATACACCTTTTGGTTCGAGCCTATGGCAGACCTCTTGCCCGCATCATCGCTCGGAGAGTCCCACAACATCACATAGCCGATAGGGTATCCGCGGAGCATGGAATCAAGCAGATCACGGACCTTTTCGTTTCCCCACACGAAGGGTCGTTGCAGGTCGGGCAGGCCGATCTTGCCCGTCTGAACATCCTTCAGGATGTTACCAACCTCCAGCGATATGGGGTTATAGATGGAGTTTGGCACTATAGTTCACCGACCTTCTTGGCGTACAGGTTGAAAAGATGGGCGACTATCTTCTCCTCGTCCCCACCGAAGCCGACGCCATAGGCGGCTTCGACGGCGGCGTCGAGCGCCTTGTGCGCTGTCATCAGCTCGGGGAAGAACGTCTCGTTCTTGGGATCGTACATATCCGCGAGCGTCGCACCTTCTTGGGCATCCCGGGCGTCGAGCACGGCTTGGGCGCAGCGTTCAACCTCGTTCCTTTGCTCTTCACTGGGCTCGGGCCAGACGAAGTTGTTGTAGACGATTCCGCCGGAATAGCGGTAATCGGATTTGAGCCGCCCCGCGACCGTGCGCATCCATGCGTTGTGGAGCTGTGACTGAAGGACGCCAAAGTGATAGAGCGTCGCATTGGGTATTAGAAACACCAAGTCACTGCACAACGTCTCAGACCCGACAAACCCCATAGGGATATACCTTCTACGCTCTGACGAGACTTTGGGGACAATGATGGCAGTCGAATTAGGAATGATTTCGGTACCGAAATGGTTCGGCCTCTCGGCTGCTTTCAAGGTCTGCTTCCTCGAGCTACTCAGGCGATAGTTTCTAACGTTCTCGATTCTCTCCCTACAACAAGGAAGGCCCTTGAGATCGGCCCACGAAGCCTCCCCCAACCACAGGCACCATCTCTCAATACCCCGTATGAACTCCTGCGATCCAAGCCATTTATGAAAGTACTTCTCAGCCGCGGGCTCTTTCGAAAGGAACGCCGCCTTCTCCTCCGGTGTGAACAGATAGTTGCCGCCATCAATCGGTTGAGAGCCGATACCGATAGCGGGCACGTCCGACAAAGGCTTGCTTCTGTTCCAGATGAAAGCGTCGGGCGCGTTCTTCAGATAGGCGTTGAGCCGAGGAACGGCAATCCGGTCTTCGTCAGAATCGGGCGTCGCATGATAGAAGAGCGTCTTGTTCCCCGCTTCGCGGGAGAACCCGACGATGATGCAGAACACGTGTGCCTTGTCCGCCGCCTCGTTGTCCCAGCGGAAGGTGTTGTGTGCGAAATCGATATGGATGCCCATGTCATGCAGGGGTTTCCAGAGGTTGGCGACCTGCTCGCCCTGACATATCGAGTTGGTAGAGACCAGGGCGCAGCGCGTGCGCTTTCCCTGCGTGAACCTCGCGGCCTTCATGTACCAGGCCCCGCAGTAGTCGATGTTGCCCGCGTTCTTCGCTCCATCGAAGACCTCAAGGAGCTCTGCCTTCTGCTCCTTGGATTGGTTGCGAGCACCCAGGAACGGCGGGTTGCCCACAAGATAAGTAAGGTCATCGGGGAACACCTCGGACCAATCGGTCTTGAGGGCGTTGCCCTCATGAAGGTTGCTGAGGCTCCTGAGCGGCAGGAAGTCGAAGTCATAACCGACGTATATCTCCTGCGTCTTTCGGAGCATCTGCTCCTCGGTGATCCAAAGGGCGGTCTTGGCGACCGAGACGGCGAAGTCGTTAATCTCGATGCCGTACAGTTGATCGAGAGAAACGCGGACGGGGCTGTCCTGCGCAATGACGAGGGACGTCTGCCCCGCGTTGCCGGTCTCCTCGCTGAGCTCGTCCTCGATGATTCGGTTCTCGATGGTGCGCAGCTGCCGGTACGCCTCGGTAAGGAAGTTGCCCGAGCCGCATGCCGGGTCGCCGATGGTGATGGAGGCCACCTTGTCGTGCAGCCTCGCCAGGGCCTGCTTGCGCTTGGCAGCCGTCCTCTCGCCCTCGGCCTCGTGCAGCTCATCCCACAGCTCGTCGAGGAAGAGCGGCCTGAGGCAGCGCTCGATATTCTCGACGCTCGTGTAGTGCATGCCCCCGGCATGGCGCGTCTCGGGGTTCAGCGTGCCCTCGAACACGCCGCCGAAGATGACGCCCGAGATCTCGCGCCAGTCGAAGTCCTGGGACGCGTCGGTGATGGCTTCGAGGATCTCCGGGGTCATCTGCGGGACGATGATGGAGGAGTCGGCGAACAGACCGCCGTTCACGTAGGGGAAGGCCGCGAGGTCCTCGTCCATGTACTCGTCCCGCTTGTCCAGGGGCGTGTCGATCGCCTCGAACAGGTCCACCAGCTTGCGGCGGAGCTTGGCAGGGTCACCCTCGCAGTACCTACCGAACGCCTGGTGCGACTGCAGGAGGTCGGCGTCCTCGGCGTAAAGTAAGAAGATGATTCGGGTGATGAGAACGTTGAGCGAACGCTGCTCCTCCTGGGCCCGCTCGTCCTTCTCCTCGATGTGATGGTACTGCTTGGCGAGGGCATCATAGAGCCTGGAGACGTAGGCCCCGGCCTCGATGGAGAGCTGCTGCTCCTTGTGCAGGCGGCTCGTCTCGTTGGAGGTCAGGAAGGACAGAAGATACAGACTGTCCGGGAGCTCTTCGAGGGAGAACTCCTGCACGGTGTCCTCGGGTCTCTCGTTGTCGAGGTCGTAGAGACGGAAGGTCCCGAAGTTGCACGTCATCACCCAGCGGGGGCGCTCGGAGTACGGCAGGTGCCGCGCGTACCACATGGCCTGCTGAAGCGGCGTCTCCATGCCGCCGTTCCTGGGTTCGGGCTTGTCGAGGTCGATGCCCCACGACTTCTGCTCGCAGAGGAAGTTGTGGTCGGAGACGAACACGTCGATGCGACGGCCTCTCACCTTCCGCTCGAAGTCAACGAAGCTGTCTATGGTGTTGGACGGGATGCCCAGGACGTTGATGAGCAGGTCGACCCAGAACTTCTGCGTGTCCTGCTGCTCGTTGTTGGAGCCTGCGGGGATGGCACCGAGGCGCTTCTTCCACCGTTTGACGAACTCCTTTGCCTCTTTCTTGCTGGCAGGCATACCGGACCTCCTGCGTCGTTGTCACTTTCGGACAATTTTAAGGGGTAAAAGCCCTCTTCCAAGCGGAAGGGCGAGTTTTCGACGGTCCACGGTGTCGCAGGGTCCCAGGCGAAACCCGAAGACGCCGGGGGCTGTTGGAAACTCGCCCATCTCACAGCAACGTCACCCTAGGTTTTCAACGCTTTCCATGGCCGAAGGGCTTCTTATAAGCCCGTAGGCTGTGGGAAGGGTTGGAAACCGGATATTTGGGTGAAATATCGGAGTGAAATATGTAGGCGAGCTGTTTTCATCATAGAACTTTCTTTCACCCATTTTTCACCCCTCTATCGTCTATTTAGCCCTATCTATACAGAAGCAGGTCAGACGATTTATACCGTCTGACCTGTAATTTCTTCTGGTGCCCCCGGTGCGATTCGAACGCACGACACCCGCTTTAGGAGAGCGGTGCTCTATCCCCTGAGCTACGGAGGCATGTTGTACTAGTGTAGCAGATTTGCCCCTTGGCCATGTAGCGCATGGCCACTCATCAAGAAGGCTCTGCAGCGAATTATCGCCGTAGAGCCTTCTCAATAACGGAAAATTATAACCCAGAATAACGCAAAATAATGGGATGGGGTTTCCTCTAACCACATGTAAGGGAAATTCCATCCCGGTATTCGGCTAAAAAATGGGACAAGCTTTCCCAACTGGCGCTCAAAAGGAAAATGCATCCCGGAATGAGAACGAATTCCGGGATGCATTTTCCGCCATCTATCGCAGACGACTAGTCGCCTTTGTGAAAGAGGCTTTTGATGGCAGCAGGGATGCTCTTGGCGCCCTTGGTCGTTACGTCGATAAAGTCGGGCGAACGCACGAGTCTATCCTCGTCCACGTACTTGCGCACAGCGCGCAGCGTCTCTTTGTCGTCGCGCGTCGAGAACGTAAAGTGACCGTTCTCTTTGGTAAAGATGGCGAAGCGCGTGATCTTCTTGGTGCCGCGCAAGACCTCGGCGGCAATATAGTCGACCTCGTCCCACGGGATTTGAATATAATCCTCGGGATTGCGCTCGTTATAGTACTCAAACGCCTTATTGCCCACCATCACGTTACCGTGGCTGGTAAGCCCCATCAGGCAGGTTGCCGGCGTTGCCAGATCGACCGTGCTGTTCTGAGATTGCGCCATACGCGCCTCGCCCTCCAATAAAAACAATCGGACCGCATCCAGTGTACCCACCGGGTGCGGTCCGTTTCAATGGCTCAAAAGCCCTTACCTAGCAACTCTCGGTCTTAAGCCGAAGCGTGCTTACATGAAGCCGCAGAAGCGACCGATGATGCCGACGGCGAAGAGAGCCAGGATGATGACGATCGGGCTGACCTTCTTCTTGAGGAGCTTGCAGACCAGCAGGGTCAGGCACACGGCGGCAAGGCCGGGGATGAGCTGATCGAGGTTGGCCTGAAGCGTGGTGACCTTCATCTGATCAAGGGCGGTAGCACCGACGGAGTTGTACATCGTCAGCGCTTCCTTGATACCCTCGGAACCGGAGGGCAGGCTAGCCCAGTCGATAAAGGCGCCAGCAGACTGCTTGACCGTGGAGACGATCGGGGTGAAGGAAATGGACACCCAGCGCTCGACCAGGGCGCCGATGATGAACATACCCAGGATGGAAGCGCCCTCGGTGACCTTGCCCATCAGACCACCGGAGAGGTCCTTGGCGATGGAGGAGCCGACCTTGTAGCCAAACTCCTGCGTGTACCACAGGAAAGCGTAACGGATGATGTTCCACGCGAAGAAGAACAGCAGCGGACCGACGATGCTGCCGGACATGGCCAGGGAAGCGCCCAGAGCGCCCAGAATCGGGCGAAGGGTGAACCAGAAGACGGGGTCACCGACGCCGGCGAGCGGGCCCATCATACCGACCTTGACGCCCTGGATGGCGACGTCGTCAATCGGGGCACCGTTGGCGCGCTCCTCCTCGAGAGCGAGGGTAACGCCAATGACGGGGGCGGAAACATAGGGGTGGGTGTTATAGAACTCCAGGTGGCGCTTAAGAGCGGCAATCTGGTCATCCTTGCTGGTGTAGAGCTTCTTGATCGCAGGGATCATTGCGAAGCACCAGCCGCCGTTCTGCATACGCTCGTAGTTCCACGAGCCCTGAAGGAACTGATGACGGAAGCAAACCTTCTTGCGGTCAGCCTTGGTGAGCTGAATCTTGTTCTCTGCCATATGTATCACTCCCCTCCTACTCGTAATCGTTCAGAATGTCGCCGAGCGGGTCGCCGGAGCCACCGCCCATGCCGCCACCCTGCTTGGCCAGATCCTTAAGGCCAAGGTAGATGAGGGCAAGGGAGATGCCGATGAGACCAAGGGCGATCAGCGTGAGCTGAGGGATGGCAGCAAGGACAAAGCCGAGGACGAAGAACGGCCAGGTCTCCTTGGTGGCCATCATGTTGATGACCATGGCGTAACCGACGGAAGCGACCATGCCGCCGCCGACAGCCATGCCGCCGGACAGCCAGTCGGGCATAGCGTTAAGCGCGTTGGTAACGGCCTCGGCCGGGATGACGCACAGAAGCACTGCCGGGATGGCGATACGAAGGCCCTGCATGAGGATGGCAGCATACTGCCAGCGCTCGATGCCGGAGAAGTCGCCCTTCTCGGCGCAACCGTCCATGGCGTGAGCGATAGCGGTAGCAATGGTACGGCAGATCATGGTCAGGAACAGACCAGCGACCGACAGCGGGACGGCGACGGCGATAGCGGTGGTAACGGCCTTGGCCGAATCGGTGGCGCCACCGTTGAGGGCGAGCACCATGATGATCGAAGAAGCGACCGAGGCCAGAGCGGCGTCAGGCGCGACAGCGGCGCCAACGTTAGCCCAGCCAAGGGCCATCATCTGGAGCGAACCGCCCAGGAGGATGCCCTCCTGAAGGTGACCGGTTACGAGACCGATAAGCGTGCATGCCACGAGCGGCTGATGGAACTGGAACTCATCCAGAATGCCTTCCATACCGGCAAGCAACGCGACAATCGCAACAAGCAGAATAGTGATTGCAGACATGTATCGGACCCTCCTTTACTATGCTTGAGCGGCCAGTTCGGCCTTAGCTTTCTTCAACATGGCGTCGAGATCCTCGGAGGAATCCGAAGGAACCTTGCGGACCTCGAACTTGACGCCCTTGGCCTTGAGGGCCTCGAGAGTCTTGACGTCGTCATCGCCCATAGCGACGGCGTTGGTGACGACGACCTTGCCCTTGGAGTGAGCCATGGAACCGATGTTGACTTCCTTGATGTCGACGCCGGCCTCGATGGCCTTGAGCAGATCCTGCGGGTTCTCGAAGAGCAGCATGGCCTTGGTGTCACCAAAGCGCGTGTCCTTGACGACCTCGGCCATCTTCTTGATGGGCACGACGTTGGCATGGACTCCCGGAGGGGCAGCCTGCTCGATCATGGTCTTGCGGAGCTCGTCGTGAGCAACGCCGTCGGAAACCACGATGATGCGGTTGGGGTTGATCTGCTTGGTCCACGTGGTGGCCACCTGACCATGAAGCAGACGGGTGTCGATACGGACGTGGGCAATCTTGATGTGCCCGTCGCCGATGACCGTTCCCGGAGGAATAGCGCCTGCAGGAGCAGCGGCGGCCGCAGCCGGCTTCTTCTCCTCGGGCTCCAGAGACTCGGGCTTGACGCGCACGCCAGCCTTAGCCTCAGTCACGAGATGTTTTGCGATCGCATGTGCAGTGTTCTTTGCGTCAAAGCGCTGCGAATATGCCTCGATGAGCATAGGCAGGTTGACACCGGTGACGATAGCCCAGGAATCGTGGCCCTCGATGAGTCCGCTGATCTGGTTGAACGGCGTGCCGCCCCACAGATCAACGAGGAAGAGCACCTGCTCCTGGTCCTCGAAGGAAGCGACTGCTTCCTCGACCTTGGCACGGAAATCGTCGGGGCCCATGCTCGGCTCGAGCGAGACCACGGCAACAGACGGCTGATCGCCAAAGACCATCGAGCCCGTCTGCTTGATTCCAGCTGCCAAGTCCCCGTGGCTAGCAAGAACAATACTTACCATCACATAACCTCCTTTTTGTCTACGTATTTCCTACACGACATGAAAGGAGTATACCTGTTTGGTTTGTGGAATTATAGCTAAACTCGCAAAAGGTTGGATTATTTGTTTAAACGTCCAAGTTTGTTACAAATTGATTACGTTGCTGTTTTTCGACTCATTACCCGCCAAATCGTCGCTCATCGAGCCATGTATTTTACAGACACAAGCATGCTGTTCATTAATATCGGTTTTAAACAAGTGCGAATGCGCTCGTACTGCCACTATTTTGTTTAAACGGACATGGCTTGACTAATTTCGTGACTTATGGTTTACGAAACCACTCGAAAAAGTTGCGGTGGAATAGTTCTTGTTTAAGAGCCAGAAGGCTGGATTGAGGAACTATTTCACCGCAACTTATAGGGAATCCTAGGCGATGCGGAGGGGGTTTGCGGCGTCGACGGCGTCGGGAGCGTCGGAAGGACTGGCGGAGGCAGCGTCTGCCGGATCCTTGTCGGGGGTCTCAATCTGCTTGATCATGACCTCCTGGCCCTGCAGCAGGTATGTTTCGCCACTGCCGCAATGGGGGCAGGTCTTGCCGTGCTCGACTGTCGCATAGTCGCGGCCGCACGCCTCGCAATGCGTCACGGCCTCGACAGGCTCCACGACAAGCTCCGCGCCCTGCGTGATAGGCTTTTTATCTGCCGCCCAGCGCCAAGCGTCGAGCAGCAAGTCGGGAACGACGCCCGAGACCTCGCCCAGCAGCAGCGTGACGCTCGAAACGCGACTCACGCCATTGGCGCGCGCCACGTTCTCGACATCGCGAATAATGTGATAGACGATTCCGAGCTCGTGCACTTTTTTCCTCCGCCGTTCCCGTTATGACTACTTACTTGCGACCGAACTTAATCTTGATGGCGCGTTTTAAAGCATACTTGCCAAGGCTCGGGAGCTTTTGCTCGTATTTGACCATCGTGGAGCACTCGGGGCGATCGCGATCCAGGTGGATGGCATCGAACGCGCACTTGGTGGTGCACAGACCGCAGCCGATGCACTTGTTGGGGTCGACGATCGAGGCACCGCAGCCCAGGCAGCGGGCGGTCTCGGCGCGCACCTGCTCCTCGGTGAAGGTCTCGACGTACTCGCTAAACGGCGCGGCCTTCTCGCGCTCGCGGTCAACGTGGGCAACCTCGCGGCTCGCGTTGTCGTAGCCCTCGAGCACAACGTCGTCGCGGTCGAGCGCGGTGTAGCGGCGCTGGTTGCGGCCGATGGTGAGCGTGGAGCCCGGCTGCACAAAGCGGTGGATGGACACGGCGGCCTCGTGACCGGCAGCGATGGCGTCGATGGCAAAGCTCGGACCGGTGTAGACGTCGCCCCCCACAAAGATGTCGGGCTCGGCGGTCTGGTAGGTCTGGGGATCGGCAAGGACGCCCTGGCCGCGGCCGAGCTCCACCTTGGAGCCAGCTAGCAAGTCGCCCCACACAATGGACTGGCCAATCGACATGACCACGCGGTCGGCGTCGACGCGGCGCAGGTCATTCTCGTCGTACTCGGGCGCAAACCGGCCCTTGTCGTCAAAGACACGCGTGCAGCGCTTGAAGGTGATACCACACACACGGCCGGTCTCGTCCAGATGGACCTCCTTGGGACCCCAACCGCAGCTGATGTGCGCGCCGTCCTCAATGGCCTCGCGACGCTCCTCCTCGCTGGCGGGCATCTGGGCCTCGCTCTCCAAGCAGAACATCTCAACATGCTCGGAGCCCAGACGGCAGGCGTTGCGGGCAACATCGATGGCCACGTTGCCGCCGCCCACCACGATAGTGCGGCCGGACAGGGTATCGATCTTGCCGCTGTTGACCTCGCGCAAAAAGTCGACGGCTACGGTCACGTCCTCGGCATCCTCGCCCGGAATACCGGCGAGGCGGCCACCCTGGCAGCCGATGGCAACATAAAAGGCCTTAAAGCCCTGCGCGCGCAGTTCGTCGAGCGTCACGTCGCGACCGACCTCCACGCCATAGCGGAACTCGGCACCCATCAGGCGAATGACCTCGACCTCGGCCTCGATAACATCCTTCTGCAGCTTAAAGCTGGGAATACCGTAAGTGAGCATACCGCCCGGGCGCTCGTTCTTCTCGAATACGACGGGCTTGTAGCCCTTCTCGGCCAGATAGAAAGCGCAGGACAGACCGGCCGGGCCGGCACCGATGATGGCGATCTTCTGGTCGAAGCCGCCGGCACGCGTCGGGGTCACCACAGGCGGGACATAGCGGGTCGCGGCATCCAGATCGCGCTGGGCGATAAACTTCTTGACCTCGTCGATAGCCACGGCGGCGTCCACACGGCCGCGGGTGCAGGCATCCTCACAGCGGCGGTTGCACACACGGCCGCAGATAGCGGGCAGCGGGTTCTCGCGCTTGATGAGCGCCAGCGCCTCGTCATAGCGACCCTGAGCCGCGAGCTTCAAATAGCCCTGAACGGCGACATGCGCGGGGCAGGCCGTCTTGCAGGGAGCGGTGCCGGACTCATGCGTCTCGATGCGGTTGTCGTTGCGGTAGTTGGGCGACCACTTGGTGTGGTCCCACTTGGTGGCATCGGGCAGCTCCTGGCGCGGATACTCGGGCACCTGTCCGCCGGCCTTTTTGCTGCAGAGCTTCTGGCCCAGCTTAGCGGCACCGGCCGGGCACACCTCAACGCAGCGACCGCAGGCCACGCACTTGTCCTTTTCGACCTTGGCGACATAGGCCGAGCGCGACAGGTTGGGCGTGTTGAACAGCTGCGAGGTGCGCAGGGCATAGCACACGTTGACGTTGCAATTGCAGATGGCGAAGATCTTGTTCTCGCCGTCGATGTTGGTGATCTGGTGCACAAAGCCGTTGTCCTCGGCCTGGCGCAGGATGTCGTAAACCTCGTCGCGGGTCACGTAATGGCCACGATCAGTCTCGACCACGTAGTCGGCCATATCGCCCACGGCGATGCACCAATCGGCCGGGTCGTCGGCGCAGCCCTCGCCCATCACGCGACGGCTCGCGCGGCAGCTGCAGGTGCTGGCGGCATACTTACCCTCGTATTTGTCGAGCCAGTGCTCGATATGCTCAATAGGCACCGAGGTGCTCGCGGCGTCGATGGCCTTCTCGACCGGAATGACGTGCATGCCGATACCGGCGCCTCCGGGCGGCACCATCGGCGTGGCCTTGGACAGCGGTCCCTTGGACGCCTGCTCAAAGAACTTGGCATAGACCGGATGCTCCTCGAGCTGGCTCACGCGCATGTTGAGGAACTCGGCAGAACCCGGCACCAGCATGGGCAGCACCCACTGCTTGGCGCGCTCGGGGTTTTCCCAGTTGTACTCGAGCAGACCCGTGTAGCTCATGTCGTCGAGCATCTTCTCGATCTGGGCCTCGGGCATGCCGGTGAGCTTGACCATCTCGGGCAACGTATAGGGACGGCGCATCTTCATCTTGCAGAGCACTTCGGCCTGCTCGTCGGTCGCGGCCTCGGCAAACGACCAGTACTCGTAGCCCAGCAGCTCGTCGCGATGCAGCAGACGGTTGGTGCAGTGCTCGCACAGCTTGACGATGGCCTCGCGCGGATGCTCCGGCAGCGGCGGCACGAACTCCGAACCGATGTCGGGCTCGGTGTAGCTAATCCCCGGTCCGTTGAGAATCATGGTTGTCCCTTCTCTTGCCACAGCCCGGCGAGACCGCGGCGCCCCTCTTTTTTTGCAGGCCGGGCATGCCCCCATGCCGTTCACCCGCCATTGTTGACATTGTGTCAAAAATAGTATTGACGAACCGTCAACAATATTCAAGACTGTTAGGCGAACGGTCAGGCAAAAGAGGATGAAAGGCGGCAAAACATGGGCAACAACACAGCAGGTACCTCTGTGGTCGATGCCGTCCCCGCATCCGATAGCGCGGCAAAGCGCCTGACGGGCGACGAACGTCGTCGCGAGATCCTCGATGCCGTGCGCACCGTAAGCTCCGAGCTGGGCGTGTCCCACCTATCGGTATCGGCCGTGACCAAGCGAGCCGGCTGCACGCGTTCATTGTTCTACCACTACTTCGCCGACATGGACGCCGCCGTCACCGCTGTTATGGACGAGGCGATCGACGGCTTTATCTCCGAACTCGAGCGGTGGAACGCCGACCGCACCGTCGGTGATATCGAGGGCGCGCTCGACACCGTCGCCCCGCTCTTTAAGCGCCTGGTCGCCAGCGGCCACGAGCTGCCGAGCACGCTTACCTCGAGCAGCGGCGCGCTCTACGGCGGCTTTTTGCACAACGTGGTCCAGCGCGTGGCGCAGTATATCTGCGACACCACCGTAGTGGATTTTGTCGCCCATCATGAGCTACGCATCGACCATGTCTACGAGACGTTCTACACCCTCATCATGGGCCTTTTGATGTATATCCGCACGCACCCCGATGTGCCCGACGAAACGGTCAAGGAAATCATCGCCTCGACACTCCACATCGAGGGCTATACCGCCAAGTATCCGGAGCGCAAGCCCCAGAACTGACGACATTTGGCCAAACTGCCCGCGATCAGAAGAGGGGCCGCGGGCGTGTGAAAGGAGAGCAGCATGCTGTTCGATGTTTGGGGTAGCGATACCCTTATCCACTGGGCCGGCTGGGCCATGGTCTTTATTGGCCTGATCGTGCTCAACGAAGTCGGCCGCCGCACCAAGCTGGGCGCGGCAATCATCTTTGGCGTGGCTCCGCTGGCCATGACCATCTACTGCGTCGCCATCGCCATCGGCGTCTCGCAGGGTGCCGAGTGGGCGCTCACCAACCCCACCCATGTGTACCAGAACAGCTGGTTCCACTACGCCAAGGTATACGCGGCGCTGGCCGGCTGCTGGGGCTTCATTGCCATTAAGTACCAGTGGGGCAAGATCGGCAAGGCACATTGGTTCCGCGCATGGCCGTTTGTGATCGTCGCCATCAACATCATGATTGCCGTCGTATCCGACTTCGAGAGCGCCTATCACTTCTTTGTCTTGGGCGAGTCCACCTGGGTCACCTCCGAAGGTGCTACGCAGCTGGCCGGCTGGAACAACGTGTTCAACGGCATCGCCGGTATCATCAACATCTTCTGCATGACCGGTTGGTGGAGCGTCTACGCCTCCGAGGATCAGACCGATATGCTGTGGCCCGATATGACCTGGGTCTACATCATCGCCTACGATATCTGGAACTTCTGCTACACCTACAACTGCCTGCCCACCCACTCCTGGTTCTGCGGCTTTGCGCTGCTGCTGGCGCCCACCGTCGCCGCCTTTATCTGGAACAAGGGCGGCTGGATCCAGAACCGCGCCTTTACGCTGGCCATTTGGTGCATGTTTGCCCAGGTGTTCCCGTACTTCCAGGAGGAGTCCATCTTTGTGACCCACTCCACGCTCGACCCCGGCGCCGCTACCGCGGTCTCGATCGCCGCACTGGTCGCCAACGTCGCCGCGATCATCTACATCGCCTACCGCGCCAAGAAGCTCGGTCGCAATCCCTACAAGCAGGATGTCTTTGAGGGCACCAGCGATTGGGAGAAGGCCACCGCTCGTCGCGCCAAGGTCGATTACGCTCACGCCGAGTAACATGTTGGTCGCTGTTGGCGCCTGGGCATAGGCCCGCCCGCCAGGTTTTTCATCCAATGCCTCGCAGAGCCCCCGGAAAGCGTTTCGCTCGCTTTTCGGGGGCTTTTGTCGTTGCGTCTCTATTCATCTATTCAAAAACATGCGCATATATAAAATCGGATTTCAAATCATGAGGCGGCTCTATGGGGTCCCGTTTTTGGGTACAGTGTTGTCCCGATATTGAGCTTGGGGGATGTATGAATGATGAGACGATGGGCCAAGAGGATGCGGCCCAAGATGCAGAAGCGTGTGCCGAGGCCCTGGAGAGCCTAGACCGGATTTCGCTTGACGATGTTGCGTTTGACGATTCGAGCGTTGATGTGCAGGATGAGCCGGAAATCGAGGCGCAGCCCGATGATCAGGATACAGGCGACGTTGAGCCTGCCGAGGATGAGGCAGATCACGAAGACACCGAAAGCGAGGCCGACGACCAGCCCGGATCCGACACGAGCGAGGAAACCATCTTGCTCGACAACTTGCCGGCCGAAGATTCGCTGACCCGCGAGCTCCCTGGCTTAGGCTCTGCGCCTGCCGTGGACGAGACCATCGCCATGGGCGATATTCCCCTACCGTCCGTTCCTTCGGCACGCGAAGCCGAGGTTCGTCACCGTAAGATGTCGCCCAAGCGCCGCAACCTGATGGTGGCAGGCGTCGTAGCCGTCGCGCTTGTCGCCGGCGGCGCAGGCTATGCCGCTTGGAATGGATACCGGCAAGAGCAGGCCGCCGTGGTTGCCGCAAACGCCCATACCATGATGTCGGTGCAAATTGGCGTACATGCCGCGGGGCTCGACTGCTCAACTGGCTCCAAGATTCCCGTGCAGGTGAGCGGTCAGGATTCCGACGGTTCTTCCGTGAGCGAAACGCTCTACGTTGACGAGCACGGTCGCGGCATTAAGCTGCTGCCCGGCGATTACACGTTCTCCATCGCCGCCTCCCCCATCGCGGCCGACGGCACCATCTACACCGTCCCGACCACCAAGGCCCAGGTTACGGTCAAGAATGACGGGCAGGATCTGCGCGCTCAAGCCACCTTTAAGCTTAAGGTGCCCTCAGCCGACACGGTGACCGACGACCAGATCGATGCCGCCGCCAAGTACGCCGAGGAGGGCGGTGCGAGCTCCGCCGCGGCTGCCAAAGTGCTCCAGCAGGCAGCAACCGCGCGGCGCGACGCCGCCGTCAATGCCGTGAGCGCGCAAAAGGCACAGGCGTCCCGTGATGCTGACGCTCGCCACAAGGCAACCGACCTCTACCAGCTCGATATTCCCGTCGAGTGGTACGGCAAGGTCGCAACTTGGCAAAACGGAAGCACGCTATGCATCTATCTGGGCGACGACGCCAATACGCCGCTCGTGACGCTCGTCGCGGTGCGCGAGGGCGAGAGCTTTACGCCCGATGAAGGCGATACGGTTTTGGGTGCGGCCAATCTAGGCAACGGTTATACCGTCTACGCCAGCGGCCCCGTCTATCCGTACGTGGTGCCCCAGACCATCAACGGACGGACGCAGAACCCCGTGTCAACCTACCCCATGGACACGGCCATTGAGCTTGTCGAGCTTACGACCGGCAACCGCTATACGTATAGCCAGATCAAGAACGTGTTGGTCGGCAAAGACGGCAAGGCCGACGCCGCCACCAAGCTCGAATGCGACTACCTCGCCCAGATTCTGATGCCGAGCATCAAAGCCCAAGACTAGCCGGGCGCATCATGGTGCTCCCCAACCGTGATAAAGGGGCCAGGAGGTCCTGGCCCCACAGATCCGTAGATGATTAGGCAAGGAGCCACTTCCATGCGGGCACAACGTGTACCGCACCGTGCTCGCATGGAATATCGGCCTGCTCATCCATGGTAACGATTGCCGACTCGCCAAGATCGAACTGGGCCATCGAGGCATCAAGCGCGGCAATTTCGCGCTCGCGCGTTTTCTCACTTGCCATATCCACACTCACCTGAATCAGGCTATAAGCCCGCATGAGAAGTGCGTCCCCAGCCACAAAGTCCACCTCATGGCTTTTGCTCTTCTCTTTGATCAGCAGGCGGCAGACCGAGCCGGTCCTCACCGCGGGAGTCCTTCTTCTTAGCGCATTGAACACTGCGGTCTCGAGCCTCTGGCCCTGGTCCAATGCCGATGCGGGAGAGAATGCTCCAAACATCGCAGGGTCGACAGCGTAGACCTTAGACGCAGACCGCATGTTATTTGCCAATGAACGCGTGAACTCCGGCACAGAAAATAACAGGTAGGCATCCTCATAATACTCAAGTAAATCGCTGAGCGAATTACGACTGACGGGTATCTGTCTGCTCTTGAACTCGTTGTACACTTTGTTCACTGACAGCTCTCGTCCCGAAGATGCCATACACCGCGTCAAGAACAGCGATGCCAGGCGAGGGTTCTTGACGTCGTAACGCTCAATGACGTCCATAGCGACCGTTCGCGAAGCATATTCCTGTAGCAGCTGAATCGCGTCTGCGGGCGTCTGCTCAAGTGTCGCGATGAATCCCCCTCGTTCAAGATATCCGATCAGATGATGTCGAAGCAGCGCTGCATCGCTTGGGGAAAAGGTCGCATCTGGCTCGAAAACGTTCCCCGTCTTATATCGAACGTATTCCGAAAAACTCAACGGAAAAAGCTCCCGTATAAGAGAACGACCCCTGAACTCGCTCTTAAGCTCTGAGGACAGCATCTTAGAAGAAGATCCCGTCACATAGACGGTCGCTTTCTCCGTATCGACTACACGCCGCAGAAACGCACCCCATTCGGGAATTTCCTGGATCTCGTCAAAGAAAATGTAAGCGCCCTCGGTTCGAGCAGCAGGATACAGCGCATAGAACGTGTCGAGCACGTCCGCCAGCAGCGATGACTCATACGGGCGCAAGCGCTCGTCCTCAAAATTAAAGTAAAGCATCCGGTCAAGCTCGACGCCCCGGCCCTGAAGCCGCTGCATCTCCTGATACAGGCGATACGTCTTTCCACAACGGCGGGCCCCCACAACCACATTTACGATGTTGTCGCGCTTTGGCTCCTGTGGGTTTCCCAGATCAAGGTCTCGCTCAAAGACCTGCGGAACCCCCTGCTGTTCAAAGTCCTTTATTTTCTGGGCGATCAAGTCGTTGAATGCCATGATTCTCCAATCTTGCTCTCTAGCTAATCAAAATTATACTGATTCTTGATTAGCTAGAGAGCAAGATTGTGTGTAGTTTGATTAGCACTTAAGCAAGTTTTATCACCGTTATTGCTCCGAAGGATATCGAGTGGCTAAGAGGACAACCGAGCTCGAATGCGACTCCCCGAGCAGTCAATTTGGGACGGGGCTTTTTTGACTACCCTCCCCTGCAGAAAAATCCCTAACGCAGTTGCGGTGAAATAGGGACTGTTTTTGCTGGTCAAACTGCAAAAGGGGGTGCGGACAGAAAGTTGGACCGCGGGGCGGTCCGGACTGGAGGTTCGC
>CALJMO010000037.1 GCA_937982065.1 uncultured Collinsella sp.
GGATGTTGTCGACGTGACGCAGCAGGTTGGGCATGCCAGCCTTGAGTGCCTCGAGATTCTCCTCATTGAGGTCGGCCTTGGCGACGCCGCCGTTGTACTTCAGCGCACGAGCGGTCGCGACGACCACGACGGCGCTGGGGCGAACGCCCGTCATGCGGCACTTAATGTCGAGGAACTTCTCGGCACCCAGATCGGCACCGAAGCCGGCCTCGGTAATAGCGACATCGCCAAAGCGCATCGCCATACGCGTGGCCATGATAGAGTTGCAGCCGTGGGCAATGTTGGCGAAGGGACCGCCGTGGACAAATGCGGGCGTGCCCTCGAGCGTTTGCACCAGGTTGGGCTTGAGCGCGTCCTTAAGCAACGCGGCCATGGCACCCTGGGCCTTAAGGTCGCGGGCACGGACGGGCTCGCCGGCAAAGCTGTAGCCGACGACAATCTCACCCAAGCGTTCCTTGAGGTCGTTGATGCTCGTAGACAGGCACAGGATTGCCATGACCTCGGAGGCGACGGTGATATCGAAGCCGTCCTCGCGCGGCACGCCCTGGGCCTTACCGCCAATGCCGTCGATGACGTGGCGCAGCTGACGGTCGTTCATATCGACGACGCGCTTCCAAGTGATGCGCTTAACGTCAATACCGAGCTGATTGCCCTGCTGGATGTGGTTATCAAGCATGGCGGCCAGCAGGTTGTTGGCAGCACCGATAGCGTGGAAGTCACCGGTAAAGTGCAGGTTGATATCCTCCATGGGGATGACCTGAGCCCAGCCGCCGCCGGCAGCACCGCCCTTAACGCCAAAGACGGGGCCGAGCGAAGGCTCGCGCAGGGCCACGGCACTCTTGACGCCGCGACGACGCAGGCCATCGGCCAGACCGATGGTCGTGGTGGTCTTGCCCTCGCCCGCAGGCGTGGGGTTGATGGCGGTCACGAGGACAAGTTTGGCCTGGTGATCAGTCGGCTCGTTGAGCAGCGAATAGTCGACCTTAGCCTTGTCGAAGCCGTACGGAATCAGGTGCTTAACGTCGACGCCGGCGTTCTTGGCCACCTCGGTAATAGGCAGTGGCGTGACAGAACGTGCGATTTCGATGTCAGTAGGCATGGGCGGTCCTTTCGTTACCGAATGAGAAAAAGACCAATTCAGCATAGCACGGGCGCGCAATAGTAAAACGCCCATAACCGATGAACGGCGATATGTTTACCCGATGCCCAGCGATAGTCCAACAGCCCGCCAAAACAAAGCGCCCTAAACGGTAGGTTCAATCCCCAGGTGCTCAAAGGTGCGAAGGGTTGCCTGACGGCCCTGCGGCGTGCGAATCATCAACCCGCACTGCAGCAAATAGGGCTCATAGACATCCTCGAGCGTGCCCGGGTCCTCGCCCACCGCGCTGGCAAGGGTCGTAAGTCCCACAGCACGACCGGAGAACGTCTTAGCGAGCGTCTCCAAAATGCGAATATCCATCCAGTCCAGACCGAGCTCATCGATCTCGAAGAACTCAAGCGCCTGGCGACAGATATCGAGCTCGATGGGGCCATTGCCGCGCACCTGTGCGTAATCGCGCACGCGCTTGAGCAGGCGGTTGGCAAGACGTGGCGTGCCGCGCGAACGCGAGCCGATCTCGAGTGCACTGGGATGGTCGATCGTCACGCCCAGGATAGTCGCCGAGCGCGTCACAATCTGCGCGAGCTCCTCGACCGTGTAGTAATCCAGGCGATATGAAATGCCAAAGCGGTCGCGCAACGGGCCTGTCAACATGCCTGAGCGGGTCGTTGCCGCTACCAGCGTAAATTTGGGAATATCCAGGCGAATCGAGCGCGCCGCCGGACCCTTGCCAATCACGATATCGAGGGCAAAGTCCTCCATCGCGGGGTACAGGACCTCCTCGACCGAACGGTTGAGGCGGTGGATCTCGTCGATAAACAGCACATCACCCGGCTGCAAGTTAGTAAGGATGGCCGCCAGGTCGCCCGTGCGCGCGATGGCAGGGCCACTCGTGGTCTTGATCTGAGCGCCCAGCTCGTTGGCGATAACGGTGGCCAGCGTGGTCTTGCCCAGGCCCGGAGGACCCGAGAAAATCACGTGGTCGAGCGTCTCACCACGGCTCTGCGCCGCTTCGATCAACACGCGCAGGCTCTGCTTGATGTGCTCCTGGCCACAGTAGTCGTCCAGGCGCTGGGGGCGCAAAGTGCGGTCGACATCGAGGTCCTCGGCCGTCAGCTCCGAGCCCACCATGCGCTCGCCGTGCGCCATGGATGCCGCCGGCGAGTTGCCGGGCGTCGCCCACAGGTCCTGAGAGTCATCGGCTTCCCACATCACGCATCCATTCCGAGTCGCTTAAGCGCCGCGCCGAGCAGATCCTCGACGCGCATATTCTGCCCATCATACCCGCTCAGAGCGACATCGGTCTCCTGCGGGCTAAAGCCCATGGAAAGGAGCGCCGCACGGGCGTCATCGATGGCCGAGGGAGCGGCAGCGGGCACGGGCATCGCAACCTGGCCGGGAATCACGTCGACCGGCACAAAGCCCTTGTCCTTGGCAAAGGTACTCTTGAGTTCCAGGATCAGGCGCTGAGCTGTCTTTTTGCCCACGCCGGGTACCTTGGCCATGCCCTTGTCGTCCTCGGCCATCACCAGCGAATACAGCTGCCCCACGGTATAGGTGGAAAGCACGGCGAGCGCCAAGCGCGGGCCAACGCCCGAGACAGACACGAGCCGATCGAACATCGTGCGCTCATCCTTAGAGAAAAAACCGAAAAGTGTTATGGCGTCCTCGCGCACCTGCATACGCGTGTAGAGACGGACCTCGCCGCCGGGCGTCGGCAACGTGGCCGCAGTGCTGCCCGAGATGCCGAGTTCAAAGCCAACGCCCGACACATCGACGACAGCAGAGCTCATCGTGGACTCGACAAGCGTTCCGTGGAGCTGGGAAATCATCAGTATCCGGTTCCTCTCTGTTGATAGAACTCGCCACCGGTGAGGGCGCGGGTGCGGCTGAGGTTTACGTGGCAGATGGCGCAGGCCAGGGCATCGGCGGCATGGTCGGGATGCGGGTCGTGGTCGAGCTGTGTTAGCGTGCGTACCATATAGGCGACCTGCCGCTTGTCCGCGGCGCCGGTGCCCACCACAGCCTGTTTGATCTGCATGGGCGTGTACTCGCCAATCTCGAGCGCGCATTCCGAAAGCGCTACGAGTGCAGCACCGCGGGCATGCGCCGTGGGGATGGCCGAACGAACGTTGGCGCCAAAGTAGATGCTCTCGACAGCAGCTGTGTCGGGTCGATAACGCTCGACGACATCCTTAAGGTCACGGGCGATATGCGACAGGCGCACCGCAAGCGGGCTGCCCGCGCTGGTCTCGATGCAACCGTAGGCACGGCAGCGAACCTCGCCACGCCGCTCCTCGATAATCCCCCAACCCGTATGAGCCAAACCGGGGTCAATGCCCAAGATAACCAAGCCGACCTCCCCTCGCCACAAGCACAGCGCAAGACAGGGCCCCGCGCATCATTCACGAACGTCTGTTCTAGAATAACACAACGGGGCCAAGATGCTTAGTTGAAGTATCGGGGTTGGAAGCGAATCCTATCCCATAGTTAGTTCTGCGAGAAAAAGGGGAACTGCCTCGGATCTACTGGCGGGTGCGGCATCGGGCCACCCTGGGGACTACCTTGCGAGCCGCCCTGACCGCCCATCATCTTATCGATGGCGTCCTGAACCTCGCCCTCGAACTTTTTCATCCCCTCGTGCAAACGACGCTGACCGTCCTCAGAGCGCAGCTCCTCCATCTGCTCGGGCGAAATACCCAGTAGCTCGCCCAGCACGCCCATCATCTCGTTTCGCATGCGCTCGCTCGTATCCTCGTCAGCAAAACGGCGCACCTCGGCGCGCGCCAGCGAATCGACCGACATGCGCTCCTTGCCGTTAAGCCCCAGGTCGGACCACGCGAGCATGTACGGCCAGGAGCGCTCGACAAACGAACGGGACGAGACGATCGGCGCCGTCGGCAACATGCGGCGGGCAGCCTCACCCTGTCGAACGAGCATCAGCAGCAGCGAGCAGGCCTCAGGCTTGCCAGCGGCCATCGGGATGTCGTCGAAAGATCGATTGCGGTCCACGTGCGCCTCGAGCGCGCCATCGACCTCACCCGGCTCAAGCCCGCCGAGCAGCTGTGCCGCGCGGTCGAGCATATCGACCGGACCGTCGAGCGTCGAGAGCGCCTGCGCCAGCACGCGCTCCATACAATCTTCCACCGCGTTGAGCGTCACGAGCTCTTGGGGCACCACGGCAGACGTGCGGTTGCGCACACGCGCCACAAACTCAAGCGTCGACAGGTACACATCGCCAAAGGGCGCAAAGTCGCCCTGGTAACCGCCGCAAAGCGCCGGCGCCGCCAGCGCATACTCGGTTTTGGACAGCGGGCTCAGCGCCATCGCACCCAGCTCGAGCGCCGTGTCCTCCAGCATGAGGCCCAGCGTGCGCGAGCGCAGACGCTCGGCATCGCCCGCCGACACGTCGCGATCGAGCACACGCGCCGCATCCGGTGCATCGCGCTCGACAGTGCGAATGTGCAGACGCTCGGCAATGGCGCGGACGGCGGCACAGCGGGCAGCCTCGGCCTCCTCCTGCGCCGGCGTAAAGATACGGTTGCGCCCCAGCACCAGGCCAATTACGTTACGCGGACCCAGAGCGTCAACGGCCAGCGCCGCCAGCAGGGATGACGGCAGGTCACCCTCGAGTGCCACCACAGCACGCGACGCACCGTGGGCCCGAGCGTTGTCGCGCACGGCGAGCACCAGCGCCTGCCACAACCACTCCTCGGAACGGAACTCGGGCAGTTCGTGATCTTCCAGGGCATCGAGCATCACGCCGCGCTGAATCTCCTGAACCAGCAGGCTCTCCTCAAAACACGGCGCCTGGGCCACCACGCGACCGCAGTCGTCGAGCACAAACGAACCGCCGGTATACACCGACTCGTCATAGGCACCGACCGGCGCCATGCAGGCAAACCACACGCTGCGCTTGGATGCGATCTTGCGGTAGGCGCCGCTGCGAACGGCGGCAATGGCGGCAGTCTCGCGGTCGGTCATGTCAAACGCGTTGAATTGGAAATACGCGATGAGGTCGACGCCGGTCGGCAACATCTCGAGCTCGCGGTCCAAGTCAAAAATCACGGCGATGCGCACGCCGTCCACGTCGAACACCGGCGGCGCCCAACGCGTGTCGTTGTTCTCGCCACGCTGCAGGGCAATGCTCGAACGCGCCGGCACCACATGACCGTCCTTGAGCATCATGTAGTCGAGCAGCGGTTGGCCCTCAAACGAAACCGCCGCGGGCACGATGCAGATCATGTCAAGCTCCTGGATACGCTCGGCGACACCAGTCAAACCGGCAAGCACGTCGTGCTCAAAGTCGGCAGCGCCCACCAGGCCACCGGGCATGGCGCCCATAAAGAGCGGAGCCGGAACGCACAGCACGCGCGCCCCGCGCTCGTGGGCCAGACGAGCCTGGTCCTCGATGCGGCCGCAAATGCCCTCAACATCCCCAAGGCGCATATCGATCTGTGCAAGCGCGAGCTTCATGGCTCAGCCCTTTCCGTCGTAAACCATCGAAATCGTAGTAAAAGCGCCGACCGCATAATGCAGCCGGCGCTTGCATGTGCATATGCTAGCTATGATACCCCGAGCGGGGGCGCGCTCCTAGAATGTCGCGGACCACAGCCCGTGCAGGTTGCAGTAGGCATAGACGGTACCGGTCTTGGAGCCGCCCGCGAAAAACGTCGCGGGTTTCATGCCGGGCTCAAGGTAATGGACCTCTAAGCGGCCCTCGGCCTCAAGGGCGATCCACTCAATGTAGTGCTCGGGCAGGCTGGGGTGCTCGACCGAGCCAACGCGGGCGCGAATCACGTGACCGTCGCGCTCGGTCTCGACAACAGGCACGTGCTTCTCATGCGCCGCGTCCTCAGTGTTTGCGGTCAGCTCCGTGCAACCGGCAGGGGTCGCAACGCCGTCGCCAAGGGCAGCGATGAGCTTACCGTCGGGGTCCTTAAAGAATTTCGCCATGATGTTCTCCTTTGCTTATGTGCCGATGTTCTCGATGCTTCTTATGCCCAAAGGCAGACAAACCATCCACGGCATTGCAAATGAACACATAACGGATCAGGCAAGCGGTCGGGCCAAAATGCGTCGACCGTCCTGCCCACTCCAGCAGTCCCACCCCGCGCGCGGCTAGCGACCGTCGCCGCCGAGCAGCGCCAGAACATCCTCGCGCGTGAACAGCGCCGACGAGATGCCGTCGCCGCCGAGCACGCTGTTGACCAGGTCGCGCTTGGACTCCTGCATCTGCATAATGCGTTCCTCGATCGTGTCCTTGGCAATGAGCTTGTACACGGTCACGGTATGTTGCTGGCCAATACGATGCGCGCGGTCAGTCGCCTGGTCCTGCGCCGCCACGTTCCACCACGGGTCGTAGTGAATGACCACGTCGGCCGCCGTCAGGTTAAGGCCCACGCCGCCCGCCTTGAGCGAGATCAAAAAGACCGGCACCTCGCCCGCTTGGAACTGCGCGACCATCTTGGCGCGGCTCTCCTTAGACGAAGCGCCCGTGAGCTTAAGGAAGGCGATGTCCTCCTTGGCCAAGCGCTTACCGATGATATCGAGCATACCCGTAAACTGGCTGAACAACAGGACGCGATGCCCGCCGTCGAGTGCGCCGTGCACGAGCTCCATGCACGTATCGAGCTTGGCGCTCCCCGCCTTGTAATCCTCGTAGTGTAGACGCGGGTCGCAGCAGATCTGGCGCAGCTTGGTGAGCTCGGCGAGCACCTTGAGCTTATCCTTCTTAAACTCGGATGACTCGCGGTGCTGCACCTGTTGGGCGATACGGTCCTGGTTGGCCAGGTAGAGCTTGCGCTGCTCGCCGCCGAGCCGTGCCATGACCGTATCCTCGATCTTCTCGGGCAGGTCGGCCACCACGTCTTCCTTGACACGGCGCAACACAAACGGCGACACGAGCGCTTGCAGGCGAGCGGCACTGTCGCCCTCGGCATGCTCGACCGGGCTTTCGAAGCGCTTGGCAAACGACTCGCGCGTGCCGAGCAGGCCCGGCATTAAAAAGTCGAAGATACTCCAGAACTCGGATAGGCGGTTTTCGATGGGCGTGCCCGTCAGGGCAAAGCGCACGCCGGCAGGCAGGCGCTTTGCGGCGCGCGCCACCTGGGTGAGCGGGTTTTTAATGTACTGGGCCTCATCGAGCACCACACGGGCAAAGTCCTGCTCGGCATACTCGTCGATATCGCGCCGCATAAGGTCATACGACGTCACGACCACGTTATGCTCGGCCACGCCGGCAATCTGCACGCGACGCTGCGCCTTGGCGCCCACAATGGCGCACACATCGAGCGACGGGGCAAAGCGCTCCAGCTCGGCAGTCCAGTTGTACACGAGCGAGGCCGGGCATACCACGAGCGTGGGCTTGGTGTCCCCCGCCTCCACGCGCGCCAGAATATGCGCAATCATCTGGAGCGTTTTGCCCAGGCCCATGTCGTCGGCCAAGATGCCGCCAAGGCCCAGGTGTTCGAGCGAGCCGAGCCACTGGTAGCCGTCGACCTGGTAGCCGCGCATCGTTGCCTTGAGCGATGCCGGCACCGTAAAGTCCATCTTGCCGAGCGTGTCCAGGCGCTCGACGGTACGGCGGAACGCAGCGTCGCGATCGGCCTCGAGCGCGGGCGTGCGCGCAAGCATGCTATCGACAAAAAGGGTGCTCGACGCGGGAAGCGACACGCCGTCGAGCAGGTCGACGGCATCGACGCCCAGGTCCTCGGCGAGGCCAAACGCGGCTCGGGCGCCCTCGTCCAGGCGAATGATGTCGCCGGACGTAAGGCGCGCAAACGTTTGATGACGCTTGTACGAATCGAGATAGACGGCAAGGTCCGCAGCCGAAAGCCCACTCGCACCCAACTCGACGTCGAGCAAGTTGCTCTTGACGGTGGCGCGCACCGAGAGTTTGGGCGCAGGGTGCACCGAGATCTGGCGCAGGCGGTCGCTGAGCATGACCTCACCCAGCTCGGACAGGGCAGACAGGCCCTCGGTCAGCAAGCGGAACAGACTCTCGTCATCGCGCTCCTCAAACGCCAGACCGCCCTCGTAGAAATCGAAGTACAGGGCCGCCGTGTCCATAACGCGAAACTCCGCCACCTCGTCGCGGGGCGGCACGCCGGGACGTTGCTCTTCGAAGAGACTGCCCGGAGCGCCCAGGCTAAAGAGATCCGCCGACCAATCGCCGTAGGTAACCGAAATTTTGCAGGTCACAAGCCCGTCGTCGACACCGATTGCCATGGCAAAGCTCGGCTCAGGTGCCACGGTATCGAGCGCGGCAGGCGCGGTGAGGTCGGTGTAGTCGCGCAAAATGGGCAGCGCCATACGACAGAACTCCCCCACCTGGTCGACAGCGATGTGGACCGGCGTGCGACAGGGCAGTAAGCGCGATAGAAACGGCGCCGCATGCTGGGCAAACGCCACATCGGCGCGGCGCGCACGGCGGGTGTCGACCAGATAGGCAACGTCGCCCGAAGCAAAGCAGTATGCATCGGCCGGCAGGCGTAGATCGTAGCTGCCACCAGCCGCCGGCGCGATTTTGGCGGCAAGGAGCGGTGGGCGCTTAGACAGCGCATCGTCCTCCCCTTCCGGAGGCATCTCAACCGCCACGTCATAGGTGCGATGCGTCGTCGTCCCCCGCGACCAGGCGGGCTCAAAAGAGATGCTCTGGCCGCGCAACAGGTCCAGCACATATACGATACTATGCTCGGACAGCGGCAACTGACGCTCGGCGACAAAACCGCTGCGGGCAAAGTCGTACGACGCCGAACGCGAGCTTGTGATGTCATCGAGATAGGCAACTGTCGTCACGACAAGGTTGAGCAGCTTTGTCGACACGTCTTCGAAGGCTTCGGGCGTATGGACAAACGTGAGTTTCTTGCCATAGGAGAACGTGCCGCCGCGCACGTAGGCATCGGCCATGCCGTCGATATCCTTGACCACGTAGGACACCGAACCGCAGCGAATGCGGAACTCGAGCGCCCAGCTAAAGCGGTCGGCGAACAGCGGATTGTAGTACGGCACCAACGAGGGCTCCAACGCCGCTTTGGGGGCGTCGGGATCAACGGCACCGGCAAGCTTGCGGCGCATGCTCGCCAGCTCATCCATGCGCGCGTCCGAAAGATCGGAGAGCGCCGCCATAAGGCTCGGGCTCGTGGGGACGGGCGCTGGAAAGGGAAAGTTGGGGTTGACGGCCGGCGCTTTGGGCGCGGTGCACACGGGCTGTTTCGGCCGCACCGTAAACGTGCGAACCGGTGTGCGCAGCCCCTCAACAGGCTCAATGCCGCTGGTGTCCAGGTACGCCAGCGCTGTGGCGATGGCGTGCTTGCACATGCCGGGGTAGCGATAGGCAGCGGGGCAATCGCAGTCGTAGTCGATCACCTCGTGCTCGTCCATGTCGAGCGCCACGTGCGTCTTGTACAGGTCGCCGCGCGAGCCGCGCACTGCACCCTCAAGCGTCACGTTTTTGGAGAAGCGCGAGCCGCTGTCCTCAATCGACAGCACGGCGCCGTTGAGCATGAGCGAGCGGCCCTTCATAAAGGTACCGCTCAGCGCCGCCTCTTTCCGGAGCGCCTGCACAAACGTCCCCTGTGCCATCACTTCCTCCAATCCACACAGGGTAGCTAATTTGGGACGGGGCTATTTTAGCTACCCCCATATGTCGGTTGAGACGTATTCCGACCCCGACTCATTCGCCGTCAGCCAAAGGGTAGCTAAAATAGCCCCGTCCCAAATTAGCTACCCCGGCAAAATCATTTTAGATAACCGTCACGCGGCCCTGGTTACCCACAATGGCCTTGGCCTCGGCCAGCAGCGGAATCGAGCGTGCATTGACCTTGGCCGGCACCTCAGCACGCAGCACGCGCCCGTCGACTTGCTCAATAAAGATCTCCACGCGGTCGCCGCCCGGGTTGGTGGTGAGCACCGTGGCCAGGCGCGCCATATTGCCCTGGCTAAATCGGCTGTTGGGCACCATGACCTCAAAGACCTTGGGCTTGTTTTTCTCCTCGCTAAGCTCCAGCGGCACAATCTCCTGCGCGATGATCTGGTCGCCGCGGTCCGAGCGCTCGAGCTTGCCCTTAATGCGCACAAACGCGTCGGACAGCTGCGCGCCGGTCTCGGGATCGACCTCGCCATACAGATACCCCTCGGCCTCCTTGTAGGTCTTGGGGAACACCACGACCGTGGCCTCGCCTTCCATGTCTTCGAGCTGCACGATGCCCATGGGGTCGCCGTTTTTGGTCACGCGCTTGGACACGCTCGAGACCATGCCGGCCCACCACAGCGCCTTGCCCTCGGGAATCTCCTGGTTGATGGTGCCACCCGTGGGGTTTTGCACCTCGTATCCGGTGTCGATCTGCGAGAACGAAAAGTCGCGCGCCTTGGCTAGCGCATACTCAAACGGGCGCAGCGGGTGGTCCGAGACATAGATGCCCAGAACCTCCTTCTCCTGGCTCAACTTAAGGTGGCGGTCCCATTCCTGGCCATCCGGATCGGGCACGCTCACCTCGAAGCCCGAGCCCTCAACGTCGCCAAACATATCGAAGAACGACGTTTGGCCGCTCGCGCGGTCCTTCTGGCGCTTTACCGCGGCATCGATGATGTTCTCGGGGTTGTTCTTGTCCACAAAGTGCATCATCTGGCGACGCGGATAGCCCGTGGAGTCGAAGGCGCCTGCCTTGATCAGCGATTCGATCACGCGACGGTTGGCCTGGCTCGAGTCCACGCGCTCGACAAAGTCGTGCAGCGTCTTAAACGGACCGCCCGCCTCGCGCTCGGCGATAATCGCCTGTGCCACGCCGGTGCCCACGCCGCGGATACCGGCCAGACCAAAGCGCACGCCTTCCTTGGTAGCCGTGAACTCGGTACCGGACTCGTTGACATCTGGCGACAGCACGGGGATGCCGTCGTGACGGCACGCCGAGACGTAGTGCACGATCTTGTCGGTCTTACCCGTATAGGACGTCAGAACGGCCGCCATGTACTCATGCGGATAGTGCGCCTTGAGCCATGCCGTCTGCATAACCAGGATGGCGTAGCCGGCGGAGTGCGACTTATTGAAGGCGTAGGACGCGAACTCAAGGACATCGTCCCAAATCTTCTGGGCGACCTCGCGCGTGTAGTTGTTCTTGATAGCGCCATTCATCCAGTGGTCGTAAGTGGTCTCGTCCGAGCCATCCTCCCAGTGGAGCACCGTCGACGTGAGCAGCTTAATCTTTTTCTTAGCCACGGGCTTACGGATACGCGAGTCCGATTCGCCCTTGGAGA
>CALJMO010000038.1 GCA_937982065.1 uncultured Collinsella sp.
GGATGTTGTCGACGTGACGCAGCAGGTTGGGCATGCCAGCCTTGAGTGCCTCGAGGTTCTCCTCGTTGAGATCGGCCTTGGCGACGCCACCGTTGTACTTCAACGCGCGAGCGGTGGCGACGACCACGACGGCGTTGGGACGAACGCCCGTCATGCGGCACTTGATGTCCAGGAATTTCTCGGCACCCAGGTCGGCACCAAAGCCCGCCTCGGTAATGGCGACATCGCCAAAACGCATAGCCATACGCGTGGCCATGATGGAGTTGCAGCCGTGGGCGATATTGGCGAAGGGACCGCCGTGGACAAACGCGGGCGTGCCCTCGAGCGTCTGCACCAGATTGGGCTTGAGCGCATCCTTGAGCAGTGCGGCCATAGCTCCCTGGGCCTTAAGGTCGCGGGCGCGGACGGGCTCGCCGGCATAGCTATAGCCGACAACGATCTCGCCCAAGCGCTCCTTAAGATCGCTGATGCTCGTGGACAGGCACAGGATCGCCATGACCTCGGAGGCAACGGTGATATCGAAGCCGTCCTCGCGCGGCACGCCCTGGGCCTTACCGCCAATGCCGTCGATGACGTGGCGCAGCTGACGGTCGTTCATATCGACGACGCGCTTCCAAGTGATGCGCTTAACGTCAATACCGAGCTGATTGCCCTGCTGGATGTGGTTATCAAGCATGGCGGCCAGCAGGTTGTTGGCAGCACCGATAGCGTGGAAGTCACCGGTAAAGTGCAGGTTGATATCCTCCATGGGGATGACCTGAGCCCAGCCGCCGCCGGCAGCACCGCCCTTAACGCCAAAGACGGGGCCGAGCGAAGGCTCGCGCAGGGCCACGGCACTCTTGACGCCGCGACGACGCAGGCCATCGGCCAGACCGATGGTCGTGGTGGTCTTGCCCTCGCCCGCAGGCGTGGGGTTGATGGCGGTCACGAGGACAAGTTTGGCCTGGTGATCAGTCGGCTCGTTGAGCAGCGAATAGTCGACCTTAGCCTTGTCGAAGCCGTACGGAATCAGGTGCTTAACGTCGACGCCGGCGTTCTTGGCCACCTCGGTAATAGGCAGTGGCGTGACAGAACGTGCGATTTCGATGTCAGTAGGCATGGGCGGTCCTTTCGTTACCGAATGAGAAAAAGACCAATTCAGCATAGCACGGGCGCGCAATAGTAAAACGCCCATAACCGATGAACGGCGATATGTTTACCCGATGCCCAGCGATAGTCCAACAGCCCGCCAAAACAAAGCGCCCTAAACGGTAGGTTCAATCCCCAGGTGCTCAAAGGTGCGAAGGGTTGCCTGACGGCCCTGCGGCGTGCGAATCATCAACCCGCACTGCAGCAAATAGGGCTCATAGACATCCTCGAGCGTGCCCGGGTCCTCGCCCACCGCGCTGGCAAGGGTCGTAAGTCCCACGGCACGACCGGAGAACGTCTTGGCAAGCGTCTCCAAGATACGAATATCCATCCAGTCCAGACCGAGCTCGTCGATCTCGAAGAACTCGAGCGCCTGACGGCAGATATCGAGCTCAATGGGACCGTTGCCGCGCACCTGTGCATAGTCGCGCACGCGCTTG
Organism: uncultured Collinsella sp.; assembly: GCA_937982065.1. Lineage (GTDB taxonomy): Bacteria > Actinomycetota > Coriobacteriia > Coriobacteriales > Coriobacteriaceae > Collinsella. The sequence continues at coordinate 1,569 of CALJMO010000038.1, forward strand.
AGCAGGCGGTTGGCAAGACGTGGCGTACCGCGCGAACGCGAGCCGATCTCGAGTGCACTGGGATGATCGATCGTCACGCCCAGGATAGTCGCCGAGCGCGTCACAATCTGCGCGAGCTCCTCGACCGTGTAGTAATCCAGGCGATATGAAATGCCAAAGCGGTCGCGCAACGGGCCTGTCAACATGCCTGAGCGGGTCGTTGCCGCTACCAGCGTAAATTTGGGAATATCCAGGCGAATCGAGCGCGCCGCCGGACCCTTGCCAATCACGATATCGAGGGCAAAGTCCTCCATCGCGGGGTACAGGACCTCCTCGACCGAACGGTTGAGGCGGTGGATCTCGTCGATAAACAGCACATCACCCGGCTGCAAGTTAGTAAGGATGGCCGCCAGGTCGCCCGTGCGCGCGATGGCAGGGCCACTCGTGGTCTTGATCTGAGCGCCCAGCTCGTTGGCGATAACGGTGGCCAGCGTGGTCTTGCCCAGGCCCGGAGGACCCGAGAAAATCACGTGGTCGAGCGTCTCACCACGGCTCTGCGCCGCTTCGATCAACACGCGCAGGCTCTGCTTGATGTGCTCCTGGCCACAGTAGTCGTCCAGGCGCTGGGGGCGCAAAGTGCGGTCGACATCGAGGTCCTCGGCCGTCAGCTCCGAGCCCACCATGCGCTCGCCGTGCGCCATGGATGCCGCCGGCGAGTTGCCGGGCGTCGCCCACAGGTCCTGAGAGTCATCGGCTTCCCACATCACGCATCCATTCCAAGTCGCTTAAGCGCCGCGCCGAGCAAATCCTCGACACGCATATTCTGCCCATCATACCCGCTCAGGGCAACATCGGTCTCCTGCGGGCTAAAGCCCATGGAAAGGAGTGCCGCACGGGCATCGTCGATCGCCGAGGGAGCGGCAGCGGGCACGGGCATCGCAACCTGTCCGGGAATCACGTCGACCGGCACAAAGCCCTTATCCTTGGCAAAGGTGCTCTTGAGTTCCAGGATCAGGCGCTGAGCTGTCTTTTTGCCCACACCGGGTACCTTGGCCATGCCCTTGTCGTCCTCGGCCATCACCAGCGAATACAGCTGCCCCACGGTATAGGTGGAAAGCACGGCGAGCGCCAAGCGCGGGCCAACGCCCGAGACAGACACGAGCCGATCGAACATCGTGCGCTCATCCTTAGAGAAAAAACCGAAAAGTGTTATGGCGTCCTCGCGCACCTGCATACGCGTGTAGAGACGGACCTCGCCGCCGGGCGTCGGCAACGTGGCCGCAGTGCTGCCCGAGATGCCGAGTTCAAAGCCAACGCCCGACACATCGACGACAGCAGAGCTCATCGTGGACTCGACAAGCGTTCCGTGGAGCTGGGAAATCATCAGTATCCGGTTCCTCTCTGTTGATAGAACTCGCCACCGGTGAGGGCGCGGGTGCGGCTGAGGTTTACGTGGCAGATGGCGCAGGCCAGGGCATCGGCGGCATGGTCGGGATGCGGGTCGTGGTCGAGCTGTGTTAGCGTGCGTACCATATAGGCGACCTGCCGCTTGTCCGCGGCGCCGGTGCCCACCACAGCCTGTTTGATCTGCATGGGCGTGTACTCGCCAATCTCGAGCGCGCATTCCGAAAGCGCTACGAGTGCAGCACCGCGGGCATGCGCCGTGGGGATGGCCGAACGAACGTTGGCGCCAAAGTAGATGCTCTCGACAGCAGCTGTGTCGGGTCGATAACGCTCGACGACATCCTTAAGGTCACGGGCGATATGCGACAGGCGCACCGCAAGCGGGCTGCCCGCGCTGGTCTCGATGCAACCGTAGGCACGGCAGCGAACCTCGCCACGCCGCTCCTCGATAATCCCCCAACCCGTATGAGCCAAACCGGGGTCAATGCCCAAGATAACCAAGCCGACCTCCCCTCGCCACAAGCACAGCGCAAGACAGGGCCCCGCGCATCATTCACGAACGTCTGTTCTAGAATAACACAACGGGGCCAAGATGCTTAGTTGAAGTATCGGGGTTGGAAGCGAATCCTATCCCATAGTTAGTTCTGCGAGAAAAAGGGGAACTGCCTCGGATCTACTGGCGGGTGCGGCATCGGGCCACCCTGGGGACTACCTTGCGAGCCGCCCTGACCGCCCATCATCTTATCGATGGCGTCCTGAACCTCGCCCTCGAACTTTTTCATTCCCTCGTGTAAACGACGCTGACCGTCCTCAGAGCGCAGCTCCTCCATCTGCTCGGGCGAAATGCCCAACAGGTCACCCAATATGCCCATCATCTCGCCACGCATGCGCTCGCTTGTATCCTCGTCGGCAAAGCGGTTCACCTCGGCGCGCGCCAGCGCATCGACCGTCATGCGTTCCTTGCCGCTCAGCCCCAGGTCGGACCACGCGAGCATGTACGGCCAGGCGCGCTCAACAAACGAACGGGCCGAGACGATCGGCGCCGTCGGCAGCATGCGGCGGGCGGCCTCGCCCTGACGCACGAGCATCAGCAGCAGCGAGCAAGCCTCGGGCTTGCCGGCGGCCATCGGGATGTCGTCGAAAGCTCGATTGCGGTCCACGTGCGCCTCGAGCGCGCCATCGACCTCACCCGGCTCAAGCCCGCCGAGCAGCTGTGCCGCGCGGTCGAGCATATCGACCGGACCGTCGAGCGTCGAGAGCGCCTGCGCCAGCACGCGCTCCATACAATCTTCCACCGCGTTGAGCGTCACGAGCTCTTGGGGCACCACGGCAGACGTGCGGTTGCGCACACGCGCCACAAACTCAAGCGTCGACAGGTACACATCGCCAAAGGGCGCAAAGTCGCCCTGGTAACCGCCGCAAAGCGCCGGCGCCGCCAGCGCATACTCGGTTTTGGACAGCGGGCTCAGCGCCATCGCACCCAGCTCGAGCGCCGTGTCCTCCAGCATGAGGCCCAGCGTGCGCGAGCGCAGACGCTCGGCATCGCCCGCCGACACGTCGCGATCGAGCACACGCGCCGCATCCGGTGCATCGCGCTCGACAGTGCGAATGTGCAGACGCTCGGCAATGGCGCGGACGGCGGCACAGCGGGCAGCCTCGGCCTCCTCCTGCGCCGGCGTAAAGATACGGTTGCGCCCCAGCACCAGGCCAATTACGTTACGCGGACCCAGAGCGTCAACGGCCAGCGCCGCCAGCAGGGATGACGGCAGGTCACCCTCGAGTGCCACCACAGCACGCGACGCACCGTGGGCCCGAGCGTTGTCGCGCACGGCGAGCACCAGCGCCTGCCACAACCACTCCTCGGAACGGAACTCGGGCAGTTCGTGATCTTCCAGGGCATCGAGCATCACGCCGCGCTGAATCTCCTGAACCAGCAGGCTCTCCTCAAAACACGGCGCCTGGGCCACCACGCGACCGCAGTCGTCGAGCACAAACGAACCGCCGGTATACACCGACTCGTCATAGGCACCGACCGGCGCCATGCAGGCAAACCACACGCTGCGCTTGGATGCGATCTTGCGGTAGGCGCCGCTGCGAACGGCGGCAATGGCGGCAGTCTCGCGGTCGGTCATGTCAAACGCGTTGAATTGGAAATACGCGATGAGGTCGACGCCGGTCGGCAACATCTCGAGCTCGCGGTCCAAGTCAAAAATCACGGCGATGCGCACGCCGTCCACGTCGAACACCGGCGGCGCCCAACGCGTGTCGTTGTTCTCGCCACGCTGCAGGGCAATGCTCGAACGCGCCGGCACCACATGACCGTCCTTGAGCATCATGTAGTCGAGCAGCGGTTGGCCCTCAAACGAAACCGCCGCGGGCACGATGCAGATCATGTCAAGCTCCTGGATACGCTCGGCGACACCAGTCAAACCGGCAAGCACGTCGTGCTCAAAGTCGGCAGCGCCCACCAGGCCACCGGGCATGGCGCCCATAAAGAGCGGAGCCGGAACGCACAGCACGCGCGCCCCGCGCTCGTGGGCCAGACGAGCCTGGTCCTCGATGCGGCCGCAAATGCCCTCAACATCCCCAAGGCGCATATCGATCTGTGCAAGCGCGAGCTTCATGGCTCAGCCCTTTCCGTCGTAAACCATCGAAATCGTAGTAAAAGCGCCGACCGCATAATGCAGCCGGCGCTTGCATGTGCATATGCTAGCTATGATACCCCGAGCGGGGGCGCGCTCCTAGAATGTCGCGGACCACAGCCCGTGCAGGTTGCAGTAGGCATAGACGGTACCGGTCTTGGAGCCGCCCGCGAAAAACGTCGCGGGTTTCATGCCGGGCTCAAGGTAATGGACCTCTAAGCGGCCCTCGGCCTCAAGGGCGATCCACTCAATGTAGTGCTCGGGCAGGCTGGGGTGCTCGACCGAGCCAACGCGGGCGCGAATCACGTGACCGTCGCGCTCGGTCTCGACAACAGGCACGTGCTTCTCATGCGCCGCGTCCTCAGTGTTTGCGGTCAGCTCCGTGCAACCGGCAGGGGTCGCAACGCCGTCGCCAAGGGCAGCGATGAGCTTACCGTCGGGGTCCTTAAAGAATTTCGCCATGATGTTCTCCTTTGCTGATGTGCCGATGTTCTCGATGGTTCTTATGCCCAAAGGCAGGCGAACCATCCACGGCATGGCAAATGAACACATAACGAGCGGGGACGATGGGACAGCGCGGGCTATCCGCCCCGGCGGCCTCACCCGAGCGGGTTAACGCCCGTCGCCGCCGAGCAGCGCCAGAACATCCTCGCGGGTAAACAGCGCCGAGGAGATGCCGTCGCCGCCGAGCACGCTGTTGACCAGGTCGCGTTTGGACTCCTGCATCTGCATGATGCGCTCCTCGATCGTGTCCTTGGCGATGAGCTTGTACACGGTCACGGTATGTTGCTGGCCAATACGATGTGCGCGGTCAGTCGCTTGGTCCTGCGCCGCCACGTTCCACCACGGGTCGTAGTGAATGACCACATCGGCCGTCGTCAGGTTGAGGCCCACGCCGCCCGCCTTGAGCGAGATCAGAAACACCGGCACCTCGCCCGCCTGGAACTGCGCGACCATCTTGGCACGGCTCTCCTTGGACGAAGCGCCCGTGAGCTTAAGAAAGCCGATGTCCTCCTTGGCCAGGCGCTTGCCGATGATATCGAGCATGCCCGTGAACTGGCTGAACAGCAGAATGTGGTGCCCGCCGTCGAGCGCACCGTGCACGAGCTCCATGCAAGCGTCGAGCTTGGCGCTCCCCGCCTTGTAATCCTCGTAGTGTAGACGCGGGTCGCAGCAGATCTGGCGCAGCTTGGTGAGCTCGGCGAGCACCTTGAGCTTGTCTTTCTTAAACTCGGATGCCTCGCGGTGCTGCACCTGCTGGGCGATGCGGTCCTGGTTGGCCAGGTAGAGCTTGCGCTGCTCGCCGGTGAGCTGCGCCATGACGGTGTCCTCGATCTTTTCGGGCAGGTCGGCAACCACGTCTTCCTTGACACGGCGCAGCACAAACGGTGACACGAGCGCCTGCAGGCGAACGGCGCTATCGCCCTCGGCGTGCTCGACGGGGCTCTCAAAGCGCTTGGCAAACGACTCGCGCGTCCCCAAAAGGCCCGGCATCAAAAAGTCGAAGATGCTCCAGAGCTCGGACAGGCGGTTTTCGATGGGCGTTCCCGTCAAGGCAAAGCGCACGCCGGCCGGCAAACGCTTGGCAGCGCGGGCCACCTGGGTGAGCGGGTTTTTAATGTACTGGGCCTCATCGAGCACCACACGGGCAAAGTCCTGCTCGGCATACTCGTCGATATCGCGCCGCATAAGGTCATACGACGTCACGACCACGTTATGCTCGTCGGCGCCGGCTATCTGCACGCGGCGCTGCGCCTTGGCACCCACGATGGCACACACGTCGAGCGACGGGGCAAAGCGCTCCAGCTCGGCGGTCCAGTTATACACGAGCGACGCAGGACACACCACAAGCGTGGGCTTGGCGTCCCCCGCCTCCACGCGCGCCAGGATATGTGCGATCATCTGCAGTGTTTTGCCCAGGCCCATATCGTCGGCCAAGATCCCGCCGAGGCCCAGGTGCTCGAGCGAGCCGAGCCACTGGTAGCCGTCGACCTGATAGCCACGCAGCGTGGCCTTGAGCGAGACCGGCACCGTAAAGTCCATCTTGCCGAGCGTATCCAAGCGCTCGACCGTGCGACGGAATGCAGCGTCGCGATCGGCTTCGAGCGCGGGCGCGCGCGCAAGCATGCTGTCGACAAACAGGGTACTCGACGCGGGAAGCGACACGCCGTCGAGCAGGTTGACGGCATCGACGCCCAGGTCCTCGGCAAGACCAAACGCGGCGCGGGCGCCCTCGTCCAGGCGAATGATGTCGCCCGACGTGAGACGCGCAAACGTCTGGTGACGCTTGTAGGAGTCGAGGTAGATGGCAAGGTCTGCCGCCGAAAGGCCGCTCGCGCCCAGTTCGACGTCGAGCAGGTTACTCTTGACGGTTGCACGCACCGAAAGCTTGGGCGCAGGGCGGACCGAGATCTGGCGCAGGCGGTCGCTGAGCATGACCTCGCCCAGCTCGGACAGGGAAGACAAGCCCTCGGTCAGCAGGCAGAACAGGCGGGCGTCATCGCGTTCCTCAAACGCCAGGCCGCCCTCGTAAAAGTCGAAATACAGGGCCGCCGTATCCATAACGCGAAACTCTGCTATCTCGTCGCGCGGCGGCACGCCCGGGCGCTGCTCTTCGAAGGGGCTGCCCGGAGCGCCCAGGCTAAAGAGATCTGCCGACCAGTCGCCGTAGGAAACCGTAATCTTGCAGGTCACAAGCCCGTCATCGACACCGATTGCCATGGCAAAGCTCGGCTCGGGCGCCACGGTGTCGAGCACGGCGGGAGCGGTGAGGTCGGTGTATTCGCGCAGCACGGGCAGTGCCATGCGGCAGAATTCGCCCACCTGTTCGGCGGCGATATGGACCGGCGTGCGACAGGGCAGCAGACGCGACAGAAACGATGCGGCATGCTGGGCAAACGTTGCATCGGCGCGGCGCGCGCGGTGCGTGTCGACCAGATAGGCTGCGTCGCCTGCGACAAGGCAGTACGTATCGGCCGGCAGGCGCAGGTCGTAGCTGCCACCGGCCGCCGGCGCGATCTTGGCGGCAAGGAGCGGTGGGTGCTTAGACAGTGCCTCGTCCTCCCCTTCCGGAGGCATCTCAACCGCTACCTCGTAGGAACGATGCGTCGTCGTTCCCCGCGACCAGGCGGGCTCAAAGGAAATGGTCCGGCCACGCAGCAGGTCCAGCATGTATACGATGTCGTGCTCGGACAGCGGCAGCTGGCGCTCGGCGACAAAGCCGCTGCGTGCAAAATCGTACGACGCCGAACGCGAACTCGTGATGTCGCTCAGATACACAACCGTTGCCACAACAAGGTCGAGCAGACGCACCGAAACCTCGTCAAAGGCCTCGGGCGCATGAAGGAATGTGAGCTTTTTGCCGTACGAGAACGTGCCGCCGCGCACGTAGGCGGCGGCCATGCCGTCGATATCCTTGACCACGTAGGACACCGAACCGCAGCGGATGCGAAGCTCGAGCGCCCAGCTAAAGCGGTCGGCAAACAGCGGATTGTAGTACGGCACCAGCGAGGGCTCCAATACCGCCTTGGGGGCATCAGGGTCGACAGTGCCGGCGAGCTTGCGGCGCATGCCCGCCAACTCATCCATGCGCGCGTCCGAAAGATCGGAGAGCGCCTTCATGAGGCTCGGGCTCGTGGGGACGGGCGCCGGGAAGGGAAAGTTAGGGTTGACCGCCGGTGCGGCGGACGAGGGACGCGTGGCTTGCTTGGGCGCCGCCGTAAACGTGCGGACCGGCGTGCGCAGGCCCTCGACGGGCTCGGCGCCGCTTGCGTCCAGATACGCAAGCGCCGTGGCGATGGCGTGCTTGCACATGCCGGGGTAGCGATAGGCAGCGGGGCAATCGCAGTCGTAGTCGATCACCTCGTGCTCGTCCATGTCGAGCGCCACGTGCGTCTTGTACAGGTCGCCGCGCGAGCCGCGCACTGCACCCTCAAGCGTCACGTTTTTGGAGAAGCGCGAGCCGCTGTCCTCAATCGACAGCACGGCGCCGTTGAGCATGAGCGAGCGGCCCTTCATAAAGGTACCGCTCAGCGCCGCCTCTTTCCGGAGCGCCTGCACAAACGTCCCCTGTGCCATCACTTCCTCCAATCCACACAGGGTAGCTAATTTGGGACGGGGCTATTTTAGCTACCCCCATATGTCGGTTGAGACGTATTCCGACCCCGACTCATTCGCCGTCAGCCAAAGGGTAGCTAAAATAGCCCCGTCCCAAATTAGCTACCCCGGCAAAATCATTTTAGATAACCGTCACGCGGCCCTGGTTACCCACAATGGCCTTGGCCTCGGCCAGCAGCGGAATCGAGCGCGCGTTGACCTTGGCAGGCACCTCGGCGCGCAGCACGCGTCCGTCCACCTGCTCGATAAAAATCTCCACGCGGTCGCCGCCCGGGTTAGTGGTGAGCACCGTGGCCAGGCGCGCCATATTGCCCTGGCTAAAGCGGCTGTTGGGCACCATGACCTCAAACACCTTAGGCTTGTTGTTCTCCTCGTTGAGCTCCAGCGGCACGATCTCCTGCGCGATGATCTGGTCGCCGCGGTCCGAGCGCTCGAGCTTGCCCTTGATGCGCACAAAGGCGTCGGACAGCTGCGCGCCGGTCTCGGGATCGACCTCGCCGTACAGATACCCCTCGGCCTCTTTATAGGTTTTGGGGAACACAACGACGGTGGCCTCGCCTTCCATGTCCTCGAGCTGCACGATGCCCATGGGGTCGCCGTTTTTGGTCACGCGCTTGGACACGCTCGAGACCATGCCGGCCCACCACAGCGCCTTACCCTCGGGAATCTCTTGGTTGATGGTGCCACCCGTAGGATTCTGAACTTCGTAGCCGGTGTCGATCTGCGAGAACGAGAAGTCGCGCGCTTTGCTGAGTGCATACTCAAACGGACGCAGCGGGTGGTCCGAGACGTAGATGCCCAGAACCTCCTTCTCCTGGCTCAGCTTAAGGTGGCGGTCCCATTCCTGGCCGTCCGGATCGGGCACGCTGACCTCGAAGCCCGAGCCCTCAACGTCACCAAACATGTCGAAGAACGAGGTCTGGCCGCTTGCGCGGTCCTTCTGGCGCTTCACCGCGGCATCGATGATGTTCTCGGGGTTGTTCTTGTCCACAAAGTGCATCATCTGACGGCGCGGATAGCCCGTGGAGTCGAAGGCACCTGCCTTGATCAGCGATTCGATCACGCGGCGGTTGGCCTGGCTCGAGTCCACGCGCTCCACAAAATCGTGCAGTGTCTTAAACGGGCCGCCCGCCTCGCGCTCGGCGATAATCGCCTGCGCCACGCCGGTGCCCACGCCGCGGATGCCGGCCAGACCAAAGCGCACGCCCTCCTTGGTAGCCGTGAACTCGGTGCCGGACTCGTTGACATCTGGAGACAGCACGGGGATGCCGTCGTGACGGCATGCCGAGACGTAGTGCACGATCTTGTCGGTCTTGCCCGTGTAGGACGTCAGAACGGCCGCCATGTACTCGTGCGGATAGTGCGCCTTGAGCCATGCCGTCTGCATAACCAGAATGGCGTAGCCGGCAGAGTGCGACTTGTTGAAGGCGTAGGACGCGAATTCGAGAACATCGTCCCAAATCTTCTGGGCGACCTCGCGCGTGTAGTTGTTCTTGATAGCACCGTTCATCCAGTGGTCGTAGGTGGTCTCGTCCGAGCCATCCTCCCAGTGGAGCACCGTCGACGTGAGCAGCTTGATCTTTTTCTTAGCCACGGGCTTACGGATACGCGAGTCCGATTCGCCCTTGGAGAAGCCGCACATCTCGACGGAGATGAGCATAACCTGCTCCTGGTAGACCATGGTGCCGTAGGTTTCGCCCAGGATGTCGTCCAGGCGGTCGTCGTAGGAGACGGCCGGCTCCTTGCCGTTCATACGGTTGATGTAGGACGAAACCATGCCGGCGCCCAGCGGGCCCGGGCGGTACAGAGCGATCAATGCCACGACGTGCTTGTATTCGGTGGGTTTCATGTTCTTGATCGTGGCCGTCATGCCGGCGGACTCGACCTGGAAGACGCCGGCGGTGTGGCCGGAGCCCATGAGCTTAAAGATCTCGGGATCGTCAAAGGGAATCTCTTCCTCTTTGATGTCGATGCCGAAGTTCTTTTTGATGTTTGCCTTGGCCTTGGAGATAACCGTCAGCGTGCGCAGGCCAAGGAAGTCCATCTTGAGCAGGCCCATGTCGGCAACGGTATGGCCCTCGTACTGGGTAATCTCGACGCCGCCCTTGGTGTCGAGCTTGGTGGGCACATGCTCGTTGACGGGGTCGCGGCAGATCAGAACGGCGCACGCGTGCACGCCCTCGCCACGGGTGAGGCCCTCAATCGAGAGCGCCGTGTCGATGATGCGGCGGGCGTCGTCGTCCTTTTTATAGGCCTCGGCAAAGTCGGGGTTAAACAGATCCTCTTTGCCGGGTTGTTTTTCGAGCACCTGCTTGAGCTTGACCTTGGGGTCGCTCGAGACCATCTTGGACAGGCGCTGGCCCATGTAGACCGGGTAGTCCAGGACGCGCGCGGCGTCGTTGATGGCCTGCTTGGCCTTAATGGTCGAGTAGGTGATGACGTGGGTGACCTTCTCGGGGCCGTAGAGCTGGCGAACGTGCTCCACGACCTCGAGGCGCCGCTCATCGTCGAAGTCCATATCGATATCGGGCATCTCGGTACGCTGCGGGGACAGGAACCTCTCGAACATCAGGCCGTTCTCGAGCGGGTCAAACGCGGTGATGTTCATGGCGTAGGCGACGATAGCGCCGGCGGCCGAGCCACGGCCGGGGCCGACGCCGATGCCGTTGTCCTTAGCCCATTGCACGTACTCGGCGACGATCAAAAAGTAGGCGGCAAAGCCCTTGTCGCAGATGACCTTGTATTCGTACTCAAAGCGCTCTTTGATGTTGACGCCGCCGATCTCGCGCGTGGCCCAGTCGTCACCGTAGTGCTGGCGCAGGCCTTTCTCGCACTCGCGGCGGAACTGGCTCTCGTGCGTCTCGCCGGGATCGAGCAACGGGAAGCGCGGCAGGATGATGGAGTCCCAGTCCAGTTCCACGTAGCACTTGTCGGCAATCTCGAGCGTGTTGTCACAGGCCTCGGGGCAATACGGGAACATCGCCCGCATCTCCTCCTCGGTCTTCATATAAAACTCCGAGCCGGTCATGCGCATGCGGTTGGGGTCGTCGACCTTGGCGTTCATGCCGATGCACATGATGACGTCCTGCACGGGCGCATCCTCGCGGCGCAGGTAGTGAAAGTCGTTGGTAGCGATGACCTTGACGCCCACCTGTTTGGCGATGTCGATGAGCGTACGGTCCATCTGCTCGTCGGTCAGGCCATTATCGGTGGTAATGCCGTGTTCCTGAATCTCGATATAGAAGTCGCCGGGATCGAAGGTGTCGCGGAAGGTTTCGGCCCACTTGATGGCGCCTTCCATGTCGCCGCGGTCGATGTATTTGGGGATGATGCCCGCAATGCAGGCGCTCGTGCAAATCATGCCCTTGGCATGGCGACGCAGGTTGTCGAGCGTCACGCGCGGCTTGTAGTAAAAGCCCTGCACGGCGGCCTCGGAGACCGTCTGCATCAGGTTGACGTAGCCTTCCTGGTCTTTGGCCAGGAGGATCATATGGTAGAGCTCGGGCTTGTGGTCGCGGGCAAGGGTCTCGTCCGGCGTAAAGTAGACCTCGCAGCCAAAGATGGGTTTGATGACCAGGGGCGGCTTGAGCTCGTCGATATTGCCCTTCTCGTCCCACATGGCCATGTCCTTCACATACTGGGCATGCTCGCGCGGGTTTTCCTCGGGATCGGGCTCCACCAGCTCGTCACGACGGTCCTTTTCCAAGAAGGCCTTGTCGTGGCTCCAGGTTTTGTACTCGGGCGTGTTGTGGTTGACGGCGTCGCAGGCCAGCGCCAGGTCGGGCACGCCATACATGTAGCCGTGGTCGGTAATGGCCACGGCGGGCATGCCCAGCTCAACGGCACGGTTGACCATATCCTGGATACGGGTTGCGCCGTCGAGCATGGAAAAGACAGTGTGGTTGTGCAGATGGACGAATGCCATGTGATGAGCTCCGATGCGGGTTCGTGTTCTGACTGAACGATTTTACCCCACGGCACGGACAGCACCCGAACCTAGCCAAACCAACACGGGTTTTAGCGATCAGAACGATCAGGCAGCACTACCCACCCCTCCCCTCTCTCAGTTGCGGTGAAATACGGACTGATTGGCGGATTTTCTGGCCAAAACAGCCCGTATTCCACCGCAAGTTATCTGAGGGCTAGAGATTGTAGGTGACTACTTGAGGTTCGGCGGGTTCGACGAAGATGGCTGGATTCGCCTGCTCCACGCGAACGAACTTGACCGTCACCGTCTCAAAGCCCGCCTTGTGCAACACGTCGGCGTAGACGCGCGCCTGCAGGGCGTGCTTCTCGAGCAGCTGGTCCGGCGTCTCATCCGGCGTGCCACCCGTCTTGTAATCGATGACCAGTGCGCGTGACGGATCGGCCGGGTCGGTCGCCAAAGCGTCGATGGCGCCTTCGGCATATGCACCGTAGCGGGCGATGTCCTCGTCCTCGCAGCCCAGCGAGAAGAACGGCACCTCGGCGCGAACGCACGGCCACGCGAACAGCTCGGCACGAACCGACGACTTGAGCCAGCGCTCCAGAGCAACGTCGAAGCGTTCGCGCTGCTCCGGCGTCAGGCGCCACAGGCGCGCCAGCGCATCGGCACGCTCAGCGGGCAGCGCATCGGAACCCATCTCGATCAGCCACTGACAGGCGGCATGGAACGCCGAGCCCAGCGCCATGGGGTTGCCGGCGAGCTCGACAGCGGCCACGTCCGCATCCGTCATCTCGGAACCATCCGACTCCGCATCATCGCCGGACTCGTCCATGGGAACACGCGCCTCGGCGGCGCGGTCTTCCGTCTCGGCATGGAGTGCCGCGGCGATTGACGAGTAGCTATACGAGTCACGCATCGGATACGGACAGATGCCCATGCGCACGCCCACTGCCCGGGGATACACAAGCTCAAACGAATCGGGCTTGGGGTCGGCAGGACCGGGGACGATTGTACTGGCCGAATCGTCGGCAGCATCTGTATCGGCATCGCCACGAACAAGCCTGCCTTCGGCATCCAGCGAAGCGTTAGCCTCAAACGCCTGCTCGCCAAACGTAAAGTCCGAAAGCGAAATGAGCTCGTAGTCGCCCGGCTGGGAGTTGTCGAACACCAGACGGTCGGCATCGAGCTGCGGCACGTCCAGAGCGTCGGTCGGCAAAATACGGCGCAGCACGTCGTAGGTCAGATCGGTCTCGACGTCGAAGGCCGGCGCACACAGCTTGCCACGGCTCACGCCGGCATCCATTGCCAAGATCACCAGCTCGCGCGCACGCGTCATGGCAACGTAGAGCAAGCGGGCCCGCTCCTCGAGCGAAAGCCGCAGGTCATCGTTGCGCAGGCGAGCAAATGCCTCGGCGGGAGAACCCGTCGCGCAGACGTCCTCCATGAGCTCCGGCGGCAACCACAGCGACGTGCCCTTACCCTTAAACGCATGCTCAAACTGCTTTTTGACGTCGTCGCCCTTCACAAAGGTGCCGTCGGCAAGCTTAACGCCGTCGAAGCGTGCCGGCAGCGCCACGACCTGCGCTCCGCCCTCGACACGTCCCATCTGAGCCGCACCGGACGATTTGCGCACGCCAAAGCACTCCGCAACCGCCACGACCGGATATTCCAGGCCCTTGGAGGCGTGCACCGTCATGATGCGCACCGCGCCGTCGCCCTCCTCGTTGAGGGCGCCCGGGGCTTCCTTGCCCGCCAAGAAGCGGTCGAAGGCCAGCGCGATGGAACGCGGCGAGTTGCCGAACTCGGCCTCCGCCTCGGCCACGGCGTCGAGCGCCTTGAGCACGTTGGCGGCAATGGCCTTGCCCTCGGGACCACGCTGCGCCAGGCGCACGAACCAGCCGGAGGCATTGACCGCGTCGTGCGCGATGGCGGCGAACGAATCGCGGCCCACGCGACGAAGCGCATACCGCAGCACCTCGCGGGCGCGCGTCACGAGCGGCAAGTCTCGCAAACCCGGCACGTCGAAATCACTCATGATGCCCGCGTCGATATTCCGGCGCGAGGTCTCCCCCGTCTCGCTATCGAGCTTGGTCGCCAGCGCCAGGAACTCCTGGGCGCCGAGCGCAAACATCGGCGAGGCGAGTAGCGGCATAAGGCCCTGCGCCGTATCGGCCGGATTGGCGAGCGCACAAACCAGGGCACGCACCGTCTGCACCTCGGCAGCCTGGGCAAAGACCGAGCCGCCCGCGATAACGCAGTCGAGCCCCTGATCGCGGAAAGCCTGCGCGTAGACATCTGCGTTGGTCATGCGGCCCAGCAGCAGCACCATGCCGCCCTGGGGCTGGCCGGCATCGGCAAGTGCGCGGAAGCGTTCGGCGATCGCGCGGGCCTTGGCCTGCGTGCGCTCCTGCGTACTGCCGCCGGCAACAAAGAGGGCCTGGCGACGCGAGGCGTCCGCCACCAGCGTGTCCTTGCGGCCGTCGCTCGCCTCAAGATCCAAAAAGCCCTGCATCAGGCCGCCATCGTCGCCATCAAAGACGCGCGCCACGTAACGCAGCACCTCGTCATGGCTGCGGAAGTTGCGCACGAGCTTAACGAGCTCGCCAGCAGGGGCGTCGGCCGCGGCAGTCGCCTCGGGCGCGGTAGACGAGCCCACCTTGCGCTCCTGGCGACGGAAGACCTCGACCTCGGCGCCGCGGAAGCGGTAGATCGACTGCTGCGCATCGCCCACGGTACAAAGCGCACGCTCCCCCGCGCCGGTCAGGTAACGGATCAGGTCGACCTGCATCTGGTCGGTATCCTGGAACTCGTCGATCATGACCATCTTAAAGCGGCCCTCGTAGGCGGCTCGGATGGCGGGATAATCGCGCAGCGCCTCATATGCCATGCGCAGCAGATCGTTATTGTCGAGCGCGGACTGGTCGGCCTTGAGCGCACGGTACTCCGCCTCCACGGAACGGGCCAGGCCCACCAGCGCATCGAGCGCCGGGCCACCGCAGGCAAGCACGATATTGATAAACGCATCGGCGGCCTCGGCCTTGAGCAGCTCGGCCTGCTCCTTAGGGAATGCCTTGCTCGCGCGCGGCATGGTGCACGACATCATGAGTCGCGCCGCATCCTCCATGGTTTTGCCGCTCGCCTCAAACGCGTCGATGGCGTCGAGTGCCACCTGCGCTTTCTCGGTCGTGGCCTTGCTTGCGCCCAGCGCCGCACGATAGGCATCGACAAGCGCCGAGGTGTCGGCCTGGCCACGCGCAACGCGCACATCGTCCATGCCGCCCGGAAGCTGGCTCGAGAGCTCCAGCAGGTCGCGCACCAGGCCTTTGATGGTGGTACCGGCGCCAAACGACCCGCCCTCGCCCGCCATGGGATACCAGGCGTAGAGGGCCTTAAGCGAAGCGGCGAGCTCAGGCGCGGCATCGGGTGCCGTCGCGCGCCCCAACACATGCTCAACAGCCTGGTCCATAAGCTCATCGGTATCGGTGAGCACCGTGAACTCGGGGTCGATGCCCAGCTCCAGCGCGTGCGCACGCAGGATACGCGAGCACATGCCGTGGATGGTCGAGATCCACGCGTCGTCGACCGTCAGGGCCTCCTCGTCCATCCCCTCGTCGATAAGCGCACGGCGCACGCGGTCGCGAATCTCGGCCGCAGCATCCTTGGTAAAGGTGATGGCGAGCACCTGGTCCAGATGCTCGACGAACGGACCGGATTCGGGCGAGAGCGCGTAGACGATGCGACGCGTGAGGGTAAAGGTCTTGCCCGAACCGGCGCCCGCCGAGACAAACAGCGGACGGTCGAGCGTTTTGACGATCTGCAGCTGTTGCGGCATCAAAGTCGAAAGATCCATGGTCTACACGTCCCTCCTTACAAACGTTCCTTCGTGGTTATACGAGCAGCGCGCATGCGCGGCCTGCGCCGACGTCGGATCGACAGCGGCGACGTCGCCCGCCTCGAGCTCGCGCAGGCGCTCGGCGATGCCGGCCTCCACGCGGTCGAGCAGCGCATCGAAGTCCATGCTGCCGCCCTCGCCCGGAAAGCCCTTCTTAAGGCCCGGGATGCGACCGTCGCCGCGCTCTTCCTCGAGCAGCTCGGCACTTGCGGCGCCACGCAGCGCGGGCTTGCCGCCCTTGGTGGAAAAGTAGAGCGCTGCGCGGGTATCTAGGCCCAGCGCCCGACGCATGGCCTGCGCGTAGATGAGTGTCTGGGTATGGGGCGGCAGCCAGCGCGGTTCGTCGATGGGGGCCTCGCCCGACTCCTCGTCGCGCACCGTGGGGTCGGCGAGTTTAAACTCCTCGACACCCGAACGATGCTTGTAGTCGATCACCACGGCGCGATTCTCGGCGTCCACGTCCACGCGGTCGATGCGCCCACCGAGCGGCCAACCGGCATACTCGACCTGGAGCTCGTTGAACGCAAACTCCAGATAGCGCGGCGCGAAGGGCGCGAGCGCCTCGGACTCGTAGGCGAGCACGCCTTCCAACTGCGGCAAGATCTCGGCCACCTGACGCTCCTCCACTGGAGAGAGCGGCACCAGCGGGCCCTCGGTACCGCGCTTGCCCGCATGCTCGGCCAAGGTCTCGGCAAAGACCTCGCGCAGCAGCTCCCGTACACGCGGCAGGTTCTCAGGCGTCACACGCTCCATACCCTCTTGGGGCAGACGGGCGTGCAGGTGTTCCAGCACGTCGTGGACGAAGTTACCCTTCTCCATGTTGCCAAAGCCCGCATCGATGGACTGGGGCTTGACGCGATACGACACGAACCAGCACAGCGGGCAGGTGGAATAGGCCTCGATCTGTGAGGCGGACGTCAGGCGCGGCACGAGCGGCGCGTCCTCGCCCTCGCCATCGCGACGGCGCAAGACCAAATACGGCACGGCCTCGGCACTCAGATGCTGTGGGGCTTCACAGGTCACGCGCTCGCGCTTGAGACCTTCGCCTGCCGCGGGATCGAAGTCCCTTACGATATCGCCCTCACCCACGCACTTCGCCTTGTCGGCGCCAGCAGCCTTGTCGTCAGTGGCCTTAGCGTCGTCAGCTGCCTTGTCGGCGTCTGCGGCCTCAGCAGCTTCAGCGGCCTCGGCATGCGCCCGCAACTCGGTCCACACGGCAGCCGGATAGCACTCGCGCGCCTGGCGATCGTGCGTCACGCGCGCAAGCGCAACCGGGCCGCGTGCGGCCTGCATCGCGCGGCCAAAGCGCACGCGCAGCAGGGCCGCGGGCTCAAGCGTCACACCGCTGCGCCCCAGCTCGGCCGTCAGCGTGGCCAGCGGGCCCTCCTCATGCGAGAGCGGATAACTGTCCAAGTCGACGTCGGCAAACAGCACGGCATCGTAGCTATCGGGGCGCAGGGCTGCCGCATCGGTAAGCGACGCAAAGCGCACCTGGGCGCGCGGCGCGCGGTCGACCTCATAGGTCTCGTAATCGTATGCGGTGCTGCGCTTGTCCACCTTGGTACGAACGTCGTCGAGCACGGGCACGGTCGCGGCCTGCGACACGTCGAGCGTACGGGCATCGTTCATAAGGATGTCGATGACATGTCGCAGCAGGGCGGTCTCCACCTGGCGACGAGCCTGACCGTCAAGGCCTCCAAGGGCGCGATCGGGCAACGCCTCGGCAACGGCGAGCATTGCCTTGAGCGCCGTCACGGGTTTGTCGCGCCACAGCGCTTGGAACACGTCCGAAACCACGCACGGCACGTTCTTAAACCAGTTATCATCACTGGCGGCCTTGCGCGTGCCCCTGACCTGGCCCTGCACGCTCTGCAGCAGGCTTTTGACGGCCGTGGTGGTCTTGCCGCGCGACAGGCGCATGTTCTTGTCGAAGGTGCGCGCGCTGGCAGCATCGGCACCCGAAAGCGGACTGTAAATCCAGTCGGTAAGCTCCGGAGCGGGCCACCACTCGGTCTTGGAAGCGGTGCCCTCGTCAGCGGCCTTCATGCGCTCGATTAGATTGGCGAGCGCCGTGAACTGCCTGCCCGCGATGGATTGGGAAAACGCCGTGAACTCGGTTGTCTCAGCAGCAATGTGACGCGCCGCCAAACGGGCAGCGAGTTCACCGAACAGCTGGGGCGCCCGGGCAGACACCACGAGCACGCGCACGGGGTCCGCGGATGCCGTGACACCGCCGTCGACCGCGGCGTCCTCACACGTTTTTACCAGCTCATCGATTGCATCCACATAGGCGTGAGCGCGGGCGTGAGGGCCGGCAACCTCTACAAAGGTAGGCTGAGCGGCGGACTCGGAGGCAGTCTGGGGCGCGGCGGCACCCTCCCCCAGCGGCGCGGCCTCAAACAGCACACCGCGGGCATCAAAGGCGGCAGCAAGTTCCTCGCGCATTGCCGCCTGCTCGCGGGCAAGCAGCACAACGACCTCTCCCCCATTGTTCGCCACGGCCGACAGCAGCTCGAGCAGGCCGTGCGTAAACGATGTGATACCGCGCACACATACCGCGCGGGCGCACGCCGGAAGGTTGTCGGCCAGCACCTCGGCCATAAGGTCAGCCGCCTCGCAGGGCTCGATCATGTCTCGACGGTCCAAGCCGCTCGCATAGGCACTCAACAGCTCAAACACGCGAGCCTCGGCGTCGCTCTTGGGATCGGGCTGGCAAACGTCGCCGCAGCAGCGCTCGGCACCCGTCCCCGCTACGCCCGGCAGCACATCGCGGGCCATGCGCGCGAGCATGCGCACCGTGCCCTGACTGCGCGAAAGCGGCTGCAGGTCGGCATCGTCGCGACGGGCGATCATGTCCGAGAACAGCATCTGGCGCTGCATGTTGTCGACGAAGCTACGGCCATCGCCCATAAGCTCCCACAGCGAACGAAGCCACGACGCGGGGGTTTTGTAGTCAACGCCCAGCGAGGCGCCAGCAACCGCAGCATCGTGACGGCACACGTCGAGCTCGGCAAACGAGGGCGCCAGCATAACGGCACGCCCGTGGCGGGCAACCAGGTCGGCGAGCAACGCCGCCTCGGCATCACTCAAGTCCGCACCGGTATTGGTGGTATAGATTCGAACAGGCATGGTCCTCCACTCAAACCGTTCGCAATAATCAATGCATCCATCCTACCCGCCCACGCGGACAGATTTGCCCCACGCCAACAGATTTGATCCCTCGGGGACGGAGGAAAACGGATCACCGAAGGGGTCAGTCTAACCATGCAATCCGTTTTCCTCCGTCCCCGAGGGATCAAAAAACCGCCCCCGAAGGGACGGTTCTGCGCAATTCGTTTTTGCCGCTGGCCTACTCGCCATCCTCCAGTTTGATGAGGATCTTGCGATAGCCACCGTACTCGCCATTAAGCGCCTTGGACACGCGGCTCACCGTGGTGGACGAAGCGCCGGTGCGGGCCTGAACCTCAACATAGGGCTCGCCCTCATCCAGATAGCGCGCGACCTGCAGGCGCTGCGATAAATCGCAAATCTCGCGCGGCGTGCAGATATCGGTTAAAAACGCCTGGATATCGTTCTCGTCATCCAAAAGACTAAATGCGTGGACCAGCTGCTTGACATCAGGCTTGTCAAACATGTTCTCGATATTCATCGATCACCGCCAAACCCGCCATAAGGCATCGAAGTTGATACTGACATCGGGCATCGTTCGCCCGTTCTATGCAATAAAACTATGCATGGGCTATTTGCCCGTAGCAGTGTAGCACACCACCAAACTAAAGCGACAAGACTCTCTGCCAGCGGCACGTTTTTCAGGACGAACGCCGTTTAGAAACCGAATGCGCACGTAAGCTCCACGAATATTTGAGACAATGGGCGCCCAAACACCGCGGCGCGCCCGCGCAACCATCCAAGTCGCCGCCGCAAGCCGCTTCACGCGACGCCAGCAACCCCGGCGCAAGAAAGGATTCACGCCATGCGCTTTATGCTTAACTGGCTCTTCACCTCGATCGCCATCGCGATCGCCACGTTCCTCGTCCCCGGTATCCAACCCTTCGGCTTTGCCGAGGCCTGGGTCTGCTTTGCCTTTGTGGGACTGTTCCTCAACATCGTCGATTCGTTCGTCAAACCGTTCCTCACGGTCATCTCGCTGCCGCTCACAATCATTACGCTCGGCATTTTCCAGCTCGTGCTCAACAGCTTTATGCTGGAGCTCGCCAGCTACCTGTCGGTCAACCTGTTGGGCGTCGGTATCTCCATCGCCGGCTTTGGCTCGGCCTTTATGGGCAGCATCCTGGTGTCCATTATGCGCAGCATCCTCGATAGTATTGCCGAGGACTAGAACGGCCATTCCGACCGTGTCTGTCTCAACAGCCCAAAACGAAGGCCGCCCATCGCAAAAATGGGCGGCCTTCTTATTTGCCAAGTCTCAGAGGGCAAGAAAATCTACCATTTCCACCCCGTCCCCACATGGCAGGCGTGGGTTAGATGACATAGTCGTAGCCATGGTTGGGAGCGACAAGTTGATCGAGCGTCACGCCGTCGAGGTAATCGTTGATGAGCTTGTCCAGGTTCTTCCACACGTCGAGCGTGGGGCACTCATCAGATCGCGAGCAACCCTTGCAGTCGCCATCCAGGCAGGCGACCGGCGCCAGGCTGCCCTCGGTCAGGCGCAAGATCTCGCCCACCGTGTACTGCTCGGGCGGGCGCGTGAGCACGTAGCCGCCGCCCTTGCCGCGCATGCCCGAGAGCATGTTGGCGCGCACGAGCGTAGCCAAGATGTTCTCGAGATATTTCTCGGAAATCCCCTGTCGCGCCGCAATCTCTTTGAGCGGGATGCGACCGGCCGCCTGGTGCTCGGCCAGGTCAACCATAACGCGCAGGGCGTACCTGCCCTTAGTAGAAACCAACATATATAGTGCTGCCTTTCGGTCTTTTAGTCCGTTGAAATTCTAGCCGAAAAATCGGCTTTGGAAATACCCGTTCCGGTCAAGATGGTTAATCGGCTCGTAATAATCTTCTATTTCCTATTGCATTACTAGGCTTTAGTGTCTACTATGCTTGCCAACAGCTAAACGAACAACCTATAAGGTTTATGGGTTTAGCTGCTACACGCACTGTGAAACCACACGGCAACCAGCAACTTGAACACTTTGGAGGTTCACCATGAGCAAGGTTTACACGTCCATCGATCAGCTTATCGGCCACACCCCGCTTCTGGAGCTCACTCACTTTGAGGCCGATGAGGACCTCAAGGCCCGCGTGCTCGTCAAGCTGGAATACTTCAACCCCGCCGGGTCCGTTAAAGACCGCGTCGCCAAGAACATGATTGACGAGGCCGAGAAGGCAGGCAAGCTCGTGCGAGGCGGCGACTACACCATCATCGAGCCCACAAGCGGCAACACCGGCGTCGGCATCGCCTCGGTGGCAGCCGCCCGCGGCTACAAGGTAATCATCACCATGCCCGAGACCATGTCCGTCGAGCGCCGCAAGCTGATGCAGGCATACGGTGCGCAGCTCGTGCTCACCGACGGCTCCAAGGGCATGAAGGGCGCTATCGCCAAGGCCGAGGAGCTGCAGAAGGAGACTCCCAACAGCATCATCGCCGGCCAGTTTGTGAACCCCGCGAACCCGGCCATTCACAAGGCCACGACCGGCCCCGAGATCTGGGACGACACCGACGGCCAGGTCGACATCTTCGTCGCCGGCGTTGGCACCGGTGGCACCGTGACCGGCGTGGGCGAGTTCCTCAAGGAGCAGAACCCCCAGATTCAGGTTGTCGCCGTCGAGCCCGCCACCTCCCCGGTGCTCTCTAAGGGTCAGGCCGGCCCGCACAAGATCCAGGGTATCGGCGCCGGCTTTGTGCCCGACGTCCTCGACACCCAGGTCTATGACGAGATCATCCCCGTCGAGAACGACGACGCCTTTGCGACCGGCCGCGCCGTGGGCCACAAGGAGGGCGTGCTCGTGGGCATTTCGTCCGGTGCCGCCGTGTGGGCCGCACTGCAGCTGGCCAAGCGCCCCGAGAACGAGGGCAAGACCATCGTGGCCCTGCTTGCCGACACCGGCGAGCGCTACCTGTCCACGGCACTCTTCCAGGACTAAGGCCTGTCGCCCATAGGTTGAGCCCAGGACGAACCGGTCTCCTCTCTCCCGGCAGTCTGAGCCCATCCAATCAGGGTGTCCCACGAGACGTCCGAACTTGCTACAATGTCTGCGGCGCGGAACCAGCCTCCCGCGCCGCTTTTCTTTTTTGGCCACATGCCACCAAGGAGAACCTCCCCATGCACAACAAGCGCGTGCTCGTCGCCATGAGTGGCGGCGTCGATTCCAGCGTGACCGCGTATCTGCTCAAAAGCCAGGGTTACGAATGTGTCGGCGCCACCATGCGCCTCACCTGCCCCGCGCCCGATCCCGTCACGAGCACGAGTAAGGTCGACCGCGACATCGCCGATGCAAAGGCCGTCGCCGAGCGCCTGGGGATACCCCACCATGTACTTAACCTGCAGCAGACCTTCGACCGCAATGTTATCGAGCGCTTCGTGACCGCCTATCAGGAGGGGCTGACGCCCAACCCATGCATCATCTGCAACCGCCACATTAAGTTTGGCGCATTGCTGGATGCGGCGCTGGATATGGGCTGCGACTACATCGCCACAGGTCACTACGCCAAAACAAGCCAGGCGTCCGACGGCACCTGGCAGCTGCATCGCGGCGAAGATCCCAAAAAGGACCAAAGCTACTTTTTGTATTCGCTTACGCAGGAGCGCCTGGCGCACACGATCTTTCCGCTGGCGGGCCTGGACAAAGAGCGCGACGTGCGCCGCATAGCCGCCGAGCAGGGCTTTACCAACGCCAAGAAGGCCGAAAGCGAGGACATCTGCTTTATCGCGGACGGCGACTACGCGGGCTATATCGAGCGCCGCTGCGGACATGCCGCCGAGCCGGGCGATATTGTATGGCGCGACGGCAGCGTGGTCGGACGCCATAACGGCGCGCTGCGCTATACCATCGGCCAGCGCAAGGGCTTGGGCGTCGCGATGGCGCATCCCGTGTACGTAACGGGCGTCGATGCCGCCAACAACATTGTGCATCTGGGCGAGGCCGAGGATCTGACGGCCACAGCGCTCACGGCCAACGACTGGATCTGGAGCGCCCCTGCCGACCACATGGAGGCAGAGCTCGATGCCGGCGGCATTCACGTGGGCGCCAAGTACCGCTACCGTCAGAAAGACCAGGCAGCGACCCTTACGCGTGACGAAGACGGGCAAATGCTGCTAACTTTTGACGAGCCGCAACGAGCCATCGCCCCCGGCCAGGCCGTCGTCGTCTACCACGGCGACGTCGTCTTGGGCGGCGGTACCGTGACCGGCGCGCTTAAGTAGCCCCATCCCCTTCATAAATTGCGGTGAAATAGGGACTGCTTATGCGTTTCAAATGCAAAAACAGTCCCTATTTCACCGCAACGCACAAGAGCGCCCCTGCCGGCAACGTTATACCGGCTAGGGCGCTCTTAACTTGCCACGCGCTATAAATGCGCCTAACGCTGCACGTAGGCGCGGACGAGCTCGTAGGTATTGCGCACGCCGTCGATGTGGCTGCGCTCGTAGTTGTGGCTCGCGTACACGCCGGGGCCGATCAGACCATGGCGAATGTCGTAGCCGGCAGAGAGCGTGGCCTCGACGTCCGAGCCGTAGTGCGGGTACACGTCGATGGCATAATCGAGCTCAAGCTCGCGCGCGATATTGGACAGCGTGGTCACCAGATCGTAGTTGTACGGACCGCCCGAATCCTTGGCGCAAATCGAAACCATGCGCTCGGTGCAGCCCAGGTCGTCGCCCACGCAGCCCATGTCCACGCTGATCATCTCGCGCGTGTCGGCCGGCACAAAGGCACCGCCGTGGCCGACCTCCTCGTACACGGTAAAGAGCAGCGAAACCTTACGCGAAAGCGTCACCTCGCCAGCGGCGACGGCGCGGGCGAGACCCAGTAGAATCGCCGCGGACAGCTTGTCGTCAAGGAAGCGACTCTTGATGTAGCCGCTCTCCGTCACCGTGGTACGCGGATCCATAGCGATGATGTCGCCGGTCTGAATGCCCAGCTCAAGCACATCGTCCTTGCTGTCGACATTCTCATCGAGCAGGATTTCCATGTTCTTCTCGATGGTCTTGACCGGCTCGTCGGCCACATGCGCCGAAGGCTCGGTATTGAGGACCACGCCCGTGTACACATTGCCGTCGCGCGTGTAGACGGTGCAGTTCTCGCCATCGGCCGTAGACCACTGGTGCCCACCAAGCGTCGTGGGACGCAGGCGGCCATTGTCCTTAATGGAGCGTACCATGGCGCCCAGGGTGTCGACATGGCTCGCCAACACAAGCGGCTCGCCCTCGCCGCCAAGCTCAACGAGCACGTTACCCTTATTAGAACGCTCAGGCCCAAACCCCATATCGCGCAGGGTCTCCATCAGATAATCAGTCGCCGCACGGGTATAGCCGGTAGGCGAAGCAATAGAAGTCAGCGTCTTAAGCTGTCCTGCGATATAGGAGAGCGCCTCCTCTAGAGAAGCATCAATATTAGAAGTCATATGCATCCTTCCAAGTAAAACTAAGACCGAGTCCCGATTTTAACCGTTCTGCACGTGCAATGCCCCAGGAGCCGAGCCGCCTCCAGACGTCCCCGCACCGGTTTTGTGCACGTGCACGGTTTACAATCTCAATCTTGCATAAATCCTATTGGTATTTGCATAGAAATGAGGCATCTTTTTGCTTCGTCTCAGGGTGCCCCACCTTGGACCGTGCAAAAAACGGAGTATTCAGCACCGTGGGCCCCAACGGCCCCATCACGAACGACAAAACGACGCGGTTACAGCAGTGTTGCAGGTCGTCGCAAAGCAGAAACTCAGTAACAACCCCCTCCACTCATCGATAGCCCGCCCACAATGGCTGTCGATGGGCGCCTGCGGATCACTACCGCCCATTCACAACGTTATGCATTTTTAAGAGCTTGTTGAATACTCCCAAAAATGCACGCAGGGAAGTGCACCACCTATCCGCAGCGGGCAGTACGCCTTGGTTTTGTCCGTCTCAGGGCATCGACGCAGCACAAAAAGCCCCGCCGTGCGTAGCACGGCGGGGCCAGCGGCACGTCAAAAGACCATACACCTACGGGCGAAGGACCACCAAACTGGGCTAGGCAGCCGGGCAGATCTTCTTGAAGAGCTCGATGACGTCGTCGAGCGTCGCCTCGCGCGGGTTGCCCGGGAAGCAAGCATCGGCCATGGCGTCCTTGGCCAGGACCTCGATCTCGTCAGCCTTCATGGCCTCGCAGACGTGCGGGATGTTCACGTCGGCGGAAAGTTGCTTGACGGCGGCGATAGCGGCGTCAGCAGCCTCGTCGGTGCTCATGCCCGTGGTGTCAACGCCCATGGCAACGGCGACCTTGGCCAGGCGCTCGGTGCAAACCGGCTTGTTGAACTCCATGGCGATCGGCAGCAGCATGGCGCAGGCGACACCGTGCGGGGTATCGTAGTGAGCGGACAGGGTGTGAGCCATGGCGTGATCGATGCCCAGGCCGACGTTAGAGAAGCCCATGCCGGCGACATACTGACCAAGAGCCATGCCCTCGCGGCCGGAGCCGGGCTGACCGGACTTGGCCTCGGCGACGGAGTCGCGCAGGTTCTCGCTGATCAGCTTAATAGCCTCAAAGTGGAACATGTCGGAGAGCTCCCAAGCGCCCTTGGTGGTGTAGCCCT
>CALJMO010000039.1 GCA_937982065.1 uncultured Collinsella sp.
CCGTACGCTTGAACTTAGAAGGGGGAGGCCTCGCGGCCTCCCCCTTTTTTGCGTTAAAGGCGGCGTTCACTAAGCAATTAAATCAATCCAATCATCCACCGGTGAATATAAACGTTCACCGTTCTGTGGTCAGTTCTCTGTTCTCAATGGACTAATATTTGCTTTAGCGCGCTGATGCGCTTGTCCTGTTTTACACGGGTTGTTTTATTGATTGTGACGGAAGGACTCACATGGCAGATGTTCATGAGCTGCTTGATACTTGGATTGCCAATGTCAAGGACGAGGAGCTCCTCGCTGAGCTCAACACGATGAAGGAGCAGGGTGATGAGGACGCCATCACCGACGCTTTCTTCCAGGATCTCGCCTTCGGTACTGCCGGCCTTCGCGGCACTATCGGTGCGGGCACTAACCGTATGAATATCTATACGGTCGGTCGTGCGACCCAGGGATTCGCTGACTACCTCAATGCGACCTTCGAGCATCCGACGGTCGCCATCGCTCGCGATAGCCGCAATAAAGGTGAGCTGTTCGTCAAGACTACGGCTGCCATTCTTGCAGCAAACGGCGTGACTGCCCTCGTGTATCCCAAGATTTCTCCCGTGCCGACGCTCTCCTGGGCCGTCCGCGACCTTAAGTGCTCCGGTGGCATTTGCATGACCGCTAGTCATAATCCGGCGCCTTATAACGGCTATAAGGTCTATGGCCCCGACGGCTGCCAGATCACCAGCGAGGCCGCCGATGCAATTTCTAAGGCTATCGCCGAGACCTATACGTTCACCGGCGTGAAGTCCATGGACTTCGATGAGGCTCTTGAGCAGGGTCTGGTCAAATGGATCGATGACTCGTGCCTCGAGCGTTATTATGACGCCGTTCTCGCCCGCGGCGTGACCAACCTTTCTGCCGAGGAGATCGCTGGCGCTCCGCTTAAGCTCGTCTACACTCCGCTCAACGGCACCGGCCTCATTCCCGTCACGACGGTGCTCGAGCGCGCTGGCATCACCGATGTCACGGTTGTTCCCGAGCAGAAGGAGCCTAACGGCGATTTCCCGACCTGCCCGTATCCTAACCCCGAGATTCGTCAGGCCATGCAGAAGGGCATTGACCTGTGCGAGCAGGTTCACCCTGATCTGCTGCTTGCAACCGATCCTGACGCCGATCGCGTTGGCGTTGCCGTTAAGAATGGCGATGACTATCTGCTGCTGACCGGCAATGAGATGGGCGTTCTGCTGCTCGACTATATCTGCAAGACCCGCGCTGCTCGCGGTGAGGACCTCACTAAGAAGGTTGCTGTCACTACTATCGTTTCTTCCGCCATGGTTGACGCTCTGGCCGACGAGTACGGTTTTGAGCTCCGCCGCTGCCTGACGGGCTTCAAGTACATCGGCGACATCATTACTTCTCTTTCCGATGCTGGCGAGGTCGATCGCTTTATCTTCGGTTTTGAGGAGAGCTACGGCTATCTGGCCGGCGACCACGTGCGCGACAAGGACGCCGTGAGCACTTCGCTTTTGATTTGCCAGATGGCGCAGTATTACAAGCTCCAGGGAAAGAACCTTGCCGACGCGATGCACGAGCTGTACGAGAAGTATGGCTACTATCACAATAAGACGATTTCGCTGAGCTATCCGGGTGCTGAGGGCGCGGCAAAGATGGCCGGCATCATGGCCGGTCTGCGCGAGAACCCGCCCGCGGAGCTCGCCGGTTCCAAGATTGAGGCCGTCGTTGATTACAACACCTGCGTGAACGGCCTGCCGAAGGCTAATGTTATTGAGTTCGATCTTGAGGGTGGCAATAAGGGCATCGTTCGTCCTTCCGGCACCGAGCCCAAGATCAAGCTGTACATCTTCGCTAAGGGCGCGGATGCCGCCGAGGCAGATGCAGCACTTGACGCGATCGAGGAGTCCGGTCGCAAGCTGCTGGCATAAGGTATTTAAGAGTCTATTGCTATAGATAGGCAAAAGAGGGGATCTCGGAAGCGAGGTCCCCTCCTGTTTTTAACCAGCCAGTCGAGAGTACTTATATGTGTAGGAAATGTGTACGCACAGATTCCCGCCCCCGGGGCCCCTCCGGTCTGGCAATATATCTCCTTGCCGCGCG
>CALJMO010000040.1 GCA_937982065.1 uncultured Collinsella sp.
TCATGCCGAAATGGCGCGAAGCACGCGGTTGACAAAACTATAGAGACACGTCCCAGAAAAATCATTTAGCGGCGGGCGCGGAGCTTTTCGTAGCCTTCGGCGAAGAAGGCGACCGTGGCGGCGTCGGCCTCGGCGGCGTCCGTCTCGGTTGCGGGGACCACGCCGTGCTCGTCACTCACCAGGAACAGCGCGCCCTTGAGCTGCGCGGGAATGTCCACGCGCGTGACCGGGATGCCCTTGGTCTGGGCCAGCTGCTCAATGAGCGTCGCCGTGCCGCACAGACACTCGTCCGCTGGCGCCACAAAGGCCAGCTCGCCGTTATCGACGGCGGCGAGCAGCTCGGGCGCCACGCCGGTTTCGTCGGCCTCGGAGCGGGCCTCGGCGGAGCGGGCACGTAGCGCCTTGGCCGACGTATCGGCCAGCGGCTCGTACTCGCCCACCGTCATGGCGGCGTTGCCGTTGATGTCGATCACCAGCATGAGCACGCCGTCGTGTGCGGTGTAATCACCCTCGGCAAGCGACCACTCAACGTGTTGTTTGGCCCAGCTGAGCATGTTGTGGGTAAGCGGCTCGCCCTGCACCAGGCGCTCGGACAGCGCGCGAATGTGGCGGTTGAGCATGGGCACCTTTTTGTTGGACATGCGCCAACGGCAGACAAGCGCGGGCTTGTCGAGCGTAAACTTCTCGACCGCCTCCTGATTGGCGCAAAAGTCCTCGTACGCACGCTGATCCTCGGCATTGCCAAACAGCTCGGCATCATCAATCTGGGGCATGGTCATACCTTTCGTGTTAGTCATTCCGTCCTCTTATACCAAAAAGACGGCCCTCCAAACGGAGCAGCCGTCTTTTGCAGAGATTATTTTGCCGCAAGGCAGGTCTTAATGACGGAAATGCCTAGCACCGGTGAATACCATCGCAATACCATGCTCGTTGCAGGCCTGGATGCTCTCATCGTCGCGCTTGGAGCCACCGGGCTGGATGATGCAGGTCACGCCGTGTGCAGCAAGCACGTCGACGTTGTCGCGGAACGGGAAGAATGCGTCGCTTGCGCAGGCAAAGCCGCCCTTCTCCACGCCCTCGCGCTCGCAGAAGTCCTCGGCGCGCTCGCAGGCAAGCAGTGCGGAGTCAACGCGGTTGGGCTGACCGGGGCCCATGCCAATGCCGGCCTTGCCCTTGGAGACCAGGATGGCGTTGGACTTGACGCCCTTGCAGACCTTCCAGGCAAACTCGAGCTCGGCCATCTCGGCGTCGGTGGGCTTGCGGTCGGTAGGGAACGTAAAGGTCGCGGGATCCTCGGTCACGTGGTCGACCTCC
Organism: uncultured Collinsella sp.; assembly: GCA_937982065.1. Taxonomy (GTDB): domain Bacteria; phylum Actinomycetota; class Coriobacteriia; order Coriobacteriales; family Coriobacteriaceae; genus Collinsella. The sequence continues at coordinate 1,315 of CALJMO010000040.1, forward strand.
TGCACCAGCATGCCGCCGTCGACGGAGCGCAGCTCCACCTGGGCGCCGTGGTCCACGCCGCCGGTAGCCAGCACGCGCAGGTTGGGGCGCTTGGCCATACGCTCGAGTGCCTCGGCGGTGTAGCTCGGGGCGATGATGACCTCGACGAACTGCTTGTTCTGATCGGCAAAGTGCTCAACCAGCTCATAGGGAACCTCGCGGTTGCAGGCGATGATGCCGCCAAAGGCGCTCTTGGGATCGCAGGCGAAGGCGCGGTCGTAGGCAGCCGTGATGTCCTCGGCAACAGCAGAACCGCAAGGGTTCTGGTGCTTGAGGATCACGCAGGCCGGCTCGTCGAACTCGCGGACCAGGTTCCAAGCGGCATCGGCATCCAGATAGTTGTTGTAGCTGAGCGGCTTGCCCTGAATCTGCTCGGAGCCCACGAGCGGGAACTGCGAGCTCGCGGTGTTCTCGCAGCCCTCGGCAAAGCGGTAGACCGTAGCCTTCTGCTGAGGATTCTCGCCATAGCGCAGGTCGTCGACCTTCTCCAGCGAAATCTCGAGCTTGGCAGAGGTATCCGCCACGTCGCTTGCCTGGGCGGCAAGCCAACGGGAGATAGCCGTGTCGTAGGCGGCGGTGGTCTGGTAGACCTTCACCTGCAAGCGACGACGGGTGGAAAGCGTGGTGCAGCCACCGGTCTCGTGCATCTCGGCCAGGACGGCATCATAGTCGGCAGGGTCGGAAATGACGGTAACGCTCGCGGCGTTCTTGGCGGCAGAGCGCAGCATGGAGGGGCCACCGATGTCGATGTGCTCGATGGCGTCCGCGAAGGTGACCTCGGGGTTGGCGACGGTCTTCTCGAACTCGTACAGGTTGACGACGACCAGGTCGATCAGCTTAATGCCGTGCTGAGCCGCCTCCTGCATGTGCTGCTCGGAATCGCGGCGGGCCAGCAGCGCGCCGTGGACCTTGGGGTGCAGGGTCTTAACGCGGCCGTCCATCATCTCGGGATAGCCCGTGAACTCCTCGATGGGGGTTACGGGAACGCCCGCGTCCTCGATGGCACGAGCCGTGCCGCCCGTAGAGATGATCTCGACGCCAAAGTCATCGACCAGCGTCCGTGCGAAATCGACGACGCCCGTCTTATCGGTAACCGAGATCAACGCGCGTGCGATCTTCACATCAGATCCCATGCAGTCCTCCTGTCTGGTACGCCGCCGTGCTCTGTGAGTCGGTGATACGTCGATCTGCAGCGCTCGCGCAGCGGCATTGAAAATACTGATTTAATGTAGCGCATCGAGCGCATCGATGCACCCCGCAACGGGCGCATGTGCAGAAAAAGTTTGCACGCGGAGGGGATGGGCACAGCACCGGGCACGGTGAGTTCATGGAACACAGGGGCACCATAATTAGATGCCAATGGCGTGGTAGAACTGTGCTCGATATGCATCCGCAAAAGAAAGAGGCACCATGGTCTCGCGGGTTCTCTACCGACCGTTTGATACCGAAGACTTCGACGCCATCGCGCTGATTCTGCAGCAGCTTTGGCATAACAATTCGGATAACGATGAGTACAACCGCCTTGAGGCCGCGTGCGACCTCGCCTACTGCCTTTCGTCGTCGACGTTTTCACAGGTTGCCGTAATCGACGGTCAGGCGCGTGGCATTTCGCTCGCGCGTGCGGGACAGAGCTCCGGCGCCACTATCAACGAGCATTGGATGGATACCGAACGCGCGCTGCTATCGCAGATGCGTGAGCTGGAGCCTGATGCCTGCGCCGAGTATCTCTCGTTTGTGCGCGCAACCATCCGAACCAACAACCGCCTGCTCGAGAGCAGCCCGTTGCCGCACGACAACGAGGTCACGCTGCTTGCCGTGGATCGCGATGTCCATGGCCTGGGCGTTGGCACGGTTCTGCTCGATGCCGCGGTCTCGCACCTATCCTCGCTTGGAGCGACGAGGGCGCACCTGTACACCGACTCCAACTGCTCGTGGAAGTTCTACGAGCTGCACGGCTTTAAGCGCACGGCCACGCACCGCGCCAACCGCGAAGAGCGCCGCCACGACATGCCGCGCGAAAGCTTCCTCTACGAACTCGATCTAACAGCCTAAACCCAGCAGCCATACCTAGTCATTTAGGGATGTTCCCAGTGATTAGTCGCTGGGGACAGCCTTCGTAGGTAGCGCATAAAAATGGGATGGATCCGTCGGCAGTCGCCGGAGAAGATCCATCCCAAAAATCAGAGCGCGCTAGAACGTTCCGCCGCCGCCTCCGCCGACGCCGCCGCCTCCGCCGCCCGAGAAGCCACCGCCTCCGCCGCCGCTCGAGCTGTCGGAGCTCGACGCCAGCTCACGGATGCTCTCGCGATACACGTCATCGAACGAATCGAGCGGGGACTGGTTTCCGTAGTGATGGTAGTACCACCAGTAGCAGGGATAATTGTCGTAGAAACCGTCGGCCTCGCGCACCTCGGGAGGAACAGCCTCGGCAAGCTGACGCAGGACTTCCTTCGAAACGCCAAGCGCCGCACCCATCACCAGCAGCTTGTTCCACAGCACCAGATCGCCGGGGACGGCTTCCTTTAGACGCGTGAAGTCCTCGAGCCAATGCTTAAGTGCCTTGCAGCGAGCCGCCACCTCGGCGCCCTCCGGCGTAAAGCGGCGGAACGTAAGGCCCACGCCGATACCCACCAGCACAATCGGCACCGAGATAACCGCGGCGGTAATGTTCGCCTGTGCGCCATCGGTAAAGAAGATGGATCCCACGGGAACAAAGGCAACCAGGATACCAAGAACCAGGCAAAACACCATTGCAACAATGCCGTCCGAGGCAACGTACTCGTTATCGGCCAACTTGCCCTTAACGGTGTTCTGATAGTCCTCGAGCTTATCGCCCACGGGCGTAGCGTGCTGCTTGACGTAGTGCTGCAGCTCGTCAAACGTGCGCGAGCGATCGCCGTTCTCGTCAGGCTTAGCACCGGCAAAGAAGACCTTGAGCACCATGTGGTCAATGCCCTTGGCCGACTTCCAGCCCGCATCGCTCACCGTCACGCGATACGTCTGCTCTTCTTTTTCACGCCCCAACAGACCCTTCTTGGCCTTGGTCACGGTCGCCTGCTCCAGCTTGATCACACGGTCGTCAGTGAGCTTCATGAGCGTGGCGATATATGCCTGATCGGGCACCTCGTTCCAGCTCATGAGGGCCGAAAGCACGGCGGGATGGTCGGCCGAGGGCACATCGCGGAAATATTCGTCCTGGAAAAGCGGCTTGGGCTTGCGCTTGCGCAGCTTGAGCATAACGATTGTGCCGGTAAAGGCCACCGCCGCAACAACACTTAGCACGGCAAGTGCATTGGCAATCATGCGAGCGTGAGCGCGGCGGGCGTTAGCTTCGTCGGCCCATTCCTTCTCTTCGCTCAGGATCGTTGACATGCGCTCTTCGCCCGAGGCGGCAAGCTGCGGCACCCAGTCGCTGGGGAAGGCGATGCGTGCCTCGGCGAATTCGCCCTGATGCACGCAGGGAATGGTATAGGTGACCATGGGCTCGTCCTCATCGAGCGACACGTCGCCCGCCAGCGGACCGTGGCCCCATGCGCGGAAGTTATCGCCTTTGACGGCCGCCGTCCCGGCAGCGGCATTTGCGAAGCGCACTTCCATCTCGACATCGTCGGAATCCGCAGACCAGCCGTCGCCCACGAACTTCCAGTAGAGCTCGGCGGTATCGGCCCAGTTCATAACCGCACCGGTCATGGTGTAGCTCACGTAATAGATCGCGCTGTCGCCGCTCTCGTGAGGGCTGAACACCTTAATCCTTACGCCGTCACCGGTCTGCTCGACCGTGTAGACGCCAGAGTCGCCCTTGTTCGCGCTATCGACTTTGTTAAACGCGGTGTCCTCTTCCTCGACACTCAGCACGTCGACGCCCGCCGTGCCGCCCTGCTGGTTGGAGCCCGTATTGATCTCCCAAAACACGCCGTTGATGTCGTCGTCGAAATCAAACTGGCGTCCCTCGACAACGGTCAGCGATCCATCGGCCTCGACCGTGGCACTGATATAGGTCTGGGTCATGGAGTAGCCGTCGGCGTGCGCGGCGACAGGCAGCAGCAACAACGCAAGCGCGACGAGCACGCAGACGGAAGCGAATCGCGCAAACAGGTGGCGCTGCCGGCTGACTTTGGCGGCGAGGGTGTTCATAGGCACATCCTTTGTCTGTAAAACCAACAGCGCCATTGTCCCACGTTTGCGGGTACGCATGACGAACATCTAGGCGACCGGAGCGCCAAACGGGATGAAAGTCACACCCGCACCCCAACAGCCAGTCATTGGGGACGTTCTTAAATGACCAGTCATTAGGGACACCCTTGGCATGGCCTGCGCCAGCAATAGATACCACTTCACAGCTCCGTCACAGGTGTAGCGGCTTTGTGTGGGCGCGGCATGCGCTGACTGAGCCGCCAGCCGAGGGGCATAAAGCAGTTGAGCGAAAACGGTTTGCCCCTTTGCCGTTCGCTCGAGGATCATGTCCCCCTTTTCCGCGGAAACCCCGGCAGTTGCGAAGAGCTGCCGGGGTTTCTGTCGTTTGTGAGGCTAAGTCGGTACGCAGCGATCGAGACCTTGAGCCGCAAACCCACCGTGCGCAATGCGCACCGCCGCCAACTTGTGAGCGCGGCAACGCCTTCCCTGCCAAGCCCCGCGCTATACTCGTCCGCATGGATATCGAAGCTCGCAACATAGCAACGCCCGCCGCGGACGCGCCAGCGACGCCACCCGCCCCCGTCCCCGCGCCCGTCGTGGGCCGTTTCGCCCCGTCGCCCTCGGGCCGCATGCACCTGGGCAACGTGTTCAGCTGCCTGTGCTCGTGGCTTTCGGCCCGCAGCCAGGGCGGCAGCATCGTGCTGCGCATCGAGGACCTGGACGATCGCTGCAAGCGCCCGGAACTTGCCGCTCAACTGATTGACGATCTGACCTGGCTGGGGCTCGAGTGGGACGAAGGCCCCTACTACCAGCACGATCGCCTGGATCTGTACGAGGACGCCCTGCGCCAGCTGCAAGACGCCGGCCTCACCTATCCCTGTTTTTGCACGCGTGCCGAACTCCACGCCGCGAGCGCACCGCACGCCAGCGACGGCACGCCCATCTACCGCGGCGCCTGCCGAGGCCTTTCTGCCGAGGAGGTTGCCCGCCGCAGCGCCCTGCGCGCCCCGGCCACACGCCTGCGCGTGCCCACCGTCGACGACCTCGCAGACGACGTGATCGAATTCGTTGACCGCACGTACGGAGCCCAATGCGAGGCACTCGCCACCGAGTGCGGCGACTTTTTGGTGCGCCGCAGCGACGGCGTGTTTGCCTATCAGCTGGCCGTGGTAGTCGACGACGCTGCCATGGGCGTCACCGAGGTCGTGCGCGGATGCGACCTGCTGGGCTCCACGCCGCGCCAGATCTACCTGCAGCATCTGCTGGGACTGCCCACACCGCACTACGCACATATTCCGCTGCTCATGTCACCGGACGGCCGCCGCCTTTCCAAGCGCGACCGCGACCTAGACCTGGGCGAGCTCCGTACCCGCTTTAGCACACCCGAGGCACTGCTGGGCTGGCTCGCCGGGCAAACGGGCATCGCGCCGGACACCACGCCGCGTTCTGCCGAGCAGCTGGTCGAGCACTTTAGCTGGGATGTTATCCGTACGCATCGGGAGAACATCACTGTAACGGTCGAGTAGCCAAATACGCCCCTCCCCCTCGCCCCCCCCCTCAACGAGGACATAATTCTGCGTCTTGTTATGTACGGAATAATTCCGTACAATTGTGCAAAGGAGGTTTTTGCTATGCCAACGATTGAGAAACAACGCCGCATGGATCTAAGGTTGACCGAACGTCAACGCCTTACTTACGAGCGCGCCGCAGCCTTACGTGGCCAAACTCTCACCCAATGGGCCACAGCTCACCTTGACGAGAGCTCCGCACGTGATATCGCCGAGGCGTCAACAACCTATCTTTCTCCTGATGGTTTCGATGCATTTTGCGAAATGCTCGATTCCCCCATGCCCCAAGCCGCAAAAGCACTGCTTGACCGTAAGGCAGTTTGGGAATGAGCACATTTACCAAGCCCGTTCAACTCCCCGTTGGTCAAGGCATCGAGGCTTTCCACTGTGGAAATACTCTTGTAGACGGATGGGCTAAAAACAGATCAGCCTCAGCGCGAAGAAGAGGATCAGCGGTTATATACGCATCGTATTGCGACGGCGCAGTCGCTGGGTTTTATACGCTGTGCACGCACTCCGTGGCTCGCGAAAATGTTGATGGAGGATGGTTCGTGCGGAACTCCCCCTCCCAAGTTCCTACAGTGCTGCTTGGAATGATGGGGGTCGATGAGAAGTTCAAGGGGCTTGGTCTTGGAGCTTCACTACTCAAAGATGCCATCGAAAACGCCTTGAAAATCTCTGCCCTGGCAGGAGCGCGAGCTTTGGTTGTCGATCCAGTAGATGATAAGGCGGCAGCATTCTATGAACATTTTGGCTTCGCCACCCTACCCGGCACCAACCGAATGGCGCTGAAACTCTAGATTGTCAGGCGACATCTCCTCCAGCTCCCAGCATGCCTTAAGTTACCCTACAAATAAAGATTACACTGAAATGTAGGGTAACTACCCAAGGCATCGTATGAAGTGCTCGCTACGCCCGCCCCTACGCAACATCCCAGGGTTGGAGTTCGTCGCCCAGGCGAACGATGCAGTCGTAGAGCACGGTATGGCGCTCGGCCGGGTTGGCGTCGCGATGAAAATGCCCGTAGTACCAGCGCTTGTAATCCAAGCGATCTTCCAGCTCATCGAAAAATGCCGTGAGTCGGTCAACGCTGGGACAATTCCAGCCGGGTGCCGGATAAAGCGTGGGCGAAAGCATACGCGTAGAGCAGGTGTGGGTGACCACGTAGTCGACCTTCCAGCCCACGCTGTCGAGTTTTGTCCGTGCCTCCTCAAAGTTGCGCTCGTCCGGCAACTCCTGCGGCCACCAGCTGGAATACGGAATGCGGTATTCCTTGTCCACGCTCGTGGCGCCGCCCATGGTAAAGATCATTGAGCCGTCGAGCTCAAAAACCTCGCCACGCGTCAGGCGCCGTACGGGAGAGGTATCCGACAGGCGCTGCGTCAGCCCACCGTGCCACAACTCCATGGGGCGCTCCGCCCAGTGATCGAAACGCTCGTGGTTGCCGTCGACAAACAGCACCGTATAGGGGCGCGACTCCAGCCAGGCGATATCGGCGCACTCCTCGGCAGAGTAATCCCACGGAAAGCCAAAGTCGCCCGCGACAATCAGGTAGTCGTCACCCGTCAGACTATCCCCAAGATCCCAGTCGCGAAGCTTTTGCATGTCGACGCCGCCGTGAATATCGCCCGTCACATAGACCGTCATCGGATTACCACTTCCCTGTAAGTCGCTAGCCCGCATTCTGCACGATCACTAAGCCAACCGTTCCAGCTCTTCCATCCCTTAGGGCTTACCCCTCGTTCTTCCATCCAAACGGGTCAAGCACCCAAAAAACCAGATCGAGCACGCCGCCGGTCATCATAGCGCCGGCAAGGGCCATGCAAACGTGCAGAGAGCTGGCACTTCGGAGCACGTCGAACGGCCCCAGAACAGCCAGCAGCGCAACCGCTGTGCCGGCAAGGCACAACGCGAGGCACGGCCACGCGTCCTTGACGCACTTCTTTGCGAGATGCTTGGTGTTGTCACTCATTGCTATCGAGCTCCTTAGAGGGCCGTTGTTCAGATACATACCGCCGCGGCAGAGCAGAGCGGCAGGGTAAGTGTCACATGTCGTGCGGTCATCAATGGAGAAACCGCCTGCTCGACCAACCCTTGACGCCGTTTTGCACCGGCGCCCCATCCCCCGCTATCCAGAAAGGCATCTCTCCCTTCCCCACCGCCACCCAAAAACTCATCCAACATTAATCTTGGCTCAAGAATCGCTTAATCTATAACCTGCACTATAGAGTTCGACCAAGGGCGGGGCGGCGTCACGCAGGCCGCCGAACGCAACGCTCGCGCCCGGGCAGATCGTCCGGCGTCGCGCCCATCGAACGAAAGGAACAGGTCATGGACGACCTCGAAAAAGTTGAAACCATCCGCACCAAGTGCAACGTGAGCTACACCGATGCCAAGGCCGCGCTCGACGCCGCCGACGGCAACGTTTTTGACGCCATCATTTGGCTCGAGTCGCAGGGCAAGACGCAGACCACGTCGGCGCACGCCGCCACCGAGTCCGCGCCAGTCGATGAGCCCTCAGCCGAGATGGTCGCCGCGCAGGCCGCCTACGAGAAGTCGAGCGAAAAGACCGACCTTTCCAAGAAGATGGACAGCGTGTGGGAGTACCTCAAAAAGCTCTTCCGCCTGAGCCTGGACACCAAGTTTATCGCCACGCGCCGCGACGCGATCATCCTCAACATTCCCATCCTGATCCCCATCGTCGCGCTGTTTGCCTGGGGCGCCACGATATGGCTGATGCTGATTGGCCTGTTCTTTGGCATGCGTTACCGCATCGATAGCGACGGCGACGTGCCCGGCAGCATCAACAACCTGATGGATCACGCCGCCGATGCCGCGGACGGCATCAAGCAGAATCTGAACGACGACAAGTAATCGCAGACGGGGGCACGCATGGCACGAATCCTTATCGTAGAGGACGAGGAGAAAATCGCCCGCTTTGTGACGCTTGAGCTGGAGCACGAGGGCTACCAGGTGGAGCACGCCGCCGACGGCCGCACCGCCGTGGACCTGGCACTGGAGCGCGACTACGATTTGATTCTGCTCGATGTGCTGTTGCCGCAGCTCAACGGCATGGAGGTTCTGCGGCGTGTCCGCAAGCACAAGAATGTGCCGGTGATTATGGTCACCGCGCGCGATGCCGTGATGGACAAGGTGGCCGGACTCGATGCCGGCGCCGACGATTACCTGACCAAGCCATTTGCGATTGAGGAGCTGTTCGCACGGATCCGCGTGGCGCTGAAGCGCGCGGAGGCCGTGCGGGAGGCTTCGGGCGTTGGCGGTGTCGGGGCAGGCGCGGCAGGCGGCACGGGTGTCGGCGCCACTGCGATGCCCCCGGTCAGCGACTCGACCCAAGCTTCCGCCTCGCCCTCCCCCGCCGCGCTTACCGTTGACTCGGTTGCGCTCGATCCCGACCGCCACGAAGTCACGGTCGGCGGCTCGCCCATCGCACTCACGGCCCGCGAGTTCGACGTCCTCGCCCTGCTTATGACACATGCCGAGACCGTGCTCACACGCGAGCGCATCGCGCACGAGGCGCTGGGCTACGAATACGTGGGCGACACCAACAACGTCGACGTGCACATCGCGCATCTACGCGCCAAGATCGAAGACGCCGGTGGCGCCCGCATCATCCAGACCGTGCGCGGGGTGGGCTATGTCTGCCGCGCGTAACGCCGAGGCCAAGCGCGTCACCTCCATCGCCCGTGCCATCAACTGGAGCTATATGTGGCGCCGCCTGATGGGCTACGTCTGGCTCGATCTGCTGCTGATGGTGATTGCGGCGGCGATCCTCGTCTATGGATACAATCAGACGCTGCCCGACGGCGCGTTTACCGCAGGCTGGATTCCCGGCGCCACCGTTCGCGGCATGTCGCTGACGCCCGCGCGCGGCTGGGACCTGGCAACGCTCACCTATACCGTCGAGCTTACGCGTACCACCAAGACCTTCCCCCTCGCGCAGGACCTCGTCGCGCTATGGCCTCTCTACCTTGTCGTTGTGGGTTGCCAGGTCATCAGCGTGCTCAACATGCTCGGCGGCGCCCGCCGTGTGCGTCGCACCATGGCGCCGCTCAACGACCTGGCCTTGCGCGTAGACGAGCTCGGCCGCATGCAGCTCTCCGGCGGCAAGATGGAAACGCTGGAGCAGGCCATCGAGCGCGCAAGCGTCGACTCGCCGAGCGTCACCACCGGCGACGCCGACCTGGCAAGCATCGAGGTCGCACTCAACCGCCTGCTGCGCCAGATGCAAGAGGCCAAGCTGCAGCAGATGCGCTTTGTCAACGATGCAAGCCACGAGCTGCGCACGCCCATCGCGGTGATTCAGGGCTACGTAAACATGCTCGACCGCTGGGGCAAAGACGACCCGGACGTGCTGGCGGAATCCATCGTATCCCTCAAGGCCGAAAGCGAGCACATGCAGGAGCTTGTGGAGCAGCTGCTGTTTTTGGCGCGCGGCGATGCCGGGCGCACGGTCCTACGGCGCGCGAATACCAACCTGGCCGCACTGGTCGGCGAGGTATGCGAGGAATCGCAGATGATCGATACCGAGCACACGTATCGACTGGCCTTTGACGCTGTGCTTGTCAGCGACCCGCGCTGCGACGCGCCCGTTGACGTGGCGCTCGTGAAGCAGGCTCTGCGCGTGATCGTGCAAAACGCCGCCAAGTACTCGGATGCGGGAACGACCGTCACATTTGGCATAACGCCGGATGCGGGCGCGGGCACGATCGACATAAGTGTTGAGGACGAGGGCATCGGCATGAACCAGGAATCCGCAGCTCACGCGTTCGAGCGGTTCTACCGTGCCGACAACGCGCGCGATGCCGGCGCACAGGGTTCGGGTCTGGGGCTTGCGATCGCCAAGTGGATCGTCGACAGCCACGGCGGCGTCATCGGTGTGACCTCGGTCGAAGGGGTCGGCAGCCGCTTTACGATTCGCCTGCCACGATAGGAAGCCCCTCGGCATAAATAAAGGGATAGGGCCACGCGGCCCTATCCCTTTTTGCCAGCTATGGCAGCTTGTGCGCTACTCGCGGCACAGGTGCACGGCGAAACCGGCGAACTCGCGCTTAAAATACACGAGCTTGGTGCCGCCGTCGGGCAGCAGCGCGCGCGACTCTTCGTTGACCTCGAGCCCGCGCTCGGCAAACCACTTCTCAGCTGCATCGATGTCGTTAACGGCAAAGCCGATGTGGCCCTTGGTGCCACGACCGTTCTGCTTCATGATCTCGACCAGCGAATCGTTGAAGTACGAAACCGGGGTCTCGATGACGGGCAGGCCCATCATCGTCGAGAACAGCTCCGCGATTTCCAGGGCGTCTGCCGGGTCGGTGGCGTTAATGCCCACATGGGCAACGCGCATACCAAAGAGCTCTACCGGGTTGGCGTTCTGCTCACTCATGCAGTCAGCGCCTACTGAGCCATGACGTCGAGAACGGCCTTCTCGGCGGCAACGCGGTTCATGCCGGTCATGAAGGGCACGCCACTCACGTACGGGCAGGTGAGGCCCTCGGGGGCAACGGTGGTGGCGATCAGCAGGTCAGCGCCCTCGTCGCAGTAATCCTTGGCCTCGGAGATGGCGCACTGCACGATCTCGTACTTGTCGGCATAACCGTTGGCGTCGAGCAGGGTAGCGACCTTCTGGGCAACGAGCGTGGAAGTAGCAGCGCCAGCACCGCAAGCCAAAACGATCTTCTTCATAGGTAATGTCTCCCTTCATGGTTTACTTTAGGTAAGTGTACCGCAGCGAGCGATGGCACTCGGCCTCGATGAGCTTTTATGCCAGTTTGCTTGCGCGCTGCGTATAATACATCTAGTACGTGTTGTCATACCGCTCGCTTTATGAGCGACTAAGGACCCTAATATGCCCGATTCCCGCACCCTCTGGACCGCCGTCGTTATCATCTGCATCGCCGTGTCGGTGTTCTTTAGCGTCAAAAAACGCACCACGTTTAAACGCCTGCAGCAATTGATGGCCGCCAAGCAGTGGGACGAGTTCGATCGTTTGCTCGACGGCAAACTCACCAGCATGCTGTACCCGCGCTACAACCGCGACTACCTGCGTCTGAACTCCTATCTGCTGCGCGAGGACCACGAGCGTGCCAGCGAGATGTTCGACCTGCTGCTGGGACTCAACCTCCCCAAGATGCAGCGCGTCGACCTGGTGATCAAAGCCTTTAACTACTACGTTGGCCAGGAGGACCGCAAAAAGTCCAAGGAGCTTCTGCACGAGATCAAGGGCTTTGAGGGCGGTCAGGCCGAGGCGGTCGCACACGAATGCCAGCTGATGTACGACACGATGATCCTCAAGCGCCACAACGACATTCCCGAGCTGGAGCGCATGCTCGAGGATGTCGGCGACGACCCGGTCAAGCGCTGCCGACTGGAGTACCTGCTGGCCCTGCAGTATCAAAACAAGGGCGACGAGGCAAAGTTCCAAGAGTTCCTGGAGAAGTCGGGCCAACACTCGATGGCCGTCAACGCGTAACGGACGGCTTGTGCTAGACTTCTAGTCTCACGGGGGCGTGGCGGAATTGGCATACGCAGGAGACTTAAAATCTCTCGCCGCAAGGATTGTGGGTTCGAGTCCCACCGCCCCTACCATATGATTGCTTGCGAGCCCGTGTTCCCCAGGGATGCGGGCTCGTTTCTTTTGGACGCCGTCAACTGCAGAGCAGCTCATTTGGGACGGGGCTTTTTTGACTACTTTTTCCGCCCACCCAATGAGTTTCTTACCACATTTTCCGATGGAAAAACGTGGTTGTCTCGCACATTTTCCGATGGAAAAACGTGGTTGTCTCGCACATTTTCCGATGGAAACACCCAAATGGCCTTATACTAACCGAGAGGGTTGGGAGGCAATATGCAGCGACAGCTTATGAGCGAACTTATCGCTTGGAAATCAAGGACGAATCGCAAACCTCTCTTGCTTAAGGGAGCCCGCCAGACAGGAAAGACTTGGCTTCTTAACGAATTCGCAAGCCAGCAGTATCGAAACGTCATTCGTTTTGACTTTATGCTCGAGCCGAGCACACGCTCGCTGTTCGATGGGGACCTCGACCCCAAGCGCATCATCTCCCAGATAGAACTCCTACGTGGCCAAACTGTAACGCCAGCAGACACGCTCATCATCTTCGACGAGATCCAAGAGGCCCCGCGCGGGATCACCTCGCTCAAGTACTTCAACGAGCTTGCACCCGAATACCACATCGTAGCAGCCGGTTCCTATATGGGCCTCGCGCTCCGACGCGAAAACGAGTCATTTCCCGTCGGCAAAATCGACCAGCTCACCATGCGTCCCATGGGGTTCACCGAGTTCGTTCGTGCCGTCGACGGCGACCCGCTCGCCGACGCCATCCTTGCCGCAGACATGAACCTTCTAGCAAACGTTACCGAAAAGCTCGAACACTTGCTCAAGGAATACCTTGTTGTCGGCGGTATGCCCGAAGTTGTCTCCGCTTTCGCCGAGACACGCGACTTCATCGAAGCCCGAAGGCTTCAGCAGCAAATCATCGAGGCTTACGAATCCGATTTTGGCAAACATGCACCCGCCCGCATCATCGAGCGCATGAGGTTGGTTTGGAAATCCCTTCCCGGCCAGCTTGCCAAAGAGAACAAGAAGTTTGTCTATGGCGCCCTTCGCCCCGGAGCGCGCGCACGCGATTTCGAGGAAAGCCTCCAGTGGCTCACGGACTACGGAATCGTTCATAAGGTGCCACGTGTTTCCGCTCTAAAGGCGCCGCTCTCGAGCTACGAAGACCTCTCGGGCTTCAAACTGTTCTGCATCGACACCGGCATCCTCGGAGCGCTCTCCGGTCTCTCTCCGGCCATCGTTCTTAACGGATCCGCTGTTTTTACCGAGTTCAAAGGTTCGCTGACCGAACAATACGTCGCGCAGGAGCTTTTGCTCCAGGACAAAACTCCCGCGTATTGGTCCTCTACCTCTGGCAATGCCGAAACCGACTTTGCCATCGACCATGCGGGAACCGTGCTTCCGCTTGAGGTCAAGGCGGCAGAGAACCTTAAAGCGAAGAGTCTGAAAATAGCCTGCGAAAAATTCAAGCTCGAGCGTTGCGTGAGGAGCTCCCTGGCGGCATATAGAGACGAGGGCATGCTCGTCAATATTCCGCTTTGGGAGATTGGGCAAATCGACAAGCTGGCATAGGCGCTGTGGGGACGCCCCGCAAGGACTGTCCCCAGGTGCCGGCTGTTGAGTTGCGGTGGAATAGGGACTGTTTGGCGCCCGAAAGGGCGATTTTAGTCCGTATTTCACCGCAAATTATTTAGAGGGTGCTGAGAGTGGGGGTCCAGGCGATGGTGGGAGTCGCGCCGTCGAGAACCTCGTTGATGGTGGCGGCCATGCCAGCGAGTAGGCTGTTCTCGCTTACGGTGAGCGTCTTGTAGCCGCCGGCTCGCATGAGCTCGCGAATCACCACGGCACCTGCCAAGATCACGTTCGCGCGCTTGGGCTGCACGCCCGGCAACGCGGCAATGCCTGCAACATCCAACGCAGACATGCGCTCGATAGCGGCCGAAATCTGCTCCATCGAAAGCTCGCGCAGGTGCACAAAGTTCGAGTCGTACGGCTCCAGTTCGTGGACCAGCGCCACGAGCGTGGTAACGGTACCGCCCACCGCGACGAGGCGCTCGGCGCGCTCAAAGTCGACAGGCAGGCCCTCAAAATAGGCGGCGAACTGCTCGCCTGCCCACGCGGCAGCGGCAGCAAGCTCGCCGCGTGCGGGTGGCATCGTCGAGAAAAACCGCTCCGTCACGCGGCGGCAGCCAATGTCCAGCGAGCGCGTCCCTTCTAGCGCAAAGACGCCACGCTCCGGCGCATAGACGCCCGTCGCGAGCTCCGTGGATCCGCCGCCCGAATCGGCAACAATGATGCGCTCGCCGGCAAAGTCGTGCGCCACGCCAAAAAACGTCAGGCGTGCCTCGACCTCACCCGGAATCACCTGCGGCTCAAGCCCCAGCTCGTGCAGGCCGTCCAGCAGCAGGGCGGCGTTGGACGCATCGCGCGCGGCGCTCGTGCACGTGGTGCAGATGCACGCGGCGCCAAAGGTACGCGCCTCGTCCACAAACATACGGCACGCAGCGAGTACACGCTCGACAGCCGCCTCGCAAAAGCGACCCGTCGCCTCCACGCCCTCGCCCAGGTCGGTAATCTCGGTATGCTTGGACGATTCCACAATCGCTCCGCCCTCGACCTGGGCCAACACCAGTCGCGACGACACCGTTCCCAGGTCGATCGCGGCTACCTTATAGCGTTTGCAATTTGTCATTGCGGGCTCCCCTCCGGGCGCTATTTGCCGTTGGACACGACCGTCTGGCCCTCGACGCCGTTAAACCCAAACAGCATGTCGAGCGCTTGGATGTACCACGGCGCGTCCTTACCGACTTCTTCGATTTCCTTGGCAACTTCGCTGGCCTTCTTGGCGTTCGACGACTTCTGGCTCGACGAGGCATCCGAATCGCCGTCCAGGCCCTGCACTTCAATCCTCTTCTCGCCGGGCATCACCAAGCCCAGGTCCTCGGACGCCGCGTCCTTGATGCCCTCCTCCGAGAGCAGCTTGTCGACGCTTTTTTGCAGCTCGTCGTTATATTGCTCGCGAATCTCGACCTGCTTGGCCAAGATATCGCTCGAGCGCTTAGCCACATACAGGTCGCGTACGGGAAAATACAGGCTCACGAGCGCCAGCGCCACCACGATACCGATAAACAGCGGGCGCAGAGAGCCATGTGTAAAGTCATAGATTGCCTTAACCACCGCGTTGTCGTTGGCGTAGCGCATAAAGTCCGAGCCCGAAAGACGGCTCGAAGGCCTGCTCGCTTTGTCGTGCGTCTGGGCCGAGGGACGCGACGGATGCGACGAACGTGTCGGGCGTACTGGTCCATCTGTCGAAGTATTCACTTGAGCATTGGGGCGCGAGGTGCTTGTCGGGCGCTGCGCGGAGCGGTCGGCACCGGCGTAGGCGGACCCACCGAGCTGCACCGTGCGCGCACGGCGAAGCGACGGCTCACGCGAACCGGCGGAATAGTACCTGTTGTCGTAAATCTGATCCATGTGCGCCTTGTGCGGTTGAGGTTTGTTTGCGCTTAGTATTCTAGTTATAGCACGAGCGCGCGCGCCACCTTCGACAGCCTTTGCTCGACATAAAAAAGGCGCTGAGCCATATGGCCCAGCGCCCAATGGCGGCCATCAGAAGTGGGGCGGAGCCGAGTCAGCCCCACCCCGCGCACCCCGTTTGCCTAGCGAATGTTGTAGAACGCGGCCTTGCCGGCGTAGCGCGCACTGCCCTCAAGCTCGTCCTCGATGCGGATGAGCTGGTTGTACTTGGCGATACGGTCGCTGCGGCACGGTGCGCCCGACTTGATCTGGCCGGCGTTGACGCCCACGACCAGGTCGGCGATCGTGGAGTCCTCGGTCTCGCCGGAACGGTGGCTCACGATGCAAGCGTAGCCGGCCTCCTTGGCGGTCTCGATGGCCTCGAGTGACTCGGTGAGCGTGCCGATCTGGTTGACCTTGACCAGGATCGCGTTGGCGGCACCCAGCTCGATGCCCTTCTTGAGGCGCTCGGTGTTGGTGACGAACAGGTCGTCGCCCACCAGCTGCACCTTGTTGCCAATGCGGCGGGTAAGCTCGACCCAGCCGTCCCAGTCTTCCTCGGCCATGCCGTCCTCGATAGAAATGATGGGATAGGTGTCGACGAGCTTCTCCCAGTAATCAACCATCTGGGCACTCGTGTACTCCACGCCCTCGCCCTTGAGCTCATACATGCCGGTCTCGGCGTTGTAGAACTCGGTCGAGGCCGGGTCCATGGCGTACATGAAGTCGACGCCGGGCTTAAAGCCAGCCTTCTCAACGGCCTTGGTGATGTACTCGAACGGCTCGGCATTGGTCTTAAGGTTGGGGGCAAAGCCGCCCTCGTCGCCCACACCGCCGCCCAGGCCGGCCTCGTGCAGCACGCCCTTGAGGGTATGGTAGACCTCGGCGCACCAACGCAGGCCCTCGGCAAAGCTCGGGGCGCCCACCGGCATGATCATGAACTCCTGGAAGTCGACGTTATTGTCGGCATGCACGCCGCCGTTGAGGATGTTCATCATAGGTGTGGGCAGCAGATGAGCGTTGACGCCGCCCAGGTACTGGCACAGCGACAGGCCAGCCGACTCGGCAGCGGCGCGGGCAACGGCCAGCGACACGCCCAGGATGGCGTTGGCGCCGAGCTTGGTCTTGTTGGGGGTACCATCCGCAGCGATCAGCGCGGCATCGACGGCGCGCTGATCGAAGGCATCGAGGCCCACGACGGCATCGGCGCACTCGTTGTTGACGTGCTCGACGGCCTGCGAAACGCCCTTGCCCAGGTAGCGGCCCTTGTCGCCATCGCGCAGCTCGCAGGCCTCAAAGGCGCCGGTCGAAGCACCCGAAGGCACCATTGCGCGGCCAAAGCTGCCGTCCTCGAGCACGACCTCGACCTCGACGGTGGGATTGCCGCGGCTGTCGAGCACCTCGCGACCGTAGACGTCCAAAATATCGCTCATGTTGTCTCCCTCTCACTTGGAAACGTAGTGGATGCAAGCGACCGGCTGACCGTGCACCGTCGGTGCGCCTCCGTAAGTTAGCCATGTCGCACTTTTTGCATTATGCCCTAAGTTAGCCGAGGGATACACTTGATTTTCGAAAAATTTAGCGGGAACGATAAGGCGTGTCAGCCCGTCGTTCCCGCAGTCTTACTCCTCCGCCTTTGCGGCATCCCACAGGTCGTTGAGGCCGTGGGTCGAAAGCTCGGCAAGATCCACGTGAGCATCGGCCGCCATCTGCTCCATCGCGGCCCAGCGACGGCGGAACTTTGCCGTGCTGGCACGAAGGGCACTCTCGGCGTCAATGCCCTCTTTGCGCGCAACGTTGACCAGGGCAAAGAGCAGGTCGCCAAACTCCATTTCGCGCTCGGGCGTTCCGGGGGCCTCGGCCTCAAACTCGGCACGCTCCTCGGCGACCTCGTCCCACACGTCCTGGACCGTCTCCCACTCAAAGCCCACGGCAGCTGCCTTGCGCGACACCTTCTGCGCCTGCATCAGCGCCGGCAGATGCGTGGGCACACCATCGAGCAGACCCTCGGGCGCGGCCTCACCCGCCGCCACGGCTTTGTCCTTGGCGGCCTTCTCGGCAAGCTTGACCTCGTCCCAAATCTTGAGTACCTCGTTGGAGCTGTCGGCATCCACATCGCCGAACACGTGCGGATGACGGCGGATGAGCTTGGCATCGATATCACGCGCCACGTCGGCCAGTGTAAACTCGCCGGCGTCAGCAGCAATCTGCGCATGCAGCACGACCTGCATGAGCACGTCACCCAGCTCCTCGCGCAGGTGAACCGCGTCGTCCGCCTCGATGCAGTCGAGCGCCTCGTAGGCCTCCTCGATCATGTTCTTGCCAATGCTGCGGTGTGTCTGTTCGCGATCCCACGGGCAGCCATCGGGCTGACGCAGACGCCAGATGGTCTGCACCAGATGCTGCAGCTCGGCCGACGCATCGACCAGCGTGGACAGATCGCGCGAGCCCTCGGCATTTTGCTGAGCCATGTGCTCTGCCATGGTTAGTCCTCCTCCAGGATCACATGACGGAACGTTCCACCCTCGTAGATGCCGTAGCTGTGCGTGCCGTCCTTGGGGATGCTCACGCTGCCGGGGTTGAAGAGCCACAGGCCCGGGTGCGCGGCGCTCTCCTCGTTGACTTTGACGTGCGTGTGACCGTAGACGAGCGCGGAGCCCTCGGGCAGCGCGGGCGCGTGGTCGACGCTGTTGTGCATGCCGGCGCCAAAGACATGGCCGTGCGTCAGGAACAGCTCACGGCCGGTCTCGTCGAACAGCGTGGCGTAGTCGGCCATGACGGGGAAGTCGAGCACCATCTGGTCGACCTCGGCATCGCAGTTGCCGCGTACCGCGATGATGCGGTCGGCCAGGGCGTTGAGCAGCGGGATTACGCGCTTGGGGGCGTAATCGCGCGGCAGGTCGTTGCGCGGACCGTGGTAGAGCAGGTCGCCCAGCAGGACGATGCGGTCGGGCTGCTGGGATTCGATGGCGGCGACCAGGCGCTCGGCCCAGTATGCCGAGCCGTGGATGTCAGAAGCGATGAGGTATTTCATGGGGGATCCTTTCGGTGAGGTTGATGGGGCGGGTGTGGCGCGTCGCCGACCGTGTTACTCAAATCGCAGTGCCGCGGCTTGTGCTGCCTGCATAACGCGCTGGAGCGGCACATTGTGCTCGCGGGCGAGACGGGCGCAGTCCTCGTACTCGGGCGCTGCACGCTCGCTGCCGTCGGGCAGGGTGGCCACCTTGACGGACACCTCGCCCCATGGCGTCGTTACGCGCTCAAAGCGGCGTGGCAGGCAAACGCGCTCCATGACCTGGCGACGAATGCCGTTGGTCGTGGTTTCCAAAAAGATAATCGTCTGCAGGCGCTCGATATCCTCGTGAGCACAGATTGCCTGCAGCTGCCAACTGGGACGGCCTTTCTTGCAATAGAGGGGCAGCCAATGCACCTCGCGCGCACCCGCCTCGCGCAGGCGGTCGGCAGCGTAGGCGAGCACCTCGGGCGACGCGTCGTCGATGTCGCATTCCAGCTTGACGATGGTTTCGGGTGCATCGGTCTCGCGGGACAGCGGGGATGTGCTATCGCATTGCATACGGTCCGAATCCTTTCCGCGCGGGCTCGTTTTGTTCATCCAAACGCTAGCACATCGGACGTGGCACAGGCATGACTTTCGTCCGTCGCCGCCCTCGCCCCTATCCAAACATGTACATCAGCCTCCAAACATGTCATTTTTTGCAGCTTTTGGAGGCTGATGTACATGTTTTGAGAGCGCAAGCGAGGCCGCACCGCGCACCGCACAGCCTTTCCAATCGATTTCGAGCTCCGGCGTGCCCGGCGTGTTAAAAGCTACACCATTACAATGGAGCGGATTCGCCAAATGCAAAGGAGTCGCCATGTCTGCCTGCCCGCTGGTCGATTGCCATACCCACACCTCGTTCTCGGACGGCCATGCCTCGTTTGAAGACAACGTTCGCGCCGCTGCTGCGGCCGGCTGCCGCGTCATGGTCTCGGCCGACCATCTCACACTGCCCGCCAGCATGGATGCCAACTGCGAAGTGCAGGTTACTGAGAGCGACCTGCCGGCACATCGTCTGGCTTTTGAGGATGCTCGCAAGCTTGCCGCGCAAATCGCGCCGGAGCTCGAGCTTATCTATGGCTTTGAATGCGATTGGTACGAGGGCTGCGAGCCTTTGGTTGAGCGCTGGTCCCAGGACGCCGTCGTACGCCTGGGCAGCGTGCATTGGATTGGCAACCCAGGCGATATCATGGCCGGTGCCGCGGGTACGGCGGGAACGGAAAACGTCGCTCGCCCCGATACACCCGATTCCCTTTGCGGCTGGATCGATGATGACACCAACCTGCATGTTTGGGAAAACCTGGGGGTACACGGCGTGTGGGAGCGCTACGTCGACGACTGGTGCCGCGCTTGCGAAAGCTCACTCAACTTTGACGTAATGGCCCATCCCGACCTGGTCATGCGCTTTTCGAAGGAAGGCTTTGCGCCCGACTTTGACCCGACGCCGTTCTGGGGGCAGATGGCCGAGTGCGCTCACGACACGGGCCGCCGCGTTGAGGTCTCGACCGCCGCGCCGCGCAAGGGGCTCGACGATTACTATCCCGCGACCGGGCTATTGCGTTGCTTCGCCCACGCCGAGGTACCCATCACCTTTGGCTCGGACGCACACCGCGCCTGCGACATCTGCTGGAACATCCGCGAGGCCCAGGCCCACGCTTACGACTGCGGCTACCGAACCTTCGACATCCCCCACCCCAACGGCGAATGGGAATCCACACCCCTCGACTAGCCATCCCTTCATAAGTTGCGGTGGAATAGGGATTGTTTTGCCTGATGAAGCGCTTAAACAGTCCCTATTTCACCGCAACTTCCATGACCCCGTTACATCAACAAAGACTGTCCCAAACGACTAGTGGCGGCGGGCGTTGAGTTCGCCGGCAAGCTCGTCGAGGGTGATACCGTAGCGCTCAAGGGTTACGAGCAGGTGGTAGACCAGGTCGCCGGCCTCGTAGCGGATGTGATCGTGATCGTTATCCTTGCAGGCCATAATCACCTCGCTTGCCTCCTCGGCAAGCTTCTTGAGCAGCTCGTCCTCGACGTCGGTCAGCAGACGCGCGGTATAGCTCTCCTGCGGCGATGCATCACGACGACCGTGAATCACCTCGGCCAGACCTGTCAACGTCTCACCGATATTTCCATCCTGAACGTTTGCGGTGCGCACACCCATAGTTCAATCCTTTCTGGTGCCGAGCGTCTAATCGAGCGCCCGCCCTACGCGAGCTTCTTAAAGAAGCAGGTACGGTTGCCGGTGTGGCAGGCCGGACCCGGCGAGTCGACCTTGACCAGCAGCGTATCGCTATCGCAGTCGGCCCAGAGCTCCTTGACCGCTTGCATATTGCCGCTCGTCGCGCCCTTGTTCCAGAGCTCCTGGCGGCTGCGGCTCCAAAACCACGTGGTGCCGGTCTTGAGCGTCAGCCCCACCGACTCCTCGTTCATCCAAGCAACCATAAGCACCTCGCCGGTGTCATACTGCTGAACCACACAAGGAATCAGCCCACGGGCGTCGTACGTAAGATCAGACGCTTCTATTACCTCAGTCATCATTTCTCCCAAGCAACAAACGAAATCCCACAGGTCGGCGAGGGTTGTCCAGGTGCCCGAGATTCCGAGCGACAAGCCCGACGACGCGTACTTAAGTACGCGAGGAGGGTTGGAGCCGGAAGGTCGGGTGCCTGGGCAAGCCGCAGCGCTAAAAGTCCAGCCTCACAGGGATGCCCTGCGATGCCATATACTCCTTCACCTGGTGAATGCTGAAGGTTCCAAAGTGAAAGACGCTTGCCGCCAGCACGGCGTCGGCCTCACCCTCGATCACGCCCTCGGCAAAATGCTCGAGCGCACCCACGCCACCGCTCGCGATGACGGGAATCGGCACCGCGCGCGCCACGGCGCGAGTGAGCGCCAGGTCAAAGCCGGCCTTGGTGCCGTCGCGGTCCATGCTGGTGAGCAAAATCTCGCCGGCGCCGCGACGAGCCGCCTCCTCGGCCCACGCCACCGCATCGATGCCCGTAGCGTTGCGGCCGCCTGCGGTAAAGACCTCCCACTTGTCGGCACCGGATGCGCCAGGCAAGCCGACGTGCTTGGCATCGATCGCCACGACCACGGCCTGGCTGCCAAACGCCGCGGCAGCCTGGCTAATCAGCGACGGGTCGCGCACGGCGGCAGAGTTGAGCGACACCTTGTCAGCACCGGCTGCAACCATGGTGCGCATGCCCGCCAGGTCGCGAAAGCCGCCGCCCACGGTATAGGGAATAGCGAGCTCCTCGGCCGCGTGTGCCGCCATCTCGATGGTCGTCGCGCGGTTGTCGCTCGTGGCGGTAATGTCCAGGAAGACGACCTCGTCCGCACCCTCGCGGTCGTAGGCGCGGGCCAGCTCCACCGGGTCGCCCGCATCGCGCAGGCTCACAAAGTTGACGCCCTTGACCACGCGGCCGTCCTTGACGTCTAGGCAGGGAATTACGCGTTTGGTAAGCATGGGCTACTCCTCCCCTCGGGCGGCGGCCAGCGCCTGGGCCAGCGTAAAGTTGCCTTCGTAGAGCGCACGGCCGGTAATGGCGCCTTCAATCGCGACCTCGCCCACCACGGCCAGCGCGCGGATGTCGTCGAGCGTCGAGATACCGCCCGAAGCCACGACGGGAAAGCCCGCGACCTTGGCAACATGGCGATACGCCGCCACATCGATGCCCGTCTGCATGCCATCGCGCGCGATGTCGGTATACACCAGATGCTTAAAGCCCAGCTCAGTGAGCTGCGCCACGGCGTCGTCGAGTGCCACGCCCGCGCCGTCACGCCAGCCGTTCACCTTGACCTGACCGTCGCGCGCGGCGATGTCTGCCACCAACAGCTCGCCAAAGCCGCGAGCCACCACCTCGGCAAATCCCGGCTCGGTCACGAGCACCGTTCCGAGTGCGATGCGACGCGCGCCGTAGCCGGCCAGCTCGTCGATCCGCGCGAGCGAGCGGACGCCGCCGCCCACGTCCACGGACAGACCGTCGACGCTGCAGATGGCCTTAATCGCTGCCGAGTTGGCAGCGCATGTGTCCTCGTCCTCGCCAAAGGCAGCGGACAGGTCGACGACGTGCACCCAGCTCGCACCCTGCTCGGCAAAGGAGCCGGCAACGGCCACGGGGTCGTCGGAATATACCTTGCAGCGGCTCCGGTCGCCGCGCTCCAGGCGCACGACCTTGCCGCCGATCAAATCGATTGCGGGAAACAGAATCATCGGCCGGCCCCCTCGACGATGCTCACGAAGTTCTTAAGAATGCGCTGACCCAGCGCAGAGGATTTCTCGGGATGGAACTGGCAGCCCCACACGTTGCCGTGGCGCACGATGCACGGGAAGCTCCGCGTGTAGTGCGTGCGTGCCAGAACATCGGCGGCATCGGCATCGTCGGCCACCGCATAGCTGTGGGTGAAGTACATATTGGCGCCCTCGGCAAAACCGGCGAGCAGCGGATCGGCCGCACCGGCAGGCGTCATGTGCACCTGGTCCCACCCCACGTGCGGCACCTTCAGGCGGCTCGACTCCAGACGCGCGCACGAACCGCGCATAATACCCAGGCCATCGACCCAGGGGCCACCGGCCTGCTCGGGGGTGTTGCCGTCGGCAACTGCGCCCTCGTCCGCAGGCACGCCCTCGTTGCCGCGCTCAAAAAATAATTGAAGGCCCAGGCAGATGCCGAGCAGCGGAGTTCCAGCGGCAACGGCGTCGAGCACGGCCGCCTCCTCGCCGCTCTGGCGCATAAAGGCGATCGCGTCATAGAACGCGCCCACGCCCGGGATGACCAGGCCGTCGGCGTTGCGAATCTGCTCCGGGTCGTCCGATGTGCAGGCGGCGGCACCGGCGCGCGCAAGCCCGCGCACGACGCTCGACAAGTTGCCCTTGTGGTAGTCGACCACCACGATCTTCGGTTCGCCCACGCGACCCTCCCTTATCTCCTTCAAAACCTGCCAAAATAAACCTGTCCCTTTTTGGCAGGTTACAGTGAGCCCTTGGTGCTGGGGATGCCCTGCGCGCGGGGATCGAGCTCGCAGGCGTGGCGCATCGTGCGGCCCACGGCCTTAAAGGCGGCCTCGATAATGTGGTGCGAATTGCCGCCCGCCAGCTCGCGCACGTGCAGCGTTAGTTTGGCATCGCGCGCAAAGGCGTAGAAGAACTCGACGGCCAGCTCGGTATCAAAGCTGCCCACGCGCTCGGTCGGCACGGGCAGCTCGCAATAGGCCTGGCCACGGCCCGAGATATCCACGGCGGCCATCACGAGCGTCTCGTCCATGGCAATCGCCGCGTCGGCAAAGCGCGTAATGCCCGCCTTGTCACCCAGCGCTTGGCAAAACGCCTCGCCCAGCACGATGCCCGTATCCTCGACGGTGTGGTGCGCGTCGACTTCCACGTCGCCCACCGCGCGCACCGTCAAATCGAACAGACCATGGCGGCCAAAGGCGTTGAGCATGTGGTCGAAAAACGGCACGCCGGTCGAGATATCGCACGCACCGGTTCCATCCAGGTCGAGCTTTACGACAATATCGGTCTCCCCCGTCTTACGGGTTACCTCGGCATAGCGGCCCATCTACATCTCCTCCTTCACCAGCGCGGCAAACGCAGCCAGCACCTCATCATTTTCCTGCGGGGTACCCACGGTAATGCGCAGACAGTCCGCAAGCCCCGGCGCATAGCTAAAGTCGCGCACCAAAATCGAATACTCATCGCGCAGACGTTCGCGCACGCGCGTGGCATGCGGCGTGCGCACGAGCACAAAGTTCGCCGCGCTCGGCCACGCCTCCACGGGCAGGCCCTCGGCAGCCATTGCACGCAGGGCGCACAGCTCGCTCTCGCGCTCGGATGCAACCTGTGCCACCACGGGCGCGTACGCATCGCGGGCACGCACGCAGGCAAGCGCGGCGGCTTGGCTCAGCACGTTGACCGAATAGATCTGGCGAATCGCCGCGAACACGTCGATGACCTCGGGCGCCGCGATCACATAGCCCAGACGCGTGCCGGCGGCGCCAAACGCCTTGGACAGCGTATGCAGAATCACCAGGTTGGGATGCTCGGCGATAAGCCCCTGCGTCGTGGTGGCCGCGCCAAACGAATCGTCGGCAAACTCAACGTAGGCCTCGTCGACCATCACCATGCCGGGGCACGCATCGCACAGCGCCGCGATAAAGTCGAGCGGCGCCACGTCGCCCGTGGGGTTATTGGGCGAGGTCACGATTGCCAGGTTGCACTCGGGCGCTGCCGCAAGCACGGCTGTCTGGTCGAGCTCAAAGGTCGCGGGGTCGCGCCACACGTCACGCACCTCGGTCTGGCAGAGCGACGCAAAGAACGCGTACTCGCTAAAGCACGGCGGGCAGTTGAGCAGGGTCCGTCCCACGCCGCCAAACGCCAACAGGTAGTTATAGAGCAGCTCGTCGCCGCCGTTTCCCACGCAGACATTCTCGCGCGCCACGCCATGCCAGGCAGCAAGCTCGTCGCGCAGGTCGTTCGACATGGGATCGGGATAGCGATTGAGCGGTGTGGCAGCCAGGGCAGCGTCGACCGCCTCGCGCACGCCGGTCGGCACGGGATAGGTGTTCTCGTTGGCCGAAAGGTTGATGCGCGTAGGCGTAAAGTTGGGATCGTAGGGCTCAATACCGGCCAGGTAAGGCTGGACGAGCTCCTTCATGTGGGGCGTCAGCTCGGCCATATTAGGCCTCCTTACCAGTCGCGCCAACGCCATCCGCGCCCGCAGCCGCCAGGTCAACGCCCTCGGCAACCGTCGCCACGGCGTCGCCCGGCCAGGCGACCTTGGTCAGGTCGGCCGCGGCCAGAGACTCGGCGCTCACGGCATCCTCGCCCTGCTCCAGCACACGGCGACGCAGTGCGGCGGAAAGCGCGTGTGCCCACAGGCCCTCGGCCTCGGCCAAACGTTGCGTAGCGGGAGCATCGGAGAGCAGGCCCTCGGGCGTATAGCAAATGACGCTCGAGCGCTTGACGAACTCCTCCACCGAAAGCGGGTTGGAGAACATGGCCGTGCCGCCGGTCGGCAGCGTGTGATTGGGGCCGGCAACGTAATCGCCGAGCGGCTCGGAGCTCCAAGCGCCCACAAAGATGGCGCCGGCGTTGCGAATGCCGCCGAGCAGGCCCATCGCGTCCTTGCAGTGCAGCTCCAGGTGCTCGGGCGCCACGGTGTTCACCGCCTCGACGGCGGCAGCCATGTCGGCGGCCACCACGATGGTGCCCTCATTGTCGAGCGAAGCACGCGTGATTTCGGCGCGTGGCGACTGCGCTACCAGAATATCGATACCCGCCTCGACCTCACGCGCAAACCGCTCGTCGCAGGTCACCAGATAGCAGGCTGCCAGCGGATCGTGCTCGGCCTGGGCCATCAGGTCGGCCGCGACCACCATGGGCTTGGCCGTAGCATCGGCCAGCACGCAGACCTCGGAGGGACCGGCGACCATATCGATACCCACGTCACCCGAGACAATCTGTTTGGCAGCGGCGACAAAGGCGTTGCCCGGGCCGGTGATTTTGTCGACGCGCGGAATGGTCTCGGTACCGTACGCCAGTGCGGCCACGGCCTGGGCGCCGCCCACCATATAGATCTCGTCCACGCCGCCGAGCTTTGCCGCGGCGAGTGTGTAGGGGCTGATCAGGCCGTCCTTTTGCGGCGGGGTCACCATGACCACGCGCTCAACGCCGGCGACCTTGGCGGGAATGGCGTTCATAAGCACGGTGGAGGGATACTGCGCACGGCCGCCCGGCACGTAGATGCCAGCCGCGGCAAGCGGGGTCACCTTAACGCCGAGCATCGTGCCGTCCGGGCGCGTGGTAAACCAGCTCTGCTCGACCTCGCGCTGGTGGAACTCGCGAATCTGGCGTGCAGCCTTTTCGAGCGCCGCGACAAAAGCGGGATCGAGGCCCTCGAGCGCGGCATCGATCTGCTCTTGCGGCAGACGGAAGCTCTGCAGCTCAACGCCGTCAAAGCGCTGGCAATAGTCGCGCACCGCGGCATCGCCGTTGGCACGCACGTTGGCCACGATATCGCGCGCGGCGTCGACGATGTTTTGCGGCAGCACGCCCTTTCGGTTGAGCTGGTTGGTAACGAGGCGCTCACCGGGAGCAAGCTCGATGGTCTTCATATCGGTATCCCCTATCGGTCGAGGTTGTGTTCGAAAAACGAAAGGCCGGGCGGCGGCGCCAGTCGGCCCGCAGCCCGTACGTTGGGGCGCCCGTGCGTGCTCGCGCTATTGTGCCGAGCCCGCGACGGGCTCAAAATGCTTGTCCTTAACAGCAGCTGCCAAGCGATCTGCCAGATTGCGTACGCGCGGATCCAGGCGCGCGGCACCCGGATTGACAAAGAAGCGCGCCGTGCAGTCCATAATGCGACCAGTAATAACCAGGTCGTTATCGCGCAGGGTGGCGCCCGTGGCGGTAATGTCCACGATACGGTCGGTCATACCGACGATGGGGCCCAGCTCGATATTGCCGTGCAGCGAGACGATATCGGCATTCACGCCACGCTCGGCATACCAGGCGCTCGCGATGCGCGGATACTTGGTGGCCACACGAAGCGACCCGCGACGGGCATAGTTGCGCTCGGCCTGGCCAGCGCGCCACGCGGGCTCTGCCTCGATAAACGTGCACAGGCCGTAGCCCAGATCGACCAGCTGCAGCAAGTTGAGGTCTGCCTCGATGAGCGAGTCCCAGCCACAGATGCCGCAATCGGCACCACCACAGCCCACAAAAGCGGGCGCGTCGCTGGGACGCACGATGACAAACTCGATATCGCCGACCGTGCCCTCGCCGGCACGCGTGTCGCGACCGCGCACAATCAGGTGACGGCCGGGGTCGCGCAGCTCAGAGACGTCCAGGCCCGCGGCCTCGAGCACGTCGAGCGTGTCGGCCTTAAGCGAGCCCTTGGGCACGGCGATGCGTAGCGGGCCTTCGGCGCCGCGGCCCACGGCGTGGTCACCATCGGAGGCGGCGTCCTCGGCAGAGGTGCACGCGGCCTCCAGACGCTCGAGCGAAAAGGCGAAGCCCGCCGCCGGCACCTCGATGCCGTCGCCGAACGCGCCGGTAAAGATAGAGTCGTAGCGACCGCCCGAGCCCACCGGATCGGGCAGGCCACCGGCATAGGCCTTAAAGACCAGGCCCGTGTAGTAATCGAAAGAATTCATAATGGAAAAGTCGAAGGACAGCACCTGAGCGTCCTCGGGCGCCAGGCCCTCGACCAGGGCACGCAGCTCGCGCGTCAGCGGCGCGACGATGCCGGCAGCCTCCAGCAGCGCATCCACGCGGTCGAGCACCTCGGCACCACCGTGCAGGCGCGGCAGCTCGCTAATGGCGGCCTTGACGGCATCGGACTCGGCGCTTGCCGCCACGCGGGCATCGAGGCCCACAAAGTCGTTGGCGTGCACGCAGCGCAGAGCCTCGGCAGCCAGCTCGCGATCCTCGCACGCCGCGAGCAGCTCCTTAAACGGGCGCACGCTACCTGCGATAATGCGCGCATCGGGCAGCGCCAACTTGCGAACGGCCTCGGCCACCAGCGAGACGATCTCGACATCGCCCGCGGTATCGCCCGCGCCGATGAGCTCAAAACCCAGCTGGGTAAATTGACGCGAACCGCCGGCATTGCGCTGGCATTCGCGAACCACCGGCGCCTCATAGCGCAGGCGCAGCGGCAAGTCGGCCGCGCGCATGCGGGTCGAGACCAAACGCACGATCGGCAACGTATTGTCGGGACGAACCACCAACAAGCGGCCGTCATCGTCAAAAAGCTTAAACGGCGTGTCCGCGATACGGCCGCCCTCCTCGAGCGAGCCCTTGTCCTCGAGCAGCGGCGTCTCAACCGGCAGATAATTATGCTCCCTAAAGCAGCCCTTCACCGTCAGCGCAATCTCCTCGCGCGCCTGAGCCTCCTCGGGCAATATGTCCCGGAATCCCCACGGTGTGGCCGTCATCTGGTGAGCCTCCTCATGCTG
>CALJMO010000041.1 GCA_937982065.1 uncultured Collinsella sp.
TCTCGGATCCCGACCACGCCATCGTCGATATTCGCAACGGCATCGTGAGCGGCCGCAAGGTCGGCGGTCCCGCCACCGATCTGGCACTCACGATCATGCACGACCCCAAGTATCGCGACCTGCCGTTTATTACGGGCTACGAGGGACGCGGCGCCGGCGGCAAGACGTTGGAGTCGGCGACGTACTTTATCCGCGAGGATAACGAGATTGTCGGCATGCTGTGTGTCAACACCGACCTTTCGGCCGTGCGCAACATCAACGCCATGGCCCAGCAGCTTATGGCCTGCTTCGACGCAGCGCCGGTCCGCACGGAGCCCTCCCCCATCGAAGTCGAGAGCCTTTCGGAGTCCACACAGGAGCTCATCGACCGCAATATTTCCGAGCTGCTCGAAAGCCGCGGGCAGGATGTCGCCTCGCTTGGACAGGCAGATCGCGTCGATGTTATCCGCCACCTTAACGGCAACGGCGTGTTTATGCTCAAGGGTGCCGTTGCCTGCGCCGCCGCCGCGCTGGGCATCTCTGAGCCCAGCGTCTACCGCTACCTGCAAAAAGTTCGCAAGGAGGGCTAACCCACTGATCCCTTGGGGACGGAGGAAAACGGATTAGTTTTGCCTGAGGGGCTGCTGAAGACTTTGTCCTGCTTAGGCTGCGGGCATCGCCCATCGCGACGTCGCCAC
Organism: uncultured Collinsella sp.; assembly: GCA_937982065.1. GTDB lineage: Bacteria > Actinomycetota > Coriobacteriia > Coriobacteriales > Coriobacteriaceae > Collinsella. The sequence continues at coordinate 678 of CALJMO010000041.1, forward strand.
TATACTTTTGAGTATCTGAGCATTTTGAAAGGCAGGATATGACCGCAACCGCCAGTCGAACCACCAACCGCAGGCCCGAGCTTTTGGCCCCCGCCGGAGGCCCCGAGCCCTTTGCCGCCGCACTCGCTGCCGGGGCAGACGCCATCTACTGCGGCATGGGCAGCTTCAACGCCCGCCGCAAGGCAACCAACTTTACCGATGAGGCCTTTGAGCAGGCCTGCCGCGCCGCGCATCTGGCCGGCTCGCGCGTCTACGTCACGGTCAACATCGTCATCAAGCAGTCCGAGATGGGCGATGCGTTGCAACTCATCCACCGCTGCTCCACGCTGGGCGCCGATGCCTTCATTATCCAGGACTGGGGCCTGTTCTTTGAGGTCAAGCGCACCATGCCCGGCATCGAGACACACATCTCGACCCAGGCGAACATCCATGATGACCGTGGGACTATCTGGTGCCGCGAGCAGGGCGCCGACCGCGTGACCCTCTCGCGCGAGCTCTCCATCGACGAAATCGCTGCCATTCACAATGCCGCGCCCGACGTTGACCTTGAGGTCTTTAGCCACGGCGCCATCTGCTTTTGTTACTCGGGCCTGTGCCTGCTGTCGAGCTTTGCCATGGCGGGCCGCTCGGCCAACCGCGGCATGTGCGCTCAGCCCTGTCGCCTGCCTTATGAGCTGATCGACGAGAACGGCCGCGCGCTCTCCCCCGCCGGCCGAGAGCGCGCTCTATGCCCGCGCGACACCAACACTTCGCAGCTCGTTCGCCGTCTATATGACGCCGGCGCCGCATCGCTCAAGCTCGAGGGCCGCATGAAGGCGCCCGATTACGTGTATTCCATCGTCGACGTGTATCGTCATCAGATTGATGACATGCTGGCCGGAGCCACCGTTGCCAAGGACGAGGAAGCCGCCCGCCAGCGCCAGCTCAAGCGCTGCTTTAACCGCGACTTTACGCACGCCTATCAGGACGGCACCTCGGGCGACGAGATGATGAGCTATGAGCGTTCCAACAACCGCGGACAGATCGTGGGCACGGTGCTGGGCAGCCGCCCGGCCAACCGCGATGTGCGCGGCCTCAAGCCCGACGACCGCCGTCGCCGCGCCGCCATCGCCCGCATTGAGCTGTTTGAGCCCGTGGGCAAGGGCGACCTGCTGGAGCTTCGCCACGATAACGAGTTTGACCAGTTCCTGACCACTATTGCCGCCGATGATGCCGCAGCCGGTGACGTCATCGAATGTCGCGTACCCCGCAGCATGCCCGAGGGCTGCCGCGTCCGCGTGATTCGCAGTCAGCGTGCCATCGACGCCGCCGGCGCCGCGCTCAAGCGCGATGTGCTGCGCCGCCGAGCTGTTGATGTGTCCGTCGTGGCGCGCCTGGGCGAGCCGCTTGCCGTCACGCTCACCTGCTGTGACAACCCCGCGCTCACCGCCACCGCCACGGGCTTCACCGTCGAGGCCGCCAAGACCCGCGCCATCGAGGCGGCAGACCTGGTTGAGCATGTGGGCCGCATGGGCTCCTCGCCCTTTGAGGCAGCGAGCTTTGATGTGGCGCTCGATGAGGGCTGCGGCATGGGCTTCTCCGCTGTGCACAAGGTGCGCGCCGCCGCTTGCAAGGCGCTGGAAGAGACCATTCTGGCGCCGTATGACGAGCGCGCCCGCACGCTCGAGCTGCCGGCGATTGTCACTAGTGATTCCCGCCCCGCGCCCGAGCACTACCGCGATGAACCGCAGATCTGTGCCACCGTCACCTCGCTCGACGCCGCCGGGGCCGCTCGTGCCGAGGGTGCAACGCGCATCTACATGACCACCGACGCGCTCGATGCGGCTGAGCTCTCCCCCGCCGATGCGTTTGAGCAGGGCATCGTACCCGTACTCGATGAGGTCTGCCGCGCCGTTGACCACGCACGCATCGACCCGTGGGTTGTTGCCGGTGCCACGGTCGCTATTGGCAACATCTCTGAGCTTGCCCTGGCCGCCCAAGTTGGCGCCACGGCCGAGATTCGCTCTTGCCTGCCCGTGCACAACACGCCTTGCATGGAGGCACTTGCCGAGCACGGAGCCGGTGCGTTTTGGCTCTCGCCCGAGATCACGCTCGACGAGATTATCTCGCTTGGCACCTTCGCGCCCGCAGCCCTGGGCATCACCGTGTTCGGCCGCCCGCGCGTTATGACGAGCGAGCACTGCATCCTGCAGGTAGCCAACGGTTGTATCCACGATTGCGCCAACTGCCGCCTGCGCGCCCGCAAGCTGTCGCTCAAGAATATCGACGGCAAGGTCATGCCGGTGCGTACCGACGTCCACGGCCGCTCGCGCCTGTACGATGCCTACCCCATCGACCTCACGCCGCAGGTTCCGCAGCTGCTCGATGCCGGCGTGCGCCGTCTCATGGTCGACGGAACTCTGCTCGAGGCCGATGAAATTGGCCGTGCCGTCGCTCGTGTCCGCCGCGCCATTGAGGCAGCGCAGGCAGGTCGCAAGCCCGCTGCCCGCCTGCGCGGCGCCACCTCGGGCTGCATGTTTGTGGGAATTAGCTAACCGAAAGGCTTACACGTGAACGAAGAACCTCAAGTCCTCTACTGCGACGCCTGGCTCATGGCCATCGATAAGCCCGCCGGCATGATCGTCCACGGTGACGGCACCGGCGAGCGCACACTTACCGACTACGCCAGCGACCTGCTGCTGGCGATGGGCGACGGCTTTGCCGCGACCGACATGCAGCCACTCAACCGCCTGGACCGCAACACCACCGGCGTGGTGCTGTTCTCGCTCGACAAGCAGACGCAGCCCGCCTTTGACCAATTGGTCATCGACCACGCATTCAAAAAGCACTATCTGGCGCTCGCCGAGGGCAAGATCGACTGGAACGAGAAGCTCATCGACAAGCCCATCGCCCGCGACCGCCACGACAGTCGCAAGATGCGCGTCGGCGCCAGCGGCAAGCCGTCGCAGACGCGCGTCAAGGTGCTCAAGCGCCTTAAGAGCCGTCGAGGTCTGCCCACGCGTTCGTATATCGATGTCGAGCTGCTCACGGGTCGTAAGCATCAGATTCGCGTCCACCTGGCCAGCGAGCATCATCCCCTGGTTGGCGACGACCTGTACGGCACGCCGCGCCCCTGTGGATTGATGCTCCACGCCCACAGCGTGTCCTTTACGCATCCCATTACCGGCGAGCACATCCACATCGAAGCCCCCTGCCCCTGGGAGCCCTAAAACCTGCCGAAAAGGGACAGGTTTATTTTGGCAGGTTTTATCTGGGCAAACGTCAAACCACCACAAAGGTTCCTGCCCTTTCGCGGTGGTTTTGGCCTTAGCCCGTCCCCTGCTGTTAGACCGTGATGACGTTGTCCATTGCCCGGTACTTGGCGGGGACCTCGCCTGCGGTAATAATCGTTGCGTCGCGGAAGTCCGCGAACTTGACGGGCGCCACCATGCCAAATTTACTGGCGTCCGAGATTACGAAGCGTTTGGCGGTATGGCGCATCGAGATACGCTTGACCTGTGCTTCCTCGATATCGGGCGCTGTGAAGCCCTGCTCGGCGGCAATGCCGTTAGAACCCCAAAAGCCACAGTTGAAGTTGTAGCGGTCTAAGGTTGCCAAGGCATCGGGCCCAACGAGCGCCTCGGTCTCAGGCTTGAGCTCGCCACCCAACACCACGGTGCGCATGCCGCGCAAAGCAAGGTGCTGAGCATGGAGCACGGAATCGGTCACATAGGTGACACCTTCAAGGTGTGGAAGATGCTCGATGAGCTTGAGCGTCGTCGAGCCCGAGTCGATGTATACAAAGCTCTCGGGCTCCACAAGCGCCGCCGCACGGGCGCAGATACGCTCCTTGTCGTCGTTATGGAGGTCGCTGCGCTCATTGAGCGTTAGGTCGCGCGTCACGTGCGCGCGCTCAAGACTCGTCGCTCCACCGTGGACCTTGGCGATGCGGTGCGCTCGATCGAGCGTCTGCAGGTCGCGCCGAATGGTAGACGCCGTCACGCCCAGGGTATCGGCAAGCTCTGGCACAGTAACCGAGCCAGCCTGCTGCACCATCGACACAATCGCGTTGAGCCTATCTTCCGCAAGCATCGCTTACTCCTCCTCGGGGTACACGACTCCCCAGTCGGCGCGGAGCTTGGTCATAAGCTCCATAACATCAGAAGCATAATCCAGCAGCTCGCGCTTGGAGTCGTCGCCGGCAACCGCCTTCTCGAGGTCGGCCATCTCATAACACAGGGCATAAGCCTCGGTGCCGGCGTGAACCTCCTCTCGGTGGCCGTCCGCAGTCCACACAATGGTCGCGTGATCGGCACGCGGATACTCGTTGACCTCGATATAGCACTTGTCAAAGCTGATGACCGAGCGCTTGGGCTGTTTGGAGTGGAGCGTAAGGCTCACAACACCCAGCTGCTGCTCGGCATTACGGCATACGATACCGCCCGCAACATCAACACCGGTCTCACAGGTATTGCCCAGCGAAACGACCTCAGCGGGCTGGCTTGCCATAAAGAGGCGCATAACGGACAGGGCATACACGCCAATGTCGAGCATGGCACCGCCAGCAAGGTTGCGATTGTAGAAACGGTTGGTCAGGTCGCCGTACTCCTTGTAGCTACCAAAGTTGAGCTGAGCGAGATTCATGCGGCCGAACTCACCGGCATCCATGCGACGGCGTAGCTCGTGATACAAAGGCATGTGGAGCACCGTTGTAGCGTCCATAAGGACCACGTTATGCTCGTTGGCAATGGCTCGGGCCTCATCGAGCTCGGCAGAATTGAGGGTAATGGCCTTTTCGCAGAGCACGTGCTTGCCGGCTGCCAGCGCGGCGCGCAGGTAGGTGATATGCGTGTTGTGCGGCGTGGTGATATAGACCGCGTCAATGTTCGGATCGGCATAGAGGTCCTCGACCGTGTCATAGACCTTTTCGATGCCATACTGCTCGGCAAAAGCTTGAGCCTTTGACAGCGTGCGGTTGGCGACGCCCGCAAGCTTGCGGCCGGCAAGAGCGAGAGACTGAGCCATCTGGTTGGCGATAATGCCGCACCCGATCACGGCCCAACGAAGCTCGGGAGCCGTAAAGATATCATCGGGGAACGGCTTACCCTGGACCGAAGCAAACGCTGCCTTTGCGGCTGCCGCGGAGTCAAGTGGAGCCTGCTTGGAATCTGCCATATGTGCCTCCTGAATCATGGATCGTCTTGCATTTCTGCCGTTTCTATATTCGCACAACTATGCGCGTATATGCACGTATATGCGTATTTATGTGCAAACAGTTATCATATAGCAATAGTTTGCACATGTTTGCGCGGTTACACGCATTATCACGCAATTACATGCGCGTAAATGCGCATGTAACGATCCTCGTGAAACATAAAGCGACGGAACACCGTAGCCCTAAAAGACAGAGCCAGCTGTATTACTCCACCCCTCTGGGGGGTACCAGACATCAAAGGACCGTCCCAAACTGCCGGCACATAGGGAACGTCCCCAGCTGCCGGCATTTCAACGGCACTCATTTAAGTCTGTCCCCAATGACTGCCAAACAACGGCCACTCATTTAAGTCTGTCCCCAATGAGTGGGGACAGAAAAAGGCCCGGGTGCCGAGGCATCCGGGCCTTTGCTAGCAACTTGATGTTGCGGGCAGCTTAGAACTTGTGGC
>CALJMO010000042.1 GCA_937982065.1 uncultured Collinsella sp.
CCCCCCCGGCCCCACTTCTTGTTTCAGGACAGTTCGGCGATCCTGGTGGCGGCTACCTGGTTTATCTCCTCGTAGATCGCCTGTTCCAGCTCGCAAACCTCGGTCTCTGTCTTCGCTTCTGCGAATATCGCCGCAGCGGCATCCGCGATAGCTTGCAAAAGCTCCTGGTAACCGTCCATGAACGTCGCCCCTTCGCGTCGGGATCGTAAACTGATATACGGTGAATCAGTTTACATGCTCGCATAGCGTTGTGGGCATGGATTACGACGATTTGAACGTGCAGATAGGGCAGTTGCTGAAAGACCTCCGCGAGGATCGCGGTTGGTCGCTGCGCGAATTCGGTCTGGTGATCGGAATGAACAAGACGTACCTGGGCGACATCGAATTGGGGAAGCGCAACCAGACGGTGAGGAGCCTTGCGAAGATAGCAGCCGGATACGGAATGACCTTGAAGGAGTTCTTCGCCAAGATGCCGGATTGATGAACGCTCCCGTGACGTTGCTGGAGCAACATTCGGGTGCGTGCTATAATGCGAGATAATCGGTGCCCCGCCTAAGCCGGGCAGCATCGGTTACTAGTGGAGCCGGTTTACCTTGCAGGGGCGACCGGCTTTTTCATTTCCAACGCCGTCCGTCACTCATCCTTCCTCGCCAGGCTGACGATTCCGATGACCACTAACAACAACTCGCACACGGCTATGACTGTCTGTGTGTCCATGAGCTTCTCCTTTCGGATGCTGCCCAGGACATGACGGAGCACCGCCGACGATTCTATCATGAGCTATGACCTGGGATAGGCGCGGGTGTTGGTGGTATGATGAGGAGGCAAAACCTTCGTAATGAACCAGGCAATTGGAGCTTGGAGTTCGCACGGAGGTTTTGTTTTTTGCAGTGGCGGAAGGACGGATGCAGTTTGGTTCGACGGCCTCCCCGCCGCAAGCGGGGACGTCGTCCAGGTCGCAAGCCTGGCGACCGAGACGGATGCGCGGCATCCGGCATGGCGTTGGCGATTGGCAACAATCGCCAACGCCATGCGGCTCTCGCAACCATGCTTCACATGGTTTTGAAAATGCTGATGTTCGCGGCGGCAAACACACGCTTTCGAGCGTAGCGAGCGAGCAGCAGCGAGGGGCGGCCCTGGGCCGCCCGCCGGCGTAGCCGGCCCGTGCCTGCACGGCTCGGAGGCTCGCCTCCGGCTTACGCGCCGCGCGCGGCGCGTTCCAGGGTTCGGGGCGGTAGCCCCGCTGCACGTTGTAACGCAAAATTTATTTTGTGTTACAACGTGCGTCTCTTGCTAACCCATTAAACTTCCTGCCGCGCTCAAGCCGCATAATGGAGGAAGCGATGGACGTTCGGATGATGGGGGGCGGCAGATGGACTACCGGGTGCTGTATGAAAAGCTGGTCGCGGAAGCCGACGAAAGCGGCCTGGGAGGGGAATTCGTTGATTGGGAGATCTCGATCAGCAGGTGGCGTTCAGATCCGGTGGCGTCAGCCTTGCATAGATGGCTGATGGAGAACGATCCCGAGGGCATGAATGCGAAGTCGGAGGAAATGATCGACTGGGAGATGGGGGTTGTCGCGACGGCAGCGGAGGCGCGCAGGGAGGAGGCGGCGAGCTCGTGGAGGAGGGGCGTTGAAGCGTCGGGGTCGCCGGAAGTCCTGGGGCGCCTTAATGCGATGCGCAGCGCTGCGGACGAGGAGATGATCGAGGAAATTCCCGAAGTGGCGTTCTGAAGTCTTCAGGAAGGTACTCAAAGCCGCATCGGGGGCAAGGAGAGCCGTTTTAAGGCCGGGTTTCGCCCTCGCATGAGGCGAAGTCGGTTGAGATGGAATCGGAGGCCGTGCGGACGGCCTCCGTCGCTTTGACGATCATTCCCGGTGAGCCTCCCCTGTCCTTCACTGCGGGTTTTTGACCTGGTCTTTTCAGGTGGATCCGGGGTGGGGCTTTCTGCGACCCCCACCCCGGGGGATGCCGAACCCCGAACCCTGAACCCTGTTGACCTGGGGTTTTAGAAGCGAAAAACTGTGTTTTCCCAGGTCAGAAGGTTCAGAAAAAATTTGCATTTTCGCAGGAAAGGTTCCGCAGGAACCAGGGCAACAAAAAACCCGCCGGCGGCAAGCGGGCGGGTCATGTTAGAATGGCCGCAGGCCGTTTGAGTTCGCACCTCAAACGACGCCGGAAACGAGTTCGCAGCTCGAACCCAGCACCACCTCGAATTGTACCACGAACGAGGGAAGTGCTGCCATGGTAGGTTCACACCATCCACGAAAACGAGCTGCCTCCGACACCAGGAGGTTTTTTTATGCCGTACGCAGACCCGGAGAAGCATCGCGAAGCACAACGACGATACGAACAGGGAAAACGTGCAGAACGTCGCACGAACTGGATGCTCGTGTTCTACGAGGATCGGTGCCCTGAATGGCGCGAGGAGCTTGACGAGCTGGGACTTCGGACGGTGGTGTCCCCTTCCCACGATGCCGACGAGTGGACGGCGCGCGACGAGAAGAAGAACCCCAAGCACAAGGCGGGCACGTTGAAGGAGCCGCACCGGCACCTGCTGGCGATGTACGACAACCCCGTCTCGTACGACCAGGTGGTGAAGGACTTCGCGTTCCTGAAATCCAAGAACGTGAAGTACGTCAAGAGCCTGCCCGCGATGGCTCGCTACCTCACGCACATGGACAGCCCCGACAAAGCCCAGTACGACCCCGAGGGCGTTTGCGAGTTCGGCGGCGCGGACTGGCGGGACCTGTGCGCCACGACCTCGGACAAGCACCTGGCTCTGCGCGAGATGCGCGCGTTCATCCGGGAGAACAACGTCGTGGACTTCTACCTGTTCTGGGACTGGTGCGACGAGCACAACGACGAGTGGTCGCGGCTCCTGGACGATTCGTGCTGCTACGCCATCGAGCACTACATGAGGAGCTTCCGCGCGGCACAGGTGGTCACTCAAGCGGATCGAGACGCGCTGCGCGCGGAGCGCGGTGACGATGGCTGCCATACGGATTGCCAGACGGGAGCCATACAGTCGTGAAGGTCAAAAAGACGTACCGCCTCGAACAAGAAACGATAAACGAGCTGGAAAAACTCTGCGCGGATAGCGGGAAGTCGGCGACCGAGGTGATCGAGGGTGCCATACACGATGCCATACGCTTGCCAGACACCGAGCGCGCCGGTGAAGGGTGGGCGCAGACGGTGGCCGCGCTCACGGAACAGCTCGCGGTGAAGGACGGTCAGATAGCGAGCTTGGGGCGCGCGCTGGAAGCGGCGCAGGAGACGGCCAAGGCCGCCCAGGCGCTGCATGCGGCCAACGTTAAGCAAGCGGCGTTGGAGAGCAGCGAGCAGAAGGATAACCGCCGTTGGCGGTGGCCATGGGATAGGCGGGACGGATAATTGCACGTTTTACCGCTCGGGATCCCGAGCGGTAAAACGTGCAGCTCGGCTACTAGCGTCGTGGGGGGGGGGGGG
>CALJMO010000043.1 GCA_937982065.1 uncultured Collinsella sp.
TCGACATCCTCGACCCCACCTCGGGCACCGTTGATTCGCTCATGCGTCTCGACCTTCCCGCTGGCGTCGACATCGACATCAAGCTCTAAGTTTTTTGCTCGATAGTGCGATTTGCAAGGCCGCAGCCCTAAGGGTTGCGGCCTTTTTTGTATCGATGGGGTAAAGGGTCTACACTACTGAGCTATTCGACAAACGGGTGTATGAGTAAAACTGTTGGGGGCAGATATAGATGGTCGAGTGGATCGTTCGTCGTGCGCAGGGCGATCGTGCGCGCGTGGGCACGTTGACGGGTGTGGTGTGTATTCTCGCCAATGTGGCACTATGTGCTGCGAAGGGCGCAATTGGTGTGGTTTCGGGATCGGTTTCGATCGTGGCGGATGCCATGAACAACCTGTCCGATGCCAGCTCGAATATCGTGAGCGTGCTGGGTTTTAAGCTGGCGAGCAAGCCGGCCGACCCCGAGCATCCTTACGGCCACGGTCGCTACGAGTATCTCTCGGGTCTGGTCGTGGCGGCGCTCGTGCTGCTTATTGGCGTTGAGCTGGTGAAGTCGTCGGTGGAGCGAATTATCAACCCCGAACCTGTCGAGTTTTCGCTTGCCCTGGTGGCGGTTCTAGTGCTTTCGATGGTCGTAAAGCTCTGGATGGCGGCCCTCAACCAAAAGCTCGGCGATCGCATTGAGTCCGAGACGCTGCATGCGACCGCGCAGGATTCCAAGAACGATGTTCTTGCCACAGGCGCCGTGTTAGCGTGCGCAATTGTTTCGCAGGTGACGCACACCAATTTTGATCCCTGGGTTGGACTTGCCGTTGGCGCCTATATTGGCTGGAGCGGTTTTGAACTCATCCAGGATACGGTGAGCCCGCTTTTGGGCCAGGCGCCCGATCCTAAGCTGGTCAAGCACATTCGAGACAAGATCATGAGCTATCCCGGCGTTTTGGGCGTTCACGATTTGATGGTTCACGACTACGGCCCGGGCAGGAAGTTTGCAAGTGCGCACGCCGAGATGGCGGCCGAGGCCAGCCCGCTGGAAAGTCACGACACGCTCGACAATATTGAGCAGTCGTTTAGGGACGAGGACGGCATGATCGTCACGCTCCATTACGATCCCATCGTGACCGACGATTCAAAGGTGGCGAGCATGCGCCTGCGCATCAACGCTATGGCGCAAGAGGTCGATAGCCGCCTCTCGATCCACGACCTACGCTGTGTTCCGGGCCCCACGCATACCAACGTGATCTTTGACTGCGTACGTCCCTCGGATTTGGCGATGAGCGCCGAGGACCTGAAGCGCGCGCTGGCGAAACGGGTCGAATCGGAATATCCCAAGTCGGTCGCCAAGATTACGATCGACGAAGATTACGTAGGCCATGCCCACGAGTAGGGCTGTGCCAGCAAAGCAAGTTATACAGAAGGGGAGAGCATGAAGCGCTTATATCTACTCCGCCACGGTCAGACGGAATTCAACGTTAAAAAGCTCGTCCAGGGCCGCTGCGATTCTCCGTTGACCGATCTGGGCCGCAAGCAAGCGGGAATGGCAGCCGCATGGCTCAAGGACCACGGCGTCGTTCCCGACAAAGTGGTCTCTTCGCCCCTAGGCCGAGCCATGGACACAGCTCAGCTCGTCGCATGCGAACTCCTCGGCTCGGACGCAGCAGTTGAGCCCTGCGAAGGCATCATCGAGCGCTGCTACGGCACCTTCGAAGAAGGCCCCCACGATGCCCTTCCTACCGACGTCTGGGACCCCGGCGAGGACTTAGTCCCCTTCGGAGGAGAGGGAAGCCAGACGCTGCAGGAGCGCATGGTAGGCACCCTCACCAATCTCATGGGCGCCGAGGGCATCGAAACCCTCCTAGCAGTAAGCCACGGCAGCGCCAGCCGCCAATTCATCAAGGCTGCAGCCCCAGAGGACTTCGAGCTCCCAACAAAACTCCCCAACTGCGCCATCATGATCTTCGATTTTGACGATGCGCGAGAAGAGGACGATACGCTCCAATGCAAGTTCACCTTGCAGCAAATTGTGGATCCCCAGCAAAGTCGTTAGCCTGAGCGAGCAAGGTTTAGCAGACATCAACGTGGCGTTCCCAGTGTGCGGCGGAGGGGGCGGGCCTGAGACATATTAAGGTTGTCGCGAGTTCCGCACGAACAGGAGAGCACTTAATGTGCTCTCCGTCGTGAGCAGGACTGTAGAGCAGCAACCTTAATATGTCTCAGGCCCGCCCCCTCCGCCGCACACTGGGAACGTGCCACGCACTTTACCTGCGTAAACAATGTGAGTGAAATATGAATCTCGATGGATA
>CALJMO010000044.1 GCA_937982065.1 uncultured Collinsella sp.
GGGATTGGTCAATCTCGGCCGACTATATTTGGCTAAAATAATCCGACGCTAACACATGACTGCGCTCCAGAGCATGGGTTTCGATGTGTTCCTGGTAACCCACGATATGCTTAACGACAAAAAACAGCTAGACGCCATAGTCAAAAGCGTCTGCAGTCGTTTGGGGATTCGATATAAAGCCAAATCCGAGGCAATGAAGCGCGCCGAGACGCGACTGCGAGCAAATGTTCTGTGCAACTGGTTGGAACTCGGAAATTAGCCGGCGACAAGGCGCTAGAACGACCTAGTTTTCCTGCTAGTGAATTAGTATCATTTCAAAACCATGCCGGATTACGGGGCTGGACCCGGACCGGCCGTCCATACCCTGCATTTCGCTGAATGCGCAAGTCGTCTACCTGCGGTTTTGATTTTACCGATTACGGCATGCTCGGGGGTTCCCGGCCTGGCCCCGTAAACCGGCATGGTTTTGAAATCGCCGGGTCGGCGGGAGCGCGATTGCCCCCGATAATGGGCCCGGCGCCGGCGGGATGGTCGTTGGGCGGATGGCGGCCCGTGGGGTGGAAGCGAAAACCGGCGAGCGGCGGAACCCGAGATGCCCTGGGGGCGCCGGGGAGGGGGGCGGCGGCAGCGCCGCCGCCCGCGGGGCGCGCCCCGCGGGCCGGATCCGGCATCGCGGGTCCCTTGCCCTCGAGTCCGCGCCGCGCTCTCGTCCCAGCGGCGCCCGCGCCTCCGGAAAGTTTTTCCAAAATTGTCCTTGCATCGGCGGGGGAGTTCCCGTATAGTACTTTCTCGCACGGGGGCGTAGCTCAGCTGGGAGAGCGCTTGACTGGCAGTCAAGAGGTCAGGGGTTCGATCCCCCTCGTCTCCACCCGAGCATTGAATGAGGCTCCAACGCAAGTTGGGGCCTTTTTTCATATCTATCGATTTACATCATGTGTTGACTGGGCAGCATCTTGGCGACATACCCATTGTTAATTACGAATATGAATGTTAATAACTTTACGTTTCTGGATAGCAAACCTAGTCTGCAGCGCCAATAACAAAGAGGCCGGGCGTAATGCCCGGCCTCAAAATACTCTGGTGGGCCCTCCGGGATTCGAACCCAGAACCCAGGGATTATGAGTCCCCTGCGCTAACCGTTGCGCCAAGAGCCCTTATGAACGGTGAATGCAATTCTAGCAAAGGCAACTCAGGCCTAATTTCTTCGCTTCACGTCGTGAAATACTACCATGCACGAGCAAGTCGCACAACGCAAGATCAAGTTCGATGCTAAACAACAGCTAATCTAGGCCCGTCGCAGATAAGAAGTGTTTTATAAAAAGTTAAGGCCTTAAAATCAGGGCTTCAAGACATTTCAGCGTGAAATCAACCTGATGCCATTTCAAAACCATGCTGGTTTACTACGACGGATTGGCGACCTTCGACCACCGCGTGTTCTCAGTTTGCAAAACCGCAGGTAGAGAGTCCGACGGTTACACGAAAAGGCGTGCGTGGTCGAACATTCAAGATACATCGTAGTAAACCGGCATAGTTCTGAGGCGCAGATGAGGAACGGTTCGCAATCGGACCCGATAATGGGACTGGCGACGCATAGGAAATCCGGTTGCGCGGAGAGGGTCGCGTTCCGCGCGCCAAGTCGGCCGGCGTAGGGGCCGTGCGGGGGCCAGGCGCTCCGCAGGCTGGCCCGGCCCCGCGGGACTCCGGCGCCCGCCCCCCCCGGAAAGTTTTTCCAAAATTGTCCTTGCATCGCCGTCCGAGTTCCCGTATAGTACTTCTTCGCACGGGGGCGTAGCTCAGCTGGGAGAGCGCTTGACTGGCAGTCAAGAGGTCAGGGGTTCGATCCCCCTCGTCTCCACCCGAGCATTGAATGAGGCTCCAACGCAAGTTGGGGCCTTTTTTCATATTGGCACACAAGGTCAAAGGCGGCACCATGATCCTCCTGGTCGACAAGATCGAAAAAAGCTTCGGCGCACGCGTCCTCTTTAGCGGCGCGTCCTTCCAGATCAACCCCGGCGAGCGCTTCGCACTCGTGGGCCCCAACGGCGCCGGCAAAACTACCATGCTCAAGATCATCATGGGCATCGACAGTCCTGACGCCGGCCAGGTCCAGTACGCCAAGGACTGCCAGGTGGGCTACCTAGAGCAGGAAACTAATCTGGAGCAAAAGGACACCACCATCCTTGCCGAGGTCATGGCCGCCGCCAAGGAAATCCGCCGCATGGGCGAGCGCTCCAACGAGCTGCAGGCCCAAATCACCGAGCTCTCCGAGCAGGGCAAGGACGTCGACGCACTCCTCAACGAGTACGGCCAAGTCCAGGACCGCTTTGAGCATCTGGGCGGCTACGAGCTCGAGAGCAACGCCCGCAAAATCCTGTCCGGCCTGGGCTTTAAGGTCACCGACTTTGAGCGCCCGTGCTCCGAGTTCTCGGGCGGCTGGCAGATGCGTATCGCGCTCGCCAAGCTCTTCCTGCGCCACCCCGACCTGCTGCTTCTGGACGAGCCCACCAACCACCTGGACCTCGAAAGCGTCCAGTGGCTGCGCGGCTTTATCGCCAACTACGACGGCGCCGTCCTCATCGTCAGCCACGACCGCGCCTTCATGGACGCCTGCGTCGACCACGTCGCCGCACTCGAAAACCGTCGCGTGACCACTTACACCGGCAACTACAGCAGCTACCTCAAGCAGCGCGAGGACAACCTGGAGCAGATGCGCGCCAAGCGCGCCGCTCAGGAGCGCGACATCGCCCACATGCAGGTCTTCGTCGACAAGTTCCGCTACAAGCCCACCAAGGCCGCCCAGGCCCAGGAGCGCATCCGCAAGATCGAGCAGATCAAAAAGGAGCTCGTCATCCTGCCCGAGGGCCACAAGCACATCGACTTTAAGTTCCCCGACCCACCGCGCTCGGGCGACATGGTCGTGGGTCTGGAGGGCGTGTCCAAGTCTTACGGCAACAAGCACATCTACAGCGATATCGACCTCAAGCTCTACCGCGGCGAGCACGTGGCGCTCGTCGGCCCCAACGGCGCCGGCAAGTCCACGCTCATGAAGATCCTCGCCGGCCTGGAGCCGCCCACCACCGGCACCCGGGACCTGGGCACCAACGTCGGCGTCGCCTACTATGCCCAGCACGCGCTCGAAGGCATGACCGAGTCCAACACCGTCCTGCAAGAGATCGACACCGTCACGCCCAAGTGGACCGTGCCGCAGCAGCGCAGCCTGCTGGGCGCCTTCCTATTTAGCGACAACGACGCAATCGAAAAGCAGGTTCGCGTCCTCTCCGGAGGCGAAAAGGCGCGCCTGGCGCTCGCCAAAATGCTCGTGGCCCCCGAGGCGCTCCTGTGCCTGGACGAGCCCACCAACCACCTAGACATCGACTCGGTGGATATGCTCGAAAACGCCCTGCAAAACTTCCCCGGCACCATCGTGCTGATCAGCCACGACGAGCACCTGGTGCGCGCCGTGGCCAACCGCGTGATCGACATCCGCGACGGCAAGGTCACGGTCTACGACGGCGACTACGACTACTACCTCTACAAGCGCGAGGACCTCGCGGCCCGCGCCGCCGCCGAGGCGGCAGGGGAGAGTGCGCCTGCCACGGCCAAGTCCGCCAAGGTCACCGCGGCCCAGCCCGATGCGCCCGCCGCCGCCCCCAAGCCGGTCGAGGGCAAAAAGACCAAGGAGCAAAAGCGCGCCGAGGCCCAGGCCCGCGCTGCGCTCAACAAAAAGCTCAAGGGCGTGCGCAACCAGCTTAAGAAGATCGAGACGGAGCTCGACAAAAAGCGCGCCCGCTATGACGAGCTTATGGAGTTGATGGCAAGCGAAGAGCTTTATGCCGATCAGGATAAGTTCAACGCCGCGCTGGGGGAATATAACGGCCTTAAGCAAGAGCTACCTAAGCTCGAGGACGAATGGTTGGAGCTTTCCACCCAGATCGAAGAGGAGACCGCGCGTGAACTCTCGTAAGGCCACCGCCGTGGCGATGAGCATCATCGCCATCGCCTGTCGCATCTGCGGCATTTTTATGAGCGCAATGACTGTGCTGCTGTGCTTTAGTGGCCTCACCGCCAAACTGCAGATCGTGGGCTTTGTCGTTGAGCTTTCGCGCGCGCTGCCGAGCGCCATCGCCGGCTACGGCGTCATCACGTCGCCCTTTGGCGGCGTGTTCCGCCTGGATTACGCCATCGTGGCCGTTATCCTGTTTGCGGCCGACTACCTGCTCTCGCGCGCCTCGCGTCGCGTCCGCTAGGGGAGCGCCATGTCCAGCAGCTACATGATGAATCTGCTCGCCAGCGCCGTCGCCGTCATCATAGGTATTGTGATCCACGAGAGCGCGCACGCCGCCGCAGCCTGGGCACTCGGCGACAAGACGGCCCGTTCGCGCGGACGCGTCTCGCTCAACCCGCTCAACCATATCGACCCGTTTGGCACCATCATCCTGCCGCTGCTCATGCTCGCAGCCGGAGGCCAGGTGTTCGCCTTCGCCAAACCCGTACCCGTCTACCTCAACAACCTCAAGCACCCCAAGCGCGACGAGGTCCTGGTGAGCGTTGCCGGCCCCGCATCGAACATCGCCCTCGCGTGCCTCGCTGCCGCTCTCATGCAAGTAACGTACGGAAACCTCTATGCAAGCATGTCCTTTGCCGTAGCGTCACAGATCATGAACTTCGGCGCCACGTTTATCGTGGTCAACCTGTCGCTCGCGTTCTTTAACCTCATCCCGATTCCGCCGCTCGATGGCTCGTCGATCATCGTGCCCTTCCTCAAGGACAAGGCGCTCGCCAACTACTACCGCCTGCAGCAATACGCCATGCCCATCCTCATCCTGGTGCTGTACCTGCTGCCCATGTGGACCGGCATCGACGTGATCGGTCGCTATTTCGACGTTACCGTGTATCCGTTCGCTGAGCAGCTGCTTAACTTCGCAATCGCCGGCATCTAAGGTAAACTTACAGGTCGACCGTGCAAAGCGGTCGTAACATGCACCCAAACCGCGCCGCGAAGGCGCCGTCAAAGGAGGTCGAATATGTCGTATCGCGTGTCGACGCAGGTCTACAGCGGACCGTTCGACCTGCTGCTGCAGCTGGTAACCCGCCAAAAAGTTGATATCGGCGCCATCTCCATCAGCGAGGTGGCCGAGCAGTACCTTGCCGAGGCCGAGCGCATCGAGGCGCTGGACCTGGACGTGGCGAGCGACTTTTTGTTGGTCGCGGCAACCCTTTTGGACATCAAGGCCGCCTCGTTGGTGCCCCAGGAAACCCCGCTCAAGACAGATGATGATGACGAGGACGACGATGACCTCGAGGGACTCAGTGCGCTCGACGGCGACGCCCTGCGCGAGGTCCTGATTCAGCGCCTGATCGCCTACAAGCAGTTTAAGGGCGCGGCGGCAGCCCTTGGCGCGCGTATGCAGGCCGAGAGCCGCATGCATCCGCGCGTGGCCGGGCCCGACCCCGAGTTCCTAGGCCTTATGCCCGACTATCTGGCCGGCATCACCCTGCGCGGCCTCGCCGTCATCTGCGCCGACCTGGACGGCAAGCGCCAGACCTTCCTGCTGGAGGCCGAGCACGTGGCACCGCATCGCGTGCCGCTCGACCTGACGGTGGCTTCGGTCGACCGCTTTACCATGGCGCACCAAACCTGCACCTTCCGCGAGCTGCTGGACGGCGACGCCACCACCGAGCAGCTCGTCGTCACCTTCCTGGCCATGCTCGAGCTCGCCAAGCGCGGCTCGCTCACGCTGAGCCAGGACGAGATCTTTGGAACCATTCAAATCAACCGCGTCGAGGGCGCCGAGGCATACGTGCCCGGCGAGGGCCCCGAGCTCACCGAATAGGAGCGACCAACCATGTCAACCCTTTCCACGCTGGAGGCAAACAGCCTCAAAGGCGCCCTCGAGGCGCTGCTGCTGGTCTCGAGCGACCCGGTGAGTGCGCCCGCGCTGGCCGGCGCGCTGGATATCGCCCCCGGCGAGTGCGCGTCGCTGCTCGCCGAGCTCAAGGTTGAGTACGAGGAGGCCAACCGTGGCTTTCAGCTGCGCGAGGTCGCCGGCGGCTGGCGCCTGTTTACGCACCCCGCCTACCACGATGTGATCGAGGCTTACGTGCTGAGCTGGGATACGCAAAAGTTGTCGCAAGCGGCGCTCGAAACCCTAGCCGTGATCGCTTACCACCAGCCTGTGACGCGCGAGGTGGTCAAGGGCATCCGCGGCGTCAACTCCGACGGCGTCATCGCGTCGCTTGTGGACAAGGGTCTGGTGCGCGAGCTCGGCCGCGATCCCCAGCGCGGTCAAGCCATCATCTACGGCACGACCAACGCCTTCTTGGAAAAGTTCGGCCTGCGCTCCACCCGCGACCTGCCCGATCTGGAGCAATTTGCCCCCGACGAGCAGTCGCGCCAGTTTATCCGCGAGCGTCTAAGCGGCCGCAGCATTCAGTCCACGCTCGAGGAGCAGGCCGAGGACCTGGACGAAGAGCGCGATCTGCTCGATACCGATGTTGAAGATGTTGAGGCAGTCGCGGACCTGGATACCCTGGTCGTCGACGAGACCTCGGAGGATTTGCATGACGAGGAATAGCGAAACAGGGGAGACGCGCGCCACAAGCGCCATGGGCGCCACAACGCCCGCAACCGACGCCCAGCCCGTCTATCCGCACACCATGCGCCTGCAGCGCTTTTTGGCGCGTGCGGGCGTGGCGAGCCGCCGCGGCTCGGAGGACCTGATGACCGCCGGCCGCGTGACCGTCAACGGCCTGGTCGCGACCGAGCTGGGCACCAAGGTCGACGTCGACCACGATCACATCGAGGTCGACGGCATGCCCGTCAAGCTCAACCAGGGCGCCGTGTACTTGATGCTCTACAAGCCGACCGGCTACCTCACCACCATGAGCGATCCGCAGGAGCGCCCCTGCGTGGCCGACCTGGTCCCCCGCGACCGCTTTCCGGGGCTCTTCCCGGTGGGCCGCCTGGACCGCGACACCACGGGCCTTTTGCTCTTTACCACCGACGGCGACCTGTCGCAGGATCTGCTGCACCCCAGCAAGCATGTCTACAAGACCTACCAGGCACTCGTGGACGGGCAGCTAACCGATCGCGATCTTGAGCCGCTGCGTCGCGGCATCGAGCTCGACGACGGCCTATGCCAGCCGGCGATCTGCCGCGTCATTAACGCGCGCGAGGCAGAGGCTGTGGCTCCGCAAGGCGTTAAGCCCGGCACCACGGCCGTGGAGGTCATCATCCGCGAGGGTCGTAAAAACCAGGTCAAGCGCATGCTGAGCAAGATTCACCATCCCGTGATCCGCCTGCACCGCTGCAACTTTGCCGGCCTGGAGCTCAAGGACGTGGCCAAAGGCTCGTGGCGCGAACTCTCCGACCGCGAGGTGCAGATCCTCAAAAGCGGTGGCATCCCTCCCAAGCAGGCCAGCGCCATACGCGGCGGCAAGCCCCAAGACACGCCCGCCAGCCGCACGCGTCACCACGGCAGCCACGGCTCCGCACCCAAGCGCAACACCTACCGCGAGCGCTACACCGGCTAGGCAACCCGCCGCGCCCCAACGCCCGCGAACCATACCAGCACGCCAACCATCGAAAGGAAGCATTGCATGATCGTCGCTATCGACGGCCCCGCCGGTTCCGGCAAGTCCACCATCGCCAAGGAGATCGCCCGCCAGCTGGGCTTTAACAAGCTCGACACGGGCGCCATGTATCGCGCCGTCACCTTCGCCGCGCTCGATCGCGGCATCGACCTGGATAACGAGGCGGCCATCGACGCCCTCGCCGAGCAGATCGAAATTCGCTTTACCAACGGCACCGGTGAGGATACGCGCCTGACCATCGACGGCCAGGACGCTTCGGCCGCCATTCGCACCCCGCAGGTCGACGCCAACGTGTCCAAGGTCTCGGCCTACCCGGGCGTGCGCGCCGCCATGCTCATCCACCAGCGCCGCGCAGCCGAGGACCGCGATATCGTGGCCGAGGGTCGCGACATCGGAACCGTCGTGTTCCCTAACGCGCAGGTCAAGGTCTTCCTGACCGCCGACCCGCGTGAGCGCGCCCGCCGCCGCGTGCTGCAGCGTCACCAAAACGACGCCCAGCCGCTCACGTCCGAGCAGCTCGAAGCCGAGGTCGACGAGACCCTCGACGCCCTTAAGCAGCGCGACAAGCTCGACAGCAGCCGCGAGGTCGCCCCGCTCGTGCCCGCCGAGGACGCCTTGCACGTCGACTCCACCGCCCACACCATCGACGAGGTCGTCCGCATTATCGAGGGCCTCATCAACCAAAGGAGGTAGCCCATGCGCCTGTTTAAGCAGACGCCCGAGGATTATTACAACGCTCCTTATGCAGAGTTTCCAGCGCTCATCCGCGGCACCGTTTTCGTGGTCATGGCAATCCTTTGGGCCTTCTCCAAGCTCATGTGGCGTTGGAAGGTCGAGGATGCCGATCTGCTGTTTGAGCGCCAGGACGGCCGCGGCAGCGTGGTCATCTGCAACCACACCTCGATGGCCGAGCTCTTGGCCGTGGAGACGGCGCTGTTCTTTGGGGGCCGCCGCATTCGTCCCATCTTTAAGTCCGAGTTCGCCAAGAGCAAGATTGTGCGCTGGGCCTTTAGCCGCGTTGGCGGCATCCCCGTGGAGCGTGGTACTGCCGATATGAAGTGCCTGCGCGCCGCCCAGCATGCGCTGCAGCGCGGCGAGGACGTTCTGATCTTCCCCGAGGGCACGCGCATCCGCTCGCGCGAGATCAAACCCGAGGTCCACGGCGGTTTTGCGCTCATCGCCCAGATGGGCAAGGCACCTGTGAACCCGCTCGCCATCTGCGGCTGGTCCGACATCACGCCCGCGGGCAAAAAGATCATGCGTCCCAAGAAGTGCTGGATCCGCGCCGGCAAGGCCGTCTCGCTTTCCGACGCACCGGCTGGGCTTAAGCGCACGGAGCGCCTGGAATGGTTTGAGTCCGAGGCCATGAGCCGCGTCTACGCCATGCGAGACGACCTGTGCGCCGAGCATCCGGGCAGGTTCTAGCCATGAGCGAGAACGTGACGAACACCGCCGCGGCTGCGTCTGACCAGGCAAATGCGCCCACCACCGAGATCGCCGCCCACGCCGGCACTTGCTACGGCGTACAGCGTGCGCTCGATATGGCGCTGGCCGCCGCGCCGCAGGCAGGGGAGTGCGCTCAGGTCCATACCTTGGGTCCGCTCATCCATAACCCCATCGTGGTGCGCGAGCTTGATGAGGCAGGCGTTGGCCTGGCCGAGAACTTGGATAATGCCACAACCGGCACCGTGATCATCCGCGCCCACGGCGTGGTGCCGCAGGTGATCGATGCCGCTCGCGAGCGTGGCCTTAACGTCATAGACGCCACCTGCCCCTACGTAAAGAAAGTCCATGTTGCAGCCGAGCGCCTGGTGCGCGAGGGCTACCGCGTGGTGGTCGTAGGCGAGCCAGGTCACCCCGAGGTGGAGGGCATCCTGGGCCATGCCGGCGATGACGCGCAGGTCGTGAGTTGCGCCGCCGATGCGGACGCGCTGCCGATCAAGGGCAAGGTGGGCCTGGTTGTGCAGACCACCCAAACCGCGCAGAACCTGGCCAAAGTCGTGGCCTCCATTACCCCGCGCGTGCAGGAGCTGCGTGTGATCAACACCATCTGCGCCGCCACGAGTGAGCGTCAACAGGCAGCAGCCACACTTGCCAACCGCTGCGACTGCATGGTCGTGGTGGGCGGCAAGAACTCGGGCAACACCCGCCGCCTGGCGCAGATTTGCGCAGACGCCTGCGAGCGCACGTATCACATCGAGGAAGCTTCCGAGCTCCAGGCCGCGTGGTTTACCGACGCTCACCACATCGGCATCACTGCCGGAGCCTCCACCCCACAAGAACACATCGAACGCGCCGTCACGCGCATCAAGGAGCTTTGCCGCTAACCATGGACCAGACCGTACCCGCATACGCCGCCGAGGTGGCCGATTACGGGCGCAGCCGCGACCCCGAGCCGGGTGAGGGCGCGCTCGTTAAGAACGTGCGTCCCGAATCGCCCGCATGGGATGTGGGCATCGAGCCGGGCATGCGCGTGCTCACGGTCAATGGCGAGCAGCTCACCGACATGATTGTGTGGCTCTGGGAGGCCGACGATGATACCGTCGACCTGGAGGTTTTCGATCCGCGCGACAACACCGTCACCTCCGTCGAGCTCGACCGCTTCCCAGGAGAGGACTGGGGCCTTGAGTTCGATGGCCCTATCTTCGATGGCATGCGCACCTGTGTGAACGCCTGCGTGTTCTGCTTTATGACGATGCTCCCCAAGGGCGGCCGCTCCACGCTCTATATTCGCGATGACGACTATCGCCTAAGCTTTTTGCAGGGCAACTTTGTCACGCTCACGAACCTCACCGACGAGGACGTGCAAAACGTCATCCAACGCAACATGAGCCCCATGAACGTGTCGGTCCACGCCGTAAGCCCCGACGTCCGCCGCCGCATGATGGGCCGCAACGCCCAGCGCGGCATGGATGTGCTCGAGGCCATCATGGCCGCCGGCATAGAGATTCATGCGCAGATCGTGTTGTGCCCCGGCATGAACGACGGCGAGGAGCTGGAAAAGACCCTGCGCTTCTGTGAGGAACATGAGCAGATCACGAGCCTGGGCATCGTGCCGCTCGGCTTTACCAAGCATCAGAACCGTTTTAGCTGGTCCTACAGCGACAAACCCGAGCTAGCGCGCGAGACCATCGCCATGATTCGACCGTTCCAGGACCGCGCCTATGAGCGCTTTGGCCGCCACACCTTCCAGATGAGCGACGAGTTCTATCTGGACGCCGGCATCGATCCTCCCGAGGCAGACTTTTACGACGGTTACCCGCAGTACTACGACGGCATTGGCATGATCCGCTCGTATCTGGACGAGACCGACGACGTGCTTGCCGCCGACGCCGAGCGTCTGGCCCGCGTCCGCGAGGCCATCGACGCCCGCAGCCAACACCTGCTGTGCCTCTCGGGCGCCAGTGCACGCGACACCGTGGCGCGCTTTGTGGAGTCGCCGTATGGTCTCGCCGGCACCGTCACAGCCATCAAGAACCGCTACTTTGGCGGCAACGTGGACGTGACCGGCCTCATCGTCGCGTGTGACATTCTGGAGCAGCTGCCCCAAGATCTGTCGGGGGTTATGCTCTTTGTGCCTAAGCTCATGTTCAACGCTGACGGCATGACGCTTGACGAGTATCATCGTGACGATTTACTCGCAAGTCTTACCAGTCGCGGCGCCGAGGTTCATGTGGTGTCGACCATGCCGCATGAGCTGCTCGATACCCTGGAGCGCATCCTTGGCATTGTGCCCGCAGACTCTAACACTTCCACTGACCCTACCCATTAAAGGAGAGCAGATGAAACCTATCGTCGCCGTCGTCGGACGCCCCAACGTGGGCAAGTCCACGCTCGTTAACCGCCTGGCCCAGACCTCGGACGCCATCGTCCACGAGTCCCGCGGCGTCACGCGCGACCGCTCGTACCACACGGCCGATTGGAACGGCCGCGAGTTCACCATCGTCGACACGGGCGGCATCGAACCGCTCAAGAGCGATGACGTCTTCGCCACGTCCATTCGCGACCAGGCCCTCGCCGCCGCCGAGGAAGCCGCCGTCATCCTGTTTGTGGTCGACGGCCGCACCGGCGTCACCGAGGAGGACGAGTCGGTCGCTCGCATGCTCAAGCGCTGCGACAAGCCGGTCTTTCTGCTGGTGAACAAGCTCGACAACCCCGATCGCGAGAACGACAGCATCTGGGAGTTCTATTCGCTTGGCATCGGTGAGCCCACGCCGCTCTCGGCCCTGCATGGTCATGGCACGGGCGACCTGCTCGACGATATCGTGGCCCTGTTGCCCGAGGAGGAGGACGAGATCGCCGACGAGTTCCCCGATGCGCTGAACGTGGCTATCATCGGCCGCCCCAACGCCGGTAAGTCCTCGCTGTTCAACCGCATCCTGGGCGCCGACCGCTCCATCGTGTCCAACATTGCCGGCACCACGCGCGACGCCATCGACACGGTCGTCGAGCGCAACGGCAAGCACTACCGCATGGTCGACACTGCGGGTATCCGTAAGAAGAGCACCGTGTACGAGAACATCGAGTACTACTCCATGGTCCGCGGCCTGCGCGCTATCGACCGTGCCGACGTGGCGCTGCTCGTCGTCGACGCCTCCGTGGGCGTCACCGAGCAGGACCAGAAGGTCATGGGCTTGGCCATCGAGCGCGGCTGCGCCATCGTAGTCCTGCTCAACAAGTGGGATCTGCTCGACGACGACCGTAAGCGCGAGGCCTGCATGGAGACCATCGACCGCCGTCTGGGCGTTATGGCTCCCTGGGCCCAGTACCTACGCATCTCGGCCCTGACCGGCCGCAGCGTCGAGAAGATCTGGGCAATGGTAGACGCCGCCGAAAAGACGCGCTCGCAAAAGATCAGCACCTCGCGCCTCAACACGTTCCTCACCGACCTGCGCGAGTTCGGTCATACCGTGGTGGACGGCAAGCGCCGCCTGCGTATGCACTACGTGACCCAGACAGGCGTCAACCCGCCGACGTTTACGTTCTTTGTCAACCACAGCGACCTGGTCAACGACACCTACCAGCGCTACGTGGAGAACCGCATGCGCTCGACCTTCGATTTTTCCGGTACGCCCATTCGACTCTTCTTTAGGAAGAAGGAGCAAAAGGATGCTTAATCCGATCCTGCTGACCGCCATCTGCGCCGTGGTCTCGTTCTTTATCGGAGCGATTCCGTTTGGCCTGATCCTGGGCCGCGTGTTCAACCACACGGACATTCGCAAGGCGGGCTCCGGCAACATCGGCACCACCAACGCCCTGCGCGTAGCCGGCCCCAAGGTGGCCGCGCTCACGCTGCTGCTCGACTGCCTTAAGGGCGCCATCTGCGTCCTTATCGCGCGTCCGCTCATCGCGAGCGTGGGCTATGGCTTCCCCGTGAGCATTATGGCCCCCGGTGCCGCCGGCGACTGGATGCTCGGCGTCATCTGCCTGGCAGCCGTGTGGGGCCATATCTTCTCGCCCTACCTCAACTTCCATGGCGGCAAGGGCATCGCAGTTGGTCTGGGCGTCATCCTCGCCTGGTACTGGCCTATTGGCCTGTCGCTGCTGGGCATGTTTATCGTGGCCGTCGCCATCACCAAGTTTGTGTCGGTGGGCTCGCTTGCCGCGGCCATCGGTCTTCCCATCGCTGCCTGCGCGGTCTTTCCGTACAGCAGCCTCGGACTTAAGTTTTGCATGGCGCTGATCGGCATTACCGTAGTGTGGGCCCATCGCGCGAACATCAAAAAGCTCATGACCGGTAAGGAGTCCAAGCTCTCGTTTACCAAGCGCGTCACCGAGCCCGACGATAAGTAGGAGAGAGTCATGAATGTTGCGCTGATTGGCTCCGGCTCCTGGGGAACCGCCGTCGCCGGCCTTGCCGCCGCGCGGGCCGAGCGCGTGACCATGTGGGCCCATAGCGAGCAGACGGCCGCCGGCATTAACGGCGAGCACCGTAACCCCCGGTATCTGGTGGGCTACGAGCTGCCCGGCAACGTCGTCGCCACCACGGACCTGGTGCAGGCGCTCGACGGCGCCGAGGCCATCATCTTTGCCGTGCCCTCCACGCACCTGCGCAGCGTATGTCATCAGGCAGCACCCTTCATCGCCGCCGACACCCCGGTGCTCTGCCTCACCAAGGGCATTGAGCCCGAGTCCGGCCTGCTCATGAGCGAGGTCATCGCCAGCGAGATCGGCAACGAGGCGCGCGTGGCGGCGCTCTCGGGCCCCAACCATGCCGAGGAGATCTGCCGCGGCGGACTTTCTGCCGCCGTCATCGCCAGCAAAGACGCGCAGGTAGGGGAGACCTTTAAGAACCTGCTCCTATCCACGGCCTTCCGCATCTACCTGTCGCAGGACATGACCGGCGTCGAGGTTTGCGGCGCCATGAAAAACGTCATCGCCATCGTGTGCGGCATTTCCGCCGGCTCCGGCGCAGGCGACAACACGCTCGCCCTCATCATGACGCGCGGCCTGGCCGAGATCAGCCGTCTGGTGCACGCCCGCGGCGGTCAAGCTATGACCTGCATGGGACTTGCCGGCATGGGCGACCTCATTGCCACCTGCACCTCCGAGCATTCGCGCAACCGCACCTTTGGCTACGAGTTTGCCCACGGCGTTTCGCTCGACGAGTACCAGACGCGCACGCATATGGTTGTCGAGGGCGCCGTCGCCGCCCGCAGCGTGAGCGAACTCGCCCGTTCGCTGGGCGTAGACATTCCGCTCACCTTTGCCGTGGAGCAAACGCTCTACAACGGTGTTACTTTGGATAGGGCGCTCGAGATTCTCACCGACCGCGTCCCTTCTCAAGAGTTCTACGGACTCACCGACTAGCGCAGAAAGGCTACTACCATGAGTTCCATTAAAATCGCTCCGTCCATCCTTTCGGCCGATATGGCCAACCTCAAGGGCGAACTCGACAAGATCGCCGGTGCCGACCTTGTGCACTTCGACGTCATGGACGGCCACTTTACCGGCAACCTCACCTTTGGCGTTGACATCCTTAAGGCCGTCAAGCGCTCCACCGATGTGCCGGTCGACGCGCACCTGATGGTGTCGAACCCCGACGAGACGGTCGATTGGTACGCCGACGCCGGAGCCGACATGATCACCGTGCACTACGAGGCTTCCACGCACCTGCACCGCACGCTCACCCATCTGCAGCAGCGCGGCGTCAAGGCCGGCGTGGTGCTCAACCCCGCCACCCCCGTGTGCGTACTCGAGAGCATCATTGACGTCGTCGACATGGTGCTGCTCATGAGCGTGAACCCTGGCTTTGGCGGCCAGAGCTTTATCCCCGGTACCATTGCCAAACTGCACGAGCTCAAGGCCATGTGCGAGCGTCACGGCGTTTCGCCTCTCATCGAGGTCGATGGCGGTATCTCTTCCAAGAACATCGCCGAGGTCGTCAAGGCTGGCGCCAACGTGCTCGTCGCAGGTTCCGCCGTATTTAAGTCCGAAGATCCCGCTGCCGAGGTTGCGCTGCTGCAGAAGCTGGGCAACGAGGCCGCACAGGAGGCATAAAACCTTATGACCGCAGGTCAAAACCGCATACCCGTGAATCTTGACTATGCCGCCTCGACGCCCATGCGCGCCGAGGCGCGCCTTGCGCAGCGCGAGTACGACGACAGCGAGCTTGCCGGCGTCAACCCCAACTCGCTGCATTCGCTCGGCCGCAAGGCCGCTGCACGCCTGGAAGTGGCGCGTCGCGAGATTGCCCGCAGCTTTGGCGCACGCGTTCGCCCGTCCGAGATTGTTTTGACCAACGGCGGCACCGAAGCCAACCAGCTGGCGCTGGTCGGTCTTGCCGAGGGCGCTCGTCAGCGCGATCGCAAGCGTAACCGCGTGATCGTATCTGCCATCGAGCACGATTCGATTCTGGACAACCTGCCGCTGCTGCGTGCTGCCGGCTTTACCGTCGACCTGGTGCAGCCCTGCCGTGCAGGCTACATTGAGCCTGCCGCGCTTGTCGAGCTACTAGGCGACGACGTGGCGCTCGTGAGCATCATGGTTGCCAACAACGAGACCGGCGTGGTGCAGCCCATCCGCGAGCTTGCCGCGGCCGCGCATACCGTGGGCGCCCTGTTCCACACCGATGCCATCCAGGGGTATCTGCACATTCCGCTCGATGCCGCCGAGCTGGGCGTCGAGGCCATGTCCGTCGCCGCCCATAAAATTGGCGGTCCTGTGGCATCCGGCGCGCTTTACGTTAAGACCCGCACGCCACTGCGCCCCCGCATTTTTGGCGGCGGACAGGAAGCCGGACGTCGCGCGGGTACGCAGGACCTGCGTACCCAGCTGGCTTTTGCCGCTGCCGCCCGCACGCTAGCGCCCCATGTAGCCCAGGAGCGCACAACGCTGCAGGCCTTATCCGATAAGCTCTATGCCACGCTTACGGCCCATCCTCGCATTCACGCCACGATGGGCGACTACGCGCAGGCCGATCGTCTGCCGGGTATGGTATCGATCTACATTGATGGCATGGACTCCGAGGAGCTCATCATCAAGCTCGACGCCGCCGGCTTTGAGGTATCGGCAGGCTCGGCATGCTCGAGCGGCAATATGGACCCCAGTCACGTTTTGAGCGCGATGGGCATCGGTCGCGAGCAGGCATTGGGCGCACTGCGCATTTCCTTTGATGACCGCGTGAATCCGGACGATCTGGACGAGTTTGCCCAGACGCTGCTCTCGATCGTGGGTGCCGCATGATCGTCGCCGAGCTCGAGCGTGCCCTGCTGGCACGCTATCCCAAGACCGATGCCGAGAGTTGGGACCATGCAGGACTCTCCGTTGGCGACCCTGCCGCTGAGATTACCGGTGTTGCCTGCGCACTCGATGCGACCGAAGCCAATGTGCACCGCGCCCAGGAGGCCGGCGCCAATGTGCTGCTAACGCATCATCCCATCTATATCAAGGCGCCTGAGGCCTTTTGTCCGGCGGATGCCACACGTCCCCAATGCAGCGCGGCGCTGTACGAGGCAGCTCGTTGCGGCGTGAGCATCATCTCGCTTCACACCAACCTGGACCGCTCGCACGAAGCGCGCGTTCGCCTGAGTGAGCTGCTGGGCGCTGAGCCCATGAGCTCGTTGGAGCACGTGGACGACCCCGAAGCGACCGGCCTGGGCGCGCTTGCAACGCTGAACGACCCCTGCAGCCTGCGTAACCTTGCCGCGCGCGCCGCAGCGGCGTTTGGCAGCGACCCCCGCGTATGGGGCGAGGCCGATTACCCGTGCCGGACCGTCGCCATTCTGGGCGGCTCCCTGGGTGACTTTGGAGAGCTTGCCATCGCCGCGGGCGCGGACGTTGTCGTGTCGGGCGAGGCGGGCTACCACGTAGCGCAAGACCTTGCGTTGCGCGGACTGCCGGTGATCTTGCTCGGCCATGATCGCTCCGAGGAGCCGTTCGTGGATATCTTGATGAACTCTGCGGTTGACGCCGGGGTCGACCCCCGTCATACGATTAAAATACTGAACCCTTGCCAATGGTGGACTGTGACAAAAGGAGAGAACTTATGAGCGCCGGCGCTACGCTACTCAAGCTGCAACAGATCGATTTGGAGCTCGCCCGCAACAAGAGCGAACTTGCCAATATGCCGGAGCTCAAGGAGCTCGCTTCCAAGCGCAAGACCTATGTGAAGCTCAAGGCCGAGATGACCAAGCTCTACGCCCAGCGCAAGGATCTGGACATTGAGCTCGACGACCTCAACACCACCGAGATTCAGACCAATAACGCCATCGAGGCCGCCAAGAAGCGCCACGTTGACGGCTCTGACTACCGCGAGGTTCAGGACCTGGAGAACGAGCTCGCCACCCTGGCCAAGCGTCTGGACAAGATCGAGCACACTCGCAAGGACGTCGTAGTCGCCCACAAGGAGGCGCTCGACCGCGAGGCCCGTGCGCAGGCCATCATCGCCAAGTTCGAGGAGGGCGTGAAGGCCGATACCAAGGCCGCTCGTGCCAAGGCCGCCGACCTGCAGGCTCAAATTGACGCCGCCACCAAGGAGCGTACCGCGCTTGCTGCCACGCTGCCCGCCGACGTGCTCACCGACTACGAACGTCTGCTCAAGCAGTTCCGTGGCCTGGCCGTCGAAACCATTCAGGGCAACATCCCCACGGTCTGCCACACCGCGCTGCAGGCGTCGTCCATGAGCGACCTCAACCATGACGGCAGTGAGATTACGCACTGCCCGTACTGCCACCGCCTGCTCGTGCTCCCTAGCAAGGAAGCCTAACGATGACGGCGGCACCCAACAATTCAATGCTACTTGAGGGAAAAACGATCCTGCTGGGCATTACCGGCGGGATCGCCGCCTATAAGTCGTGCAATATCGTGCGTCTGCTGCAAAAGCGCGGCGCACGCGTTAAGGTCGTTATGAGCGAGCATGCCACCGAGTTTGTGGGCCCGCTCACCTTCCGCGCGCTCACCAATGAGCCGGTCGCAGTGGGTCTGTTCGACGACCCCTCCGACCCCATCCACCACATTTCGCTCGCGCAGGAGCCCGACCTGGTGGTCGTGGCGCCTGCCACGGCAAATATCATCGCTAAGATGGCCAACGGAATCGCCGATGACCTCATCTCCACCACGCTGCTTGCCACGCCGCGACCCATCGTGATCGCCCCCGCCATGAACAATGGCATGTGGAAGGCGCCGGCGACGCAGGCCAACATGGCCACGCTGCGCGAGCGCGGTGTCCATGTGGTGGGTCCCGGCAGCGGCTACCTTGCCTGCGGCGACGTGGACACGGGCCGCATGAGTGAGCCCGAGGACATCATCGAGGCTGTCTGCGATGTGCTCAACCCCGCGCCTCAGGACCTGGCAGGTAAGCGCATCGTCATCACCGCCGGACCCACGCACGAACCGATCGATCCTGTGCGCTTTATCGGTAACCGTTCGTCGGGCAAGATGGGCATCGCCCTGGCAGGGGAGGCCGCACGCCGCGGCGCTGCGGTCACGCTCGTGTTGGGACCGACATCGCTCGATGTTCCCCGCGGCGTGGAGTGCGTGCGCGTGCAGACCGCCGCAGAGATGCTCCAGGCGGCCCTGAGCGCCTTCCAGACGGCCGAAGCGGCAATTTGTGCGGCCGCCGTCGCCGACTACACACCCGCCGCTCCTGCCGACCATAAGCTCAAAAAGGCCAACGAGCGCTTGGATCGCATCGAACTGGTCGAAACGGTCGATATTTTGGCCGAGCTCTCGCGCCAGAAGGGCGAGCGATGCGTGATCGGCTTTGCGGCCGAGACCGATAACGTTGTCGAGTACGCCGAGCGCAAATTGGCACGCAAAGGTTGCGATGCCATTATCGCCAACGATGTCTCACGCGCCGATTCGGGCTTTGGAACCGACACTAACAAGGCCTGGATTGTAAGCACAGCGGGCACGCAAGAACTCCCCGTGCTAACAAAACCCCAGCTCGCAAATACAATTTTGGACTTGCTTCAAAATATTTAAAAAAGTTCTTGCACAAGGGCAAAGTTTCGGGTTAATATATTCCCTGTTGCGAGCGAGAGCAGAGCAACAAACAAAAGCTTCGGGACGTGGCGCAGCTTGGTAGCGCACTTGACTGGGGGTCAAGGGGTCGCTGGTTCGAATCCAGTCGTCCCGACCAGAAGTTTGCAGGTCAGGCACCTAGTGCCTGACCTTTTTTGTTTTAAGCAATTGCTTAATTTTGATTAAGCAACAGGACGCCAAAATCTAGCTGCGCGATATTCGCTTTTTGCGGTTACTTGCGTGTTTTGCACACGCTTGAGCCGATTTATTACCGCGATGTGAATCTACATACGCGTAGCTGGTATACAGCCGAGTACAGGCTGTATTTATCGCGGCGATTTACATAGGTATAACGACTGTAACGAACAAGCGTGTCGCTGTATTTATTCCAGTAGTTCACTTGATCGGTGGACAAGTGGGCTGTTGCAACGAAACGCCAAACAGGATGAGCTCTATACGAGGACGCCGCAGAGGTAATGGCGGGGGAGTGCGGCAGGCGCTCTGAGAGCCGCTGTATGACCCCATTTCTCCTCAACTCGATAACCTGTGCTATGAACCTCAAACCCCTTCGTTCTGCTGCTAAAAGAAAGGCCCGCGCAGGATAGCACGGGCCTTTATCCATATGTCAGCTTATAGGACAAACTGTCTAGAAACACCAAGCGGGAAACACGAAGTCGGTTGCCGTGTAGCCGTGGTTGCTCCAGTCACCGTTGCTATGGACATAGCGGAAGTACTGGGAGCCATCCAGACATACGGAGCGAGTCCAGTGGCTAGAGCCGGACGAAGCCCCGGAAAATTTTTCCTGCGTCACGCCCTTGAAGGCGTAATACTCGTACTGGGAGCCGTCGGACTGGAGGTGCCCATTGGCCTGGAGGTTTCCGTAGACCTCGGTCGTCGAGAGCAGGAAGACCTTGTCGGTCGTGGCCGTCACGGTGCCGGGGTATGTGTCCAACTTGTTGTCGGTCATTTTCGTGACGGCTTTCGCCCTAGATTGGATCTCAGCCGGCAGGAGCGCCCAGAGGTCGCCGGAGTTGAGGCGGCCGCGCAGCTCGGAATGCTCCCATCCGCCGAAATTGTAATATGAGTCACTCATGCGCTGCTTGCCCATTGCGCCGTTGGTCGCCTCAAATGTGAGTCCCGCCTTGCCGGTGCCGTCCGCGAGGTCGTCGTGGTTGATGCCGACGATGCGGTACTCGAGCGTCTCGCCATTGGTCAACTTGACGGAGAATTTCGTCCCCGCATCCATCGCTGCCTTCGCCTTGGCGTATGCGGGAGAAGCCGTGCCATCCTTGGCGATGTCCTCGGCCACGGCCTTCTGCTCCTCGAGCGTCCAGTCCTTCGCGTCCTTGGCGACGGCCGCTTGGACGGTCGCGGAATCGGCCCCGGCGGAACCGCCGCCGGACGCTCCTCCGCTCTCGACGCCGCCGGTCGTCCCGTTGTTCACCGTGTTGCCGACCAGGTTGAACTGGTTGCGGATGGCACCGGCCACGCCGGGTCCCGCGAACACGATCACCAGGCCGATAACCGCGATGATCAGGACGTACTCGATGATTGACTGTCCTCGGAGAAGAGTACCTCTAGGAGATACCCCCCCCCGAAGGTTAATTGCCGCTGCATGCATATGCGGCTCCCTTCGCTCAGGGTTAACAGATACATCGCCGAGCGTAGGGCTATTCCAAGTATTTGCACTGGTCTTGCCGCAGCGGCAACGGAGCTCGTGGGGGAGTGCAGTAGACGCTCTGAGAGCCGCTGTAGGGCCCCATTTCCCCTCAATTCGATTACCTGCGCCACGTGCCTCAAACCGTTCGCTCGGTTGCCAAAAGAAAAGCCCGCGCGGAATCTGAACTGCCTCCCATTTCTTGGACATGAGAAATGGGAGGCTTTCTTTATGCGCGTTGATTTGAGGGTGAAGCATGATGTCGAGGCCAGGAAGGCGGCCATAGGGCTCTTCGAGCTCGGGCACGGGTATAAATCTGCCGCGATTGCCCTTTCGCTTCCCGCGGAAGCCGTGAGAAGATGGCAGGAGATATACCGCGCGTTCGGGAGCGAGGTGCTGCTGCGCATGGACGGAAAGCAGGGCAGGTACACATACGAGCAGAAGGTCGCCGCCGCCTCCGCCGTCGTCGACGGCGGCATGACGAAGACCGAGGCGATGGCGGCGTTCGGCATAATGTCGATGTCGCCGCTCAAGAAGTGGTGCGCGCTATACCGCCGGGGCGGCGCGGAGGCCCTGCGCCCGAGGCCCAAGGGCCGGCCGAGCGGTTCCAGGGCGAGGCCGCGGACCCGCGAGGAGGAGCTCGAGGAGCGGTGCCGTAGGCTCGAGGCCGAGGTGGCCTACCTAAAAAAATTACGCGCCCTGGTCGAGAGGGACGGGCTCTGACCAGGGCGAAGGCCGAAGCGGTCGCGGCCCTGCGCGCCGAGGGGCACGCGCTCGGGCACCTGCTCGCATGCGCCGAGCTCAAGCGGTCGACCTACTACTACGCCCTCGCGCACCCGCCGAGGCCCACGCGCCCCGAGCTCCGGGAGGCGGCCGCCGAGATCTTCTCGCGCACCGCCAACGGCTGCGGGCACCGGCAGATAGCGATGTGCCTCAGGGCGGAAGAGGGGGCCGTGATAGCCGACAAGACCGTGCTCAAGATGATGCGCGAGATGGGGATTCGCTGCGGCATCAGACGCGAGACGGCCTACCACAGGTACAACTCGTACAAGGGCGTCGTCGGCAGGACGTTCGAGAACGTGATCGCGAGGGATTTCGACGCCGGGGCCCCGTGGCGGAAGCTGGGGACGGACGTCACCGAGTTCAAGGTGGCCGGCGGCAAGGCCTACTGGGCCCCGACGCTGGACTTCTGCACCAAGGAGATCGTGGCGAGCGACATATCGACCACGCCCGACATGGCCCAGCAGGCGAGGATGCTCGACGAGCTGCTGTCCAAGATCCCCGAGGGCGCCGCCCCGACCATGCACTCGGACCGGGGCTGGCAGTACCAGCACGCCTCGTACACATCCAGGCTCGAGGCCGCCGGCATCGTCCAGAGCATGTCCAGGAAGGCGAACTGCATCGACAATGCCGCCACCGAGCAGCTCTTCGGCCACGTCAAGGACGAGTTCTACAGGGGCCGCGAGTGGAAGACGTTCGAGGATTTCAAACGCGACCTGGAGGAATACATAGTCCACTGGAACACGAGCCGGAGGCAGGTAAGATTGAAGGGCCTGACCACGGAGGAGTACCGGAATCAGGCCCTCGCGGCCTAGTCGCTATTTAGGGCGTCCAAGATTTGGGGCGCAGTTCAATCGTGCGGGCTTTTCACTAACCATGCTAGAAGACAGGCTAGAAACACCAAGCGGGGCAGACGCATAACGAATCCGATGCATACATGCTATACGAGGCGTGGCCGGAGCCACTCCAAACAGAGCTAAAGGTACTTTCACTGTTGATATAGACCGTACGCTCCCACCAAGAAACGCCGATGTTCAGGCAATCGTTGGTCGTCCCGCTGCCAGACACCTTGTCTTTAAAGGCCTCGTACTGGAAGCCCTCAGAGAAAGTCCATGGATAGTGAGTGCCCCAGCCATAGGATTGCGGCACGATCTCATAGCAGCTGAGCAGAAATAACCTATCGCTTGTTGCGGTGACATTCCTACCGGTGTAGTCACCATTGATGTTGTTTGTGAGCTTCGTCACAGGCTTCACTTTGGACTTGAACTCGGAGGGCATTAGATTCCAAATCTCGCCGGAATTCATTTTCCGGCGCAAGTCGGACTTCTCCCAGCCGCCTTCGTTCATTTTCGTTGCGTTCATTTGAGACCGAATGCCTGTTGATGTCGTAAGAAATGTCAGTCCAGCCTTACCAGACCCGTCCGCCAAGTCATCATGGTTGATCCCGATGATTCGGTACTTGAGCGTCTGTCCGTCGGTGAGCTTCATCGAGAACTTCGTCCCTGCATCCATTGCGGCCTTAGCTTTCGCGTAGGCGGGCGACGCCTCGCCCTTCGCGGCGATGTCCTCGGCCACGGCCTTCTGCTCATCCAGCGTCCAGTCCTTCGCGTCCTTGGCGATAGCCGCCTGGACGGTCGCGGAACCGGCCCCGGCGGAGCCTCCACCGGACGCGCCGCCGCCCTCTACGCCGCCGGCCGTCCCGCTGTTCACCGTGTTGCCGACCAGGTTGAACTGGTTACGGATGGCCCCGGCCACGCCGGGTCCCGCGAACACGATCACCAGGCCGATAATCGCGATGATCAGGACGTACTCGATGATTGACTGTCCTCGGAGGCGGGTACTCCTAGGAGATACCCCCCCCCCGAAGGTTAACTGCCGCTGCATGCATTTGCGACACTCCCTTCGCTCAGGGTTTGTAGATACATTGCCGAGCGTAGGGCTATTCCATAATTCTGCTCCGGTCTTGCCGCAGCGGCAACCGCACCGATGGTCAACAATCGTGATTACGCTATTATAGAACACGCGTTCGTTATTGATTCGAGAGGGGTGCCGTCGTGGGGGAGAGCGATAAGTCGATACGTTTGGTCACGGCCCTCGTCGAGTGCCGCCCCGACGGCGAGTACGCCCCGTGGGGCATCAAATGGTACGACGGCACCGTCTACCCGTTCGACCGCATCGAGTCCTACAGCTCCCGTTCGTGGGCGCTCGGCAGGAACAAGCGGTCCGAGTCCTGGCGCGTGATCGTCGGGGACGGTACGTGCCGCGACATCTGCCATTACCACAACAGCTGGTATGTCGTTCACGACCCAGACGATGACACCCCAGCGGCAAGCGCACCGCAAAAATAGCCAAAACGCCCATTCGAAACCAAACGCCCAGGTAAACGGCTTAACACAATCGCGAATACGACCCCAAAAAGACCTACTTGGATACCCGCTAGGGGTACCTGTTTTCAGGCACCTTAAATCGCCTCTCGTTGCCTCGTTTTTTCGGCTACTCAGTAAAAAATAGGGGAGTACGCCAGTACTCCCCCTAAATCGTTTATATCCCGGTTGCTGCCTGCCAGTCTGCCCTCTCAAGCCTAGGCTTGAGCGCGGGGGGGGGCTTAGGCCCCTAGTCTTGAACGTACTTGAGGTCAAGCTCTCCAGGCGCGTCCACGTACACCGCGCCGAACGTCAGGTTTACCAGCCGGGGCTGAGCTCCATAAGAGCAAAATCATTCTAGCGCTTACTATCAAGGATATCCGTCGTAGTGGCGGCTATCCGGCAAACGATCGTACTCTCGTGGTCCCGTTTCGAGTAATTCTTTGGCACGGTCAGGAGCATAGCGAACGGTTTCCGCTGTTCCGCTCATGTACATGGACGATGAATGAACTTCGATAGCAAACGCAATTTGGTTTTTGAAATATGGACGAATTCCTTGTCGGGAGGGTAGAATGATGCCGACGGCAGCCCAAGTTGTAGAGAGCTGGGCAGAGCCGTTGCTTAATGAAGTTGGGTCATCGTCTTAGCGACGGTGGCCTTTCTTTTTAGGCTTCGAGCCCTGCTTGAGTGCCTTGGAAAGGCCGACAAGGGCCGTGAGGAGCGAGACCATAGCGGTCAGGAGCTTCACGAGCTCGGTGAAATCGGTCATGGGCATCACCTCCCATCAAATGGAGGGCTC
Source organism: uncultured Collinsella sp. (assembly GCA_937982065.1). Lineage (GTDB taxonomy): Bacteria > Actinomycetota > Coriobacteriia > Coriobacteriales > Coriobacteriaceae > Collinsella. The sequence continues at coordinate 24,656 of CALJMO010000044.1, forward strand.
TGCCCGGCACGAGGGCTGCCGACAGCAAGGACGATTCTATCAGAGCGGCTGACTCCCGCCCGATATTACCATCCCACTGCGCCTGTGCAAAAAAGAGGGCCGCCAAACAGCGACCCTCCAGCGAAAGTGCATGTTATTTAAGACAGTCAAATTCTTTGAATAACAAATGACTGCTGTATAATTACATAATAAAGTTCAGCCGGAAGGAGCGATCGATGAAAAGCAAACGATTTGCCCTGAATGCACTTCTGGTAGTAGCAATATTGACGCTCTTCGTCTTTTCGGACTCATACATGAATCAGCCAAGATTTGGATATGCTTTATACGCTGTGTTTTCCGGCGAAACAACTTACAACACTTACAACACTATTGGCTTCATTGACGCAATCTTTTTCTATGTAGTCGGCCCCTTATCAAGCGAACTGGTCGCTTTCCTTGTCTGCCTCAACCTGAATCAACGAAGCCAAACTCATTCAGCGACTTCGGCCAAACAAGGAATCAATCTCTTCGCAATAACGATAATTCTGCAAATTCTGACAGTGTTGATTATCGCCCTGACCGCAACAAACGTTTTGAAGTATGAGTTCGGATTCATCGCGAGCTGCCTGATGGCAATTGCCGCGGGTATAGCGGTCTCGTATACGACACCGGCAAAGAAGTGGCTCAACTAACAGGGCCTATTTGGAATCCGAATCGTCCATGGAGCCGTCGATGCCGGTTTTGGTGTCGTCGTCCGTATTGGAATCGTCATCCTTGGGGCTTATAGGACAAAATGTGTATATCTCATAATGTATACGTTGCACCATGAGAGAGGGGTCTGTCATGAGCTGGAAACCGAGAAAATGCGTTATCGCCGGTCTCGTGACAACCGGTCCCGGCGGCGGCTTGTTTGCAACCGCAATGACATCGTACCGACTTTTCACTTGCATGTTCTAAAAGGAAGTTGCCATGCTGTCGCAAACTCAATCGAGATACTTGACCACAATCGGCTTTGCCCTGCTTGCATTACTCTTTGCTAGCGACCTTTTGCTGAAACCGCCCAAGGAACTCGTTTCGCTTGCCATAGCCTGCATTTCCGCCCTTTACTTTACGGCAACCCTATTCGTCGGACTAAAGGAGAGGAAAAAGGGCGCAGTCGTTGCATCTGCCGTAGGCGTGGTCACAGCCATTGCCTCATTCTTTATCTGACGCATTGGTGATCTAGGGGCGATATCGTAGGAATGCGACCGGGAGAGCCGGGACCAGATTGCCCGGGTTGCCCGGTCGGCTCGCGCGACGGCGCGGCGGTTCCACAGAAAGCTCTCCGGACTTCACGCCGTTTCTGATCGCATTGTAGACAGCCATCTCGTCTTCGCAGTCGGCGAGCACGCGGTGTGCGTCGTCGTTTTGGATGTCCAGTTAATCTCGAAGGTCCTCCATGCACCAGCGTTCGAGATTTGGCCATGCGCGTTGCGCGAGCTGATAAGTGTCGATTGCGATGTTGTAGTTAAAGTCCAGGCCAAAGCCGTCCCAGGCAGAACGGCTTTGTTTCCTTGATTATCAACTTCATCCGGACACTTCCCGCATTCATCCGTGTGTACGGATGAATGCGGGGTTCGATACCCCGGCGGCCTGATCGGCAGACCGACGGGAATTCTCACTCCTCGAAAAAAGCCGGCACTCGGTTAGTCCTACGCATCTTGAAATCGCCAGTCTCGTGGGAGACGTAGAGAATGCCGTCCATCCCGTCTCGCGATGCATATGAAAGGTGAACAGAACCGCAATCCGCTCCATCATTGTCGAGAAGATCGAACGAGTTCGGGTCGCTCGTTGCGGCCAAACGACCACTCAGACAAGAGCCATCGTCATTACAGATTTGCCATTCCATATCTTCACCTGCAAGAATCGCCATAGACGGCTTGGTCGCGCCATCGTTGACATACATCCCATCTATGCCAAACCCATTTTCAGCGCCATCGATGAACGACTGCTCGGACCTATACCTCGCAAATGATGCACATAGCACCATTGCAAGACAAAGTACAAAGCCAACAATCGCTATCTTTGCATAGCTCTTGCCTATCATGTCATTCACCTCCCTCGTATGTATCGAGGTATTCCTGCTTGAGCGTCTGCGAGGACGACTCGATCTTTTCCACGAGCGTGCCGGCCTCGATGAAGTAGAACGAGTCGGTGAGGTCTGCCAGGTCGTCGAGCAGGTGGCTTG